>CAVVZE010000011.1:0-253730 GCA_963752785.1 uncultured Alphaproteobacteria bacterium
TTTTTTTTTTTTTTTTTTTTTTTCCCTGCTGCTTTTCGTTTACATTCACGGTATTGCTGAAAGTTCTGATTTTTTAATTTTCCTACACCCTCCGTTCCCCATAACTAACCCGGTCCCATCAACCCTCGCACAGAGAGGAACCGGAAATGCCGCTTGAAATCCGCCTATCGTCCGACCGCGATACCATCGACCATGCCCGCCGCTGGCGCGCTCATGTCGAGGCTGGGCAGCTCGGGACCGGGACGCCTTCCACCAACGAGATAGCGCTCCAGCACCTCCATAATGAGGAAGTGCTCTGGGGCAGGGCGCGGAGCTTTGAATATCCCTCGCCGCAAAGGTGGCGCAGGGGGGAGGGTTCTGTTGCGCGTAAGCTGCCAGGGCGGCGGGTGCCGCCGTTGGTTTGTTTGGGGCCCCTCGAACGCCGGGCGGCCCCCATCCGGGGGCCTTGGCTTCGCCGCATAAGCGGCGGCGCGCGTTCGCGCTTGCGGGAGTCGCTTCGCGCCCCGTTCTAGCGCTCCCCCTCACGACTTGCTCTGCGCCTCCCGCGCGCTTTCCCTCCTGACCTGCGCTTTTCGGGCGCTGCCGCGCCCCTGTTTTTGGAGTGCTTTCCTCATGACCACCGCCCTTAAGCCTGCCCGTCCTGCTCGCGCCGCGCATCACAACAGCTGGGACCGCACCAAGATGACCACTTTCCTGCGCGAACTCGCCGCTTCGCAATCCGTGTCGCAGGCCGCCTCCGCCGTCGGCCTCTCGCGCCAGTCCGCCTACAAGCTGCGCGACCGTCTGGTCGGCACGCCTTTCGCGCTCGGCTGGGAAGTCGCGCTGGAGGCGGGCATTACCCATCCCCATGCGATGCTTGACCGCGCGATCAACGGCGTGGAAGTCCCCCACTACTACAAGGGCGAGCTGGTCGGCACCTCACGCCAGTATGACAAGTTGGCCATCTGGATCGCCGCCAACCCGTGGAAGGTGGGCCGCCACCAGCTTGCCCGCGAATACAGCGCCAAGGGTTTCGACGAGCTGCTCGCCCGGATCGAACCCGGCCCGCTCGACTGGACCGACGACGAAGCCGGCGCCGAGGGCGCAGAGGCGCTGCGCCGCGCACGCACCTATCAGGGCGCGCTGGAAGGCTGGTACGGCTCGAACGCTTGACGCGCGGCTCTGCGTTTCCCCGCACCCCCATGGTGTGGACCAACCGCCCCGAAACCCGCACGATTGTGCGCCTCACACGGGGGTGACAGGCGTTGTAGGACATGTCGCCTGTGTCAACCGAACCGCCCCCGACGCGGCAGGGGCAGGCGGGCGGACGAACGCTCGGCCAGTTCGCGTTCATGACCACCGCCATGAAGGGGGACCCCGAAGAGGCCAGCATGCTGAAGGGCAGCGTGAAGCAGCTGTTCAGCTCGGTCGTGTCAGACGACTGATGTCCGCGCACGCATTCCGGAACCTGCGCCCCGCGGTGTGCTTTAGATAGACATGAAACAGCAAGAGCACCGCCCGCCCGTCGTCGCCATCACCGGAGCCTCTGCAGGCGTGGGCCGGGCGGTGGCGCGTCGTTTCGCGCGGGACGGCGCCCGCATCGGGTTGATCGCCCGCGGAAAGGACGGGCTGGAAGGCGCCAGCCGGGATGTGGAGAAGCTGGGCGGCGAAGCCCTGATCTGCGCCTGCGATGTCAGTGATTACAAGGCGGTCGACGAGGCAGCCGATGCGATCGAGGATGCGTTCGGCCCGATCGACATCTGGATCAATGCCGCCTTTGCCGGCGTGCTCGCGCCGTTCATGGATATGGACATGGACGATTACCACCGCGTCACCGATGTGACCTATCACGGGCAGGTCCATGGCACGATGGCGGCTCTGAAGCGCATGGTGCCGCGCGATCGCGGCAGTCGTGCTCGTGGGCAGCGCGCTCGCCTATCGCGGCATTCCGCTGCAATCGGCCTATTGCGGGGCCAAGCACGCCATCCAGGGCTTTCACGATTCGCTGCGCAGCGAACTGCTGCACGCGAAATCGAACGTGCGGACCACCATGGTGCAGTTGCCGGGGGTGAACACGCCGCAGTTCGACTGGATTCGCACCACCATGCCCGACAAGCCGCGCCCCGCCAGCCCACCCTATCAGCCCGAGGTCGCGGCCGACGCGATCCATTTCGCGGCCCATTCCAATCGTAAGTCGGTCAAGCTGGGCTGGCCGACGCTCAAGGCGGTTTGGGGCGACCGGCTGGCTTCTCCGCTGGTCGACCGCTATCTGGCGCGCACGGGCTTCAGCGGGCAGCAGTCCGGCACGCCGGTCTCGCCCGACCGGCGCGACAATCTCTACGAACCCGTCCCCGGCGATCACGGCGCGCACGGGCGCTTCGATGACGAGGCGCGGACCAGCAGCAGCCAACTGTGGGTGACCAAACACGGCGCCGCGCTGGGCGTGGCGGCGGATGGTGATCGGTGCGATCGGTCTGCTGGGTACGCGGACCGGTCGCAGGAGATGGTGAACGCAAGCGCAAAACGCATTTCGGATTATGCGATCATCGGCGATGGCGAGACGGCAGCGCTAGTCAGCAAGAGCGGGCCATCGAATGGCTGTGCTTCCCGCGCTTCGATTCCGAGGCCTGCATGGCGGCGATCCTGGGCGACAAGGACAATGGCTGCTGGCATTTCCTGTTCGAGGAGGAAATCATCTCGACCAGCCGAAGATACCGCGGCGACAGCCTTATCCTGAAACCGAATTCACCGTGCCCTCGGGCCGAGCGCGCATCATCGACTTCATGCCGATCGGGGAAATCGCCCGACTGGTGCGCATCGTGGAATGCCTCGAGGGCAGCGTGTGCCTGACCAGCGAGCTGTACCTCCGCTTTGATTTCGGGCGCATTCATCCGCTGGTCCGCCATTGTTCGGGCGAACAGGGCGCTGGCGATCAGCGGACCGGACGGCGTCAGCCTGACCTTCGACGCAGAGATCGAATTCAGAGGATCGCCGCTTCGAATCGCGGATCGAACTGGACGAGGGTCAATCCTCCGCGCTGGTGCTGACGTGGTTCCCATCGCACGAGAAGGTAGCCGACCCGTCGATCCGCATGAGGTTGAAGGAAACCGAGGCGTACTGGGCCGACATCGCCAGCCAGTTCGACTATGACGGCGACTACCGCGATGCCGTGCTGCGCTCGGTCCTGACACTGAAGGGCATGATCCATCGTCCCACCGGCGGCTTCGTCGCGGCGGTCACGTCCTCGTTGCCCGAAGAGCCGGGCGGCAGCCGCAACTGGGATTACCGCTATTGCTGGCTGCGCGACGCGACCTTGCGCTATGGCGCTCAGCCGGGTCGGATTCAACGGAGAGGCGGCGGGATGGATCGCCTGGCTGCGGCGCGCCATCGGCGGCGATCCGATCGATCTTCGCCCGTTCTACACCGTCATGGGCGAACCGCGCGCGATCGAATGGCAGGCGGACTGGCTTGCCGGGTTCGGCGGCGCGCAGCCGGTCCGCTTCGGCAATGGCGCACAGGTGCAGCTGCAGCTCGACACCTATGGCGAGGTGATCGACGCGCTCTACCGTGCGGCCCGGATCGGCCTGTCGGACGAGCATCACGAGAACGAGACCGACACGTTGATCCGCATGCTTGCGGCCAGGCTGGAAGGGATCTGGACCCAGCCCGATGCCGGTATCTGGGAAAGCCGGGGACCGCTGCATCATCATACCTATTCCAAGGCGATGTGCTGGGTCGCGTTCGACCGGGCGGCGGCGTGGCTGCACGATCGCGATCCGAAGCTTGAGCCGCCATTACGCCTCGCTTGCCGACACCGTGCGCGAGGAGGTGCTGGAAAAGGGCTTCGACCGCAAGCGCAACAGCTTCGTGCGCGCCTATGATGACGACGCGCTGGACGCCGCGGTGCTGCGCCTGCCGTTCGTCGGCCTGCTGGACCCCTCGACCAGCGGATGATCGGCACCGTTGCGGCGATCGAGAGCGAGCTTGTCCGTGACGGGCTGGTCTGGCGCTATCGGACCGAGGAAACCGACGACGGGCTGGGGCAGAGCGAGGGCGCCTTTGTCGCGGCCGGCTTCTGGCTGGCCGATGCCTATCACGCGCAGGGGCGCAAGGACGATGCGAGAGAGCTGTTCGAACGGCTGCTGGGCCGCGCCAACGATGCTCGGGCTGCTTGCAGAGGAACTGTCGGCCTCGGACGATATCCAGCTTGGCAATTTCCCGCAGGCGCTGTCGCATCTGTCGCTGATTGCCGCAGCCGACCGGCTGGCGGGGGGCCGCGGCGCACAAAGACACGCGGCAGCGCATGGCAGGTCCGGCGACCCGGCGCCGCGTCAGAAAGCGTAGACGCCGTCGCGCTTGGGCGTGTCGGGCCGGTCCTCGTTCTTCAGATCGGCCATGAAGTTGTTCTTCCAGGCGGTCAGGCTGGAATTGGAGATCGTGTCGAACATCGCGCGCCAGCGCTCCTGGCGTTCCTTCAACGGCATGTCGAGCGCCTGCGCGATGGCCTCGGCGCTTTGTTCCTTGTCATAGGGGTTGATGAAGACGGCTTCCGTCAATTGCTCCGCCGCGCCGGCAAAGCGTGACAGCAGCAGCACGCCCGGATCGTCGGGATCCTGCGCCGCGACGAATTCCTTGGCGACAAGGTTCATCCCGTCGCGCAGCGGCGTGACCAGGCAGACATCGGCCGCGCGGTAGATCCCGGCCAGCGCATCCCTGCCGTACGACTGTGTGTGATAGCTGAGCGGGGTCCAGTCGAGCCGGCCGAACCGTCCGTTGATGCGCCCGGCTTCGGCGACCAGCTCCTCGCCCAGATCCTGGTATTCCTCGACCAGGCTGCGGCTCGGCTGACCGATCTGGAACAGGCTGGCGGTGCCGCGCCGCTCGGGGAAACGTTCGAGGAAGCGGTTATAGGCCGCGAACTTGTGCGGCAGCCCCTTGGAATAATCGATCCGGTCGACGCCCAGCAGGATCTTGCGGTCCTTGTTGCCTTCGCGCATCCGCCGGAAACTCGTCGCCGCCTCTTCGGTCTGGCTGAGCTCGGCCATCTCCGACGGATTGATGCTGATCGGATAGCTGCGGGCCATCAGCCGCCTGCCGAACAGGTCGATCAGCCCCTCGTCATCCGGCTGGGAGTCGAGTTCGGTCTGGAAATAGTCGCGAAAGGCGGTGAGATCCTTCTCGGTCTGGAAACCGATCAGGTCATAGCCGAACAGCGACCAGACAAGGTCCGAATGCTGGGGAAGGGTAACGAACAGCTCGCGCTCCGGCCATGGGATGTGCAGAAAGAAACCGATGCGGTTGTCGACGCCCAGCGCCCGCAGTTCGCGCCCCAGCGGGATCAGGTGATAGTCCTGTACCCAGATCACATCGTCCGGCTGCACGAAAGAGCGGATCGCCTTGGCAAAGGTGCGATTGACGTCGAGATAGGATTCGCTGAAGGACTGTTCGTAGGCCGTCAGGTCCGTGCGGTGATGGAACAGCGGCCACAAGGTCCGGTTCGCATAACCGTTGTAATACTCCTCGACATGCTGCTGCGACAGGTCGATCTTGGCCAGTGTGACATTGTCGACGGTCGTGAATTGCGGCGGGCCGTCGCCGTCGTCGGTGGTCTCGCCGCTCCAGCCCAGCCAGACCCCGCCTTCCTCCTTTAGCGCGCCCGCCATTGCCATGGCCAGCCCGCCCGAACTTGCGGCATTGGACGAATGGATATCCGCAACGCGGTTGGAAACAACGATCAATCTGGGCATCGGTTCACCTTTCGCAGGCCCAACGGCTGCGATGGGCGAAGGTTTCGAACTTCCTGCAATTGCCGCAAGCCGGGCAGGTTCGCGCCGCGATCGCTCGGTTTCCGGCTATTCCGCAAGCTTCCAGCGCAGCGTCTCGCCCGCGTGGAACGGCACGACGCAGGTTTCGCCTTCGCCCAAGGTTTCGGGCACCCGATGGTCGCGGCGCTGCAGCGTGATTGTATTCTCGTTCGCGGGCAGGCCGTAGAAGGCGGGGCCATTCAGCGAAGCGAACGCCTCGAACCTGTCCAGCGCGTCTTCATCCTCGAAAACCTGCGCATAGGTTTCGATCGCAAAGGGCGCGTTGAAGATGCCAGCGCAGCCGCACGCGCTCTGCTTGCGGCCAATCTCGTGCGGCGCGCTGTCGGTGCCGAGGAAGAACTTGGGCGAGCCGGAAACCCCGGCCTTGCGAACCGCAAGCCGGTGCCCTTCGCGCTTCGCAATGGGCAGGCAGTAATTGTGCGGCCGGACGCCGCCCGCGAAAATCGCGTTGCGGTTGATGATCATGTGCTGCGGCGTGATCGTCGCGGCGACCTGCGGGCCGCTGCCCTCGACGAAGTCGACCGCGTCGGCTGTTGTGATATGCTCCAGCACGACCTTGAGCGCGGGATAATCGCGCACCAGCGGGGCCAGTGTGCGCTCGATGAACACGGCCTCGCGGTCGAAGATGTCGACGTCGCTGTCGGTCACCTCCCCATGGATCAGCAGCGGCATGCCGATGCGCTGCATTGCCTCCAGCACGGTCGTCAGCTTGCGGATGTCGGTCACGCCATGGGCCGAATTGGTCGTCGCATGGGCGGGATAGAGCTTGCAGGCGGTGAACACGTCCTGCCGGAACCCGCGCTCGATCTCTGCCGGATCGGCGCCATCGGTCAGGTAGCAGGTCATCAGCGGGGTGAAATCCAGGCCTGCCGGGACCGCGTCCATGATGCGCGTGCGATAGGCCTCTGCCGCGGCAACGGTCGTGACGGGCGGCGACAGATTGGGCATGACGATAGCGCGCCCGAACTGCCGCGCGGTATAGGGGGCCACCGCAGCCAGCATCGCGCCGTCGCGCAAATGCACGTGCCAGTCATCGGGGCGGCGGATGCTGATGGCCTTGGTCATGCCGCTCGCCCTAGCGACTTGGACCAGCCCCGTCGATATGTCGTGTCGATATGCAGTTGAAGGAACCCATCCGCACCGCCAGCGATTGATTTGCCGAAAGGGGAAAGCGCATGGCGGCAAGGGCATATTGGCAGGGGCAGATCAGGCTGGCGCTGGTCAGCATCGCGGTCGAGATCTATTCCGCGACGAAGACGGGCGCGAAGATCAGCTTCAACCAGATCCACGAGCCCAGCGGCAAGCGCATCAGCTATGAAAAGGTGGTGCCCGGTATCGGCCCCATCGACCGGGACGAGATCGTCAAGGGCTACGAGATCTCCAAGGGCAATTACGTCATCCTCGACGAGGAGGAGATCGAGGCCGTCAAGATCGAGAGCAAGCGCACGCTGGAACTGGTCCAGTTCGTCGAGGCGTGCGAGATCGACCCGCTGTATTTCGAAAAGCCTTATTACGTCGCGCCCGCGGACGATCTGGCCGAGGAAGCCTTCATCGTCCTGCGCGACGCGCTGCGCCAGTCGGGCAAGGTCGGGCTGGGGCAGCTGTCGGTGCGCGGGCAGGAAAAGCTGGTCGCGTTGAAACCCTGCGGCAAGGGCCTGCTGCTGGAAACGCTGCGCTATGCCGACGAGGTTCGCAAGGGCCAGGCGTTCTTTGCGGACATCGGTGCGGACAAGCCGGACAAGGAATTGCTCGATCTTGCCACCAGCCTGATCGAGAAGAAGTCCGCGCCCTTCGACGCGTCCGAGTTCGAGAACCGCTATGTCGAGGCGCTGCGCAAGCTGATCGACAAGAAGGCCAAGGCCAAGGGCGGCTCCAAGATCCTGGAGGACGCAGACAAGCCGACCGAGGCGTCCGGCTCCAACGTCATCGACCTGATGGCTGCGCTCAAGAAGTCGGTGGATGCCGAGAAGCCCCAGGGCAAGACGGGCAGGCAAGACTGCAGCGAAGCGCAAGACCGCCGCCCCCAAGACGGCGGCCAGCAGGAAGAAATCGGCCTGAAGCCATGGAACTGAACGAAGCCACTCCGCTCCAGTGGATGGGTTGGGACATGATTGCCCGCCTTGGCGTGGCGTCGATACTGGGGCTGCTGCTAGGACTGGACCGCGAATGGCGCGGGCACGCGGCGGGCATGCGGACGCACGGGCTGGTCTGCGTTTCGGCGGCGGCGATGGTCATTTCCGCGCTGGCGCTGTTTCACCAGCTCGACGGCCCGCGCATGGACCCGCTTCGCCTGTTCGAGGCAGCGGGCGCGTTCATCGGCATAGTCGGCGCGGGACTGATCGTGTTCAGCAAGGGGCGGATCCATAATCTGACCACGGCAGCACATCTCTGGCTTGCCGCCATTACCGGTATGGCGTGCGGCGCGGGCCAATGGCCGCTGGTCGCTGCCTTGTCCGTGATCAGTCTTGCCATGATCACCCTGCTTCGGGCGGTGGAGGCCCGGTTCGGCAAGGAAGACCGGCGGCTGGAAAGGAAATCCCATGACGACACGCGCTGATCCGCTCGCCGAATACAACGCAAAGCGCGACTTTGCGAAAACGCCGGAGCCCAGGGGCGAAGCTGGCAAGCCGGGCGCCGAGGCAAGGTTCATCGTCCAGAAGCACGACGCGACGCGGCTGCACTGGGACCTGCGGCTGGAAATGGACGGCGTCTACAAGAGCTGGGCGGTGACCAAGGGGCCTTCGCCCGATACCGACATCAAGCGGCTGGCCGTCCGGACCGAGGATCACCCGATCTCCTATGGCACCTTCGAAGGCACGATCCCCAAGGATGAATATGGCGGCGGCACGGTCATGCTGTGGGACCGCGGCACATGGGCACCGATCAAGGGCAAGAGCGCCACAGACATCGAGAAGGGCCATCTTCACTTCATCCTGAACGGGGAGCGGATGAAGGGCGAATGGCTGTTGATAAGGCTGAAGAAAAAGCCGGGAGAAAAGCGGGAAAACTGGCTGCTGCGCAAGCTGGACGACGCGTACGCGGAAGAGGGCGACGCGCTGGTCGACCGCGAACTGACCAGCGTGCTGACAGGGCGATCCATGGCAGAGATCGAGGCGGACAAGCAGGGCGAATATTCGCTGAAGGACAAGAGCGGCGACGCCTTCACCGCCGAAATGAAAAAGGCCGCAAAGCGCAATTCGGCAAAGGCCAGGCCGCCCGGCAAACGCGCGGCGAAACCGGATGCGCAAGCTGCCCGGCTTTCGCAAGCCGCAACTGGCGACGCTGGTCGACGATGTGCCCGCCGGCAATGGCTGGATGCACGAGATCAAGTTCGACGGCTACCGCGCCATGATCGCCGCAAAGGGCGACGAGGTGCGGGTCTACACGCGCAGCGGCAAGGACTGGACCGACAAGTTCGCGCCGCTTGTCGGCGTGCTGGCCGGGCTGGACCTGCCGCCCTGCCTGATCGACGGCGAGATCGTCGCGACCGACAGCAAGGGCAATCCCGATTTCTCCACCCTGCAACAGGTGCTGAAGCGCGGCCACGGATCGCAGGGCGCGGACGATCGGCTGCAGTTCCATGCCTTCGACCTGCTCGAACTGGACGGCGAGGATCTGGCCGGGCTCACCAATATCGAGCGCAAGGAACGGCTGGAGGCGCTGCTCGGCGACGCGGCGCCGCCGATCCATGTCGCCGATCACGTCATCGGCGCGGGCGAGAAGCTTTATACCGCGATGTGCAAGGCGGGGCAGGAAGGGATCATCTCGAAGAAGATCGACGCTGCCTATCGCCACGCGCGCAGCAAGGGCTGGCTGAAGGTCAAATGCACGCGGCGGCAGGAATTCGTGATCATCGGCTGGAAGAAGAGCAGCGCCAAGGGGCGCCCGTTCTCCTCGCTGCTGCTGGCGCAGCACGAAGGCGGCGAACTGGTCTACAAGGGCAATGTCGGCACCGGCTTTTCCGGCGACGACCTCGACATCTGGCCGCGCAAGATGAAGCGGCTGGAGCGCAAGACGCCGCCGGCCGAGGTGGACAGGACGTCGAGCAGGGGCGTCACCTGGGTCACGCCGAAGCTGGTCGCCGAAATCGCCTTCGCCGAATTCACCGCGGAAGGCAATGTGCGCCACGGCAGCTTCCTGGGCCTGCGCACCGACAAGGACGCCGACGAGGTCACGCCGGAGAAACCTGCCAAGACTCCTGCCACGGCAAGGCCGAGGTCGAGATCTCCAGCCGCGACCGCGTGATCTTCCCCGATAGCGGCCAGACCAAGGGCGAACTGGCCGATTACTACGAGGCGGTCGCCGGCATCATGCTGCCCTTTGCCGCCAAGCGCCCCGTCAGCCTGGTCCGGTGCCCGCAAGGCCGGGCGAAGAAATGCTTTTTCCAGAAGCACGACAGCGGCGGTTTCGGCGATGCGGTGCACCACGTGCCGATCGCCGAAAAGGACGGCGGGACGGAAGATTACCTCTATGTCGAGGACGCGCGCGGCATATTGCAATGCGTGCAGATGGGGACGATCGAATTCCACGGCTGGGGCAGCCGCACCGACGGATGTCGAAGCTCCCGACCGGATGATCTTCGACCTCGATCCCGACGAGGGACTGGATTTCGCGGCGGTGAAGAGCGCGGCGCAGGACATTCGCGCCCGGCTGGCCGATATCGGCCTGGTCAGCTTCGCCATGCTGTCGGGGGGCAAGGGCGTGCACGTCGTCGTTCCGCTGACCCCCGGCCATGACTGGGCCACGCACAAGGATTTCTCCCGCCGCTTTGCCGAGGCGCTGAGCGTGGCGGAGCCGGAACGCTTCGTCGCGACCATGAGCAAGGCGAAGCGCAAGGGGAAGATCTTCATCGACTGGCTGCGCAACCAGCGCGGCAGCACGGCGGTACTGCCCTATTCGGCGCGCGCCCGCAGCGGAGCGCCCGTGGCGGCCCCGATCGGCTGGAACGAGTTGAAGAGCATCGACAATGCCCACCACTGGACCATCGGCGATGCCGACGAACTGCTGAAACGCGCCTCGGGCAAGACGCTGGCCGGCTGGGGGTTTGCCGATCAGAGTCCTGCCCGACATCTAGTGCGCGTTCGGCCGCTTAACCGTTGACGATGATCCCGCCGTTCGGGTGCAGCACCTGTCCGCTCATGTAGCTGGAATCCTCGCAGGCCAGGAACAGGAACGCCGGCGCGACTTCGTTCGGTTCGCCCGGACGGCCCATCGGCGTGCCTTCGCCGAAATGCTTCAGCTTCTCCTCGTCCGCGCCGCCGCAGGGGTTGAGCGGAGTCCAGATCGGCCCCGGCGCCACGGCATTCACGCGAATGCCGTCGCCGACAAGATTTTCGCTCAGCGAGCGGGTGAACGCCGTGATCGCGCCCTTGGTAGAGCTGTAGTCCAGCAGCGACGAGCTGCCCTTGTACATCGTCACGCTGGTGCAGTTCACGATGGCGGACCCTTGACTTCAGATGGGGCCGCACCGCCTGCGTCATGAAGAACATGCCGAAGATGTTGGTCTGGAACGTGCGGCGCAGCTGTTCCTCGGTGATGTCGGTGATGTCGTCGTCGGGATGCTGCTCGCCCGCGTCGTTGACCAGAATGTCGATCCTGCCAAAGCGCTCGATCACCTGATCGGCGATGCGCTCGCACATCTTTTGCGAACCGATGTCCGCCTTGATGCAGATGGCCTCGCTGCCTTCATCCTCGACGATGGCGCGGGTCTTGTTCGCGTCGTCATCTTCCAGCAGATAGACGATCGCGACCTTGGCTCCCTCGCGCGCATAGAGCGCTGCAACGGCGCGTCCGATGCCGCTGTCCCCGCCGGTGATGATCGCGACCTTGCCTTTCAGCCTGCCCGAACCGGGATAGCGCGGCTGCCATTGCGGCTTGCGGTCCAGCGCGGATTCGTGGCCGGGAAGATTGTCTTCATGGATCATTTCGGTTGTCTGGGTCATGGAAGTCTCCTTTCACCCGAACAACGAGACGGGCGCCGCCTTGGTCCGGCAGGCCGGGGGCATGGCAGGGCAGGGCGGTGCCTGGACCGGGCGAGGCGTTGCAGCCGCGCAGGGGTCAGGGCAGCCGCGCAGGGGTCAGGCGAGATAGGCCGACATCATCAGCAGCAGGACAAAACCGACGGCAAAGGATGGGCTGGAAATACGGCGCGGGGCACCCGGCTGGTCGGCTTCGGGCACCAGGTCCTCGACCGTGGCGGTGATCAGCAGACCTGCAAACAGCGCCAGGACGAAGCCGGTCAGCATGTCACCCGCTCCGTTCAAGGCAAGAAAGCCGACCGCGGCACCGATCACCGGAACGACCGGATAGGAAAGCGCAGCCTTCAACCGCTTCCTGCGCTCGAACCCGGCATGACGAAAACCAGCCGTGATCGCGAAGCCGCCAGGCAGGTTGCCGATCACCTGCGAAGCAGCCAGCAGAACGCCCAGATCGCCCTCGACCGCGCTGCCGCCGCCGGTCATCAGGCCGTCGCTGAACAGGTCTATGGCGATCGCGGTATAGGCACCCCAGATCAGCTTGTGCCCGCCGGGACCGCCCTGCATGCGCAGTGATATGCGATAGAAGCCAAGAGATATGCACGCGCCGACCAGCAGCGCGACCGCGATGATCCAGGTGTCGGTCCGCTCCTGAGAGCGGGGGATCAGCTCGATCGCGGCCACCGCCGTTGCCAGCCCCGCCGCCATGTGCAGCGCGCCGCCCGTCAGCCATTGCGGCGGCTTGCGCCATTCCGCCAGCAGCACGCCCAGCACCGTCCCCAATGTCGGCAACAGCGCGAGCAGCAGCACCTGGAGAAGGGAAAGCTGTCCCTCCATCATGGCGCTGCCAAAGCGGCTGGATGGAGGTCTGGGCCATGGCCGGGCGAGATGGCTGACCCTCCTGGACGAAGATGGCGAGTGGCGGCGCGTTCAGGACGCCGAAGGGGAAAGTGTCGGGGCACTGCCGTCCTGACTCCCTGTCATCGGGGCTGACGGCATCCTCGGCCAGCGGTTCCAGCGCGCTGGTCGTGTCGAACCAGACGAACCCGTCGAACTGGTCGATCAGCACGGCTTCGCTATAGTGGCTGAGCAACTCGGTCTCGGGCACGATAGATGACGCCGATGAAACCGCTCGATCCGCGGCTCTTCCAGGGCGCGGCGCAGGTCAGGAGAGAGTGATGGACCAAGGTCCAGCAGGCAGCGATCGCGCATGCGACAAGTGGAATTGACGTTCATAACTATCCTCGTGCGATGGCGGTGACCTGCTTCACCTCGCGCTTACCGCCCCAGCGCGAAGCAGCCGAAACCGTACCGGTATGCGTACCAAAGCCGATCAGCGCGACATTGTCACCAAAGCGTTCGCGGCACAGCTGCCCCAGATTATGCTCGCCGCCGCGCCCCATCTCGGTCGCCCGTGCATCGCCGATATGGCTGTTATGCGCCCAGACGACCGCCTTGCGCATCGCTGCCGCCATGATCCAGCAAATGGGTCAGCGTGTCGCACATGTGGCTATCGCGCAGGTTCCAGCTTTCGCTGCCGCCGTAATACATGACGCGGTAGTATTTCTCGGCGCTGGCGATCAGCCGCGCATTCTGCACGCGTCGAGGAAATAGGTACCGTCGGCAGCGGCATACTCCAGCTTCTGTTCCAGCAAATGCGTAAGCTGCGAACACGACATCATGCTCGCATTGCGCATAGCCCATCGACAGGGCGGAACGGCCATAGCTGGCGGGGTCGTGCTGCCATGGTGTAAGGCAACCATAACGCTCGCGTGCCAGCTTGCTGCGGCATCGGGGTCGACATGGTCGAGATAGGCCAGCACCTCGGCAATGGAATCGGTCATGTTGTAGAGGTCGAGCCCGAAGAAGCCGACCTTCGCGTCCTCATCGGCGCGCCTGTTGTGATCGCGCAGCCAGCGCGACAGCTCGGCGATCTGCAGGATTGCGCCACATCCAGCGGGGAAAACGCTCGAACGGGGTGGAGGGATCGTCCAGCGACGGACGATCGCGGATGAAGCGGTCGACTCACCGCGGCATCGGGCCAGTCCGCCTCCACCGCGACAATGGTAAACCCGTGCTTTTCGACCAGTCGGCGGGTGAACGCCGCACGGGCGCGATAGAATTCGCGCGTGCCATGGCTGGATTCGCCCAGCAGCACGATCCTGCGGTCGGCATAACGCTCGAAGCTAGCTGCGAAATCCGGATCGTCGGGGTCGGGAAGATGCACGGCTTCACGGGCGATCATCGCGGGCAGGGTGGCTGGTGATGCGTCGGCCTGCGCAGCCGGGCCGGGCCATGCGCCGCGCCCTACAAGCGGAACAAAGCGCACCTTGCCGATGGAGCATTCGGTAAACCGGTCCTCATCCTCGCGGACGATGACCTGCAGTTCCTGAAGCCGCTCATCGCCAACGGGAATGACAAGGCGGCCGCCGACCTTCAGCTGCTGCTTCAGACTTTCGGGGACGACCGGCGTGCCAGCTGCAACAAGGATGGCGTCGAAAGGGCGCTTCCTTGGGCAGTCCTGCGCTGCCATCGCCTTCGCGAATGTCGACATTGTCATAGCCGAGGGCGGCGACGCACTCGCGCGCGGTCCGTGGCAAGCGCAGCGTGACGCTCGACCGAGATGACGCGGGCGGCCAGCTCTCCCGCAACGGCGGCTGCGTAACCGCTGCCCGCACCAATTTCCAGCACGGTGTCAGCGGGCTGTATCCGGCGCGGCTTCCATCATGGCTGCGACGATATAGGGCTGCGAAATCGTCTGCTCCTCGCCGATGGGCAGCGGGTTGTCCTGATAGGCAAATTCGATCAGATGATGCGGGACAAACCGGTGCGCGAGGGACCGTGCGCATCGCATCGAAGGACACGCTGATCCCTGATCCCCCGGCCGGCGATCTGCACCGGACCATGCGTTCCGGCGCTGCGCGTCGGTCATGCCCGGCCCGTGGGGTAGACCAAAGGTCAGGGTCAGCCTCGCTGCTGGCTGGACCCGCGCGTCTCCGGCTCGCTGCCGCGCGCGAGATCCGTGTTCTTCGGCTCATGGCTGCTGCGCTGCTTGACATTCCCGCTCTTCACGCTGGTCTGGTTGGCGGGCTTCTGGTCGGGGCGCAGTCCGTCATGGGGCTTGTCGGCCATTGTCGTTCTCCTCTTGCGTTGTTGCTTGTCTGATCGACGCTTGGGGAGAACAAGCGTTCCGGGAAAAACCGCGTTCGGGACCGACAGGCGAAACAGCGCGTTGAATGGGCGGAGCGGGCAAGAACGGGCCCGCGGGGCCGCAGACGACAGACTGGCCCCTGAAGCAGGAGGCAGTACCTTGAGCCAGGACGCGACACGCCGGGAAACGGACAGCATCGGCGCGATTGCCGTGCCCGCAGCCGCCTATTGGGGCGCGCAGACCCAGCGCAGCATCGAGAATTTTCCCTTTTCCGAGAGGGAGCGCATGCCACTAGCAGTCGTGCATGCCATGGCCATGGTCAAGCTGGCGGCTGCACGCGTCAATCGTGCACATGGACTGCCTGGCGAACTGGCGGATGCCATCGAACAGGCCGCGCAGGAGATCATCGCGGGCAGGCATGACGATCAGTTCCCGCTGGTCATCTGGCAGACCGGCAGCGGCACGCAGACCAACATGAACGTGAACGAGGTGATCGCGGGCCGCGCCAACGAAATCCTGGGGCAGGAACGCGGCGGCAAGAGCCCGGTGCATCCCAACGATCACGTCAACAAGGGGCAATCGTCGAACGACAGCTTTCCGACCGCGCTGCACGTGGCCGCGGTGCTGGAAACGGAACGCCAGCTTCTGCCTGCTCTGGACCTGCTGACCGACGCGATCGAGACGAAGGCGCAGGAATGGGCCGACATCGTCAAGATCGGTCGCACGCACCTGCAGGACGCGACGCCGCTGACGCTGGGACAGGAATTTTCCGCCTATGTCCGCCAGCTTCGCGCCGGGCGAGAGCGGATCGAACAGGCGCTGCCCGATCTGCGCAGGCTGGCGCAGGGCGGCACCGCCGTCGGCACCGGCCTGAATGCGCCGAATGGCTTCGCATCGGACATGGCGCGGGAGATCGCGCGGATTGCCGGCACAGACTTCGAGCCTGCCGCCAACAGCTTCGAAGCACTCTCCTCGAACGATCCGCTGGTGCAGATGTCGGGCAGTCTTTCGACGCTAGCCGTGTCACTGACCAAGATCGCCAATGACATTCGCTGGCTGGGATCGGGACCGCGTTCGGGCCTTGGCGAACTGCAATTGCCCGCGAACGAGCCGGGCAGCTCGATCATGCCGGGCAAGGTCAATCCGACGCAGTGCGAGATGCTGACCATGGTGGCCGCGCAGGTGATCGGCAACCATCAGGCCGTCACCATCGGCGGCTTGCAGGGCGCGTTCGAGCTGAACGTGTTCAAGCCGCTGATTGGCGCCGGCGTGCTGCGCTCCATCGATCTGCTGGCCATCGGCATGGACAGTTTCGCCCGCCGCTGCGTCGAGGGGATGGAGCCCGACCGCGACCGCATCGCCGAGCTGGTCGGCCGCTCGCTCATGCTGGTGACGGCGCTGGCACCCGAGGTCGGCTATGACAATGCAGCGAAGATCGCCAAGCATGCGCACGAGCGTGGTCAGAGCCTGCGCGAAGCCGCGCTGGAACTGAAGCTGGTCGATGCCGAGACGTTCGACCGCGTGGTGCGGCCCGAAGACATGGTTTGATTCGAACGGGGGCCTAGCCGACCAGCGCTGGCATCGTGTCGAACGCGACCCCGGCGGTGGACAGCGCGATCCCCAGCCCGGCAACTGACCGCAGCGGCGGCCGGCTTCTGCGCGACCACAGCAGGTAAAGCGCCGCGAACGCCAGAATGCTGAGCGCCAGCGCGATCCAGCGTGCAATGGGCTGGCCGGGGAAGATGATGCTGACCAGCCAGGCTACGATGAAATGCCCGCTCCAGATGGCGAGAGCCGTGGCCAGGGTCAGCCAGTCATGCCGGGTTTGGAATTCGGACGACATCGTTCAACCCCCTGCAAACAGCCGGGTGACACAGGCGAATGCCAGCCCCTGCACAGCGACATAGCCGATGAAGCGCGCGACAATGTCCAACGTGACATTGGCGGGCGCCAGCACCAGCCCGCGCCCGCTGCGATAGCCGAGATAGGCCGCCATCAATAGCGCGACCGCGACGGTAAATCCCTGCACCGCCATCAGGGCCGACACGATCGCGCCATGTCCCGTTGCCACCGGGTCCAGCCCCGCCGCCAGCCAGCCTGTCACATCCCAGTAGAGTGCGCCCGCCAGCAGCAGGCTGGCGATGGCAGCCAGCAACCACGGTCTCTGACCCGCGAAAGAGCCCGGCTTGTGGATGGCCAGCGTCTTGCGCGAACCCCACGCAGCCAGCAGCGCCCCCGCCAGCGCAGCCATGATGCCCAGCGTCTGGCCAAGCGGCGGGGGATCCATCCAGACCTCGGGGTGGATGCCGAAAAGGTAGAAATAGCCAAACACCGCCATCAGCGCGATCATGCCCATCACCACCATCAGCGTGTTGAGTGCCCACCACCCGTGGCTCGACGGGCCCGTGATGGCGATGGGCACGGTGATCCCCGCGCCGATGTCCGCCGTCTCCTGATCGATGGGGCGGTCCGTTTCCCACAGCCAGCGCAGCGTGCAGACAACCGCGATCACCCCGCTGATCGCGGCGAACAGATAGCCCTGCACGGTCAGCGAGAGGAAAAACGAGGCGGTGAACACCGCCGCTGCGAAGGGCCACGGCGAGGGGCCGGGCATCAGCTGCAGATATTGCGGCTCGGCATTGATCGGGCTGGTAATCAATGTCTCGCGCAGACCGGTCGCGCTGTTCGGCAGGAAATAGCGCCCCTCTGCCACGTCGTCGCATATGTCGGGGTCGTCCCACAGGGGCTGGCGGCTGCGCACCAGCGGGATGGAGCGGGTCGAGTACAGCCCCGTCGGCAGCCATTCCAGCGTGCCTCCTCCATAGACGTTACCCGCGTCCTCGTCCGTGGTGAAGCGGAAGCGCAGCGCCAGATCGACCAGGAACAGCAGCACGCCCGCCGCGATGGTGAACGCCCCCACGGTCGAGATCAGGTTCAGTGTGTCGAAGCCCCTGTCGGGCAGATAGGTATAGACCCGCCGCGGCATGCCCATGAAACCGGTCAGGTGCATCGGCAGAAAGGTGATGTGCAGCCCGGTGAACATCAGCCAGAAGATCCAGCGCCCCAGCCGTTCGGACAGCGGATTCTTCGACGTCATGCCGTTCCAGTAGTAGAACGCCGCGAACATCGGGAACACCATGCCGCCGATCAGCACGTAATGCAGATGGGCCACGATGAAATAGCTGTCGTGCACCTGCCAGTCGAACGGCACCATGCCGACCATCACGCCGGTCAGCCCGCCCATGGTGAACACGACCACGCTGCCCACCACGAACAGCGCAGGCGTGGACCAGCGGATCTTGCCCGCCGCCAGCGTGGCAATCCAGCAGAACACCTGGATGCCGGCGGGCAGCGACACCGCCATGCTGGCCGCGCTGAAATAGCCGGTTGAGACGCGCGGCATTCCGGTGGCGAACATGTGGTGCGCCCATACGCCAAAGCTGATGAAACCGGTGGCCACCAGCGCCAGTACGTTCAGGCGATAACCCACCAGCGGCGTGCGTGCGACGGTCGCGACCATCATGCTCATCAATCCGGCGGCGGGCAGGAAGATGATATAGACCTCGGGGTGGCCGAAGAACCAGAACAGGTGCTGCCACAGCAGCGGATCGCCGCCGCGCGTGGGATCGAAGAACGGCCAGTTGAACGCGCGCTCCATCTCCAGCAGCAGGGTGCACAGGATCACGCTGGGAAAGGCCACGACGATCATCACCGCGAAGACCAGCATGGCCCAGGCGAACATCGGCATGCGGTCCAGCGTCATGCCCGGCGCGCGGGTCCGCAAGACGCCGACGATGATCTCGATCGCACCGGCAATCGCCGAAATCTCGATGAAGCCGATGCCAAGCAGCCAGAAATCGGCGTTGATCTCGGGGCTGAAGGCGATGGAGGTGAGGGGCGGGTACATGAACCAGCCGCCCTTGGGCGCCAGCCCCACGAACAGCGATGCGAAGAAGCTGAGCCCGCCTACGAAATAGGCCCAGAACGCGAACGCGGACAGGCGCGGGAAGGGCAGGTCGCGCGCCGCCAGCATCTGCGGCAGCAGCATGACGCCCAGCGCCTCCACCATGGGCACCGCGAACAGGAACATCATCACCGTGCCGTGCATGGTGAAGAACTGGTTGTAGGTATCCTGCGGCAGCACCTCCAGCAGCGGAGCAGCCAACTGCACCCGCATCCCCAGAGCGAGTGTGCCCGCCAGCAGGAAGAACAGGAAGGCGGTGGCGACGTAGAAGAAGCCGACATAGTTGTTGTTGACGACCGTCAGCAGGCCCCAGCCCTTGGGGTTCGCCCAGATCTTCTCCAGCTCTTCCACCTCGCCCTCGGGCCGGGGGTGGTGTGTGGGGAACAGGCGATAGAGATCGTGGTCGAACCCCGTCTCGGATTTCATTTCTGCTGCTCCAGCCAGACGGCGATCTGCTCAAGCTCGGCCGGAGAGAGCATGCTGTAGCTGGGCATGCGGTTGCCGGGCTTGATCGACTGCGCGCCCCCGATCCAGCCCATCAGCGTACCGCGATTATTGGGCAATATGCCCGCGCCCAGCGTCAGGCGGCTACCGACGCGGGTGAGATCGGGCCCGGCCTCGCCATTGGCCAGCGTGCCCGCCACGCGGTGGCAGGCGCCGCATCCGCTTGCCATGAACAGCTCTCGCCCGGGATCATCCGCTGCTCCGCGGGCCGGCCCCGCCGCAGCGAGACGCTGCGTTCGAAGCCATCGCTGCCACTCGCGCGGCGGCCGCGCAATCGCGGCAAATCCCATTAGCGCGTGCGGGCCGCCGCAATATTCGGCGCAGATCCCGCCGAACTCGCCGACCCGGTCCGCCTGGATGCGCAGCAGGTTGGTACGCCCCGGGATCATGTCCTTCTTGCCCGACAGGTTCGGGACCCAGAAGCTGTGGATCACATCGGCGCTGCGCAGTTCCAGCACCACCGGACGGCCCACAGGCAGATGGATCTCGTTCGCGTCTTCCAGGATCACGTTGCCTGCCGGATCGAGATACTCGACGCGGAACCACCACATCTCGCCGGTGACCCTGATCCGCATTTCCTGGCCCGTGATGTCATGCGACAGCGATGCAGTCAGCGTCAGCCCCCAGACCAGCAGCGCCGTCAGCACCACGCCGGGAAAGGCGATGCCGCCGATCCAGATCGTGCGTTCGCCGCCCAGCTTCGACTTGAGGTGCGGCGGTCCCTTCACCGCGATCCATAGCGCGACCACGACGATGGCCGTGACGATTACCGCCATCGCCACCAGCACCCACGTGAGCGTGGTGACGCTGCTGGCATAAGGGCCGGCGGGGTCGAGAACGGGCGGGGGCCATCCCCAGAGCGCTTCAAACATCGGACCCTCAATCATCCTGCCGCGAATACAGATAGGCAGCGATATCGCGAGCCTCGGCCTCTGTCACCGGCATCGGCGGCATGGTGGAACCCGGCACTGCTGCCGGGGCGTTGCGAATGAAGGCGGCCAGATTGGCTGGCGTATTGACCAGTTCGCCCGCGATCGGCGTCTTGTCGTCGAACCCCATCAGCGAAGGACCGGCGCGCCCCCGCGGCCAGTCGAGGCCGCGAATCTCGTGGCACGCCCCGCATCCCACGCGCCTGATCGCCGCCAGTCCGCGCTCTTCGTCAGACGCCTGAGTTGTCACGCGATCGTCGGGCGGCTGCTTGCAACCGTTCAGCACAAGCAGGCCAAACGCAGGCAGAACTGCACGCAAGGCCAGGCCGGCGGTCAGGCTGAAATCCCCCTTCATCTGATCGGGAACCGGTTCATGGTCAGGAATGTTCCCACCGGGGATGTCATATTTCTCTCGCAGTTTCCTCGCCCTTATGTCGCTCGCGGCGCTTGCCTCCTGTACGGAGGTGGAGCGGAAGAGCGGCGAGCTGGAGCAAAGCGGCCGCCTTCTGGCGCTGAGCGGCGGCGATGCGGGGGCGACCGGCGCATGCATCACTTGTCACGGGCTGGAGGGCGAGGGCAATGGCGGCGATGCGCCAAGGCTGGCGGGGCTGAATGCCGGCTATGTGGTGCGCCAGCTCGATTATTTCGCGAGCGGGCAGCGCCGCCATCCCAAGATGGTGTGGATCGCCGACCAGATCGACTGGCCCGAACGCGTCAGGCTGGGCGAATATTACATGGCGCTGCCGGTTCCAGATGATGTGCCGGGTGCCAATCCGATCGGCGACACCGGCTGCTCGCAGGAAACGGCGCTGCTGTACCACGAGGGGGACGCAGATCGCGGTCTGCCCTCATGCGCGTCCTGCCACGGTCCGCAAGGTCGGGGCAGCATGGGTGTACCGCCACTGGCCAAACAGCCTGCACCCTATCTGGCGCTGCAACTGCACCACTGGCGCGATGGCGAACGTTACGGCGATCCGCAGATGCTGGCCATCAGCCGCCTGCTGAGCGATGGGGAAGTGCAGGCGCTGGCGGGCTATAGCGCGGCCCTCCGGGATGCCAGTCCTCATCCGGGACTTCCGGCAGCATGCCTTCCAGAACGTCGTCCCGATCCCAGAAATGATGCTTGATCGCCGCCAGCGCATGGGCAGGCACCAGCAGGGTCAGCACGACGACGCAGAACACATGCACGTCTAGCGCCGTCCGCATCGCCCATTGTGCCAACTCGGGCGAGAAATCCTGAAACGGCATCAGGGGTACGGGCACCAATCCGGCCAGATACAGCGGCTGCGAAGGCTGCAGCGCCGACCATAGTGCCCAGCCCGACAGCGGCAGCAGCACGAACAGCCCATAGAAGATGAAATGGATGGCATGCGCCACGGTGGAGGCGACACCCGGCGCATCGGCATCGTTGATCGGCCCCGGCACCATCAAGCGCCACAGCAGACGCGCCGCGCCCAGCAGCAGGATGGAAAGCCCTAGCTGGCTGTGAAACGCATAGGCGTCGAGCTTGTCCTCTCCCACCATCTCGCGCTGCATCGCCCAGCCGGAAATCAGCTGGGTGATCACCATCGCGGCCATGATCCAGTGGAACGCGGTGCCGACCGGCGTATATTTCCCGCGGGACCGGAAATGATCCGCCCATTCTCGCAAAGGCCCGATCATGCGGGGTTTGCCCGTGCTTCATCATCGCGCCCGATCCAGCGATACAGCAGCACCATGGCGGTCAGCAGGTAGATGGCCGATGCTGGCGCCCACATGATCAGCCCGGCGATCTGCTGGTCCTCGAGCGGGTTCAGGCCCCAGGACTGTGTGGTCAGCCAGTGCGGCGCATAGAGCGCACGGCCCGCAAAGGTGATCAGCGCGCCCAGCACGCCCATCAGCACCATTGCCGCCAGCAGCGCCGCGACCGCGGCGGCGGTCGGGGCCCGGCGCAGCCTGTCCCACCAGATCGCGGCGGATACCGTAATGCTGATCTGCATCGCCCAGAACACCGCATCGCTGGACAGGGCGGCGGCGTAGAGCGGCGGCGCGTGCCACGCCCAGAACACCAGCGCCTGAACCGCGGTCCAGATGGACAGCGTCAGCGACATGCGGCGGCACAGGACGGGAAACGCTGCGGCCAGCAGGGGCGCGAGCACGGTGGCCAGGATCACGTGATGCACGACTCGCGCGGTGAACAGCGCCGACGACAACGCGCAGAACGGGCTGATGAACAGGAAAGCGATGCAGGCCAGCGCATAGCGCAGCGCCGTTCGCGGCTGCCCGTCCGTCGTGCGGAAGGACGCATAAATCCCGAATGCCAGGCACAGCAGAAGCACCGGGTCGAGGTTCCAGCGCATCAGCCATTCGCCGGGCAGGGGCGCGGCACCGCAATAAGGTGCCCAGCCCGTCGCTATCTCACCCTGTCCGATCGGATCCTCCGTTTCACTGCCGCTGCATGTGGAATTGCCACGGCGGGCGGTTGGTTCCTGCTTGCCCCTGCTATCGCTCTTCCTCGTTAGCGGTGGCGTCGCCATCGGCATGTGCCTTGGCGGCTTCGGCCTTCGCCAGATCGCTGTCGATCTCCTTCGCCAGCTGGCGGGTTTCGGTCTCTGCCCTCTCGAACCGCTCGTCGAAATCGGGTTCGCTGCTGCAGGCGGCAAGCGTCAGCAGGACAAGGGCGGCCGCCGCACGCATCAGTAATCCTTCTGATACTGGACCGACACGTCGACTGCCGACGATCCGCCCGCCGTGCTCAGCACCGACAGGGCTGGGGTCAGCGCCACCTCGATCTGCGTGGCGGTAAATCCGCGCGCATCGGTGATCAGCTCTACATAGATGTCGTCGGTCAGGTACTGGCCCGCCGCCAGGGCGGTGCCGCGACCCGTCTCGTCATCGCCGCCCAATACGCGCAGCCGGTCGATCCCGGTCGCCGATCGCAGCATGCCCAGCGGGTTCAGCCCGCCGCCACCCGATCCGCGCAGCGAGTTGAGCGATGCGGCCAGCTGCACCGCCTGGATCGCGGACAGATTGGCGACCGAGCTGCCGAACAGGATGCGGGACACGATCTCGTCCTGCGGCAGGCCGGGGGTGGAGTTGAAGGCGATCTGCGGATCCATGGCGCGGCCGGTCACGCTGATCCTGACGGTGACATCGTCGATATCCTCGCTCGCCAGCAGGTTGATTGTCGGATTGATCTCGTTCCCGCCGTTGAAGGTGACGAGCCCTTCCTCAAGCTCGAACGATCGGCCGGCAAACCCCAGCGTGCCGCGGATCAGCTCGATCGTGCCTGCCAGGCTGGGCGAGGCGCTGGTGCCCGACAGGTTGAGATCGGCGCTCCACTCGCTTTCCAGCCCCATGCCCGAGACATACAGCCGCTCAGGCGCCTCGACCGACAGGTCCAGGCGGACCATGTCCAACAGGCCGGGCTGCGGCTCGGCGGGTTCGTCGCCGGTGATGCGCTGCCGCCCGCGCGGCGGCTTGAAGCGCACGCCGGTCAGCGACGGCACCTCTGCCGCGGCCTGCGTGACGATCTTGTAGCGCGTTTCGGGGAGCCGGATCCGGCCGGACAGCAGCGCGGTCTCCCCCGCCTGCTTGGTCAGCGACAGGTCGCCCGTGGCGGTCGCGGCCAGCGAATCGCTGTCGGCGAGCTGCGCATCGTCCATGGTACCGTCGATATCCATGGGATAGCCGCTATCCGCTGCCAGGCTGACGAAGCCCTTGGCCGAGACGGTGCCGTCGCCCGCGCGTGCGTCGAGGTTCTCAAGCTCCAACCGGCTGCCGGTAAAGCGCCCGCGCAGGTTCATGCGCGTCAGCCGCGTTCCATAGGTCTCGTTCCTGTAGGTGAGGTTCTGGCCGCGCACGATCCCGGCGAGTTCCGGCTGCTGCACCCGGCCCGAGAAATCGGCGGCAACCGCCAGCGGACCGGCAAGCGTCTGGTCCGGCTGTCCGGCAAAGGAGAACAGCGTGCCCGCGGGGCCGTTGTAGCGGAATCCGCCGCCAAGCGGAGCGGCCAGCAGGCGCGTGGTCCAGTCCCCGGCGCCCGGCGGCAGCGGACGCAGCGAGGCGACCAGCCGCCCGATCACCGTGCCGCTGCGCCGCAGGACCGCGCGCGCCTCGCCCCCGTCGGCCAGCAGCTTGCCGACGAAGTTGATGTCGACCGGCTGGCTGACGGCGGCAGCGGTGGTGCGGGTGAAATCGTTGATGTGAAGCCGCGCATCCGCGCGCGGGAAGGCACCGGGCGAGGTCTGCTGCGAAATCGAGGCTGCCGCTGGCTTCGCCGCCCAGGCCCAAACCTGGCGAGAACGCATTGGCGAGCGAGATGTCGATGCCTTCCAGCCTGCTCTGCAACTTGATGCCGTCACCATAGTTACCGGCCAGCCGGATTTCCCCGCCGCCAACGTCGAAGCGGCTTGGCAGCAATTCGATAGCTGCCGTCGTCGCCGGGCACGATGCGCGCCGGCCCATCGGTGGCAAAATCGATGCCGCGCGCGCGCCCCTTGGCGGCGATGCGCCACAGATCGGGCTGCAGGTCGGCATTGGCGGCCACGCGGAACGGCACGCCTGCGACGCCCTCGGCCACCAGCTGTGCATTGCCGCGCCCGTCGCGGTAATCGACCTTGACCCGTCCCGCCGCCAGCCGGGTATCGCCATAGGTAAAACCCGCCAGCTGGGCATCCGCCTTTACCAGCGGCTGATCGTACAGCACGACCCGCGCATCGACGATCGCGGTTTCGACCGCGAAATTGCCGGGGCCGGGAAGCTGCGCGTTGCTGGCGCGAAGATTGACTAGCGCCTGCTGGTACTGCCCCGCGGCCGAGAGCCGCACCACGCCGCCCAGACCCTGACCATCGGCAGTCAGCCGCCCCGCAAACGGACCCGCGGGCGTCTGCCGCAGCGATCCGGCAAAGTCGATGCCGCCAAGATTGGCTTCGGTGATGTCGAGCGTGGTCGAATCGCCAGTCCCCAGCACGACATCGGCGGTCAGCGGGCCGTAATCGGTTTGCGGCATCCGCCACGAGGCGATAGCCGCCCGGCGCGCCGGTCATCCGCGCGTCCAGATTGGCAAGCCCGATGCCCAGATCCGGCCGCTCTGCCGTGATGCGCGCATCGGGATTGCTGATCGTACCCGCCACCCGCACGCCGATCGCGCCATAGGCTTCGGACACGGCATCGGCGTTCAGCGCGATCTGTCCGTCGGGCGAATAGGAGCCACTAGCCGCCGGTGATCCGCGCGCCGGGCGATTCCAGCCGCAGGTTGCGGAAACGCAGACGTGCCGTCGCCGCCATAGCGGACATCGGCCGCCGCGACCGCGTTGCCGCCCAGGAAGTCGGCAGGTTCTCGTTCTCGATCCGGGTGGAGCGCACGCCGACCCGGCCTGCCAGCGCAAAGCCGCCATCGGCTTCCGTCTTCAGATCGACATCGGTCTCGATGTTGAAGATGCCGACGCTCTCGATCCGGTAGTCGTCGAGCCGCCCGTCGATCGCCCCGGTATAGACCCCTGTCGAGGTATCGGCGAGCAGCACCAGATCGGCGTCCATCCGGTCGGAACGGATGCGTCATGTTGTCCGACAGGATGCGCGGGCCCTCGATCGCGATGTCGCCCTCCAGCCGCACGTCGCGCAGGCTGCCGCCCGCCACGGTGTCGAGGCCGGTGATGCGCGCCGATGCTCGCCTGCACCGGGATCAGGATCCGGTCGGAATCGCACGTCCGCATCGCCGCTGGCGCGCAGGTTCTCCAGCCCCATGTCGTTCATGGCGATGCGCGTGGCGTTGATTTCGTAATCCACCTCAGGCGTTGCGAATTCGCCGTCCAGGGTCAGCATCGGCGCGTAATGCCGCGGCCGCCGAGGTTTTCGGCCAGCGCCGAAGGGCGCAGCAGCACGAAAGCGCAGCTCAGATCGTCAAAGCTGTTGTCCGACAGGTCGATCCCGCCATTGGTGTCAAGCCTGAACGCATCGCTGCTGACGCTGCCCGAGAGCTGCGCGCTGCGTTCGTCCAGCGCGGCGGTCAGGTCGATGTTCAGTGACCGGCCCGAGCAGCGCGGCGGTGGGCCCGTCGAACAGGCGAGCGACGCGCGTCGGCCCCTTGACGCTGATCGTGCCGTCGCGCGCGGTCAGGTCCAGCCGGGCCAATTCGACTGCCCGCCAGATTGGCGTTGAGTTCGCCCGTTCCAGCGCTTCCAGTCGCCCGCGCCGTCAAGTCGCACCGCAGCGGCTCGGTCAGGCCGGCCATCGCGGCGATGACCCCGTCGCCCGGCGCATCCAGCTCCAGTTCGATATCGAGCTTGTTCTGCTCCGGCACTGCGTCGAGCTCCAGCGCCAGGCGGTCGCCGCCGGGCGCGCCCGACCGGCCTCGGCAGCGTGTTCGCCGCCAGTTGCACTTGCGCGCGTCGGTCAGCGATATGCACTTCGCCTGCCATGCGC
This sequence comes from uncultured Alphaproteobacteria bacterium, assembly GCA_963752785.1. Classification (GTDB taxonomy): domain Bacteria; phylum Pseudomonadota; class Alphaproteobacteria; order Sphingomonadales; family Sphingomonadaceae; genus Croceicoccus. The sequence continues at coordinate 26,733 of CAVVZE010000011.1, forward strand.
CAGCACGCGGCGCTCGCCGGTGACGGGCGCCTCGGCCACGAAACGCTCGACGCGCAGCCGGTTCACGTCGATGTCGAGATCGGGCAGCAGCGGCTCGTCTGCTGGGCGGGGTTTCCCTGAATTCGGGCAGGCGCCGCAGGGTGATCAGCGCGACTGGTCAGCGAACGCACGTCGACATGATTGTTGATGAAGGCGAACGGCCGCCAGTCGACGGTGATTTCGGGCGAGGACAGAAATACGCCCTTGGGATCGCTGACCGACAAGGTCGTGGATGACCATCTCGCCATAGAGCGAACCACTCGATCGAGCCGACGCCGATCTCCATGCCGTTCTCGAATTCCAGTGCCTGCAATCTGATCGGCGACGAAGCGCTTGCCAGGCGCCGGTATTGAGCAGCAGCAGCAGGATCGCGACCAGCGCGACCAGCCCCGCCAGCACGATGCCGATCCATTTGACGATGGTGCGACCCCGGCGGTGTTCGCGGCCTGCTCGGGGGGCGTGCCCCTCGTCGCATCTTCGGCCGAATTCGGAGTCGCATCCTCGGGCGGCACGGTCGCTTCGTTCGCCATCAGAACGCCTGCCCGATCGAGACGTAGACGTTGAAGCGGCTTTCGCCCGGTCGCGCCGGTTCGAGCGGCGTCGCGAGATCGACGCGGAGCGGGCCGAAATTGGTGTAATACCGCCCGCCGATGCCCGCACCGTAGCGCAGGTCGGAAAATTGCGGCAGTCGTCTCTTCATAGGACCTGTCCCGCGTCGACGAAGCCGACCACGCCGAAATTTCCGAAGCGATAGCGCACTTCGGCCGAAGCCTCGTTCAGGCTGCGCCCGCCGATGGGAAAGAACGACGGGTCCTGCTCGTCGTCGGGGTGTCCGATCGCGGCGGCCGAGCTTCTGATAGCCATAGCCGCGCACCGAACCGCCCCCGCCTGCATAGAAGCGCCGCGACGGCGCCAGATTGCCCCGGTCGATGCCCTGGATCGACCCCAGCGCAATTCGCCCCGCCAGCACGATGCTGTCGCTGGCAGGAAGATAGGCCGATCCGTCGATGCGCGTGCGGACATAGGGCCGGAAGCTGTCCTGCAGCGAGCCTTCCGGCTCGACCAGCGCACTGAGGCGAAAGCCATTGGTGGCGTTAAGCAGGTCGTCGGTTGTGTCCAGCCCGATCTGCCCGGTCAGCCCGCCGATGAAATAGGTGCGCTGCACGCGGTCCTGCAGGTCCGGATCCCACGATTTCTCGACCGTGCCGATCATCTGCGCGCCATAGGCATAGCTCAGCCGCTTCTGCCACAGCGGGGTAGAGCCATAACTCCAGTTGATCCCCAGCCTTCCGGTAAATGCCTCGAACGCGTCATAGTCGGAACGATTGATGTCGGCGGTCAGCGCAAAGGTGCGGTCGCGCCGTCCGGCGTTGGACCGGCGGAAGCTGGCGCCGACGCCCTGTTCCCGCGTGCCGGCGATGGCGTTGAACGAAAGCGCACCCTCGGGCACGAACAGGTTGCGGTGGGTCCAGCTGCCCTGCACGCGGATGCCCTGGTCGGTGCCGTAACCCGCTCCGCCCGCGATGGTGCGCGGCGGGCCGGCTTCCTGGTCGACGACGATGGTCGCGTATTCGGCGGGCGCAACCGCCCCGTCCGGCCCTTCGACCAGTCCTGCGGATTCGCCGGTCGGCTCCGCCGTGACAGATACCGTGTTGAACAGCCCTGTCGCGACCAGCGCCTTGCGCAGATCGTCGATGTCCTCGCTGTCATACAGCTCGCCGCGCTCGAACCGGGCCAGCACCTCGATATGTTCGGCGTCAAAGGCCAGGTCTCCGGTCGTCTCGATCCCGCCGAACGCGGTGCGCGACCCCGGATCGAGCGGCAGCGTATAGGCGCCGGTGCCTTCGTACTGGTCGAGCAGGATGTCGCGCTGGCCCAGTTCCGCAAAGGGATAGCCATAGCGGGGCAGCAATACCGCCAGCCCGGCTTCCGCCGCCTTGACGCGGGTGGCGACGATCGGCTCGCCCACCTGCAGCGGAAAGTTTTCTGCCAGCAAGTCCTCGGGCACCACGGGCGGCGCATCGATCGTGATGTCGGAAAAGGTAAAGCGCTGCCCCGGCGCCACGTCGAGCACGGCGGCGATTTCCTCGCCCGTCCGGTCGAGCCGCGTGGTCACCTCGGCCTCGTACCATCCTTCCGACGCCAGGATCTGCTCGAGCAGTGCGCTGTCCTCTGTCAGCCGCGCCGAAATCTGCGCCACATTGGCAGCCTCGCGCCCGTCTTCGCGCAGCGTGGCCAGGCTCCTGAACATGGCCCGCATGTCGGTATCGGTTTCCTCATCCGCATCCTCCAGCCCGTTGATGCGGATGTCATAGGCGATCTCGACCGGCTCGTCCGAAACGCCTTCATCGGCCAGTTCGACCGGTTCCACGTCAAAGGTCGACAGCGGGGGCAGGGGCGCGGCAAGCTCGCTGTCGCGGATCGGAGCGTCGCCGATCTCCTCCACCGCATCCTCGTCCGCCAGCGCGGGGATGCCAAGCGGCGGCGATCGACCCTCGGTAGCCTGCTGTGCGGCTGCCTGCTGATCGCCGTCCGCGCCGGCCGTATCGCTCTCCTCGGCCAGGCGGCGCTCGAACTCGTCGATCGATTCCAACGGCTCGTCCAAAGCCGGATCGCCGGTCGCAAGGTCGGGCACGGCTTCCTCGAATTCCGCGTCGGGGATGACCGGTTCCACCTCGGGAAAAGAAACGTCCGCGGGGGGAGCGGGGATGCCGACAGCGTCATCGGACGCCTGCCGGTCCTGCGCTGCCGCAGGCCGTTCTTGCGCTGCCGCGGGCAGGGCAAAGCACAGCGCCGCCGCCAGCGCGCCCAGTGCCGTCGCGCTGCCCGAAATGGCGGGGCGAGCGGGAGAGATGCACATGCGTCCGGCACAAATCCGCGGCATCGCCGTTGGGAACGCAGAAGCTACGTTCCCTAGGCTACTCAGGTGAGACGCATTGGATACAGGCAAGACAACCCCTCAAAACGGCACGGCATCCATCCATAGGGGCCATGCCAGCCCCGGCGCAACCGCGGACTCGGAACCGGACCGTACCCGGCGGGAGGCGCCCGGTGCGACGGCAAATTCCCCTCTCGAACTGCCCCGCAAGGCGTGGCTGCAGATCGGTAAACGCGTATATACCATGTGGGGTTTCCACAATTTGTCACTTCTTGGCGCGGGGGTGGCATTTTTCACCTTTCTGGCGATCACGCCGATGCTGGCGGCCACGGTCATGATCTATGGGCTGGTCGGCGATGCCGAGACGGTGCAGCGCCAGATGATGAAGCTGGCCGACGTACTGCCCGCCGACGCGGCCGCCATGATCGAGCGGCAGATGATGGCCGCGGTCAACACCAGTTCCGGGGTCACCGGCGTGGCGCTCGCGATCGCGTTGTTCTTCGCGCTTTATGGTGCGACGCGCGCGGTGAACGGCTTCGTCGTGGCGCTGAACGTCATCAACGAGGAACGCGAGAGCCGCAATTTCTTCAAGCTGACCCTGCGCGGGCTGGGCCTGACGCTGGCGGCCATCGGGATCGCGCTGACCGGCGTCATCAGCGGCGGCGTGTTTGCGTGGCTTCAGCGCTATTCGGAATCGCTGCTTGGCCCCGCGGCGGAGCTGGGCATCAAGGTGCTGGCCTGGGTTGCGGCCATCGCGCTGGGCAGCGCGGGATTTGCCATCATGATGCGCTTTGGCCCCGACCGCCATCCGGCGCGCTGGCGCTGGCTCGCTCCCGGAGCGTTGTGCGCGACGCTGGTGTGGCTGCTGATCTCCTTCGGCTTCTCGATCTATGTCGCCTATGTCAGCGACTATAACGCCACCTATGGCTCGCTGTCGGCCATCGTGGTGTTCCTGATGTGGCTGTTCCTGTCCTCCTATGGCGTGATGCTGGGCGCCCTGCTGAACGCCGAGATCGAGCGGCAGGTGCGCTGTGACACCACCGTGGGACCAGAGAAGCCGATGGGTCAGCGCGGTGCGACGCTCGCCGACGTGGAAGAAGGCGCTTTGTCCATGGATCAATGGTTTGAGAGGACTCAGCAGCGCGCCGTCGCCCGGCAGGCGAAGAAGAAAAACAAGAAGGCAGAATGACAGCCGCGCGATAAATCGTTGGGCCGCGCGGCTCTCGCTGCTATGGGCGCGCCATGCTTACGATCGACGGAATTACCGTCCGGCTTGGCGGCCGGCCCATCCTTGAACGCGCCAGCGCCTCGATCCCGCAGGGTGCGCGGGTCGGGCTGATCGGCCGCAACGGCGCGGGCAAGTCCACGCTGATGAAGGCGATCATCGGCGAGATCGAGCCCGACGACGGCGAGATTGCCAAGCCCAATCGCGCGCGCATCGGCTATATCGCGCAGGAAGCACCCAGCGGGCAGACGACGCCCGAAGAAGCGGTGCTGGCCGCCGACACCGAACGCGCGCGCCTGATGGAAGAAGCGGAGACCTGCACCGATCCCAACCGGCTTGGCGACGTGCACGACCGCCTCCTTGCCATCGACGCGTACAGCGCTCCTGCCCGCGCGGCCAAGATCCTGAGCGGGCTGGGCTTTGACGAGGAGATGCAGAAGCGTCCGCTCGACAGCTTTTCGGGCGGTTGGAAGATGCGCGTGGCGCTGGGCGCGCTGCTGTTTTCCGAACCTGACGTGCTTCTGCTCGACGAACCGTCGAACCACCTCGACCTCGAAGCGACCCTGTGGCTCGAGAATTTCCTCAAGGCGTACCCTGCGACCCTGCTGGTCATCAGCCACGAACGCGATCTGCTGAACAAGGTGGTCGACCACATCCTGCACCTGCAGGGCGGGGCGCTGACGCTCTATTCCGGCGGCTATGACGCGTTCGAGAAGCAGCGCGCCGAACGAGCCGCGCAGATCGCCGCGGCCAAGGCAAGCCAGGACGCGCAGCGTGCGCGGCTTGCCGACTACGTCGCGCGCAATTCGGCCCGCGCCTCCACCGCGAAACAGGCGCAGTCGCGCGCCAAGATGCTGGCGAAGATGCAGCCCATCGCCGCGCTGATGGAAGATCCCTCGCTCACGTTCGACTTTCCTTCGCCCGAGGAATTGCGCTCGCCCATGATCACGCTGGACCATGCGGCGGTTGGGTATGAACAGGACAAGCCGATCCTGCGCCGCCTTGGCCTGCGGATCGATGCGGACGACAGGATCGCGCTGCTGGGCCGCAACGGCAATGGCAAGACGACGTTCGCGCGCCTGCTTGCCTCGCAGCTTCAGCCGCAGGAAGGCGCGATGAACGCCTCGGGCAAGATGAAGGTGGGCTATTTCACCCAGTATCAGGTGGAGGAACTGCCCAGCGACGCAACCCCGCTGGAACTGATGACCCGCGCGATGGAGGGCAAGACCCCCGCCGCCGTGCGCGCGCAGCTTGGCCGCTTCGGCTTTTCGGGCAATCGCGCGACCGCGCAGGTCGCCACGCTGTCGGGCGGCGAGCGGGCAAGGCTGGCGCTGGCGCTGATCACCCGCGACGCGCCGCATCTGCTGATCCTGGACGAACCGACCAACCACCTCGACGTCGACGCGCGCGAGGCGTTGATCCAGGCGCTGAACGACTACTCGGGCGCGGTCATCCTGATCAGCCACGACCGGCACATGGTCGAACTGACCGCAGACCGGCTGGTGCTGGTCGATGATGGCACCGCCCGCGAATACCAGGGCAGCATGGACGATTACATCGACTTCGTGCTGGGCCGTAACCAGCCGAAGGAGAAGAAGGTGGCGCCCTCGAAGACGCAGGCGAACTCGTCCAAATCGCGCGCGCAGGCCCGCTTTGTGAAATCCGAACTGTCGCGCGTCGAAAAGGCGATGGCAAAGCTGCAGGGCCAGATCAGCGAGATCGACCGCGCGATGTACGAACCCGCCAATGCCGCGCCCGAATGGGCCGACCGCACCATGGGTGATCTGCTGGAAAACCGCGCCCGCTTCGCCGCCGAACTGGAAGGGGTGGAGGCCGAGTGGCTCGAATTGGGCGAACGGCTGGAGGACGCCGAGGCGGCCTAGCCTATTCGCCCTCCACCGCGGCGATCTCCGCCTCTATTCCCAGATCGGCCAGGTCGCGCGCGATCTCGCCGCGGTAGATCGCGTTCATCACGATGACCAGGTCGGGCCGGATTTCGGCCAGCCCCGCGGGTGCAACGATGGCATGGCCGGTGCCGGGCATGGCGTGACCCTGCCGGTTGGGATTGATGTCCACCACTGCCGCGATCTGGTCTGGGCGGGGCAGGGCTGCCAGGAACGATACCGCCTTCGACCCGCTGCCCCAGATCGCGACCTTGCGGCCCGCATCCGCCGCCTGCGCGATGCGCTCGGCCCAGCCGTCCTGCTTCGCGGCCACGCGCGCGGCCAGCGTCGCGGCCAGGCGCGCGACTTCGGCGCGGTCTTCCGCCGTGTCGATCGGCGGCGCATCGCCCACGGTCGCCTCGATCGTCAGATACTGGTCGTCGTACTGGTGCAGCACGCGCAGCGGCGCGAAACCGGCCTTCTCAAACAGGCGCACCAGCGATCCGGCGGTGAAGTACGAGCAATGCTCGTAATAGATATCCTCATACGCCGCATCCTGCAGGATGCGCAGCGCGTTGGGGATCTGGAAGAACACCAGCGGGCGGCTGCCCTCGACGATGCCGGCGCGCACCACGCGAAGGAAATCCAGCGTGGGCACGATATGCTCAAGCGTCATCTTGCAGATGATCGCGTCGAAATGCTGCCGCGCCAGATCGGGCGAGAAGAATTCGGGCACCAGGGTCACCCGCTCGGCGCCTTCGACGCCCACGATGCGCTGCGGATGCGCGCTGGGGTCGATGCCGGTGCAGCGGTTCCCGCCCAGCTGCGACAGCAGCAGCAGGAACTCGCCCTTGCCGCAGCCGATCTCCAGAACCTCGCGCCCACGCAGGTCATGACGTTCGATAAGATCGTGCGCCAAGGCCTTGTGAAAGCTTGAGAATGTGGGCGAGAAACCCTGCGTCTCCTCATAGCGTTCGGAGTATTCGCTGGCGCCCTGCCGGATCGCGGCGTTGAAGATGAAGCCGCAATCCCCGCAATGGGCGAGGCGGATGTCCCCGCGCTCCACTCCGCGCGCGGCCTCGGCATCGTCGAACAGCAGGCACGAGCTGACCGGCACGTCGTCCTGCGCATAGATTTGCACCAGCGCCCCGCCGCCGCAGGAGGGGCAGGCCGTCAGCAGGGCGGGGGCGTCGACCGTTAGCGAGGCGGCTATGTTCACGCGGCGACCTTCTGCGCCACCGGGTAGAAATCGGCGTCGGCGGTGCCGGTCGCCACGCGGTGCTTCATGTGTGCGATGCGATTATAGCGCTCGCCCTCGAACTCGGCGAGTTTCAGTCCGAAATCGGCATAGGCGGCAAGCAATTGCTCCACGCCCTTCCGGCAGGTCCATTGCGGCTGATAGGCGGGCAGCACCTTGCGGATCAGGTCGCAGTTCACGCGGTAGTTGCGCTTGTCCGCCTCGGCCCCGGCGGCGAAGCCAAGGGTCGATCCCGGAACCATCTGGTGCACGATTTCGGCAATGTCGCGGATGCGATAGTTCTCGTCCGTCATGCCGACATTGAAAGCGGCATTGTGCACCGCCTCGCGCGGAGCTTCGACCGCGGCGACATAGGCGGCGGCGATGTCGGCGACATGCACGATCGGCCGCCACGCGGTGCCGTCGCTCTTCAGGTGAACCTCGCCGGTGGTATAGGCCCAGGCGGACAGGTTGTTCACCACCAGGTCGAACCGGATGCGCGGCGACAAGCCATAGGCGGTGCTGGCACGCAGGAATGTCGGCGAGAAATCCTCGTCCGCCATCGGCGCGACCATGCGCTCGACCTCGGCCTTGGACATGCCGTAGGGGGTGACCGGATTGAAGGCCGCACCCTCGGCGATATAGTCGTTCCCCGACGCGCCGTAGTTCGAGCAGGACGAGGCGAACAGGAACCGAGCCACGCCCGCTTCCTTGGCCTTTCGCGCAAGGTCGACGGAGGCGGTGCAATTGATGTCCGTGGTCAGCGCCGGCCGGTAATCGCCCAGCGGATCGTTCGACAGCCCGGCCAGGTGGATCACCGCATCGAAGCCGCGCAGCGCGTCCACCGCATTACCGCGGGCCACGAATCGCGAATGTCATGGCCCAGCAGCGGCAGTTCGACTGGCGCGCTGCCAAAATTGCAGTCGCCGAAAAGATCGGAATCCAGTCCGGCCAGCTCATGCCCCCGCTGCAGCAGCAGGGGGACGAGGACCGATCCGATGTACCCGAGATGCCCCGTCACCAAGATCTTCATCGTTTTCGTCCTTCCAGATTTTCCACGGGGCCGCGCCCGAATGCCACAGGTCGCTCAGGATCTGCTTCTCGCGCATGGTGTCCATGCACTGCCAGAAGCCTTCGTGCCGATAGGCCATCAGCTGGCCGTCCTGCGCCAGCCGGACGAGAGGATCCTGTTCGAACATCATCTCGTCGCTGGTGATATAGTCCATCACTTCGGGCTCCAGCACGAAGAACGCGCCGTTGATCCAGCCTTCGCCGATCTGCGGCTTCTCGGTGAAGCTGGTGATGGTGTCGCCCGACAGTTCCAGATGGCCATAGCGGGCAGGCGGACGCACCGCCGTCAGCGTGGCCAGCTTGCCGTGCGACCGGTGGAAATCGAGCAGCCTGGCGATATCGATGTCCGCCACGCCGTCGCCCCAGGTGATCAGCGCGGTCTCGTCACCCAGAAAAGGCGCAAGACGGCGGATGCGGCCGCCGGTGCCGGCCTTCATCCCGGTCTCGATCAGGTCGACCGACCAGTCCGGGACCTGCGACAGCGTATGGCTGACGACCGCGCCCGACCGGGTCGTGACATTGATCGAGCCCGACTGGTTGTGCAGGTCGCGGAACCAGCGCTTGATGTATTCGCCCTTGTATCCCAGCGCGATGCAGAACTCGGACATGCCGTAATGGGCATAGATCTGCATGATGTGCCACAGGATCGGCATGCCGCCGATCTCGACCATCGGCTTGGGGCGGATGTCGGTCTCTTCCGAAAGGCGGGAACCCAGCCCGCCTGCCAGGATTCCCACTTTCATCAGGCCGCCTCCATCTTTTCTTCGGAGCAGGCCGGAGGGCAGGACGAATCCGGCACCGCCGGGCTGGCCGCCGTGCCGGACTTTTCCTGGGGCGCGCCGGTGACCAGCGCACGCATCCGCCGGGCCATGCCGGGCGAGACAAGGCTTGCCACCTCGAGCATGTAGCGGCCCATCTGCTTGGGCTCTGCCGACCGCTTCAGCACCGCCTTGCGCAGCGTCCACGGGTCGGCGACGTCACGGTGCTGGCCGCAGATCTTCATCAGGTGGACCAGCAGCTGGATATGCTCCGCCGCGGCCAGCCGGTTGCGGGTGCCGCCCTGCCACATCGCACGCTCCAGCTTGTCCTCGATCGCAAGCGAGCGGTTGTCATGATCGCGGTTCCACAGGATCGCATCCTCGACCCGCTTCCACCGCCCGCGCAGCGCCAGTTCGGCCAGCAGCGCCTGGTCAGAGCCGTAATAGGACGGGTGCAGACCGGTCTTCGCCAGCGCCGAGCGGCGCATGACACCGAAGATGGGAAAGCACATCCGGCCGAACAGCCCGATGATGCGCTCGAAACGCTCGGCCGCGTCTTCATTGTCGATGTCGGGCGTGTCCCAGCCGCCACTGGGCAGACGGCGGCCCTGTGTATCGACGCTGACCGACTTGCCAAAGGCGATCGCGAGGCCCGGATCGGCATCCAGCGCCGCGACACAGTCGCTCAGATAGTTCCTGCTGAGCAGATCGTCATGCGCGCACCATTTCAGATACTGGCCTTCGGACAATTCGTAGCCGAGGTTGTAGTTGCGCGATGCGCCAAGGTTCCGGCTGTTGCGGACATAGGCGATGCGCTCGTCACTTGCTGCCAGGGAGCGGACGATCTGCTCGGTCCTGTCAGTAGAGGCGTTGTCGGTGACGATCAGCCTGAAGTCGGCATATTCCTGATCGAGGATGGACCGGATCGCTTCTTCGACGAAATTCTCACCGTTAAAGACCGGCATTGCCAGTATCAAACGGCACTTCACACTCTCCATACTGCCCCCGTTCGCGCTGCGCCCCCCGGCTCCTGACCGAGGAACAGCAATTCGCCGCGCGCTTCAATGGCGCATCGGGGGAGCCGAAATTCACAGCGCGCGGTGCGGGCCAGGCTGTTCGCGGGCTTCACGGCAATTGTGGCGAGGTGGCGGTTGTTTGCACGTGCGAAAGCAGGGGCAGGAGCGTTGTCAAAAAGTTAACGCAAGCATGCGCCGCGCCAGCATAATCTTCGTTCCCCGCAACTGCGAAAGAAGCTTCACGCCCAGCCAATCGGATCGGCCCGGACATCGAGCGAACTGGCTACCCCTTTCGGCCAGGCGCGGAAAAAGACCGGTGCGCCGCACGCTCTGGAACTGTCGCAGGGCAGGACAGTTACGGCGCCCGCTTCGCGCCGGACCGAGTCGGCGAAAAACTGTCCGGTCCTGCTGATCAGGGCGACTCAGCCCGCGCTCAGCGCCGTGTGGATCTCGGCGAAATCGCTGCGGATCTGGTCCAGCCGCGCGGCATCGAACTGGACCGCGCAGGACAGGATCGACGTGCGCGCCCGGCCGTACAGGTCGCGCATGGCCAGCACGACGGGATCCTCGCCCGACAGACCCATCTCCAGCGCCAGCAGGCTGGATACCGCACGCGACAGCGACCGGCTCCGCAGGGCGCGATCCTCAAGTCGGTCGGCATGGATCGCGGTGCCGAGCGAGCCGGTCAGCTGCTCGAAGCAGATCGACACCAGCTCCTGCTGGCTTGCCCCATGGACGCGCGCGTCGAACTCGACCTGCCGATAGGCCTCCGCCGGATGGACCCTGCCCGACAGCATCAGCCCTTGTCCGCGTTCCAGGCGGCGATCTGGTTTTCAAGGAAGCTGAGCGTGGACTGGTAGCCCATGATCCGGCTGTCCGACACGGCAAAGCGCGCGGCAAGTCGGGCTCGGGTTTCCTCCTGGTCCTCGGCCAGTGCGGCCTGGTCCTCTCCCAGCTGCGAAAGCTCCTTGGTATAGTTGGACAAGGAGCTGGCAAGACTGCCGGGCCTGCCCACCGAGCCGACGCTGCGCGAAAGGGAATCGAACGTCGCATAGACGCCGGTCACGCCATTGGTGAACATGGCGGCGACGCCATCGGGATCGCGCTTCAGCGTTTCGGCCAGGCGTTCCGGGTCAAGCTCGAACGTGCCGTAACGCGTGATCTTCAGGCCCAGATCGGACAAGGTTCTCGCCTCGCCCTGCGCAGCGCCCGGCATGACGATCCTGCCCGCCAGCGAGGAGAACGACTGTCGCAGAGCCCGCGCGCCGCTATCGCGCGCCAGATCGCCGCCCAGCGGATTGGTCGCGATGTTCAGCACGCCAGCGATCTCGTTCAGCGCGGCGGTCAGGTCCTGCATCGCGCCGGTGATCGCCGCCGATGGATCGGCAAAGCGCACAGTGGTCGGCGTGCCCGCATTGGTCCCTGACAGTTTCAGCACGACACCGGGGATGGCATCGGTCAGCGTATTGGAAGGCGAAGTCTGCGTCAGGCCGTCGATCTTCAGCCTGGCGTCCTGCGCGTCCTGCAGCAGCGTGCCCGTCGCCGATCCCGGCTGCCACGCCAGCGCGGAAAGTCCCGGTTCGGCCGTATCCTCCGCCACGTCCAGCACAAAGCCGCTGGCCGCGCCGTCCGGCCCCTTGATCACCAGCCGCGCGCCATCCACCGTATCCGAGACATAGGCCGTCAGACCCGCGCCCGATGCGGTGATCGCCTGCGCGGTTTCGGCAAGGGTCGCGCCCGGTGCGATGACGATGTCGACGCTGGCTTTTGCAGGATCCTCGGCAAAGCTGCCAGCCGCCACCGTGCCAAAGCGCACCGTGATCGTCCCGGCGCCCGATGCCGCGTCGCGCGAGGCGAAAGACCCGCTGGCCAGCATCTGCCCGCGGGCAAGCTGCTCGACCTCCAGCGAGAACGTGCCGCTGGGCCTGCTCGTGCCCGACAGCGTGGCGCTGGCCACGCCCGCGCTGTCCACGCTGGGCTGCGCCGACAGATCGCCCACGCGCACCCGGTCGCCCAGCGAGGATGCCAGGCTTAGCATCATGCTCTTGATTTCGGACGCGGCGGAGATCTGCGCTTCCAGCTTCTCGGATTTGGCCGCCAGCCGGTCGATGCGCGTCGCATATTGCGCCGCCGCCAGATCGGTGGCGAGCTTTGCCATGTCGATCCCGCTGCCCGCGCCAAGCGCGGTGATGATGCTGCTGGTGGCGGATGTTGCGCTGGTGCTCGTCATGCTGCTTTAACGGTCTATCTCGGCGCAGTTTAAGGGTGCTGTGCCGATGGACGGCCATCCGCATCGAAATGCAGCGAGACGGGCAGGTCGAGCTGCGGCGCATGCGGCGTCTCTCCGCGCTTCAGCGAGAAGACAAAGGCCAGCAGCGAGGCGACGGCAGCGTAAAGCTCGTGCCGGATCACCTGCCGTTCCTGCGTGGTGAAATAGACCGCGCGCGCAAGCAGCGGATATTCCAGCACCGGAATGCCGTGTTCCGCTGCCAGATCGCGCATCGCCAGCGCCTTTTCGTCGCGCCCCTTGGCCAGCAGGATGGGTGCATGCGCCTTCGCCGGGTCATAGCAGAGCGCGACCGAGAAATGGGTGGGGTTGGCGATCACGAACTGCGCCTCGCGCATGGCGGGGGCCAGCGCGCCCGCCGCCAGTTTCCTCTGCCGGTCGCGCATCGCGGCCTTCTGTTCCGGTGAGCCGTCGGATTCCTTGCTCTCGTCGCGGATTTCCTGAAGGCTCATCATCAGGCGCTTGTTGCGGCGCAGCATCTGCACCGGCACGTCGACCAGCGCGATCACCAGCAGCCCCGCGCCCAGCGAGAACACCAGCGAGATCAGCGCGTCCCACGCAAAGCCCAGCTGCTGCATCAGCTCGCCGCGGCCCAGCGAGGCGAAGCCGCGGTAATGGCTCTGCCCCCACGCCCAGGCGATTGCAGCCAGCAGGGCGACCTTGGCCAGCCCCTTGGCCATCTCGATCAGCCCGTTCGGGCCGAACATGCGCTTCAGCCCCGATATCGGGTTAAGCCGCGATCCCTTGAACGTCAGGTTCTTGCCGACCCACACCCCGGTCCCGAACCCCAGCTGCGAGATGATGGAGGACGCCATCACCACCAGCCCCAGCACGCACACCGGCGGCAGGACCGCGATCAGCAGCGCCATCATCGCGCCGCCCGGATCGAACTGCTGCAATTCGGCGCGGTTCCACGACAGCCCCATGCGCAGTGCGGTCGACAGGCTGTCCAGCATCCATCCGCCCGCCCACATCAGCCACGCCCCCGCCACCAGCATCGCCGCCGCGGTCGCCAGCTCCTTCGATCGCAGCACGTCGCCGTTCTGCGCAGCCTCGCGCTTTCGCTTGTCGGTGGGGGCGAATGTCTTCTCGCCAGCGGTCTGCTCGCCGCTCATGGCGTGACCAGTTCGCCGGCCGCCAGCACGGCGGTGGTCGACAGGTCGGACAGCTGTTCATGCAGCACCGGCAGGCTGGCGATCAGCGCCACCAGCCCCGCCAGCACGCCCAGCGGCAGGCCCAGCGCGAACAGGTTGAGCGACGGGGCCGACCGGCTGAGCACACCGGTCACCACCTGCGCCATCAGCAGCACGAAGGTCACGGGCAGCGCGATCACGACCGCGCTGACGAACATGGTCGATCCGAAGTCCAGCACCATGCCCGACCGCTCAGGCCCGAACCACGGCGAGCCGGGCGGAAACGCGCCATAGCTTTCGACCAGCAGGCGGATCCAGTGCAGATGCGCGCCCAGCGCCAGGAAGATCAGCGTCATCACCACGGTAAAATATTGTCCCAGCGCGGGCGACTGTGCGCCGCTGCCGGGATCGACCGCGACCGCCATCGACATGCCCATGGTGCCCGAAATCATCTCGGCCGCCATCACGGGCGCGGCAAAGGCGATCTGCAGCATGAAGCCCATGGCCAGCCCGACCAGCACCTCGCCCGCGACGATCACCAGCCCGCCTACCGACAGCATGTCGGCAGGGGCGCGGATCGCGGGAAACCAGGCGCACAGGAACACCGCCACCGCGCCCGCCGCGATCACCCGCACCTGTGCGGGCACGCTGCTGGCGCCGAACAGCGGGGCTGCCAGCATGGCGGCACCGATGCGCGTCATCACAAAGACCCAGCGCCAGAACTCGGCCTCTATCGACCCAAGGCCGAAATCCATCTGGATCATGAGGAGATCCGGGCGATTTCGGTAAAGATGTCCTGCGCGAATTCGACCACCAGACCCATCATCGCGCCGCCCAGCAGCACCAGCACAAGCGCAGTCATCGCCAGCTTGGGCACGAAGGTCAGCGTCTGCTCGTTCACCGATGTCGCCGCCTGGATCAGCCCGATCAGCAGCCCCACCGCGATCGATGCGATCAGCACGGGGGCGGCCACCAGCGCGGTGATCCACAGCATCCGGTCGGCCAGTGCCAGCAAGGGCAGGGCTTCGCTTTCCATTGCCAGTCTCCTTACGCAAAGCTCTGGGCGAGCGAGCCCATCAGCATCGCCCAGCCATCGACCAGCACGAACAGCAGCAGCTTGAACGGCAGCGACACGATCATCGGGCTCATCATCATCATGCCCAGGCTCATCAGCACCGACGACACGACAAGATCGATGACCAGGAACGGCAGGAACATCATGAAGCCGATCTGGAACGCGGTCTTCAATTCGCTGGTGACAAAGGCGGGCAGCAGGATCGAGAAGGGCACCGCCTCGGGGCTTTCGAACTTTGGCGCATTGGCGATGTCGGCGAACATCATCAGGTCGCGCTCGCGCGTCTGGCGCAGCATGAAGGCGTGGAATTCCTCGCCCGCATTGGCGATGGCGGTTTCGGCGGGGATCCGTCCGCGGCATAGGGCGCGATGGCGCGGGTGTTCACCTGCTCGATGGTCGGCGCCATCACGAACAGCGACAGGAACAGCGACAGGCCGATCAGTACCTGGTTGGGCGGCGATTGCTGCAGGCCCAGCGCCTGCCGCAGGATGGCCAGCACGATCAGGATACGCGTGAAGCTGGTCATCATCAGGATCAGGCTGGGCAGGATCGTCAGCAGCCCCATCACCAGCAGCAATTGCAGCGACAGACTCAGCCGAACCACCATTGCTTGCCTCCAGCGACCCGAACGCGCGGTCGAGCGCGCCCGGGATCGCCTCTTGCGCAAAAGCGGGCAGGGGCAGGGTGGCCGCAGTGACGGCCAGCCAGATCGCGGCGCGCCTCATCGTGCTTCGTCCCCGGCAATGCTGCGCGCGGGCGCTTCGGCCAGGCGGGTGAGGCCCGTGCGCGATGCGGAGACCAGTATCTCGCGCCCGTGGAACTCGATCACCGCCAGCTTGAGCGAGGGCGAGAGCATCGTCGTCTCGATGATGCGCGCGCTCTTGCCTTGCACGGGTCCGCCGACGCGGTCCTGCATCTTCCTGGCGAGCTTCAGGCAGCCCCAGGCCAGCAGGCCGATGGCGGGCAGCATGATCGCCAGCTTGAGGATATATGCCAGCACCGCGCTCAGGCCTTTGCCGGTTCGGCAGCGCTGACGGCGGGTTCATGACCTTCCATCTCCACGATGCGCA
Organism: uncultured Alphaproteobacteria bacterium; assembly: GCA_963752785.1. GTDB lineage: Bacteria > Pseudomonadota > Alphaproteobacteria > Sphingomonadales > Sphingomonadaceae > Croceicoccus. Next base: position 42,405 of record CAVVZE010000011.1, read on the forward strand.
GCGCAAAGCGGTTGCCCTGCACCACCACTTCGCCGCGAGCGATGCGGCGGCCGTTGACGGCGATGTCGACCAGCTCGTCGGTCAGGCGGTCCAGCGGCACCACGCTATCCTCGCGCAGCGCCATCACGTCGCGCAGCGGCATCAGCGCGCCGCCCAGCTCGACCGAGAGGCGGACGTCGACATCTTTCAGGAAATTCAGCGGATCGGATTGCATCGGGGTCGGTCCTTCAGGAGACGGAATGGGAAAAGGCGCTGGTGATCTGCAGCGCGACACGGTCGTCGATCTCGCCAACGGTGCCATGCGCGACGATCTTGCCGCCCAGCGCCAGCGGCACGCTGCGCGCGACCGAAACGGGGATCATGTCGCCGGGCTTCAGCCCGCCAAGGCGCGAGAGCGGCAGGCGCATGTCGATCAGCGTGGCTTTCAGCTGCAGCGGAATGTCGGCAAAGGGCTCGTCATGCGGCCCGATGGCGCTGCGCTTCCGCTTGTCCGTGCCGGCCTCGGCCAGCAGTTCGGCGATGGCAGGGCGCATCGTGACCATCAGCCGCCACGGTTCGGCATCGCCGCTCCGCACGGTCAGCGCGAACTGGTGCACGCGCTCATCGCCCGGAAAGGGGCGCAGCATGGCGGCGTCGCTTTCGCGCCGCCCGATGTCCAGGCCCGGCAGCGAAGCGGCAGGCGCCAGCGCCGCCAGCAGGTCGGCGATACCGCGTTCCAGCCGGGTCAGGATCGACTGCCCCGACAGCGGGATCGCCGCAGGCAAGTCGCCCGCGATGCGGCCATCGCCGCCGAATGCACGGTCGAGCAGCTCGAACACACCGCGGCGATCGATCGACAGCACGATATCGTCGCCGCTGCCGCCCGCCGACAGCACGACATGGCTGAAACCGGCATTGTCCGGCTGCAGCATGTCCGCCGCATCGCCGCAGCATGGTTCGCCGGCGGCGGCGCTGACGCGCACGTCGTCGACGAAACCCGCCAGCAGGTCGGGCAGCACCAGCGCCATGCGTTTGGCCATGCGGGCAAGGCCGGGAGCCAGATCGGGCTGCTCACGGCGCGGCGCAATCAGCTCGGCGCAATGCTGCGCGGCAATCCGTTCTGCGGCAATAACAAAGCTCTGGTCCATGGCGATCACTGCACGATGAAGCTGCGGAAATAGACCTGGTCCACGCCGCCAAAGCCTTCATGGGCGACCAGCTCGTCATTGATCGCGGCGGTCAGCCGCTTCCTCAGCGCCTGCTTGCCCGCGACGGTTTCCAGCTGCGCCTCGGGCGTGTCGGCCAGAACGGTCAGGATGGACGAACGGATCGCCAGCTCGTGCTGCTCCATCCACATCAGGACCCGCCCGTCGCGCCGGGTGGAAGCGGCAAGGCTCAGCTGCACCAGCCCGTCCGAGCCCTTCAGGTTGGAGGTGAAGCTGTCGGGGAAGCTGTAATAGGCGGTGCGATATTCGCTGCCGCCGTCGCCGTGGATTTCGGCGGTCTCGGCCTCTTCGGCGGCATAGGGATCGCTGTCGCCCTTGCGGATCAGGCGCGGGTTGTTGTCCTCTTCTGCATGGGCGGGGATCAGCCCGCCCGCCATCATCGCATAGGCACCGCCGCCGCCCGCGGCCAGCAGCGCCACTGCGCCCATGACCAGGAACAGGCGGCTGCCGCGCTTGGATTTCTTTTCGGGTTTTTCAGTCTTGCTCATGTCATTTCTACTCGGTGAGAAGGTGGAAAAAGGGGATGGCGCCGCAATCACGCATAGAGGCCGGAGGAGCGGCCCTGCGGGCGGCCCCTCTCGCGGCTATCGTCTGCCTGCGAGGCCGGATCGGATTGCATGTCGGCGCGGGGCTGCGGGCGTTGGCCGCCAAGGCTTCTCTCGCCGCCGGCCTGGGACTGGGACTGGGATTGGGATTGGGCGTTGGTGGCCGTGTTCGCCTGGCCCTGCGCCTGATCGTGCGCGGCCCCGTGGTGGCGGGGCTGCTCGTCGCCGCGCTGCTGGCCGGCAAGGCCGGCGTCCGCCGCGGCGCGCACCGCGGCATGGGCGGCAGGCGCGAAACTCGCGTCGCCGCTGGCGATCTGCGCGGCAACGCCGCCATCCTCGCGCGTCAGCTTCAGCGCCAGCATCCCGAACTCGGCATGCGAAAGTGTGGCGCGCACCGGCTGCGATCCGGTTTCGCGCGCATGGGCGATGGCCTGCACCAGCTCTTCCAGCCGCTGCGAACCCTGGAAGGCATCGACCCGCTCGGCAGGTGCGGCGACCGGCAAGCCTGCCGCCGGGGCCGCTTTCGCATCGTTGGACTGGGGCGCATGGAACTGGACCTGCATCTCCGCCCCGTTCTGCGCCAGCAGCAGGCGCGCCGGGGCTGCCTGTTCTGTCCTCTGGGCCGCTTCACGCGGAGCGGGTTCGGCATCAGGCGCAGGCTCTGCGTCCAGTGCGAGGGCGGGTGCCTGCTGCGGCGCGGGATCGATGGCAGCCTGCTTCGCCGATGCCAGGCTCACGGCCGGCAGATTAGTTGCGCTCTTTGCAGTGGGTTCGACAGGCGGCGCCTTGCCGGACGCGGCCGGGGCGGCGAACTGGACAAGCATCTCCTTGATTGCAGTCCGGTCGATCGGCGCTGCCGCCGCGGGGTTCCTTCCTGCCGCCGCTGCCATGGCGGCATCGCCTTCGGCCGCGCCCTGCGGCAACATCGGCAAGCGGAGCGGCAAGTTATTGCCGGTCCCGGCAACCGGCAGGGGCGCATCCGCTCCATCGCCCGCCGCGACAGGCAAGGCGACCATCGGCGGCACCACCAGCATGCCCAGAAGCGCGGAAAACGCGGCATTTTCGCTGCCTTCGGTGTCTGCGGTCTCTCCGGCATCCGGTCCGCCATCGGTGACCGGAAGGATGCCGCCGCTCGCCGCAGGGGTTGTCTTGGGCGAAATCAGGGTCAGGAAATGCAGGGCGTTCATGGCACGGGGTCCGTCGGTCTTGAGTTCTCCCCACACCATTCAAGTTTCGTGCCAGTTCCTCCGCCGGGCGGGCGATTCCGCCGGTTTCTCCTGCTGCAGCGCCTTGCGACAGGCAGCGGCGCGGTCGCTCGCGAGCGTCAGCCGCCGTTCGGCCACCGCAAGATCGCCGCGCAGCGCATCGGCGCGCGAGCGGGCGACGCCGATGTCCTGCTCGGTCTGGCCGGTCAGCCTGCCGATGCCCTCGACGAACGATCGCATGCGCCGCAGATCTCCGCCCTCCATTTGCGGGGCAGGGCTGTAGGATGCGGCCATCTCGCGCGTGCGGTCGCGCAGGCGAGTGAGCTGGCCCAGCGTCCCTTCGGCCTCGGCCGCCTGCATCGCGGCTGTTTGCTTCGCCACCTCGCGCACACGCTCCAGTCGGCGCAGGCGCTGCAATGCGGCCGTGTCCGGCTTCACGGCGCGGATGGCGGGGCGAGAAGCGCGCGCAGCTGCGCCACGCTGTCATCAAGCGTGCATCGCTCGTCCACCGTCTGCGCCAGGAAGTCCTGTATCGCAGCCTGCATCGCCATCGCGCGGTCAAGCTGCGCATCGGCCCCGGCGCGATAGGCGCCCATCAGCACGAGGTCGCGGTTCGCTTCGTAACTGGCGCACAGAGCCCGCAGCACGGTCGCATCGGCGCGGTGGCCTTGCGCCGCCACATCGCTCATCACCCGGCTCAGTGAAGCGCCGACGTCGATGGCAGGATATTGCCCGCGCTGCGCGATGGCGCGCGACAGCACGATATGCCCGTCCAGGATCGCGCGGGCGGTGTCGACCACGGGATCATTCTCGTCATCCCCGTCGGCCAGCACGGTATAGATGCCGGTGACGGACCCGCCGCTTGCCGCGCTATTGCCAGCGCGTTCGACCAGCCGGTTGATGGTCGCCAGCGCCGAGGGCGGGTAGCCCCGCGCCGATCCCGGTTCGCCCAGCAGCAGTCCGATCTCGCGCGCGGCGTGGGCGACGCGCGTCAGGCTGTCCATGATCAGCAGCACGCTCTTGCCCTGCGCGCGGAAATATTCGGCCTGGCACACCGCCAGCTGCGCCGCGCGCAGCCGCAGGTTGGGCGCATGGTCGGCTGGTACGGCAATGGTGATCGAATGCTGGCGCTTGTCGCCCGCCATGTGCCGCTGGACAAAGCCCGATACTTCGCGCGCGCGCTCTCCGATCAGGGCGAAGATCACGATGTCGGCGTCCGCCCCGTGGGCGATCATGTCGATCAGCACCGATTTGCCTACGCCCGATCCGGCCATGATGCCGATGCGCTGGCCCTGTCCCATGGTGGTCAGCGCGTTGATCGCCCGCACGCCGCAATCGAAGGGCCGGATGACGGAGCTGCGATCGAGGGCGCCGCTGCGCTTGCCCGCCGATGGCCAGTATTCGCGTGTGCGGATCGGCGGGCCGCCGTCGATCGGATGGCCTTCGCCATCCACCGCGCGGCCCAGGAACCCTTCGCCCACGGGCAACAGGCCGGGCCGGCCGCGCGGGTAGACACGCGATCCGGGAGCCAGCAGCGCACTGTCGCCCAGCATCATCATCAGCGTGCGGCCATTGCGAAAGCCGATAACCTCGGCGCTCATGTCCTGCGCATGATCCTGCTCGATCCTGCACAGGCTGCCGATGGGGAGCGACAGGCCGGTGACCTCCAGCAGCCCGTTGTCGCAAGCCGCCACCAGGCCGAACGAAACGGGTCCGGGCGCCAGGAACGGCACATCAGGTGCCAGCGCAGCGAGGTTCAGCATGATTGCAGCGCGTCCGCGATGGCCTTGCGCCAGCTGGCGGGGCCATCCTCGACCCCGCCCTCGGCTGTCTCGACACGGATCGCGCCCCGTTCCAGCGCCGGATCGGGCGTGATGGTCAGACCCTCACGCCACTCGTCATCCAGAAAACCGATGTCGTCGGGATGCAGGTGCAATACCCGCTCCTCCGTATGGCCGAGCAGCGCAAGACAGGCCGCGATGCGCCGGTTGAGCGCCTTGGCATCCAGCGCCAGCGGAGCCAGCGTGTCGGCGCATACCGCCAATGCAATGTCGCGCAGCCGCTGCGTCAGGCGCTCCATGTCCTCGCGCCCGATGCGAACCAATGCATCGCCCAGCCGGGTGCGCGCCGCAGCCTCGCGGGCCGCGTGCGCCTCGGCATCGGCCATGGCGGCGGCGCGGCCTTCCTCGAACCCGCGGGCAAAGGCCTCGTCCTCGATCCGCTGCCGCTCGGCCTTTTCCTCGTCGCGCGGGTCGGGGCGCGGCGGCGGCCCGCCATAGCGCGGATCGGCGCGGAAACCGCCGCTGTCCGCCAAGGCGTCCAGCCGTGCCAGCCGGGGCCGGTCGGAAAGGGCTTGCTCAGACGAAATCATCGTCGCCCGATCCAAAGCTGATCGTGCCCGCTTCCGAAAGGCGGCGGGCGACCGCTATCATCTCGCGCCGCGCGGTATCGACATCGGCCAGCCGCACGCGTCCGCGCTCCTCCATCTCGTCGCGCAGCCCCTCGGCGGCACGCTCGGACATGGCGGCGAAAAAGATCTTCAGATCGTCGTCCTGCAGCGCCTTCAGCGCAATCACCAGCACCTCGCTCTCGATCTCGCGCAGCAGCGTGCCCATGTTCTGCCGGTCCAGCTTGAGCAGGTCGTCGAAGGTGAACATCTCGTCCTCGACCTTGCGGGCAAGTTCGGCATCGAATTCCTCGATCACCGGCATGATGCGTCGCTCGGCCGCCTTGTCGGAATTGTTGATGATCTCGGCCGCCTCGCGCGGGCCGCCGATCTTCAGCACCGCCTGTCCATGATGCTCGGCGATGCGGCGTTCCAGCACTTCCTCGAGGATGGCCAGCGCATCGCTGCGCACGGGACCCAGCGTCGCCACCCGGCGCACGACCTCGCCCTGCACGTCCTCCGGCAACTGGTGCAGCACCTTGGCCGCGATCTGCGCTTCCAGTTGCACCAGCAGCACGGCGATCGCCTGCGGATGCTCGTCGCGCACCAGCGGGACAAGCGATTCCGGCGTCAGCCAGCGGATCAGCTGCAGCGGGGAAGGGCGTGCCTGTTCGGGCCGGATCCGCTGCATCAGATTGTCGGCCTTCACCGACCCGACCGCGCGGGTCATCAGGCCGCGCACCTTGCCGATCTGGTCATGGACCGACAGCGAACTGCTGCCGATCCGGTCGATGAAGTGGGCCAGCGCCTCATCCAGGTCGCCGCCCTCCACCTGTTCCAGCGCGCACATGCGGTTGCCCAGCACCTGCAGCTCCTCGGGTTCGAGCCGGGCCAGCAGTTTCGCCGCCTGCTCCTCCTCGAGGATCATCACCATCAGCGCCGCGCGCGTGGCGGCATCGCCGGGCGCGGCTGTCATCACGTCGCTCATCAGCTTGGTTCCGGCATCGGGTCGCCGCCGCGGGCATGGGGCTTGCTGTTCAGCATGTCGCGCAGGGCGGCCAGCGCGTCGTCGGGTTTCTCGTCAATCAGCTCGCGCGCAAGGCCGACCTTGCGGTTCAGGTCGTCGCGGCGCGCGGCGGCATCCATGATGGCCAGCAGCTTGCCGCCGCCTGCCGGTTCGCCGCCGCCGGTCGTGTCCTGCTGGATCTGCAACGCGGGCACTTGCGCTTCCTTCCTCTCGCGCAAACTCTTGAGGAAAGGGCGCAGACCCAGCAGGACGACCAGAAGCGCGATCACAATAGCTCCGCCTATGCGGAGCAGCCGCGCGAACCAGCCGGTCTCGTAGAAGGCGGCATCCGCGCCTTCCACGGCCTCGAAATTGCGGGCGATCACGGTCACCTGATCGCCCCGCTCGGTACTGGCGCCGACGGCAGAGCCGATCAGCGTCTTGATGTTCTCGATCTCCTGCGGGCTTGCCTCGCCCAGCGCTTCCTTGCTGAGTGCGACCGCCACCGACAGGCGCTTGATCCCGCCCGGCGCGCTGTTCGCGACCGAAACCTCGCGTCCCAGTTCCCAGGTGCGGCTCGCGCTGCTTTCCGCCGCGCCGCTGCCGCCCTGCGTCACCTCGCCGCCTTCGGGGGCTCGGTCCTGCGCCTCGGCCGCGGGGGGAGGGGTGTTGGAAAGTGCGCCGGGTATGCCGGCCGCATTGCCCGCGGCAGAGGACTGGCTGTTGACCACGTTCTCGCTGCGCAATGCGCCGTTTCGGTCATAGCTTTCGCTCGCCCGCGTCACCTCGTCCATGTCGATCTCGGCCTGGATCTCGCTGGTGAAATTGCCTTCGCCCAGCATGGGGGTAAGGAGATGCGCCACCTGCGTGCGCAGCTTGTCCTCGATCCGCGCCTGCAGGTCGAGCCGGTCGTCGGTCTTCAGCACCGGGTCGGAGAGCAGCCGCCCCTGCTGGTCCGCCACGCGCACCGCATCGACCGACATGCCCGGCACCGACGCCGCGACCAGATTGACGATGGCGCGCACTTGCGAATCCGCCAGCTGCCGCCCGCGCGCCAAGCGCACCATGACAGAAGCGGAAGGCGGCGTATTCTCGCGAACGAAGGCCGAACGCTCGGCCTCGGCCAGATGCACGCGCACGCTTTCCACGCCCTCGATCTCGGCGATGGTCATCTGCAGCTCGCGCTCGCGCGCCACGCGCAGCCGTTCGCCTTCCATCGTCTTGCTCGCGCCCAGCGGCAGGCTGTCCAGCATCTCGATACTGCTGTCGGGCGTGCCCAGCGACGTGTTCGACGCGGCCAGCATGCGGGCGCGGTAGAAATCCTCCTCGTCCACGGTCAGCACGCCGGTCGCATTGTCGATGCGCCAGCCGATGCCCTGCGCGTCGAGCAATTGCGTCACCTCCGCCCGGCCCGCATCGTCCAGCCCGGAATAGAGCATGCGCTGCGGTGCGGGCGACAACTGCGCCCATGCCAGCGCTGCAAGCCCCACCGCGCTGACCGCGATGAAGGCGGGCATCATCCGCTGCACCGGCTCCTGCGCGGCAAAGCTGCGCAGGCGGGTCAGCACCGGGCCGCCCGAACGGTCGAACAGCGGAGCGGTCAGGCTGACCGCACGCTGGCCCAGGCCCGAGTGCGAACCGGGTTGCGGAACGGCGGGAACGAGATCGGCCATCTATCAGACCCCCATCCGCATGATGTCCTGGTACGCGGACAGCAGCTTGTTGCGAACCTGCAGCGTCGCCTCGAACGCGACGCCGGCTTCCTGGCGGGCCAGCATCACCTGCGCCACGTCGGTCACTTCGCCGCGCTGATAGGCGGCCCCGACGTCGTCGGCGCGGGTCTGCGCGGCATTCACGCTGCCCAGCATCGACTGCAGCGTCGCGTCGAAGCTGGGCGCCGGTCCGGCTGCGCGGGCCGCATCGGCCTCGGGCGCGTGGATGTTCTGGAGCGCATCGCTGCGATTGATGATCTGGTTGCGCAGATCGATGATCTGCTGGACGCTGATGGCCGAACCGGCTCCGCTTATCGGCGACATTGCGCGCCTCCATTTGCCCGGCGCTCGATCTCGACGCCTGCCTCGCGCATGGACGCAAGGCGATAGCGCAAGGTGCGTTCCGAAATGCCCAGACGATCGGCGGTGCGCAGACGATTGCCGCCGCATTCCTCCAGCGCTTCCAGAATGGCGCGGGTTTCCGATTCCTGCTTCACGCTGGAAAGACAGGCTTCCTCGCGGGCGGCAGGCTTCAGCGGAATGATGCGGGCGCTCTCGCGTATGTCTTCTCCGCGATCCATGCGGGCGGGAGCCCGATCGAACCCACGGTCGAACATGATGTGCTCTGCTCCGATGGCCAGCGCACCGTCGGCCAGCAGCAGCGCGCGGCGGATCACGTTTTCCAGCTCGCGCACATTGCCCGGCCAGTCGTGATCCTTCAGCACCGCGATCGCGCTGTCCGCTATGCATGGCACGGGGCCCAGCGCGGGCGAGTGGCGCATCAGCATCGCCTGCGCCAGCAGCGCGACATCCTGCGGGCGCCGCTCCAGCGCATCCAGCCCCAGCGGAAATACGTTGAGCCGGTAATAGAGGTCCTGGCGGAAGCGTCCCTCGGCCACTTCCAGCGGCAGGTCGCGGTTGGCGGCGGCGATGATGCGCACGTCGACCTTGACCGGAACGCTCGCGCCGATCGGCACGACTTCCTGTTCCTGCAAGGCCCGCAGCAGCTTGGCCTGCAGCGCCAGCGGCATCTCGCTGATCTCGTCCAGCAGCAGGCTGCCCCCGTCGGCGGCGCGGATGAAGCCTTCGCTTGCCGCGTTGGCGCCGGTGAACGCGCCCTTCTGGTAACCGAACAGCATGGCTTCCAGCATGGTCTCGGGGATGGCGGCGCAATTGACCGCGATGAACGGCTTGTCCGCCCGCGCGCTGCGCGAATGGACAAAGCGGCTCAGCACTTCCTTGCCGGTCCCGGTGGGGCCATTGATCAGCACGGGAATGTCGCTCATCGCGATCCGCTGGGCCAGCGCAAAGATCGCCAGGCTTTCGGGGTCGCCGACGATGGGATCTTCCGGTCCCGACATCGCGCAAAGCGCGGCGGCCAGCGCGCCGTCCGACATGGCGTCGGCATAGGCGACAGCGACATGGCGTGCGCCCTTGCGGGTGATGCGCAGTTCGTCGCCGCGCGACAGTTCGACCACGCGCGCCCTTGGCGGCGCAGGCGCATCCTCACCCGCATCGCGGACGAAGACCGCCCCGCTGCCCAGCGTGATGCCGCAGATGGAAGACATTCTTTGTATCAACGCGCCGTGACGGGCACGCGCATTCTCGGTGTATTGAACCGCTGACACCAGGTTTCCCCCCTTAATGTGCATCGTTCGTGGCCGCTTTTACGCACGGGTTCGCAAACGAATTCCGGAACGCGGGTAGGGACTTCTACCTATCCATTAAGCATTTCATCCGGATCGGAGGGAAAATCGATCCACCGCCCTTAAACCTGCGCCGCGCCGTCCGCTTTTTGCTGTGGCAGCCGGGCCAATTGGGGGCTTGGCCGACCGGCAAACCTTAGACCAGGAAGTCTAGAGACCAGGAGTTTTTCAAATGTCCGTAATCAATACCAATATCTCGGCGATGAAGGCATCGAACGCCTCGATCAGCGCAAACCGCCAGCTGGGCACCGCGATGGAGCGTCTGTCGACCGGCAAGCGTATCAACAGCTCGAAGGACGATGCGGCGGGCCTTGCCATCGCCACCAGCATGACGGCGCAGGTGCGCGGCATGAACCAGGGCATCCGCAACGCCAATGACGGCATCAGCCTTGCACAGACCGCCGAAGGCGCGCTGAACGAAGTGACCAACATGCTGCAGCGCATCCGCGAGCTGTCGGTCCAGTCGGCATCGGGCACCTATCAGGACACCACCGACCGCGCCTATATGGAAGCCGAAGTGACCGAGCTGACCACGCAGATCGGCAGCATCGTCAGCAATACCGAATTCAACGGCGTGAAGCTGTTTGACGCCTCGACCGCGACCGTGACGATCCAGGCTGGTGCGAACGCTGCCGACACGGTCGACCTGACCATGGCCGACCTGACCGGCGTCTCGGGCGCGGCCTATTCGGTGGCGACGGCGGCTGCCGCGACCACCACGATGGCCACCGTCGACACGCAGCTCGACGCGATCTCCAGCGCGCGCGCCACGCTGGGCGCGGGCCAGAGCCGCCTGGAATCGGCAGTCAACAACCTGACCAACAATGCCACCAACCTGTCCGACGCGCGTTCGCGGATCGAGGACACCGACTACTCGGCCGAAACGACCGCGCTCGCCAAGGCGCAGATCCTGTCGCAGGCATCGACCGCAATGCTGAGCCAGGCCAACCAGAGCCAGCAGAACGTGATGTCGCTGCTGCGCTAGGACGCTAGCGAAAGAGGGCCATCGCCCGCATCATCTTCCCCCCGATGCGGGCGGTTGTTCGGGCCCGGCGGTGTCATACCGCCGGGCCTTTTCGCGTGTTTGTCGAAAGAAGAGGGGGACGCCTCGCCGGTGCGCAGCCCGGCGCGGATCAATAAGGCCGCTGGCAGGGCTTGCCCTCGTACTCCCATCGCACGGTTTCATAGCTGCTGCCGTTCCAGCCGATCACCGGAAAGCAGAAACCGGGGCCGCCCACCTCGATGTCGGACCAGCCGCCGGTGCCTCTGGTGTCCAGGAACTCCAGTATGCCGGGCCGCTCGTCCATGATGCGCCACTGGCCGTCTGCCTGCCGGCTGACCAGCGTATAGCCCATGCCCGTCATGCCGAAGCAGAACGTGCCCCCTTCGACCACCACTGCATCGGGCTGGCCGTCGCCGTTGAAGTCGCCGCGATCGGCGATCTCGCCCGGCTGATAGCTGGCCGTGCCGGGATCGCCGCACTTGGCCCAATGGCCATTGGTCCGCGTAAAGCCGGCGGCGGCGAAGATCTCTTCATCGGAAATGGAGCTGGCCGCATCGCCCGCGCCGGTCGCCGGCTGCTCGGCCAAAGACTCCTCCCAGCACGCGGCCAGCGCGAACAGCAGGAGGGGAAGGGCACAGGTGCGGGTCGGCGGGCGCAGCGGCATGGCGCACATCCTTTGATGGAGCGCGCGCATTCTACCTGCTTGCCGGACGGGCGGCAATCCCGTCGCTACGGCACCGACGTGGGCCGCAGGGCGCGCTTCAACCGGCGCGCATGCTCGACAGCAACCAGTCGAAGACCGAGGGATAGAGCGGATTGTCGAACTTCAGCCCCGCCGCGCGCCCGCGCTCGACCCAGCGGACAGTGGCGAACAAGGGCGCCAGCGTGTCGATGCTGATCGAGATCCGGTCGCCCGATTCCAGCGCACGAGGGATCGAGCTGATCCGGCAGCCTTCCTCGGTCAGGTCGGAAATCCGTACCGGCACCGCAATCCCGCTACCCGAACGATAGCGGCAGATGCCTTCGACGCTCGCCCTTTCGCGCTTGCGTTGTGCAGTCATGGTCAGTCCAGAACAGTGATTGAAATTCTACGGTTACGGGGATCGTCGGGATTGTCGGCGATCAAAGGCTCGCGGTCGGCGACCCCCTCGATACGGGCGAAGCGGGCCTTTGCGATCCCGCCGCGCAGCAGTTCCAGCCGGGTCGCCTCGGCACGCCCGGCCGACAGCGACCAGTTGTTGCCGGGAACGCCGTCGCGCCAGGGCAGGGCATCGGTATGGCCGCGCAGGATCATCTGCGTGTCCTGAACGGCAGCGGCCCGCGCGATAGCACCCAGCAGCGCGCGCGCATCGGGCGTCAGCACGGTGGTGCCCAGGTGGAACATCGCGAAATCCGCATCGTCGACCAGGTCCATGCGAATGCCCTCGACCGTCTGGACAAGGCGAACCTGACGCGCCAGCCGGCGCAATTGCGGCGTCGATTGCAATATGCGCTCGATCGCCCGGCGCGTTTCCTCGGACCGCTTGTTCTGCCCGGTGGAATCGCGCGGCGGCGCGATGGTCATGTGCCCGTTGTCGGCCCTGCCGTTGGACGCGCTGTTCATCTCGGACAGCGAAGCGCCGCCCAGCAGCCCGTTGCTGCCCGCGCTGTTCTCGCGCATCTGGACGAGGGTGGGGGCGAAATAATCGGCCAGACCCTGCTTCTGCTCCTCGGTCGTGGCGTTCAGCAGCCACAGCAGCAGGAAGAACGCCATCATGGCGGTCACGAAATCGGCATAGGCCACCTTCCATGCGCCGCCGTGATGGCCGCCAGCGACGATGGTCACCTTCTTGACGATGACGGGGCGGCTGTTCCTGCCCTCGAAATTCGGATCCGCGGGTGCGCTGGCCATGACGCTACTTGCCCCGCATCGCGTCGAGCATCTCGTTCATGCCGGGCCGGAACCCGTGGCCCAGCCCCGATCGGGCGCTTTCCACCACCAGCGGTTGCGGCCAGCCGTGCAGGCTGGCAATGATGACCTGCTTGACCGCGTGGAAGATCTGCTCGTCCTGCTCGTTGATCTGCTTCAGCCGTCCGGCCAGCGGCCCGACGATGCCATAGGCCAGCAGCACGCCCAGGAACGTACCGACCAGCGCGGACCCGATCATTCCGCCCAGAACCGGGGGCGGCTCGTCGATCGAGCCCATGGTCTTCACCACGCCCAGCACGGCGGCCACGATGCCCAGCGCAGGCAGCGCATCGGCCAGGTTCTGCAGCGCGTGCTGCGGCTCGTGCAGCTCGTGGAAGTGGGTCTTCATGGCGTTGTCCATGACCTCTTCCACCGCATGCGGCTCAAGCGAGCCCGACGACACCACTTGCAGGCTGACGGCATCGCACAACAGGTCCATCAACGGCTTGTTGGCAAGAAGACGGGGGAACTCGTTGAAAATTGCAGAGTTTTGTGGATCCTGCACATGGCTTTCGACCGCCACCGGACCTTCGCTGCGCAGCATCTTCATCAGCCGGCTGCTCAGCACAATCACGTCCATGTGGTCCTGCTTGCTGTGCTTCGGCCCCTTGAAAACCCGGCCCAGCGCCGATCCGATCGCCTTCAGCTCGTGCATCGAATTGCCCGCCACGACCGCGCCCAGCGCGGCGCCGCCGATGATCAGCATCTCGTGCGGGACGGCATGCATGACGGGGCCAAGAGCGCCGCCGGTGATAGCGAAACCGCCGAACACCATGACAAGCAGGATGACGATACCGATGGCTGCAAACATGATGCGATTTCCGTAGCTTGCGCTGGTTAGTTCAGCGAATGTGGTCGAACAGGCTCAGCCCCGAGAGGCGAGCGAAACCGGCCTGGCTGGCCTGCAGCACGGTCATGGTTTCCTGCAGGCGGATCATCGCCTCGGCGATGTCGATGCCGCCCTTGTCGGCCTTTTCGGCGGCGCGCGTTTCGCCCATGTCGGTCTGTCGCGTGCCCACGAAATCCAGCCACACCAGCCGCGCGCCCACCACGGTCTGGTTGGTGGCCACGCTCTCGATCCCCGCGCTCAGCCCCGCCAGCGCATCGCGCGCGGCAAGTGCCGGGTCCGCGACCCCGCCCGCCAGCGCGAGCGACAGTTCCTTGACGATGCCCAGCAGGTTGGCAGGCGTGCCGTTCACATCCACGTCGAAAATTTCGGGCCCGGTGAGAGAGCGGATGACCGTCTGCCCTTCGCCCAGCTTGATCTCTCCCGCGTTTGCCGTGCCCTGATAGACTGCCTGGCCAGCGCCATCGATCGTATAGGCCTTGCCCGTCGCAGCCCCGCCGAACAGCGCATGATCGCCCATGTCGCGCGTATTCGCCAGCGCGACAAGCTGCGTGTGGATCTCCCCCACCTCGATGCCGATTGCCGCGCGCTGTGTGTCGTTCAGCGTTTCCGAACCCGCCTGAACCGCCAGGTCGCGCACGCGCGTCACCAGGTCGGCGATAGAGGTCAGCGTGCTGTCCACCAGCGCCAGATCGCCTGCGGCGCGATTGGTGTTCGACACGTCGACCTCCGCCAGCCGGTCGGCGCGGCTCAGCATGCGCAGGCGCGATGCGGCCACCGGATCGTCCGAGGAACGCTCAAGCCGCTCGCCGGTCGAAAGTTGGCCCTGCGTCTTCTCGGCCTGCTTTCTCAGCGTTGTCATGTCGCTGCGCGCCCGGGCGTAGAATGCGGTGGTGCCGGTTGGGTTGATGGTCATGTCTGCCTCACCTGATGCCGAGGATGGTGTCGAAAAGGTCGCCGGCCACCTGCATGACGCGGCCCGATGCCTGGAATGCCTGCTGGAAGCGCACGAGATTGACAGCCTCTTCGTCGAGATCGACGCCCGCCTGCGACTGCAGCGCGATGGCCGCATTGTCGGCAATGCTGGCCAGCGTGTCGCGGGTCACGGTTTTGCCGTTCACCATGGCGGACACGTCGAACAGCAAACCGTCCAGTCCGGCCGCCACACCGCCCGACGACAGAGCGGCGCTCAGCGCGGCAAGATTGGCACCGTTGCGGCTGCCCGCGGGCGCGCCCAGCGGAGCGGTCGCGATCTTGGCGCCGTCATCCAGGACCAGCCTCATGTCGCCCGCGCCGGTTCCGGCGAACATCGCCGAACCCTGCTTGCCGTCCAGCGCCGCGCCATTGCCCTGCGCATTGTTGACGGTGACGACCAGGCCTGCGGCCATGGCGTCGATCCGCGCCCGCACATCGGCCAGTTCGTCCAGCGCCTGTGCATGCCCGGCCAGCGACCCTGCGCCCGGCACGACTGCCGTGCCGCCGACATCGAAGGTCAGGGTGCCGTCCACCGCGCTCGTCATAGCCAGCGGGGTCGCGGTGCTACCGTCCAGCAGCAGCGGACCGCTGGCATCGCCTGCGCGGATCTGCACCGTCTGGTCGGGCGCGATCTGCGCGTGAATGCCGATCTTTTCCGACAGCTGCCCCAGCAGCAGGTCCCGCCTGTCGAGCAGCGCCGCCTGGTCGCCCGATCCGCCCGCGCTGCGGGCCAGTTTCAGGTTGATTGTCCCCAGCTCGCCGGTCAGCAGGTTGACCTGTTCCAGATCGGCGGCGGCCTCGAAATGGATGCCTTCGCCCGCAGCGTTCAGCGCCGCATCGGCCAGGTTGAACGTCTCTGCCATCCCGCGCGCCGCTTCCAGCGCGGCCGCTCGCAGCGAGCGGTCCACCGGATCGGACGCCAGCCGGTTCAGCGAAGCCTCGAAGTCGACGACCCCATCGTACAGCCCGCTCTGTTCCAGCGCATCCTCGACAGGCGACAGGCCCGCCAGTTCGGCATTGGCACGCGACAGGTCCGATCCGGTACGCCGCACCTCCGACTGGCGGAAGGCGTCCGCATTGCGGATCACCGCGTTCAGCCGCACGCCCGACAGCGAGAGATTGCCAACCGCGGACAGGCCGCCCGTCGCCAACACCTCGTTCAGCTGCGCGCTGCGCCGGACGTAACCCTCGGACGAGGCATTGGCGATATTGTTCGCCGTGATGTCCAGCGCCTGCCGCGCCGTACGCGTGCCGCTGCGGGCGATCGAGATAAGGTCTGAAGCCACCGCTCTTAATCCCTGATATTACGAGACATCTGTGCTTCGATCATGGCGCCCAGCCCCAGCACCCCGCGTTCGGAGGCAATGTCGGCAAAGGCCTCGTCCCGCATCTGCCTGTAGGTGTCGGACGCGTTGGATCCGAACAGGTCGCTGCGGATGGAACCGTCGCGCGCGGCGGACAGCATCTGGCGCAGGAAGATCGCCTCGAAATTCTTCGCTGCTTCGTTAAGCTGCGCGCGCTCGGCCGAGGTGGGGGCCGGGGCCGGGGCCGATCCGCCGCCGGTGTTGATGGAAATGCTCACAAGATCACCATTTCGGCTTTGAGCGCGCCCGCCTGCTTCAGCGCCTCGAGGATTGCGACAAGGTCCGATGCGCCCACGCCCAGCAGGTTCAGCGCATCGACGATCTCGGACAGAGAGGCGCCAGGTTCGAACAGCGCCACCTGTCCGCCGGTCTCGCCGACATAGATTTCGGAATTGGGCTCCAGCGCGGTGCGGCCGTCGCTGAACGGGCCGGGCTGGACGATCATCGGGTTCTCGTCGATGCGCACGGTCAGCGTGCCGTGGCTGATCGCGGCGGGCGACAGGCGGACCGCGCTGTTGATGACGACGGTGCCCGTGCGCGAATTGACGATGACGCGCGCGGGCGTCTCGGCGGGCGAGATCTCCAGCATCTCGATCGCGGCCATCAGGCTGGCGCGGCGGTCGCTGCCAACGGGCAGGCGCAGCGCCAGTGTCACCCCGTCCTCGATGCTGGCAGTGCCCGGTAGCATGCGATTGATCGCATCGCGGACCCGGCTCGCGGTCAGGAAATCGGCGTTGAACAGGTTGTAGCGCAGCACCTCGCCGCTATCGAAGCCGGTCGCGACTGCGCGTTCCACGCTGCCGCCATCGGCGATGCGGCCCACGGTGGGGACATTGACGGTCAGCTTCGAGCCGTCGGCAGCGGACACGCCCAGACCGCCCACGGCCAGATTGCCCTGCGCCATCGCATAGATCTGCCCGTCCGCGCCGTACAAGGGCGTCATGATCAGCGCCCCGCCGCGCAGCGACTTGGCCTTGCCCATGGTCGAGACGGTCACGTCGATCCGCTGTCCGGGCTTGGCAAAGGCGGGCAGGTCGGCGGTGACGATCACGGCGGCAGCGTTCTTGAGCGCGGGCTGCACGCCCGGCGGCAGCTGCAGGCCCATGCGGCCCGACACGCCCTTCATCGCCTGCGTCACATATTCAAGATTGTCGTCGCCCGTGCCGGGAAGCCCGACGACGATGCCGTATCCGGTCAGCTGGTTGGAACGCACGCCCTGGAACTGGCCAAGGTCGCGCACCCGCTCGGCCTGCGCCGCCGCGGGCAGCAGGCCGGTGCACAGGGCGGCAAGGATAAGAAGAAATCGGCGCATCGCGGGCTCCGGTCAGAAGGGGCTGATGATGTTGAAGAAGCGCGACAGCCAGCCGGGCCTGCTCGCCCGCTGCAACGCGCCCTTGCCGGAATATTCGATGTAGGCATCGGCCACCCGGCTCGACATCACGGTGTTTTCCGCGTCGACATCGGCCAGGCGGATGATGCCGCGAAAGCGCACCCATTCCTCTCCCTGGCTCAGCAGCATGTTCTTTTCCCCTTGCACCAGCGCGGTTCCGTTGGGCCACACCTCGACGATGGTCACGGCCAGCGCGGTGGCGATCGTGCTGTTCTGCCCCGCGCTTCCACTTCCAGAGAACGACGCCGCGCCCGCGGCTTTAAGGTCGCTGGGGGAAAGAAACGCGAACGGACCGGACAGCGGCGGGATCAGGGACAGGCTGCCGCTGCGGTCGTTCTTGGACCTGACAGACTTCGATGTGATGGTGCTCTCGACCAGCAGGATGGTGACAAGGTCGCCCACCCGGTGCGCACGCGTCCCTTCGTACAGCCCGACATAGCCGGTAGAGGGCTGGAAGATCGCGCCATTCGCCGCCGGGGGAGGCGGCGGCAGGGGCAGGGCGGGCCGATAGGCGACATCGGCATCCTGCGCCTGCGCGGACTGCGCGCAGGCGATCAGGGCGGCGATGAGAGCGAGCCGGCGCATGGTCACAGCGTCTGGTTCGCGTTCTGCAGCATCTGGTCGACGGACGAGATCATCTTGGAATTGATCTCATACGCGCGCTGCGTCTCGATCATGTCGACCAGTTCCTGCACGACATTGACGTTGCTGCCTTCCAGCATCCCCTGCTGCATATGGCCGCGCCCTTCCTCGCCCGCGACGCCCAGCTGCGCCGCGCCGCTGCCCGCGGTTTCCTCAAGGTAAGTTGCCCGCGATCGGGCGCAGTCCGCCGGGATTGGCGAAATTGGCGATGGTCAGCTGGCCCAGCTCGACCGGCTCGGCATCGCCCGCCACCATGGCGGACACGGTGCCGTCGTCGCTGATGGTCAGCGAGGTCATGCCCTCGGGAATGGTGATCTGCGGCTGCACGGCATAGCCCTGCGACGTCACCAGCAGGCCATCGGACGAACGCGTGAAATTGCCTGCGCGGGTATAGCCCATCTGCCCATTCGGCATCTCGACCTGGAAATAGCCGTCGCCGTCCAGCGCCAGGTCCAGCGCGTTGCCGGTGGTGTTCAAGCGTGCCCTGCGTGACGATCCGGCTGGTCGACTGGATCTGCACGCCGGTGCCCAGGTTCAGCCCCTCGGCATATTCGGTCTGGTTCGCTGCTCTGCTGACCCGCCACGCGCGCTTCCTGATAGGCCAGCGTGGCGAAATTGGCGCGGTCGCGCTTGAAGCCGGTGGTACCGACATTGGCGAGGTTGTTGGCGATGACGCGCATGCGCGCATCCTGCGCCTCAAGCCCGGTGCGGGCGACGTGGAGTGCTGAACTGGGCATCGATGAATTCCCTTATGATAAGACGCATCAGCCGCGCCGCGCTCTCGTCGAGATCGCGGGCGGTGGAGACGACATTGGTGCGGATTTCGAACAGGCGCTGCGCCTCGATCATCTCGACCAGAACTTCGGAAGTGACGACATTCGACTCCTCCAGCGCGCCGGTAATGACCTTCGCGTCCAGGTCGGCAGGCAAAACCCCGCCGCCTCGCACGCGGAACTGGCCGTCGAGACCCTTGACCAGATCGCTGCCTGTCGCGCTTGCCAGCTTGAGCCGACTGACCTGCTCGGGCGCGGCTTCGGGCACGGCGGGATCGGACAGCAGGATCGCCCCGTCGGGCGCGATCGCCACATCGCCGCCCAGCGGCACCGTCACCGGTCCGGCATCGCCGATCACCGGCAATCCGTCGCCGGTCTGCAGCACGCCGGTGGGAGAAATCGACAGGTCGCCGCGCCGCGTATAGGCCTCGCTGCCGTCTGGTGCCTGCACCGCCAGCAGCACATCGCCCTGCATCGCGATGTCGAGGGGGCGGCCGGTGTCGTTGATCGACCCGTCGGCCATCTGCGCGCCGCGCACCTCGGTGCGGTTCTGCGCGCGCACCTCGACAGGTCCGCCCTTTAGCGTGACGGGGCGGGAATCGAAGATCTCGGCCTTGAAGCCGGTGGTCTGCGCGTTGGCCATGTTGCTGGCGATGGCGCGCTGGCGCACCATGCTGGCGCTCATGCCCGACACGGCGGAATAGATCAGCCGGTCCATGATCAGGTCCGCAGGTTGATGATCGTCTGGCTGATCTGCGTCGCCGTATCGATCGCCTTGGCATTCGCCTGGAAATAGCGCTGCGCGGTGATCAGGCTGACCAGCTCTTCCGACAGGTCCACGTTCGACCGCTCGATCGCGCCCGACATGATCCCGCCATTGCGGCCCGTATTCGGCGCGCCATAGGTCGCGGCGCCCGAAATGCCGGTCGAGGTCCAGTTGGACGACCCCATCTGGCGCAGCCCCGTAGGCGCGGTGAAATTGGCCAGCGCCACCGTGCCCAGCGCGGTGGTCGTGCCATCGGAATAGGATGCAAGCATCGCGCCGTCGCTGCCCACGGTGATGCCCGCAAACTCGCTGCCCGCGCCGTTGACCAGCGGCACCAGCGCGCCGACCGGTGCATCGACCGCGGGATCGGCGCCCGGCGCGAAGACCTGCAGCACATTGCCGTTCCCGTCCTGCACATTGCCGGCCTCGTCGATGCCGAAGCCGCCATTGCGCGTGTACATCGTCTTGCCGTCGGCCAGCGACACGGTGGAGAAGAAGCCGTCGCCCGTGATCGCCAGGTCCAGCGACGATGCCGGTCTGCTCGATCGGGCCGACACTGAAGTTCTGCGTGATCGAATCCACCGACGACCCGATGCCGATCATCATGCGCGGATCGGCATTCGCCGACCCTGCGACCAGATCGGCGAAATTGGCGCGGCGATTTCTTGAAGCCGCTGGTTTCGGCATTGGCGATGTTGTGGGCGGTGACGTTCAGCCCGGCCTGGGCGTTCTTCAGCCCGCTCAGCGAAGTGTAGAAGGACATGCGAGATTACTCCTTGTTCGCAGCCAGCGCCGCGAGTGCGTCGAGTTTGGCGGAAATCTGTTCGAGCACGCTGGTCGTCTCGGAACTGGCGGACAGCTGCGAGAACTGCGCCATCTGGGCCAGCATCTCCTTGTTATCGACCGGGTCGAACGGGTCCTGGTGCTGCATCTGCACCGTCATCAGCTTCAGGAAATCGGACTGGTCGAGCGAGGCGAAGCCGCCCCTTTCGGAGATGCGGCAGGCGCCGCGGAATTTACGGAGGAAATCGTCATTTGAGCCTCATCGTGTCGAGCATCAGCTGCTTGGTGGTGGAAAGGGCCTCGACGATGTTCTGGTACTGGCGCGAGGCTTCCAGCATCTCGACCATCTCGGCATTTTCGTCGACGGGGGACACCCAGACCTCGCCATTAGCGTCCGCCAGCGGGTGGCCGGGTTCGTATCGGCGGGTGGGGGCGGTATTCTCGCGCACGACCGACCGGACGCGCACGGTCGACTGGCCGCTCGCGCGGTCGAGATCCTCGGCGAAAACGGCGCGCACCGGGCGATAGGCCTCGCCCTCGCTGGCGGCGACCGAGCCGGCATTGGCCAGGTTCGACGCCGCCGCGTTCATGCGGACCATCTGCGCCGACATGCCGCGCTGGGCGAGGGAAAAGGCGTTGAGCGGACGGTCGGCCATCCTCACTCTCCCCTGATCGCGCGGGTAACGGTCTCGACCCGTCCGCGGATCAGGTCGAGCGTGGCGGCATAGCCCACGGCGTTCTCGGAAAAGGCGATCTGCTCGTTCTGCAGCTCCACCGTATTGCCGTCGAGCGAGGCGATCACCGGCACACGGAACAAGGTCGCGCCATCCGCAGCCTGCCGGGCGTCGCTGCCGCCCTCCATGCGCCGAGAGCGCCGCGGTCACGTCGATATCGCGCGCCTTGTATCCGGGGGTCCCGGCATTGGCGATGTTCGACGCCAGCACGCCCATGCGGGTGGAGCGCAGCTGCAGCGCAGACCCGTGTATTCCAAAAAGATCGCCAGGCATGATCGGCCTTTCCTTGCTGCGACAATGGTTCGCCGGATGTACAAGCAAGAGCCGTGCCAACTGCCGTCCACACAATGCCGAACGGCGCTTTTCCTGAGGCAGGGGCCTGCCCGGCAAGCAGGGCGGCAACCGCTTGCCGCCCTGCTTGCCGGGCGTGCGGCAATCGCGCGCCGCCCCTGAAATTGCCGCCCCTGAAAATACCGGGCCTTCGTCCGTTATCCACCGGGCAAGGAGCAGCAAGGCCCATGAATTTCAGTGCGCTTATCGATCCCGCTTCCGCCGTCGTCGTGGTCGGCGGCACCACGCTGGCAACCCTGCTGCGCGCGGGGCTGGGCGAATGCCGCGCGACCTGGGCGACGATCCGCCACTTCGCCGCGAGCGAGTTCGACGAGGAGGCGCTGCGCAGCGATCTGGCGCGCATGGTGCAGGACGTGCGGATCGACGGGCTGGTGCGGACCGAACCCTATTATTTCCGCGACCGCGCCAGCCAGAAAGCGGCCAAGGCGATGGTCGACGCGCGCAATATCGCGCTGTTCCACAAGCAGATGACCCGCTTCCGCTCGCGCCGCGTGGCAGACACCCGCCGCGCCCATGCGACGCTGGCGATGGCGGCGGAAAACGCGCCCGCCTTTGGCCTTGCGGGCACGCTGCTGTCCCTCTCGCAGTTGCCCGCCGATCCGGGGCAGGGCATGAATGCGGCACTGGCAGGAGCGGTGCTGACCACGCTCTATGGCGTGCTGCTGGCGCAGCTGGTGCTGACGCCGCTGGCCGAAGCGATCCGCCGCTCGGGCGAGGCGGAGGAAGAAGCCCGCGACGAGCTGATGCGCTGGACCGCCGGGCAGCTGGAAGGCGCGGTGGTGCTTCCGCTGCCCGCCGGGGACGAGGCGCAGGCGGCATGATGCAGGCAGGCGTCAAATCTGGCGCAGGCGGCCCCGCGTGGGCGATCATGCTGGCCGACCTCGCGCTGATCCTGTTCATCGTCACCGCGTCCTACGCAGGCGATGCGGCGACGCCCGACACGGCGACGGATCCGATCCCGCAGGCGATCTATCGCCCCGCGCCCGGCGCGCCGCCGCTGGCCGACTGGATCGCGCAGCAACCGGCGGGCGAGGGCGCCGCCCTGCAGATCACGCTCGGCTACGATCCGGCCGATCCGCACCCCGCGCTGGACGAGGCCGCGCGGCTTGCGGCGCAGGCAAGCGGCGCGGGCGCGGCCCCCCGCATCGTGCTGGTGCCCGGCAGCAGCGAGCGTGCCGCCGTCCTGTCATTCGACCGCTAGCGATTGCGCTGTCCTACACCCCGCCTCGCGCCTAGACCGATGCCTGCCGCACGCGCGGCACAGGCTCTTTCGCAATGTCGATTTTCTCCGGCCCTGCGCAGCTGTCAACCAAGGGGCGCAAACCCGCGCATTTCCGCCGCCGGGCAGGGGGTGACAGCCGCTGTAGGATGTGTCGCCTGTGTCAACCGGCGATGGGCGCGGCCCCGCTTGGCACGGGCTTTGCACTGAAAGGCGCAAGGCAACCCGAAAGGCTTCTATCGATGACGCATGCTTCCGCCCTGATCGCCGCCCTGCTGGCCGCTTCCGGTCCGGTTCAGGATCTTGCCGCGCTCGACCTGCGGATCGCCGACTATACCGGCGCCGCCATCGGCGAGGACGGCGGCGCGGCCCAGCCGCTCGACCGCAGGCTGAAGCTGCGGCCCTGCGGCGCGCGCGTCGACATCGCCTGGCGGAGCGAGCAGCGCGACACGCTGGTCCTGCAATGTCCGGACGCAGGCGGTTGGCGGCTCTACATGCCGGTCCGGCCACTGCCGGTTGCCGCCGCCGCGCAGACTGCGCCGCAAATCGCGGTGCAGCGCGGCGACGCGGTCACGATCTCGATTGCGGGGCAGGGCTTCTCCATCTCCCGTCCGGGAGAGGCGATGGAAAGCGGCGCGGTCGGCGACTGGATCCAGGTGCGCCCCGCCATTCCCGGCAACCGCCGCGCCGACATCCTGCGCGCCCGCATCACCGGTCCGGGCGTGGTGACATTGCCCACCGGCTAGGCGCCATTTTGCGAAAGCCCTTAAGATTGCGTTGCGGCGTCCGTCCTGATGTTCGGATTGCTGCAAGGGAAACGCGCAAATGGCATCGCACGACATCGGACCGATCCGCCCCGTATTCACGGGCACGGCCCGGCTGAATCCGGCTGGCGGGACAACTGCCGCACCGCCGAAACCTGCGCCCGCTGCTGCAGGAGGGCTGGCCTTGTCCGATGCGCTCGATCCGGGCGCACCGCCCGTCGACGCCGAACGCGTCGCCGAAATCCGCAAGGCGATCGAGCAGGGCACCTATCCGCTGGTGCCGCACAGGATTGCCGATGCGATGATTGCCGCTGGCTTCATGCTGAGGACCGGAAAGTGAGTGAAACCGTGAATTTGAAAGACGCGCTGCGGCAGATGCTTGCCGTACTGGAAAGCGAACGGCAGGCGATTGCCGGGCTGGACCTCGACGCCATCACCGTGACGGCTCGCGACAAGCTGAGCCTGTGCGACAGGCTGGAAAGCGCCGACCTCGCCTCGTTCGACGAGGAATGCCGCGCAATGAGCCGCGCCGCCCGCGACGCGAACGAGGTCAACCGCCAGATGCGCAACCTGGTCGCCGCCAATATTGCCGCGCGCATCGACATGCTCAGCGGATCGCCGCGCCTGTACGGCGCCAGACGCTATGCCGCAGGGGGGATTTGAATTGGCACGCTAATTGCTTTGATCATCCTGTAACTCTGACAGGATGATCCGAAAGGACACCATCCTGTAACTCTGACAGGATGATCCGAAAGGACACCATCCTGTAGCTTCGACAGGATGACTCGAAATGAGCGGACCTTCCGTAACTGCAGTTCCCGCAACCAACGCAGCCATCCGCGCCGACATAGCGCGCGCTGCCCAGCGAACGGGAGAGGACTTCGACTTCCTGCTGGCACAGGCGAGGATCGAATCCTCGCTGAACCCGCAGGCGAAGGCAGCGACCTCCAGCGCCGCCGGCCTGTTCCAGTTCACCAATGCCACCTGGCTTAGCACGCTGGAACGCCATGGCGCGAAGCACGGCCTTGGCTGGGCCAGCGCGGCGATCTCGAACGGGCGGATCACCGATGACACGCTGAAGGGCCTCATCATGGGCCTGCGCCACGATCCATCCGCCTCGGCCCTGATGGCAGGCGAGCTGGCAGGCGACAACCGGGTGGAAATGACCCGTACGCTCGGACGCCAGCCCAATGCCGCCGAACTGTATCTCGGCCATTTCCTCGGCAGCGGCGATGCCTCACGGTTCCTCAAGGCGCTCGCCAGCGACCCGGAAGCCTCGGCAACGGCATTGCTGCCATCGGCAAGCGCTGCCAACCGCGGAATATTCATCGACGCGGCGGGCGGTGAACGCAGCCTGCGCGAGGTCATGTCGGTGATCGAGGCCAAGGTTCACGGCGCCATGAACGGTGCCGATGCATTCGCATCTCCCGCGCAAGGCCAGCCGCGGACAGCACCTGCGCCCGCTATGGCCGCGTCCGTCCCGGCGCGGATCGCCGGGGGCGTTCGATGTCCGAAAGCCTGCAGTCGATCCTTGCAGCGACCGGACGACCGGCACCCCCGGCAGTTCGCGCCGCCTATGCCCGGTTCGAGAGGTTCGGCCTGTGAGCACCGCCACCCTCTCGAAGCGCGCCGCAGACCTCAGCGCCATGGCATTGCCAGCGGGTATTATCGCCTTGATGCTGCTGATGATCGTTCCCGTGCCGGCAGTCCTGCTCGATGTATCCTTCGTGCTGAACATCGCGCTGTCGGTTGCGATGCTGATGGCGGCGATGAATGCGCAGAAGCCGCTCGATTTCTCGTCCTTTCCCTCGGTCCTGCTGTTTGCAACCCTGTTGCGGCTCGCGCTGAACGTCGCGTCGACCCGCGTCGTGCTGGTCCACGGACACGAAGGCGGCGCGGCGGCAGGCCAGGTGATCGAGGCATTCGGCGCATTCCTGATCGGCGGGAATTTCGCCGTCGGCATCTTCGTGTTCCTGATCCTGATGATCATCAACATGGTCGTCGTCACCAAGGGCGCGGGACGCGTGTCCGAAGTATCGGCCCGTTTCACCCTCGATGCCTTGCCCGGCAAGCAGATGGCGATCGACGCCGACCTTGCCGCGGGCCTGCTGACTGCCGAAGAAGCCAAGGCCCGCCGCCGCGAAGTCGCGACCGAGGCGGATTTCTATGGCTCGATGGATGGCGCGTCGCAAATTCGTGAAGGGCGACGCCATGGCGGCCCTGCTGATCTTGGCGGTCAACATCATCGCCGGGCTTGTGCCTGGGCATGATCAGCCACGGCTTGTCGGCGGGCGAGGCGGCAGCAAGCCTATATCCGCTGGCCATCGGCGATGCGCTGGTGGCGCAGGTTCCTTCGCTTGCTGCTGTCGATCGCGGCGGCGGTCATCGTCACTCGCGTTTCCGACACGCGGGACCTCGCCGGGCAGATCGGCGGCCAGTTCGCCGATCCGCGCAGCTGGCTTCCGGTCGGCGTCGTCCTGGCGGCTGTGGCGATGATCCCGGCGATGCCGCAAACCATCTTCCTGCCTGCCGCGGCGGAGCCTTCTGGCTGGCGCGCGTACTCAAGAGGCGTGCCGCCGGCCCCGAACCGCTGCCGGAAGTCGCTGCGCCGACCGATCCGCATCGATCGAATTGCCGATGTCACCGACCTGACGCTTGTCAGCCTGGAGTTCGGTTACGGCCTGGTGCGCTGGTGGACGAGACGACACGGATCGCCGCTGGTCGCCCGCATCACCGGCGTGCGCAAGCAGCTGTCGCCAGCAACTTCGGCTTTGTCGTTCCGCAATTCCGGGTGCGCGACGCGCTCGACATGGCGCCGTACGACTATCGCATCATGCTGGGCGGCGTGATGCTGGGCGGGGCGACCATCCAGCCCGACCACGTGCTGGCCATCGATACGGGCGAGGCGAGCCCGACGCCATCATCTGGCGGGGAGGAAACCCGCGATCCCAGCTTCAACTGCCCGGCGATCTGGATCGACAAGGGCAATCGCGACCATGCGACGGCCGACGGCTTTCTGGTCGTGGATCCGGGCACGGTCGTGGCGACGCATCTGAACCAGCTGCTGGCGGCACGCGCCGCATGACCTGCTCGGTCCGGACGAGGTGCGCGAGCTGATCGAGGCGACGAGGCTGCATTCGGCAAGCCTGGTCGAGACCTTCCATCCGCAGCCGCTGTCGCTTGCTGCCGTGACGCGCGTGCTGCGCAGTCTGCTTGAGGATGGTATTCCCATCAGTCATCCCGTCCCGATCTTCGCGAGCCTGTCGCGCGCCGTGCAGGCAACTCAGGATCACGAAGCGCTTGTCGATCGCGTGCGCAGCGATCTTGGCTCCACAATCGTCGGGCGGATCTGCTCTCCATCTCGCGCTCTGCCGGTCATTACGCTGGATGGGGCGCTGGAAAGCGCGATCCTGCAGGGTCTGCGCGACCCGGTGACCGGTTGGCCCGTGATCGAGCCCGAACTGGCCACGACCATTGCCCGGCGAGTGAAGCAGATCGTCGATGAGCGCGGCCTGGTGGCTGCCCCGCCGGCCTTGGTGGTGCAACCCCAATCACGCAGGGCGATCGCGTCGCTCGTCCGCCAGCGGACGCCCGAATGTGTCGTCATCTCGATCGGCGAATTGCCCGCCAGCCAGCCGATCGAAGTCATCGAGGTGATCGGCGCACCTGCAAACAAGGCCTTGGCCGCCAAAATGGACATGGCAGCATGAGACACGAGAACTTCGAACTGCCCCGCAATCCCCGCTCAGCCGCGCGGCGCGCCTATGCGAGCGAGGCTGAGGAGCGCATCCGGGCGTTCATGCCGATGGTCAAGAAGCTGGCTTGGCATGCGCATGGCAGCGGCAGGCCAGGTATCGAGATCGAGGACCTGCTTCAGGTCGGACTGATCGCGATTTCCGACTGCGTGAGGCGTCATGACGGGCAGGGCGAACATGCCTTCGCTGCCTATGCCAAGACGCGGGTGCGAGGCGCCATGTTCGACCTCATCCGGCGCGAGGCGCCGACGACACGCACGGCTGCGCGCAAGCGGCGCGAGATCGAGGAGGAAAGCCGCAGGCTGGCATTGCTGCTCGGCAGGGTTCCCAGCGAGAGTGAACTCGCACAGGCGTTGGGCATGGAAGCGCATCAGCTCACGTCCGTTCGAGCGCAGAGCGAACCGCTGCGCTTCGACTCCATCGAAAGCTGCTATTCCGACAGCAATGTGGCCTTCGCGGACGGAGCTGCCGACGGGCACCGCGCCATGGAAGATGCACAGCAGGTGGAACATCTGGCAACTGCGATCGCCAACCTGCCCGAACGGCTTCAGATGATAACGCAGCTCTACTTCGTGGAAGAGCTCAACCTGGGCGAAATCGCAGCAATTCTGCGCGTCAGTATTCCTCGCGTGCACCAGTTGAAGGCCCAGGCGCTCGAGCGGCTCCGAGCGGATATGGCGGGCTGATGGCACCCGTTTCCGACTCTCAAGAACTCCGCGGCAGCTACTCGGCTCCAGAGGTCGACACACAGGGCAGAAGGCTCCCCAACGTTCTCCCATTCATCCCGCCGATTTTCAGTTTACAGGGTCAGGTCGTTCGCCTGCAGGCTCGTCGACTATCCTTTCGGATAATCCCACTCAATTCGTGGCGGCCTTACCTCACTCCATCGGATTAATAGCCGGTTAAGCACGGAGATTTATCCCGTGTTAAGCAGGCTGTGGCCTTTTCCGCCATATGACTGCCAGTAGAACCTGTTATGCCCGCGCGATGAGCAGTGTGTGCCTTGCCCTTGCCCTTGTCGCGTGTGGCGGCGGAAGTGGATCGGAAACCTCGGCGATTTCTGACGGCGCCGTCGTCATCGTGCCGGGCTCGGCTGGCAGCACGGCCAGCCCTGCACCATCGCCGAGCCCATCGCCTGCTCCCACTCCATCAGCTACGCCTGCCCCTGCGCCTGCGAAGAGCACCAACCCCACCACGAATGCCGTATACGTCGGCAATCAGCCCGCCGCGCTCACCGCATACGAAGACTGGCTTGGCGACAGGTCCGAGGGCGTCCAGCTTCATACCGGCCGTGCCGGCTGGAACGACTGGGAAAGCTCGATCGGCTGGCTTGCTCATGAGTGGAAGGATGTGGACCGCGTCAAGTACTGGACCATCCCGCTCTTCGAGCAGGCAGGAAACCTGGATGCCGCCGCTGCGGGCGAATATGACGCGCATTATCGCGGGGGAGCGCAGGCGCTGGTCGATGGATCCCCTGGTGACGGCCCGATCCATGTACGCACAGGTTGGGAGTTCAATGGCAACTGGCAGCCTTGGGCCGCTTCCGGAAAAGAGGCCGAGTTTCGAGGTGCCTTCCGCAAGTTTGTGGAGGCATTCCGCTCCGTTTCCGATCGCTTCCGCTTCGAATGGGCGCCCAACATCGGCGATCTGGGCATGAGCCCGGAGGCTGCCTATCCAGGCGACGACGTGGTCGATGTCGTCGGGCTAAGTTTCTACGTTCATGAAGACGATCCGAATGACCCTGTGGAATCCTGGAACTTCGCGGTGACGCGGGCCTACGGCTTGCAATGGCAGCAGGATTTCGCACGCTCTCATGGCAAGAGAACGGCAATGTCGGAGTGGGGCATTCGCTCGAACGCTTCGGGCCCGATCGTGGACAAGGCTGCGGCATGGTTCGATCGCCACGATTTTCTCTATCATTCCTACTGGGATTCGAACGCGGATTATCCCGGTCAGCTAAGCAGGAACCAGTATCCCGATGTTTCGGATGACTACCGCAAGCTGTTCGAGCTGCTAGATTAAGCTTAGGTCGGTTTCGGGGGAACGCGGGCTCGGCTAGAAAGGGTGCCGCAACTAGCCCCTTTGAACAGGACTTCGGCGGCTGCGAGAGCTTGACGCTATTCCGGCACCTGGGCGAGAAGGCGCGGGAGGCCATCTGGTCACCCGGGATATCGATTTGCCTTACCTTTTGCTCCTCCAAATCGCCGTGCCGGTCGGTCCTGATGGGGAGGGTCCGGCGCGGCCCACGCTGCCAGGAGCCGGGGGTTTGCGCGCTTGATCGAACTGGGTCTCGGTTGCAGCCGCTTCGGTTCCCTCACTGCTGGAATCGATCGGCGTACTGCCGCTGCGCTCGTCGATGCGGCCGCCGATTTGGGCGTGCGCCATTTCGACACCGCCGACATTTATGGCCAGGGAGACAGCGAGCGTTTTCTGGGAGCGATGCTGCTGTCGCTGCCCACCGCTGTTGTCACGACCAAGGCGGGTCAGCGCTTTCCCGCGGCGAAGCGCCTGATCCTTCGTGCCAAGCCGCTGCTGCGGCCGATGATCGCGCTTAGCAAGCGGACCGCTGCGGCGTCCGCGCAGAACC
Source organism: uncultured Alphaproteobacteria bacterium (assembly GCA_963752785.1). Classification (GTDB taxonomy): domain Bacteria; phylum Pseudomonadota; class Alphaproteobacteria; order Sphingomonadales; family Sphingomonadaceae; genus Croceicoccus. Next base: position 72,071 of record CAVVZE010000011.1, read on the forward strand.
GTGCCGGACTATTGCCGCAGGACTGGAGTCGTCATCACCTCGAGAGGTCCCTTGAAAGATCATTGCGGCGCCTGAAGCGAGAGCGAGTGGATCAGTTCCTGCTTCACAGCCCCGATGAAGCCGTGCTCAGGCGAGGCGATGCCATGGCAATTCTTGCGGATCTGAAGCAGCAAGGAAAAGCGGCGCAGATCGGCGCGTCCGTCGACGATGCTGTTGCCTTCGAGGCCGCGATCGAAGACGACCGCGTGCAGGTCGTTCAGGTTCCGCTGGGGATATTGCTAAATCAACCCGGGCTCGCCGAACGAGCGAAGCGGCGTGGCGCGATCCTTGTTGTTCGCGAGATATTCGGCGGAAGAGGAACGAATGACATCGCGCAGGCAATGGCCGCCGTTCCCGCGTGCACGGACGTAGTGCTGGTCGGGACAGGTAAGCCGCATCATCTGCGTGAAGCTTTCGATGCCCTGAAGCAGGTGCAGTCATGCTGATCGATCTGGCGCGCGAGATGCCTGCACAGGACCTTGCATGCGACATCTGCATCGTGGGAGCGGGCCCGGCGGGCATCGCGCTTGCCGTGGAGATGATCGATAGTGGCAGAGACGTCATCCTTCTGGAAGCAGGCGGTGAAAAGCCGGATCCCGTCAGCCAGTCGTTCTTCGAGGGCGAAAGCGTCAACCCCGCCCACCCCGATCCATCGATGTACCGGCATCGGCGCGCGGGCGGCGCATCGACGATCTGGGGCGGGCGCTGCATCCCGCTTGATCCGATCGACTTCGAAAAGCGGGATTGGGTACCGCTGTCCGGCTGGCCCATCACCCACGAACAGCTCGTCCCCTTTTATATCAGGGCGCAGGATATGCTCGACGCCGGCGCGTTCGACTACGACAGCGACACTGCGCTTTCGCAAGGCACTCTGATCGACGGCTTCGTGGACGGGGCTATCGAAACCGACCGGATAGAGCGTTTCAGCCTGCCCACGAATGTATTTGCCAAATATCGCAGAGCATTAATAGCAGCGCCCAACGTCAGGTGCTTTCTCAATGCCGCCTGCGTCGACTTGCCTGCGCGCGGCAATTTCGGCGGAGTGTCCGGATGCATGATCGCCACTCCTTCGGGAGAGCGGCTCAGCATAAAGGCGGGCAGCGTCGTGGTCGCCGCGGGTGGTCTGGAAACCTTTCGGCTGCTCGCGAACAGCTGGTTCGACCAGGGCGGCATCGGCAACCATTCGGACTTTCTGGGCCGGACCTACATGTGCCACCTGGAACTGTCGGCGGGCACGCTCAAGCTCCTGCCCAAGGACAGGCCGGTCAGCCATGGCTTCGAGCCGACGTGCGACGGGATCCATGCCCGCCGCAAATTTACGCTGTCGCCGCAGTTCCAGCGCGATTACCGGGTGCTCAATGCATCGATCAGGCTGCACCATCCGGGTATTGTGGATCCGTCGCATCGTGATGGAATATTGTCGCTGATGTATCTGGCCAAGAACACCGTGATACCCGAATACCGGCGCAAGCTGGCCATGGTCGATCATGCCGCTGCCGCCGCCATGGAACATCGTGCGCGCTTTTGGGCCGGGCACTTGCGCAACATCGCACTCGGCGCTCCGCGTGCCGCGGCATTTACGGCCAACTGGATCCGGCGCCATAGCCTGGCGGAGCGCAAGCTGCCCTATGTTGCCCTGAAGAACGCAGAAGGCCGCTACGCGCTGGACATGAACGTTGAGCAGGAGCCGCAACGGGCCAGCCGGGTGACCCTGTCCAGCGGAACGGATCGACACGGCTTGCGCCGCCTCTCCATCGACTGGAAGATTTCCGGGCTCGACATCGAAACCGCTCGTGCAGCCTATCGCGCGCTTTCGAACGGATTGGCGGAAAGCGAGGTCGGCGAACTCGAACAGAGCCTGCCCGAACTGGACGAAGCAGCCAAGGACGCCGTAGCCGTCGGCGGGCATCACATCGGGCTGGCTCGCATGGCAGAGAACCCCTCCCAAGGCGTTGTCGACGCGGATTGCAAGGTACACGGCCTGGACAACCTTTACGTTGCCGGGGCCGCGGTGTTCCCTACCAGCGGTCATGCCAATCCTACGCTGACCATCGTGGCGCTGGCGCTCAGGCTGGCGGACCGGCTGAAACGGGATGCGAAATGACGAAGCCTCGGGTTCTGTGGCTGGCCCGCGCCATGCCGCTGCCGCTTGATGCCGGGGACAGGATGTATTCCGCCTTCTTGGCGGAGGCGCTTGGCATGGCGGGCGCGGATGTCCGGTTCGTCGGGCTTGCCAGCCCCGATGCGCCGGATGCCGACCCGCGGCAGTTTCTTTCAAGGGTGACCTTCACCACGGTTGCGGGTCAACCCGCATCGCAGATACGCGGGCTCGCTTCATCGCACCCTCTGGTCGCTGCCCGCTTCGGCACGGCAGAATATCGCGGTGTGCTGGCCCGGCTGCTGCAAAGCGAAAGCTGGGATTGCATCGTTCTCGACCAATACGCGCTGGTGTGGGCGCTGCCAGTTCTGCGCGCCCGAGGCGGGAATACGCCCCTGCTTCATGTTGCCCACGATTTCGAGACGCAAGTTACACGCGATCTGGCGCGGGCGTACAGGGGCAATCCGCTGCGCAAGGCGGCGCTCTTCCTCAACGCCCGGCGGACCGCCGCGGCGGAGCGGAGCCTGGCGCATTCCTGCGCAGCCATCGTTACGCTGACGGACGAGGATGCCGCTGCGTTCCACTCGATCGGGGCGACGGGCAAGATCGAGGTACTGCCGCCCGGCTACAAAGGCGAACGTGTAGCCCGGCGCACGATCGACAGTGATACCCCGCGCCGCATCGCCATCGTGGGATCCTATCAGTGGATAGTGAAGCAACACAATCTGGCGGCCTTTCTGAAACATGCCGACAAGCGTCTCGGGTCCGCCGGCATCGAACTGGCCATCGTCGGCGGCATGCCCGACGATTTTCGTCGAAGCCTTCAGGGCCGTTGCAGCGCCGCCCGATTATTCGGTTATGTCGATGACCTTCCCGCATTTCTCCAAACCTGTCGCATGGGGCTGGTGATCGAGGCGGTAGGCGGCGGGTTCAAGCTGAAAGTGCTGGATTATGTGATGACCCGCACGCCGCTCGCCGGTCTTACGCCTGCTCTTGCAGGACAGGCCGTGGCGGTAACTCGCCATTGTCTGCAGCGCGGCGACAGCGAATCGCTCTGCGATGCAATCGTTGAATTGATCGATGACGTGGACCGGCTGAACGCGATGCAGGAAGCGGCCTATGCGGCTGCGTCGCAGCTCTACAACTGGCAGGAAAACGGCCGGCGTTTGATGCAGCTGATCGAGACTTTTCGATGAAGCATCTGCGCGCTTCGATCATCTGGGGCACGGCCGAAGCCTTCGTGGCCCTGTTTACTGCTGTCGTGGTCAGCCTGGCAGCCGCGCGCATCATCGGGCCCACGGCATTCGGACTTGGCAGCCTCGCCTTTCTCATTGTCTCTCTCGGCGAGACGATCATCGCTACGCCCTTCAGTGAAGCGCTGGTAAGGCGGCCAGCGTGGTCGACGCGGATTATCGACGCCGCCTTCGCCGGAACACTGATTGCCGGCTCGACGGTTTTCGCCGCCCTGTTCCTGCTGGCCCCGGTGTTTGCCGGACTGCTGGATCAGCCTGAACTGACCTGGCTCGTGAGGGTGCAGGCGCTGACATGCCTGTTGCTGGGCATCCGCGGCATCCCGGAGGCCGTCTTCGCCCGCAAGCTGCGGTTCAAGGTCCTCTCGCGCTGCAACATGGCTGCCAAGCTGGTCGGCGGCACGCTGACCATCGGGCTCGCTCTGGCCGGCTTCGGGGCCTGGTGTGTCGTTCTGGGCAACGTTGCCTTCGCACTTGTGGCGACTCTTGGCATGGTGCTGTTCCAGTCGCGCAAACCTCGCTTCCGTCCGCATTGGGGCTATACAAGAGAACTGACCGGTTTCGGCGTGTTCAGCGTTGCCGACGCGTTTCTCGGTGCGGCGACTCCGCGCGTGTTCAACGTGCTGCTCGGCTATTACTACGGCATCCTGCCTGTCGGTCAGACCAGCATCGCATTTCGCATAAATGATGGTGTCGGCGCACTTCTCTCGATGGTTACCGTCCGCCTTGCGCTACCCATCCTTGCGCGGGTTGCCCATGACCGCGACCGGCTGGCGCAGATGCTGGAGCAGGGGCTGCGAATGGTCTTCCTGGTCGTTGGGCCGGTCTTCGTCGGAATGGCGTTCGTCAGCGCAGATTTGGTCGCTGTCCTTCTGGGGCCGGGCTGGGAAGGGGCGGCAGTGGCGCTCGTCGCCTTGAACTGCTTCAGCCTGATGAACTTCGCCTGCGTATTGTTCGCGGCCAGTGTGAAGGCGCTCGGCCATCCAGGACGCTGGGTGCTGGTGGAGGGGCTTGGATTGCCGATTACCGGTCTTGGGACAATTCTTCTGGCTCAGATGGGCATTGGCGTCGAGGGACCGCTGCTATTGTGGCCGCTGTTCGGACTTGCATATTTCGGGCTTGGGATTGTTACGCTGCGCCGCACATCCGGGATCGGCTTCGCCGCACAGCTGCGTCCATTCCGTCGAGTCGCGGCGGCGCTGCTGGGGATGGGGGCCGTTTTGCTGGCCATCGACCTGACGATCGTTCTGCCAGATCTTGCTGCTTTGGTGGTCAAGGTGGCGGCAGGGGTGGCCAGCTATGGCGTGCTGGTCCTGCTGCTGGAGAGATCGACACTGATCAGGATGATCAGGCCGGCGCCGCAAGATCGTGTCCCGTCATTGGGTGGTCGGCACAGCTAGATCATTCGTCCCTGCTGCATTGCAGTGCATGCAGCGACTTCTATCGCTACTGCGATCATATTGGTAATTGTATGATTCTATCGGTGAAATCCAACGTGCCGCGTTGCGCCGGCTACCAGCTCCCAGCACGAAGCGAGGGCCTAAACCTGATTGGATCGAACGCTCAATGAAGATCCTGTTACTGTCCCACGTCGCCAATAATCCTCACGGCGGGGCATCACGCATCTACCACATGCTTGCGGAAGCGTTTGGGGAGAGGGGGCACGAGGTTGAACTGTACCACGCAGAGGATGCTGGCGTTGCGGGGGGCGGTTTTGCCAATCTGCTGAAGATTCGCCTGATCCTGCCGCGCCTTGTCAGCGCCGTGGGTGAGCGAGCAAATCCGCACAGGTTCGACGTGATCATGGCGTCGTCGGGTATGGCGGCTCCGCTGTTTGCGAAACTGCGAAAGTCGCAGGCGAAGCTTCCCCTGATGGTGAACCATCTGCATGGACTTGCTGTCTATGACGACCTCTCCAACCGCTCGGAGGATTGGATCGGAAACTGGTCCACCAGCACAATGTACCGGCTTGTGACCGGGCGCATGCAGAAGCGTTGGGACTGGCAGGGGATCGAGAGTGCAGACCTGACGATCGTGCAAAACCGAAAGGATCTGGACTGGGTCGGGGCTCGTCTGCCCGCAGGGCGCGAACTCTGCCTGATCCCCGCTGCAATTCACCCCGAGCTGCTGGCTGCAAGCCAGAGTTCTTCAACGCACGAGCGCAATCGCAACCAGGTACTTTGGCTGGCGACCTGGGAGGCGCGCAAGGGGGCCGCCTATGTGCCGCGGGCGTTTCGCAAGTTGCGCTCGGCGCATCCGGCCGCCCGGCTCGTCATTGCGGGCGTCAAGCAGGGCGCAGATGAAATAGTGGCTCAATTCGATCCCGCGGATCGTGAACACGTGATCGTCGCAGGGCACTATGATCTGGCCGGACAGATCGCCATGCTGCGGGAAAGCTCGATTTTCCTTTTCCCCAGCATCTCGGAGGGTTTTGGCCTCGCCTTGCCGGAAGCGATGGTGTTCGGCGTTGCGGCCGTGACGACGAACATGGGTTTTGGCGGAGATTGGCTGAGCGATGAGCGCAACGGCCGGGTCGTCGCTCCCAGCGCGGAGCATATCGGTCAGGCAATGATCGATTTGATGGACGATCCGGAAAAATGCCGTGAAATCGCGGAGCGGGGCAGGCTGCTGGCACAGGAGTTCACGCTCGACCGCATGGCGCAGAGCTACGAAACGGAATTCCTCAAGCGACTGCCGGCGTGAATTTCGGAGGAGTGTCTTTGATGAGGACATCCCATCCTCACTGTCCGCGCTGGACCGGTCGCGGCGCGGCTTGAGATTTGCCGCGAGTACAGCCGGCACAAGGACGTAGACGGGAACGCTCAAGCCGCCGCCCCCCAGGTTGTAGAACAGGAACAGGACAGTCGCGATGGCGAGGCTTGTTCCGCCAAAGAAAAGCGCAGAGATCATCAACGCCACCAGAATGAGCGTTGCCACGAAGCCGTACTCATAAGCCATCTTCGACAGCGGGAGCGTGTCGTCTCCCTGATCGCCGATCGGCGCGCGACCTGCGCCGTGCCCGATGACTACACGCTTGGGGCGTTCGATCAGATCTTCGATTTGCTGCATCGGACGGACGTAACGGTTATAGGCCGATGATCCCGGCTGGCTGAATTCTGCAATTCTTCGCCCCGTCACCTCCGTCCAGCCCAACGCAGTCGCAGCAATTCCCGTAACCGCGAGCAAAACCGCACCGGCGAGCCACAGCCGCGGGGGAGCCTGCAGGACCAGTAGCGGCGCCGCAAGAGCAAAAATCAGCAAGCCCGAACCAGCAAGGCAAGCGAACAGGGCCGCCACGAAGAAGGTCAGGACAAGCAATCTGCGAAAGATCGCGATTTCGATGACCAGCGCAATCGCGAGAAACTGCGAGACAAAGCTGGCTTCGAGGAAGAAGAGCCCGTTCGGCTTGATGAAAGGTGAGCCATATTCAAATGGCTGTATGTAATTATAGCCGGGAAACAGCACTTCGGGCGGAAGCAGGTTCCACAGGCTCGGCCATTGACCGGGTCCAATGGTAAACTGGATCGCATGCTGAAGAAAGACCAGCACAGCCGCGCCCATCATGATGCGCTGAAACAGTCCGAGCACCCTTCGCAGTGTGCTGCCGCTTACCGGTATTTCGAAAATAAAAGCCGAATACAGCACCAGCACCAGAGCAAGAGCGGCCAGATCAGTTTCCGCCCCGCTGAACAGCTGGGAAAACACCATTGCAGCCACCATGGCGCCGTAGAGCACAAGCCGAACCGGCGAAATGGCCAGCTTCAGTCCCACTACGACCAGCGCTAGCGATGCGAAGTAGATGGGCAGACACAACTCGACTGACGATCCCGCAAAGGGGATGCCGAAGCCCTGCAGCATGACCAGTGAAACGATATTGATCGCGCCAAAGGCGACAGCAGCCCGCCTGACGGTGACGCCGGCGGGATCGAGCAATTCCCGGCTGCAAGGTGCAGCCGTGCTCATGGCGACGGGATCGGCAGATCGGTCATCGGAAACCGGGCAAGCAGCGCGCTGCTGTCCGCGCGGCCGTAGCTGATCAGCAGATCATTGCCCTCTCTTATCATGCCGCCGACAAAATGCACGGCGGGACGACCGATGACGAATGGTCGTCCAATTCTGACCGCCCTGAAATCGCGCGAAATCCAGGCGAAATAATGCAGATAGATCGTACCCGAGACGAAAGGCTGCACGCGGCGCCGGTGGAACATGAAAAGCCAGCCATCCGCGAGAGGAAGGCCTTGCGATGATCCGCCGATCTTGAACGAAATGGCAGATGGGCGGTGATGCTTACCCTGGACGATCCGGTAGCCCGCCGAACTATCGTCGCGCCGCAGGATGATCAGGGGTTGCAGGGCATACACGTAGAAGAGTTCACCGTCCTTTTCGAACGGCGCCCAGTTCTTTTCCTGCCTGAAGCCGAAGGGTGAGGAAAAGCTCTGCCGATCGACGAGCGTAAGATCCCTGTCGAAGGTGAAGAGGACAATCCCGCCCACGCCGTCCCGATAGAAGGTGCCGCTGGCATGAAGTCTGTCGCCGACGACCAGAAATCTCACATCCTCGCAGCCGCCGAACAATTCCGACATGCCCGCGTGGAGGGCAGGTTTGGCAGGACAGGATCCCTCCCAGCTGATCACCCGGTTCACGGTTTTCCAGTCGTCGCCTGCCAGAAAACTGCTCTTCAGCGTTCGTTCCCCATGAAGCCGGTAATTCACGCACCGGATGTTGGCGATCTTGCGCCCGTTGAACTCCGCGATCGAGGGGTTCGTCGGCAGAAAATGGTCAGGCACGTCGATGAGCCGGCCAAGTTCGAACTCTTCAGGCGGGGTTACAGTTCGATGACGGAGAGGGAATAATCGACCGAGTTTCTGTACCGCTTGCATTCCGCCACCCGTTTCGACCGATCAGCACAAGGTCGCTGTTCTTCACAAAAGCCTAGTGCGACAGTGATCGTCGCGGCAGTCGGCTGACGGGGGAGACGAGCTCGACAATGAATCCGGCGCCCCAGGCGAAATGCATGATCGGCGCCGCTATCATTCCTGCCAGAGCGCAGCGAGCCTTCACTCGCTGATAGATCATGAGAGTCGCGACGCCCACCGCCGCCATATAGATAAGCGGAACGACCAGAAACCATGCCGAGGATAGCGACAGCGCCAGACAGAGCGCCACGATGAGAACGGTGATCGGCGGTAGCAGCTGACGGAGCCGCAAGCCGTTGCGATGCTTCATCAGGTTTCGCGCCCGACCAGCGCCATAGGCGAAATACTGCGTTGCCAAAGCCTTGGGTGTTGAACGCGGAAAGTAGGTGATCGTGGAATCGTTGCTGAACCAGATCTTGCCACCCGCGGCGCAGAGGCGGACGTCGAATTCGGCATCCTCGTTCGTGGCGAAATTTTCGTCATAGCCACCGATCGTTGCGAAATAATGCCGATCGAACAGGGCGTGATGACCATGTTCCACGAAGCGAGAATCTCCCCCGACACGGTGGATGGCTCCCCCGGTTCCGATCACGCTGTTGGAAACCATGCCCACGGCGCGTTGAAAGCAGGTCTGCCCTTCCGCCTTGAGCCGTGTAACAACGCTTTGCGCGCCCGAAGTGACCGCGGCACTCAGCAGCTGTTCAACGAAATTCTCTGGATAGACGGAGTGCGCATCCGCCCTGATGAAATAGCGCGTATCGGGATCGATCTGCGATACAGCCAGGTTGATGCCAGACGACTGGAGCCGGTTGGCATTATGGATCAGCCTGACCCGCTCGTCACGCTCGGCATAGTCCTGGACCAAGGCGCAGGTCGTGTCGGTACTGCCGCCGTCCACTACGATGATTTCCTTGCAGCAGCCAAGCGATTGCCGCGCCAGCACATCGAGGGTTTCCCAGATATGCGCTTCCTCGTTGAGGGTGGGGATGACGATCGCGACCAGCGATGTCGCAGCATCCCTATCGAAGTCGTAAGCGAGATTACCCACGGGAATCCCGCCCCGGTGTCGGCGCGACGCGCGCGGTGCGAAATGGAATTTGTTCGCGTGCCATGTTCGGCACCGGCATATTGCTCGTGCACTTGACTGACACTTGAGACTATCTCCAGCTTGTCTGTTTCACATCGCGAGAAAGATTAGATAAATCGATCTGCCACTTCGCTTTGATATTGTTTCAGAACGCTGACGGTACCTCAGCCAATTACTATCCCGAACCGGACGCTGCAATTAAATGTATATTGCAGTGCAGCAAATATCAATCGGAGAAGTAATCATCATATTTTCCGTAGTCCTGGCCCATTGCCGCCCTGGCAGCCTTGCCCGCCTTGCGGAAAGTAAGAATGGCGCCGAGATTGCCAATTCCATCTGCCTGCAGTCGACTGACCGCTGCCCGGGCGGTGGGGGCGGGGGTGCTATCGGCTTCGATCGAAAGAATGGTGCCATCGGCCATGGCCGCGACGGTTCGCGCATCTGCCAAGGCGAGGAGCGGCGGAGTGTCGAGCAGGATCATGTCGAACTGACCACGCAGCCGCGCCAGCAGCTGGGCCATCGCCGCGCTGCCCAGAATGTCCTTGCCGCCATTGTCCACCTCACTGGCAGGCAGCACGTCGAGCCCCGACGCCGTGTCGGTCAGAATGGCCTCGGTCAAGGAGGCGCGGCCGTAGATGACATCGCTCAGCGAGTGCGGCGAAGTCAGACCGAGTTGCCGCGACAGCGAACGCCGCCTCAGGTCGCAATCGATAACCAGCACCTCGTCACCCGCCAGTGCAGCTATCCGGCCCAGACTGACGGTCAGGGTCGTCTTGCCTTCGCCGGGTACGGCGGAGGTGATGGCATAGATGCCGGTCTTGCCGCGCAGATCGGCCCGGATCGCACGGCGGATCTGGCGCAGCGACTCGGCGTATTGCGATGTCGGACGCGCGATCACGTAATCCCACAGGTTCGCTCCGGATCCAGCCTTGCGGCGCTGTCGCGAGGTCACCGGGGGAAGAACGCCGCCGCAGCCAATCCCGACCCGGTCGGCAACATCATCGGGCGAGATGAGGGTCTGGCCAGACATCTCGCGCACGCCGACTACGCCCGCGCCAAGCAAGCCGCCGACCAGCGCGCCCAGCACGGCGAACAGAGGCCTGTTAGGAAAGCTGGGGTCGTCGGGCACCACGGCATTCTGCACGATCGATCCGGCCGGAATTGCTCCCTGCTGCAATTGCCGGGCGTACTGGGCGGCCTGCGTGAGTTCCTGATAGGCCTCACGCTGGGCCAGCGCCTCGCGCTCTAGGCTTTCTGCCGTTACCGACTGGCGCGCGTCTCGGGCCTGCCGGGCACGTAATTCGTTGAGCTTGCCGCGCAGGCTTGCCGCGCTTGCGGCAGTCGACCGGGCATTGGCCGCCAGATTGTTCTCTATCCTGGTCGCCTCGGCGCGCAGCTGCGTGTCGATATCGGCAAGCTGCTGGTTCGCCTCGATCATCGAGGGGTGGTTGGGGCCATACCGCGTGACGATCTCGCCTCGCTCGCGCATGATGTCGGCGCGCTGCCTCTGCAGTTCGGTCACGACATCTGACCGCATGTTTTCCGAAAGCGCCTCGATTCCGCCGGCAGCGATCTCGCGCCGTGCCGATGCAAGGCGCGCCGCTGCCTCTGCGGCCTGCGCTTCTGCGGTGGCAAGTTGCATGGAGATGGGAGCGATCTGCTGCTGCGTTATCGTGCCCGAAGCATCATCCGAAACGATCCCGCGCGACGCGCGGAATTCGGCTGCTGCGCGTTCGGCACCCTCCAGGCCGGAGCGTACCTCTGCCATCTGCGCCTCGATATTCTCCAGCTGATCGCCGCCGGTGCTTGCCGAAGCGCTATGACGCAGGTCGAGGTACGAGGCCGCGACGGCATTCGCCAGCCTGGCGGCAAGCTCGGGATCGGGCAGCGTCACAGCTATGCTGACGAGATAGGTGGTCCCCTCTCGCTCGACCTCGATCGCTTCACCAAGAGCATTGACGGCTGCCGGGCGGAGTTCCGAGGAAGGCATGTCGACATTGTTGCCGACAAGCGACGCGACTTCCGCCTCCTCGAGCCCGTCGATCACCCGCGCCAGCACTGAGCGAGAGCGGATGAGGTTCACCTCGGTCTCGATCAGCGCCTCGTCCGGCGGACGATTGATGTTCTCCCCGATCTGCGCAGTGCTGCGGGGGTTCGGCTCGATCCTCAGCACAGCCTCGCCAGTATAGCGGGAGGGGAGGGCAAAGCTGATGGTCGTCACCAGGATCGTGCTGGCCAGCGCGATCAGCGCGAAAAGCAGCCAGCGATGACGCAGTGCGCGGACGAAATCGCCAAGCGACAAAGGGGCGCGAGCCGCCTCGTTACGCGAACTTGACGCGATCCATCCGGTCAGGAGGCTCTTCGGATTGCGATGTGGAAGCACGATAGACTGTGCAACAGCTCCATCGTTCATATTCCAACCCCGATCCAATGGTTGCCCGCGAAACCAGGGCTCGTGTCTACAGCTAACGAATTGTTTACCAAGCCTAGCGAGCGCACAGCAATAGGAAATGCGGTGAAGTGGGGCGGTTATCGCCTATACTATATGGGTAATTCCGGCTCGCGATCCTGCTGCTGCTGCTGCAGGCGCGATTGGAACGGCCCTGGCATGCCTTGCGAAGCCGCAGCGAACCGGCAGGGCTCAGCCGAGGCCCCCAAGGCCTACCCTGGCTTCATGCCGCCGCTCTAAGGCTTCGGCTTGCCGCAAGCCATTGTAAATTGGTGCCGTTGGCCGCTTGCCTGCCTTGGCACATGGGGTCTAGATGTTCTGGTGTCTGGACGCCCATATCTGTCGGTGAGATGAGGCCGTGGGCTGAAGAATGCGAGCTTTGTAAATCGCCGAACGACCTTGATCGTGGTAATGCAGTGGCAGACACTGACGAGCCCCTGAAGTGAAGAAGATCCGCAGCGATTGCGCGCAAATGAGCGAACCCCTCAGCCACAGATCACCAGATGGTGAAGCGCGCGAAGACCAGTTCTTCGAGCGGTCTCTGGCGTTCAATCTACGCAGAGGCTTCAACAAGGTCATCGACGAAATCGACGCTGCCCTTGGCCAGTTCGCGCTCAGCTCGCACCAGTTCGGGGTCCTGAGCACGATCTACTTCGGCAGGGCGTCGACCCCCAGCGAGGTTGCTCGTCTGCGGTTTCAGAACGGAGCAGCCATTACCTACACGCTCGATCGGCTTGAGCAGCGGGGCCTGCTGAAAAGGACGCGGTCGGAAGCTGACAAGCGGGTCATCACGCTGGTGCTGACCGAGGACGGGCGCGAGCTTACCCGCAAGTGCATGGACGCGGTCGTCGACGTGCAGGAGCGCATGCTGACTGGCGTGACGGCCAGGGATCGGGAGCGCCTGTTCGAAGTCCTGCAGTCCATCTGTGAGAACTGATCCGTTGTGCCCAGGCCCCGACCTGGCTGAGCCCCAGTTCAGCAATGCCAGTTACCGGGGATCCGAAAAGTACCGGTCGGTGCGTGGCAGTCGTGGTAGCACCCGCCCGAATCGATCGGTGGGCAGGATCGGCTCGCCCTTGGCCGGATCATAGCCCAGAAAGCGCACGACCGCTTCGTGCAAGGGCTGATCGAAACGCAGTCCGGCATTGCGCTCGCTCTGCCAGACGACAAGGCCCGACATGCGGATGTTACCGTCCTTGATGTGGACCCGGTCGCCCTCCACCAGCCAATTCAATGGAATTTCCAGAAGGCAGCCGGAAATGGAGACATTATAAAGTAAAGAGGTGAAAGTTCGACCGTCGGCGCGGCACTCTACCTGTCTTTCGGAACTGACGCGCTCATGCTCTCGCCGCGACATCTTGCAAACTCATGTTGTTTCAAGATCGATAGCTACGTCGTTTCGGTTAAAATTCGGTTCCTTGTTCGGCAGAGGTGCGATCAAGCCGCAGCTTGCCGTCCCTGCGATGCTGCCGCTATCGCTTAGGTGGGCTCCGGTGCAGTCAGGTCCGGGGTGGAGGCGTCGTGCAATGGCAATGATCTGGATCACCCGCGCCATGGGGCCGCTCGCCGGATGCCTCGCCTGGTGGATGCTGCAGGATGCTCACGGTCTTTCGGCTGACGGCAGGATGGTCGCGGCCGTCGCGAGCTGGATGGCAGTCTGGTGGATGACCGAAGCCGTGCCCCTCGCTGCGACCTCGCTGCTGCCGGTCGTGGTCCTGCCCATCGCCACCTCCTTGTCCATTGCAAAAGCGACAGCACCCTATGCCAGTCCGATCGTCTTCCTGTTCCTAGGCGGATTCCTGATCGCGATTGCCCTTGAGAAGTGGAACCTTCACCGCCGGTTTGCGCTCATGACCCTGCGACTGGTCGGAACGCAGCCGCATCGCATTGTTCTGGGCCTGATGCTGGCGACCGGTTTCCTGTCCATGTGGGTCTCGAACACGGCAACGACCCTGATGATGCTACCCATCGGTCTGTCCGTGGTATCGCTCGTTTCCGACCAGCAGCAGAGCGACAAGGCGCGCTGCGAGGCGAACGTGCGCCAGTTCAGCGTCTGCACAATGCTGGCCATCGGCTGGTCTGCCAGCATGGGAGGGCTTGGAACGCTGCTCGGAAGTCCGCCCAACGCCATCATCGCAGGTTATGCTTCTGCCGAGCTGGGCGTGAAGATCGGGTTTGCCGACTGGATGCTGCTGGGCGTCCCGACGGCACTTACCTTCATCCTGATCGGCTGGCTGTTGATGACGCGCTTGCTCTACCGTTTCGAACTGAGCGAGGTGCACGGAGGAAGGCAAATGATCGACGCGGAAATCGCGCGTCTCGGTCCCGTCACTCGAGGCGAAAAAACCGTCCTGACCGTGTTCCTCGCGGCGGCATGCCTATGGGTAGTGCCCGACCTGCTTTCCGAAGCCCTCGGCACGCCGGCATGGTTCTCGGCGCTCGATGATGCCGCGATCGCTGTCGCCGCTGGCATGGCCTTGTTCATGCTGCCGGCAGACAAGGGCGAAATGGCACTGAACTGGAAAGACGCCGAGGAAGGGCTGCCCTGGGGCGTTCTGCTCCTGTTCGGCGGCGGCCTCAGCCTGGCCATGGCGGTGGCGGCGACGGGACTTGATGGCTGGCTCGGCACTCTGGTCGGAGGATTAGGGCGTTTGCCGGTCATGCTGCTGGTGGCAGCCGTGGTGGCGCTGATAATCTTTCTTACCGAGGTCACGAGCAATACAGCGACCGCCGCCACGTTCATCCCGATCCTTGGAGCGGTTGCGCTGGGCATGAACGCGGATCCGCTGTCACTGCTCGTCCCTGCGGCATTTGCGGCAACCTGCGCCTTCATGCTGCCAGTGGGTACGCCGCCGAACGCCATCGTGTTCAGCACGGGGCGGGTCGGCATTGCCGAAATGGCAAGGGGAGGGCTGGTGCTGAATGCCGTCGGCATCCACCTCATCACCCTGTTCTGCTACTTTTTCGGGGGAGCGACGTTGGGGATCGACTTCTAGCTGAAGGCCCGGTGCGTGGCGGACAGGGTGGGATTCGAACCCACGGTGAGCGTGAACCCACGGCGGTTTTCAAGACCGCTGCCTTAAACCACTCGGCCACCTGTCCTTCGCGGATCGCCGCTAGCGCCTTCTTGCGCGCTTGTCACCACACGATGCGCTGCGCGCGATGGCGGGAGAGACTCGGCCTGGCGCATTGCGCGTGCAATGGGAATTCACACGGGACGCAGCCTATGTCATGAACGAAGCCATGACGATTTTTGCCCGCTTGTCCGCCGCCCTTGCTTTCCTTGCCGCATTGCTCGCCGCCCAGACCGCCGTTGCTCAGGTCTATACGCAGGCGGGGTTCGAGGCTTATCTGGCGCAGGTCGCCAGCAAGGCGCGGGCCGAGGGTGTGTCCGGCAGCGCGATTCGCCAGGGGCTCGATGGCCTCACCATCAACAATCGCGTGGTGGAACTCGATCGCCCGCAGGCGCCCGATTCGCCGGGCTCGTCCTATCCGCCGTTCGCACCCTATCGCGAGCGCCACGTCGATGCCGCGCGGATCGGTGGCGGCCAGCGAACCTATGCCGCCAGCGCCTCGCTCATCCCTTCGATCGAGCAGCGCTACGGCGTGCCGGGCGAGATCCTGATCGCGATCTGGGGGCACGAAACGAACTACGGCAGCTATACCGGCGGCTTCGACACGATCCGCTCGCTGGCGACGCTCGCCTATGAAGGGCGCAGGCGGGAGCTGTTCGAGAGCGAGCTGATCGCGGCGCTCAAGATGCTGGACCGCGGCGTCACGCGCCAGCAGCTGACGGGAAGCTGGGCGGGGGCCATCGGCAATCCGCAATTCCTGCCCAGCGTGTGGCTGAAGGTCGCGCAGGACGGCGACAACAACGGCACGCGCGACATCTGGAACAGCCGGGCCGACACGCTGGCGTCCATCGCGAACTATTTCGTCGAGGCAGGCTGGCGGCGCGGCGAGCCATGGGGCGTGCCCGGCCTATGTTCCGGGCAGTTTCAATCGCTCCTCGAATGTCAGCAAGCTGAACGCGCCGCGCTGCGAGCGGGTGTTCGAACGCCACGGCCAGTGGAAGACCGTGCGCGAGTGGAAGGCGCTGGGCATTCGTCCGCAAGGCGCGATCCCGGACGACAGCTTCGCCTTCCTGTTCGAACCGGACGGCCCGGGCGCGACCGCCTATCTTCTGACCAGCAATTACCGGGTGATATTGGACTATAACTGTTCCAACTATTATGCTCTTTCGGTAGGCCTGCTGGCGGACGCGATCCATTGATCGCGCGATAGATTTCGGCCCAACAGGTGACGGCTCGCTGGCAGGGCCTCGCAGGAGCAGACATGACTTACGGCACGATGAAACGCCTTTCCGGCGCCGCTGCGGCATTGGCGCTCGCAGTGGCGCCCGCCGGGCCCATGGCGCAGACGGGCCGCGTCTCCATGACCCAGGTTCAACCCGAGGATGCCACAAATCCGCCGCTGCGCGATATTCCCATCGCCCTGATCATGGATGCGGACGGCGGCACGCCGTTTTACACCAAGGACGCGGACAGGCGTTTCATTCCGGCCTCGCTGACCAAGTTGATGACGGTCTACACCGCCTTCGAACTGCTGAAGGAGGGGCGCCTGAGCCTCGATCAGCGGCTGCCCGTTTCCGCTCGCACGGCAAAGGAATGGAGCGGCAAGGGCTCGACCATGTTCTCGGTCGCCAATACGTCGCTGTCGGTCGATACACTGCTCAAGGCGATCATGACCGTGTCGGCCAACGACGGCTGCGTGATCCTGGCCCAGGGGGCGGCGGGCAGCATCGAGGGGTGGACTGCGCTGATGAATGCCAATGCGCAAAAGCTTGGCATGAACGACAGCCATTTCAACACGCCCAACGGGTGGATGGACGAAGGCCGCACCTATACCAGCGCCCGCGACCTGGCGACCTTGACCCGCGCTTTGCTGTCCGAGCATGGCGATCTGTACCAGCGCTATTTCGCGCTGCCCAAGTTCAGTTACAACAATATAACCCAGACCAATCACAACCCGATCCTCGGCCATGTCGAGGGTGCGGACGGCCTCAAGACCGGCTTCACGAACGAAGCCGGCTACGGTTTCGTCGGTTCTGCAGAGCGTGACGGCAGGCGGCTGATCATGGTGCTGGGCGGCGCCGAAATCGAGCGCCCAGCGCAAGCAGGTGGCACGCGATTTCATGGAATGGGGCTTTGCCTCCTGGGACGCCCGGACGATTTATGCCAAGGGTCAGCCGGTCGGCATGGTCGACGTGCAGGGCGGCGCATCGCGGCATGTGCCCGTGGCGGCCGCGCGGCCGATCCATGTCTCGGTACCGCATGGGCAAGATGCGGATGCGGATGTGGTGCTGCGCTACCAGGGTCCGGTCGCCGCTCCCATCCGCAAGGGCCAGCAGGTCGGCGAACTGCTGGTCGCCCGCGGCGGTGCCAAGCCCGCGCGCTTCGATCTTGTCGCGACCGAAGACGTGCCCGAGGCAAACCTGTTCCAGCGACTGCGGAACGGATTGCTGGGACTCTTTGGGTGACGAAGGCCGGGACGCGCGGCCGCTTCATTGCGCTTGAGGGCGGCGAGGGAGCGGGCAAGTCGACACAGGCCCGCCTGCTTGCCGAAGCCTTGCGCGGCCGTGGCCTGGATGTCGTGACAACCCGCGAACCCGGCGGCACGCCCGGCGCGGAAGCGTTGCGCACCCTCCTGCTGGATCACGCGCTGAACTGGGGACCAAGGGCCGAGGCGCTGCTGTTCGCCGCGGCGCGCAGCGATCACGTCGAGCATTTGATCGAACCCGCGCTGGCTTCGGGCAGCTGGGTCTTGTGCGACCGTTTCGTGGATTCCAGCCGTGCCTATCAGGGCGGGGCCGGGGGCATCGGTGACGAGAACGTGCTCGCCCTGCACGCGATCGGCAGCGGCGGCTTGCTGCCCGATCTGACCATGTTGATCGAGCTGGAGCCAGCCGAGGCGGCATCACGGGTTAGCGAGCGCGACGGAGATGCCGCCGATCGTATCGGTGCAAGGGACCAGGCCTATCACGCCGCAGTGCGCGAACGCTTTGCGCAGCTGGCAAGGCAAACCCCGGGTAGGTTCGCGCGCATCGATGGCCAGGGTTCCGCCGAGGAGGTGCACGGACGGATCATGCAAACGCTCGCTCCCCTGCTGGAGCACGCATGACGGACGCAGGTGAAAGGCTGATCGGGCACGAGGACGCATGGGCCAGCTGGCGTTCGGCCATGGCGGGGCAGCGGATGCACCACGCCTGGCTTCTCGCCGGTCGACGCGGCTTGGGCAAGGCCGGTTTCGCGCTTGCTGCCGCCGCCGAACTGGTCATGGAAAATGGCGTTCCGCAACCGGAACCACTTTCGCATCCTGACATCCTGCTGCTGGAACGGCCGCCCGCCACCAGCGACGACGAGAAGAAGCGCGACGATGGCAAGGAATTCAACCGCAAGCGCAATATCGCGGTCGATCAGATCCGCACGATGCAGCGGCGGCTGACGACGCGGCCTACGCTCGGCACGCGCAGGGCAATCATCATCGATGCCGCCGACGATCTTGAGAAATCCGCCGTCAATGCCTTGCTCAAGAGCCTGGAGGAGCCGCCGGCGGGAAGCTTCTTTCTGCTGGTCGCGCACCGGCCCGGCGGATTGCTGCCGACCGTGCGCTCCCGCTGCCGCCAGCTACGGTTTCAGGGGCTGACCAATGCGCAATTGACCGATCTGCTGGCGCAGCGTGAGCCGGGCGCGACGCCCGAACTGCGACAGGCTGCGGTCGAGGCGGCGCAGGGATCGCCCGGCATGGCGCTGGCGTTCATAGATGACGAACTTGCACCCATAGCGCGCCATTTGCGCGAGATCATGCGTCACGGAGATGCCGATTTCACGCGCCGCGCTGCGCTGGCCGGGGCGATCGGCACCCGTCCGGACCGGGACAGGCTGCTTGCCAGCGTCCGCCTTGCCCGCGAAATCTGTGCCGAGGGTGCGCGCGACGCGCCGCAGCAGCGCCAGGCGCGGCTGATCGATACCCACGCCCGGCTGGTCAGGCTTGGCGCCGAGATCCCTTATTCCAATTTCGACCCGGCGTTGACTGTGGTGGAAATTGGCGGGTTGCTGGCAGAGGCTGCGGCACCTAAGGGTTAGCGAACGCTGCTGGCGCCGCTGCGCGGGGCTGCCGATCCATTTCAGTTGAGAAAGTCAGGGGCCTGATGGCCGATCCGTATTACATCACCACCGCCATTCACTATCCCAATGGCAAGCCGCATATCGGCCACGCTTACGAAACGATCGCCGCCGATGTCATCGCTCGATTTCAAAGGGCCTGCGGGGCGTGAGGTGCGGTTCCAGACCGGAACCGACGAGCACGGCCTGAAGATGGCGCAGAAAGCGCGCGATCTGGGCGTGACGCCGCGCGAGCTGGCGGACGAGATGTCGGCATATTTCAAGGACCTGTTCGACCGCCTTGACATCAGTTACGACCGTTTCATCCGCACGACCGAGGACGCGCCACCACAGCGCCAGCCAGGCTATCTGGAAAGCCATGGAGGCCAATGGCGATCTTTATCTCGACCGCTACGAAGGCTGGTACTCGGTCCGCGACGAAGCCTACTACGACGAAAGCGAGCTGAGTCGCGGGCGAAGCGGGCGAAAAGCTTTCTCCGCAGGGCACGCCGGTCGAATGGACCGTCGAGGAAAGCTGGTTCTTCCGTCTTTCGAAATATCAGGAGCCGCTGCTGCGGCTCTACCGCGACAATCCCGATTTCATCCAGCCCGACAGCCGCCGCAACGAAGTCATGCGCTTTGTCGAAGGCGGATTGCGCGACCTTTCCGTTTCGCGCACCAGCTTCGACTGGGGCGTCAAGGTTCCTGGCGCTGACGAGCATGTGATGTATGTCTGGGTCGATGCGCTCACGAATTATCTCACCGGACTCGGCTATCCTGACAAGACAGCGGATTTCGCGAAATACTGGCCCGCCGACCTGCATCTGATCGGCAAGGACATCGTCCGCTTCCACGCCGTCTACTGGCCCGCCTTCCTGATGAGCGCGGGACTGCCGGTTCCCAGGCAGGTGTTCGGTCACGGCTTCCTGCTCAACCGCGGGCAGAAGGAATCGAAGTCGCTCGGCAATGTCACTGATCCCGATGGCCTGGCTGAGCAGTTCGGGGTCGATCCGCTGCGCTATTTCCTGATGCGCGAGATCGCCTTCGGACAGGACGGCAGCTATTCGCCGGAAGCCATCGTCACGCGCGCCAATGCCGAACTTGCGAACAGCTTCGGCAATCTGGCGCAGCGAACATTGTCGATGATTTTCAAGAATCTGGACGGCAGACTTGCCAGCGGGTTGCCGCTCGACCCCGCCGATGATGCGTTGCTGCAGGCGGTGCGCGACGGTATTGACCGCTTGCGAGGCAGCTTCGCCAAGCTGGCCTTCAGCGAAGGGCTCGAAGCGTGGATGCGTGCTGTGTTCGCCTGCAAGCCTATGTCGACGAACAGGCGCCCTGGGCGCTGCGGAAGACCGATCCGCGCGCGGATGGAAGCCGTGCTGATGACATGCTGTTCCGCTGCGTCCGTGACCTGGCGATCGCCGTGCGGCCGGTGGTTCCGGCTTCGATAGACCGGCTGCTCGACCAGATGGGCATTGCGCCAGGCGCGCGCGATTTCGCGGCGCTGGACGGCGACTGGTTCGAAGCACTGGTTGCGCCGGCTTCGTGGTCGACAAGCCGGAAGGCGTATTCCCGCGCCTGGAAATGCCGCGGCGAGGATGCCGCCTGATGCTGATCGATTCCCACTGCCATCTCGATACAAGGGGCTGGTCGAGACAGCAGGGTGAGTCCTGCGCGGGCGCGGCAACGCGGCATCGGCGGCTTCCTCAACATCTCGACCCGGCAGAGCGAATGGGACGACGTCATCGCCACTGCCGAGCGTGAGAGCCGACGTCTGGGCCAGCGTGGGCATCCACCCGCACGAGGCCGACCACATGCCGATCTGGGCGCGGAGGCGCTGCGCGAGGCGACCGAGCATCCCAAGGTGATCGCCATCGGCGAAACCGGGCTCGACTACTATTACGATCATTCCGACCGCGATGCGCAGCAGGCAGCTGTTCCGCATGCATATCGCGGTGGCGCGCGAAACCGGCCTGCCGCTGATCATCCACACCCGCGATGCAGAAGATGATACGCTGACCATCCTGCCGGAGGAAATGGAGAAGGGGGCTTTCCCGGCGCTGATCCATTGCTTCACCGCATCGCGCGACTTTCGGCCGAGCGTGCTCGATCTGGGGCTTACGATCTCGCTATCGGGCATCGTAACTTTCAAGAATGCCAAGGAATCTGCAGGACATGGCGCCGCAAATTCCGGCAGATCGCCTGCTGGTCGAAACCGACGCGCCGTTCCTCGCCCCGGTGCCGCATCGGGGCAGGACCTGCGAGCCGGCCTTCGTCGCCGATACGGCGCAATTCGTCGCCGGAACTGCGCGGCGAAAGCTTGAGGAGCTGGCCGGAACACCACCGCGCAATTTCTTCGCGCTGTTTACGAAGGCGGCGCGCGTGAAACTGATCGATGCTGGGCTCCGGCACCTCGACCGGCGTCCCGCGGGTCGGCGAACGATTGGGGCGAATGCGACCCGGAGGAGCCGAAGAAACCGCCGCACGCCGCGTGTCGATCATCGTCGAGAGCGATGACGGGCAGCCGCATGCTGGTCGATACGTCGACCGATCTGCGCGCAGCAATTGCTCGACCAACGGGATCGACCGGATCGACGCGGTATTCTGGACGCACGACCATGCGGATCATTGCCATGGCATCGACGATCTGCGGCCGTTGCGATACGGCCGGAGCGGACCGATCCCGGGCTTTGCCGCGCGAGGAAACCGTTCAGCGCCTGCGGCGCAGCGCTTCGATTATGTCTTCGCCGGCCAATACGGCTATCCGACCATCGTCAAGCTCGAGACGCTCGACAATCTTCGGATGATGCTGCGGGCTTGTCGGTGGGCTGGTGCAAGATGCCGCACGGTCCGGTGAAGAGCACGGCGTTCCGTTTCGATAGCTGACGGCTAGTTCAATCGGTTTACGCGACGGACTTCAGCGAGATTACGCCCGAAATGGTGGCGACTGTTCGCAGGGCTGCGATCTGCTGGTCGTCGATTGCCTGCGCCGCGAACCGCATCCGACCCATGCGCATCTGGCGATGGCGCTCGAACTGGCCGCGACGGTCGGCGCGACGCGGGCCGTTCTGACGCATCTCGACAAGAGCATGGATTATGCAGACTCTGTGCGCGAGAGTGCCGGACGCATGTGCTGGTCGGTTATGACGGGATGGAGATCGCGGCTGTGACGCAGCGGCTGGTCGCATCGTTTCGCTGCTCGGCGCTGCTGGTGCTGGCTGGTGCTGATGCTTGCGTCCGGCGCAGCTCGATCTGGTCAGCAAGCGGCGTCGATCGATGGCGCTGACCTGGGTCGGCATCTTTCGTGGTCGTGGCGTTGCATCAGTGGTGGCGGATCGTGATGAGGGCAATCCAGCCGTCGCTCAGCTATTTAACATAATATATATTATCATTCCTAAGCATAGCGTATGGCCGAGTAGTCCACCCTCGAACCGCCTGCTCTCGCATCATGGCGCGCCTGCGCGATCCCGGACGTGGCTGCGAATGGGATCGTCGCGCAGACTTTCGCGACGATCGCGCCATATACGATCGAGGAAGCCTACGAAGTCGCCGACGCGATTGCGCGCGGCGATCATGGCCGAGCTGCAGCGACGAACTCGGCGATCTGCTGCTCCAGGTCGTGTTCCATGCGCGCATGGCCGAAGAAGCCGGACATTTCGACTTCGACGATGTCGCGCCGGCGATCGCCGACAAGATGGAAGCGCGCCATCCGCACATTTTCGGCCGGCTGAGACAGCGACGCCAACTCCGTTCGGACGCGACTGGGAGAAGCTGAAGGCGCAGGAACGCGCGAGCAAAGGCGCAGACTAGCGCGCTGGACGGCGTCGCGCTTGCGCTTCCGGCCCTGCTGCGTGCCGAAAAACTGCAGAAACGCGCCGCGCGCGACGGTTTCGACTGGCCGGACGCAGAGCGGCGCCGCCGACAAGCTGCACGAGGAAATCGACGAATTCGCCGCTGCCACCACGCATGGCAACAGGGTCGAGGAAGCCGGCGACCTGCTGTTCGCTGCCGTCAATTGGTGCGCAAGCACGGCGTCGCCCGCTGAAGAAGCGCTGCGCCGCTGCCAATCGGAAGTTCGAACGGCGTTTCGCCGGCGATGGAATTGTTAGCCGAGGCTGCAGGCCTGCCCTTCAACAAGCTGGACCTAGAGGCCCAGGACGCATTGTGGAACAAGGTCAAGGAACAGGAAAGGGCGCCGAAACCCTAGCTGCCTTCCATGGCCACGAAGCGGCCTAGTTCGCGATCCTCGATCCGGACAGTAAGCCTGATTTGCGGCTCCTCGCCCTCGATCTTGTCCGGCACTTCCTCCTCGCTCAACACTTCCCCATGCGCATGAAGCCAGGCAATGCGGCGTCCGTCGCCGATGGGCAGCACGATGTCGTGCACGCGTGCATCGCGGGTCAAAATGGCCGCAATTGCGCGCTCCAGTCCGTCAGTGCCAAAACCGGTGAGCGCTGAAATCGGAACGACGGGATCGTCCGATCGCTCCGCCTGAAGCGCCAGTTCCTCGCGCCGGTTTTCGGGGATGGCATCCCACTTGTTCCAGGCTTCGATGACTGGAATGTTGAGGGCGCCCTCCTCTTCCGTGTTGATCTCGAGGTCTGCAAGGATCTGGACAACTTCGGTTTTCTGCTCGTCGGCCATCGGCGCTGGACATGTCGCGGACGTGCACGATGATGTCGGCGCCCGTCACTTCTTCAAGCGTGGCGCGAAATGCCGCCACGAGCTGCGTCGGAAGGTCCGAAATGAAGCCCACCGTGTCCGACAGGATCGCCTTTTCCACGCCTGGCAACCCGATGGCGCGCATCGTGGGATCAAGCGTCGCGAACAGCAGGTCCTCGGCCATTACCTCGGCGCCGGTCAGGTGGTTGAACAGCGTCGACTTGCCCGCATTGGTATAGCCGACCAACGCCACCACCGGCCACGGCGCGCGTCCCCGCCGCGCCCGGTGCAGCGCGCGCGTACGGCGCACCTGCTCAAGTTCCCGGCGCAGGCGGGCCATCCGGTCGCGGATCATTCGCCGGTCGGCCTCGATCTGCGTTTCGCCCGGCCCGCCCAGAAAGCCGAAGCCGCCGCGCTGACGCTCTAGGTGGGTCCAGCTGCGAACCAGCCGGCCCGCCTGGTAATCAAGATGCGCCAGCTCGACCTGCAGCCGCCCCTCGGCGGTCGCAGCCCGTTCGCCGAAAATCTCGAGAATCAAGCCTGTTCTGTCGATGACCTTGCGCTTCAGCCCGTCTTCCAGATTGCGCTGCTGTATCGCCGATAGCGCGCCATCGACGATGACAAGCTCGGCCTCGCCCATCTCGCAAGCCGCGCGGATGTTCTCGATCTGACCCGAACCGAAAAGCGTTCCGGGTCGTACTTCGCGCACGGGGATGATGAAGCTGTCGACAATATCGAGCCCGATGGCGAGCGCCAGCCCCTTCCCCTCATCAAGCCGTGCGTTGGGATCGGGAAGGTTTTCCTTGCGAATGTCGGGCAGCACTACGACGGCGCGCGCGCCTCGCGTCACTTCGCCGCTTACGTCGTCACTTCCGAAAATATCCTCGCCCAGCAGGGTTCTCCGTCTATTCTTCGCCTGCCCAGTCGCCGGTCAGGTCGACATGGGTAATCGGTTGAACGGTCGAGATAGCATGCTTGTAGGCCAGCTGCACATAGCCCTCGCGCTCAAGCAGCATGCAGAACAGGTCGTAAGCGGCGATCCGACCCTGCAACATGACACCATTGATCAGGAACATGGTGACCTGCGCACCCGCATCGCGGACAGAGGACAGAAATACGTCCTGCAACATCCGCTTGCCCTTCGGATCCTCGCTGAACTCGAACAAAGCTGCGTCGACCGGCTGCGTCGGCATGATCGTGCTGATCGCATGCTTGTACACCAGCTGCGTCTGACCATCGCGGCGCAGCAGGATCGAGAAATTGTCGAACCAGGTGACTATGCCCTGCAGCTTCACGCCCTTGACCAGGAACATGGTGACCGGCGTTTTCTGCTTGCGCAGGTGGTTCAGGAAAATGTCCTGCAGGTTCTGCCCCTTGCCTGCGTTCGACTTGGCTGCGGGCGCTTCTGCCTTTGTCGCGGCCTTGGGCTTGGCCAGCTTTTGCGGAGCCGGCTTTTTGGGTGCGGTTTCGGTAGCGGCGGTTTCCACCGCCTGTTCCGGCGCTGCATCGTCCGACTTGGTACGGATGCTAAGCGTCTTTCCGGCCATTACTGGTCTCCTGTTGTTGGCTCGCGAGTTCTGCGGAACCCCGGGCGTACTGGTGCCTGCAAAAGCACCGAATAGCGGTCGTCATATCACGTCCGCTGCAAAACTCATACTAATTGCTGCATTGCAGCAGCGCAATCCGTTCGAATCGCGCCATTCCGGAAAAAAGTGCCATGCCCTGCAATCAGGCAGTTTCGTCACGTCTTTCGGAAAGACCCAGCGTCTTCAACTTTCGGTGAAGGGCCGACCGTTCCATGCCGATGAAAGACGCGGTGCGCGAAATGTTTCCCGAAAATCGGCAAATCTGCACGCGCAGATATTCCCGTTCGAACTGTTCGCGTGCCTCGCGCAGCGGAATACCCATCATCGCGGTGATTCCTGCGCTGTCTCCGCCCGGCTCCTGCGTGATCTCGGCGGGCAGCATGTCCGCCTCGATGATGGAAAGCCTTTCGCGCGGGGCCAGGATCAGCGTGCGTTCGACGACATTGCGCAGCTGGCGGACATTGCCCGGCCATTCGTAGCTTTGCAGGACGGCCACTGCCTCGTCGCTGATCTCGGGCGGAGCATAGCCCTGGCTGCGCGCGTAGCGAGCGAAGAAATGATTGGCGAGAACGGGGATGTCACCGCGCCTTTCCGACAGGCCGGGAACCGTGACCGGCACGACGTTCAGCCGATAATACAGATCCTCGCGGAAACGGCGATCGGCAATCGCCTCTGCCAGATCCTGCGAGCTGGATGACGCCACTCTGACATCGACGCGAATCTGGCGATTGCCGCCGACGCGAACGAACGCCTGGTCCGTCAGCACGCGCAGAATTCGTGCCTGGGTCGATTCGGGCATATCGGCCACTTCATCAAGGTAGAGCGTGCCGCCATCGGCCATTTCCAGCAGACCTGCGCGCACGAGCCTGCCGCCCGCCTCTTCGCCGAACAGCTCCTGCTCGAAGCGCTCGGGCGTGATGCGCGCCGAATTAACGGTAACGAAGGGCTTTTCCGACCGCGCGCTCCAATGGTGCAGAAGGCGCGCAGCCATCTCCTTGCCCGCGCCCGCAGGACCGGTGATCAGCACCCTGCTGCCGGTGTTGGCGACCCGCTTCAGGGTCGCGCGCACGGCGTTGATCGCGGCGGAGTTGCCGTTGAATTCTTCGAATCCGGCGCCGCCATCGTTACGCAGCTGCGCGTTCTCGCGGCGCAAACGTTCGGTTTCCGTGGCGCGCTCGACCATCAGCAGCAGCCGCTCGGACTCGAACGGCTTCTCGATGAAATCCACCGCGCCCCGGCTGATCGCCGACACGGCGGTATCGATATTGCCATGGCCCGAGAACACGATCACCGGAAGGTCCGGCTCACGCTGCTTGATTGCATCCAGGACTTCCAGCCCGTCCAGGGGCGATCCGTGAAGCCATACGTCGAGCAACACCAGCGAGGGCCGGCGTTCGTCGATCGCGTTGAGCGCCGCGCTGCTGTCGGCCGCGGTCCGGCATTCGTAGCCTTCGTCCGAAAGCACGCCGGCAACGAGCTCTCGAATGTCGCGTTCGTCGTCGACAATCAGAATATCGAGTGCCATCAGAGCCAATCCTGCCTTCCTTGGGTTAATCCTGTCATTCCGCGGCCTGCCGACCGTTCCTGTCCGCCTCCCGGTCGCCTCCGACGCCAGTTCCGGCACCCGCCCCCGTCTCTTCGGCCAGTGGATCTCGCGCGAACCGCATTCGCACCACCGTTCCGCCATCCGGCGCGGTCTCGAACCCGATGTGCCCGCCGTGTTCGCCCAGGATCTTCTGCACGATGGCCAGGCCCAGGCCGGTGCCTTTCTCGCGCGTGGTCATGTATGGCTCGACGATCCGCTCGCCCTGCTGCGGCAAGCCGCTGCCATTGTCGGTTACGGTGATCGTCGCACCCTTGCCGTCGAGCTGCAGCGCAACCTCGATCTGGCCGCGGTAATCGTCGCCCTCGGCCAGCTTGCGCGCCTCGATCGCCTCGGCCGCGTTCTTGAGTACGTTGGTCATCGCCTGGCCGACCTGGTGACGGTCGCAGTCGATGCCCGTATCTCCTTCCTCACCGCGAAAGCGATAGGTGATCTCCGGATGGCCGACTTCCTGCAGGAACATGGATTGCCGGACCAGATCGGAAACATCCTCGCGCCGGAAGCTGGGCTTGGGCATGCGCGCAAAGCTCGAGAATTCGTCCACCATCTTGCGCAGGTCGCCCACCTGCCGGATGATCGTCTGCGTCAGCTCGTCGAACAATTCGCCATCGGTTTCGATCTGCCGGCGATAGCGCCGGTTCAGCCGCTCGGTCGCCAGCTGGATCGGCGTCAGCGGGTTCTTGATCTCGTGCGCAATCCGCCGCGCGACGTCGGACCATGCCGCTCGCCGCTGGTCCAGCAACTGCCGGGTGATGTCCTCGAACGTCAGCACGTGACCATGGGTCGTGCGCGCGCGCTTGACCGCCAGCGTTCGCATGTCGCCGCCGCGCGGGATCTGCGCGATGCCCGCGGACTTGCCCTCTTCCACCAGCGCTGCCAGCGTCGGCGCGACATCGGCGAGAACCTTGCCGACTGGCGCCTCCGCATCCTCTCCGACCAGCAAGGTCTGGGCGGAACCGTTGATCAGCAGGATCCTGCCATCCGTATCGATCGAAACGATGCCGGCGGTTGCCGAATCGAGAACGGCCTCGATAAAGGCGCGCCGTTCGTGCAATTGTTCGTTCGCGGACAGCAGCGCTGCCGTTTGGCGCTCGATTTGCACCGTCATGCGGTTGAAGGCTCGGTTGAGCAGGCCGATCTCGTCCGAACCGGTCCGGCCGCTGACCCGACTGGCGAAATTGCCTGCGCCCACATCGCGCGCCGCATCCACCAGTTCCGCCAGCGGCCCCACCTGCCGGTCGGCAAAACGCAGCGCAAACCACACGGCCAGCCCGACCAGCGCGAGAGAAACCACCAGCAGTGCGATATTGAACTGCAATTGCAGCGAACGGACATTGTCGGTCAGCACATCGTAGTTCGCGAGCACGCTCTGCGCCCGCTGCCACTGGCTGAGCGCCAGCGGATCGGATTCGCGCGAGGTATAGAGATATATGCCAGCACCAAGATCCAGCGGTGCGACCGCTTCGGTTCGTTCGGCAACTGCAGTCACCTCCACCCGCGAACCGTCCTTCAGCTTGGTGAAGATTTCGGGCTGGATGCTGGCGGGGCCGAAGTCGCTCTCGGGATCGACGATCGCGGCGGTCCGCACCTTGCCGTCGCTGCCAAGCTCGACAATGGCCGAACTGTCGAACTCGCGCAGGATCACCTGCCGCGTATAGGCCTCGGCGAATTCCGGGCTCGTGATCGGGGCACGGTCCAGATAGAAGCGTATGTCGTCCGCCATGGCGATCGCATTGTCGCCGATGTCGCGGAAATTCTGCTCGTAATAGCCGCGGGCAAGCTCGTTCGCATCCTCCAGCAATCCGCGCGACCGGTCCGAGAACCAGAACTCCACTCCGGACTGGAAGAGGAAGGACGCGAAGACCACGACCAGCAGCGTGGGAACTGCGGCCAGCAACGAGAAGAAGAACACCAGCCGCACATGCATCCGGCCCGTTGAGCCGGTCAGCCGCCTCGCCCGCCGCAAGGCCAGGCGCCTGCCGATCAGCACCATCAGGCCCATGCCGGGCACCAGCGTCACCACCAGCAGGGTCGTGGTGGTCGCAGTGGGCAGCAGCGCTCCGTCGGCCCGACCGTCCAGCGCAAACCATCCGAAAATGACCGTCAACGCAATGGCGACGACACAGGCAATCTCAAGCACCGCAAAGCCGTTGAAGCGATGCCAGGCGATCCCCGCTCGTCGCACCAGCCTCTGCCAGTCGCGTGAGGCATGGCTGCCACCGCCCATGCTTTGCCCTTCGGCTTCGCCATCGTAGTCTTGCGACGAGTGTGGGGGGGGATGACTTTGGGATCGCATCGTTGCCGAGATACAACAGCGCTGTTGCGCAATTTCAAGAGGGCACGAGCGGTCAGGGGATAAAGCAGGCCCGAAATGCGACCAAACGCGTTAATTTCGGTGCCAGCAGGTGTCTCAGTCGCGCACGCGTGTGGCAAATCGCTCCGGATCGATGTCCAGTTCATCCAGCCGCTTGCGCAGGGTGTTGCGGTTGATCCCCAACATTCGCGCTGCCCGCAGCTGATTTCCCCCGGTAGTCCCGAGCATGTGGGTCAGCAGCGGCTTTTCGAATGCAGCGATCGCTTTGGCATAGATCTGCCCCGGTTCCGGCGCGTTAGCGGCCAGCCAGCGATGCAGCGCACCTTCCAGATCGTTGTAGTTGCCGCCATCGGTGAAGCTCGCATTGGTCGCAGGCGGCGCCGTCGCAGCCTCGTCAGCCAGCAGGGCCTGGACGGCCGCGCGGTCGACGATTTCCTCGCGCGCCAGCAGGGCCAGGCGGTAGATGAAATTCTTCAGTTCCCGTACATTGCCCCGCCAGGGCTGCACGCGTAAAAGAGTGGCGGCATCCTTGCTGAGGTTGCGGCGGGGCAGCCCTTCACGAGCGGCCTGCGCAAGGAAATGCCCGGCTAAAGCATCCACGTCATTGCCGCGATCGCGCAGCGGCGGCAACTGGATCGGCACAACATTCAAGCGATAGAACAGGTCCTCGCGGAAGCGGCCTGTTTCGATCAGCGGAGCAAGATCCTTGTTGGTCGCGGCGATGATGCGCGCGTCAATGGGAACCTCGTCGCGTCCACCAACGCGTAGAATGGTGCCCGACTGCAGTGCGCGCAGCAGACGCGTTTGCGCTTGCATCGGCATATCGCCGATTTCATCCAGAAACAGGGTTCCGCCGCGTGCCTGTTCGAACTTGCCGACATGGCGGGCGAAGGCGCCGGTGAACGCGCCTTTTTCATGCCCGAACAATTCGGATTCGATCAGATCTGCCGGGATTGCCGCGGTATTGACCGCGATGAACGGCCCCCGAGCGCGCTGGCCCAGCTTGTGAATGGCCTCGGCCACCAGCTCCTTGCCGGTGCCGGATTCGCCCAGAATCAGAACCGTCAGATCATTGCGCAGCACGCGGGTGATCATCCGATAGACAGCCTGCATCGCATTCGAACGCCCCACCAGAGGCAGCGCCATTTCACCCTCGCCCTCCAGCGGCTTGGCCTCGGCCTCGGCGTTGCCGATCGCGGCCGTGACAGCCCTGACAAGTTCGTCCAGATCGAACGGCTTGGGGAAATATTCGAAAGCGCCAGTATCGCTGGCGCGCACAGCGGTATCCAGCGTATTCTGTGCTGATACCACGATGACAGGCAGATGCGGTTGCTGTCTGCGCACGTCTTCCAGAGTGTCGATGCCGTCGCCGTCCTTCAGCACGACATCCGTCACCAGCGCGGAATAGCGCTCGCCGGCCAGCAGCATGTCACGCTCTGCCACGGTGTCGCAGCGTACAACCTTCAGGCCTTCGTCTTCCAGAGCGGTCGTGATGACGACGGCAATGGAGATGTCGTCTTCGACCAGCAGCACCGGGTTGCTCATGGCCTTGTCCCCGCTGCTGAATCTTCAATTGGCTCGCGGCGGGTCTCCACCATGGGCAGGCGGACGCGGAAATGGGTCAGCGCGCGGCTCTCGTCACGTTCATGGCTGATCCGGCCGTTCATGTCGCGAACCAGCTTGCGGACCAAAGCCAGCCCAACCCCTGCCCCTGCTTTTTCGATGAGACGAAAGGTTCAAAGATGTGATCGCGGAGTTCGGGATCGACACCGGGCCCGTTATCGGTGACGCTTAGTTCAATCGGCAGCCGGATCGGCTGCGCCTGCCCGGCCTGCCGCAACATGATGCCGCTGGCGAAACGGGTGCGGATGGTCACATGCGGCTGATTCTCACCCGCACAGGCTTCCGCTGCGTTGGTCAGCAGGTTGAGCAGGACCTGAAGCAGAGCGTCCGAATTGACTAGCACCATCGGCAGCGATGGATCGAATTCCTCGATGATGCGGATATTTCCGTGACCTCCCGCCGCAAGGACCGCAGTTGCCCGCCGGACCGCCACGTGCAGGTTGACAGGCGCTGCCGGTATGGCCGAACAACTCGACAGGCTCTGCATCTGGTCGATCAGCGACGCGATGCGGTCGACTTCGTCCGCGATGAGCTCGGTCAGTGCGCGGTCGGAAGCCTTCGCCTTGCGCCCAAGCAGTTGCGCGGCGCCGCGGATGCCCGCCAGCGGGTTCTTGATCTCATGCGCAAGAATTTCGGGCGCGCGAAGGCCAGCTTCGTCGTGAGCGCCGATCCCGGATTCCTCAAACCCCTCGACTTCAGCGGATTCGATCAGGGTCAGGGTTTGCCAGCCTTCCCACTCGGCGACGGGCGAAACGATGACATGCACCCGCTTTGCGCCCGACTTGCCGATGCGGGCAGCCATGTCGCGGGCGTTGATCTGGACCTCCGTATCCGCCAGCATCGCCATCAGCCGGGCTTCGCCGAAATCGACAAGCGACTTCAGCGGCTTGCCGATAAGGCGGCGAGCGCTCTGGCCAAGCAACTGTTCGCCTGCGGCGTTCACGGCGGCGATACGCTGGCCGGGACGCAGCAGGATTACGGCATAGGGCAGGCTTGCGATCAGCCTCGCATGGTCGGGCGAAGCCCTCACCGCCTCGCTGACCGTTCCCGCCAGGCTCACGCGGCGGCGGCCTTTCGGCTGTCGTCGAACAGCGGCAGGTAGAATTCCCGCAGCGCCTCCAGCACCTTGTCCGCATCGTCGATGAAATTCACCTTGTTGCGGAATTCGGCCGATCCCTTCAGCCCCTTGGTATACCAGCCCAAGATGCTTGCGCGCCATCTTGACCCCCGTATCGCCGCCGTAATGGTCAAGCATGGCACGATAATGTTCGGTTACGAGCGCGAACTGGTCGGGCAGAGACGGGTCCGGACGCACTTCGCGCCCCTGCAGCCAATCCATCACCTGTCCCAGCAGCCATGGCCGGCCATAGGCGCCGCGTCCGATCATCACTCCGTCCGCGCCGCTCTGTTCAAGCGCAGCAGCGGCATCGTCGATGCTGCAGATGTCCCCGTTGACGATGACGGGAATGGACACTGCGTCCTTCACTTTGCGGACGAAGGCCCAGTCGGCGCTGCCCTTGTACATCTGGTTGCGCGTGCGGCCGTGCACCGTGACCATGGCGGCGCCCAGGTCCTGCGCAATGCGCGCCAGTTCGGGTGCATTGAGCGAGGCATGATCCCAGCCCATCCGCATCTTGATCGTAACGGGCACCGATACCGCGGCGATCGTCGCCTTCATCAGCTGCGTCGCCAGCGGAATGTCCCGCATCAGCGCAGAGCCTGCAAAGCCATTGGTCACCTTGCGGACCGGACAGCCGAAATTGATGTCGATGATCGCAGCACCGCGGTCCTCGTTCAGCCGGGCCGCCTCGCCCATCGAAACCGGGTCGCAGCCGACCAGCTGCATCGACACCGGATCTTCGCTGGGGTGCCATTCGGCCTTCTGGATGGACTGGCGCGTCTCGCGGATCATCGCCTGGCTGGCGATCATCTCGGTCACGTTCAGACCGGAGCCGAAGCGGCGGACCAACGTGCGGAACGGCATGTCGGTCACGCCCGTCATCGGTGCAAGCACCACGGGAGTCGCGACGGTCACCGGACCGATGCTGATCGGCTTCAGCTGGGGCACTGGAGGGAAGGTCGGATGCACGTTGAATATCTGCCCAAAAATTAAGCAGAGCGCATAGTCGATTGCTTGCCGCCCATCAAGCCTGTAGCGGGGCCGGCGATGGCGGACAGGGCTGATCGAAACGACACCGGTGGATGCGGCGAAACCGTCGCCGGGATCATCGTGGCCGCGGGCAGCGGATCGCGTGCCGGGCTGGACACTCCCAAGCAATATGCACCCTATGGCAGGACCACCGTTCTGGGCCATGCAGTTGCCATGCTGCGCGAGGCTATCCCGGGCCCGATCCTTGTGGTCATCCCGGTTGGCGATCAGGATGCAGCGCGCCGCGCCATTGGCGATTGCGGCGCGGTTTCGTTCGTCCCGGGCGGTGCGACGCGGCAGGAATCGGTGCGCGCGGGGCTGGAGGCTCTGGCCGCCCTGCCCTCACCGCCGGACATGGTGCTGATCCACGATGCGGCCCGCCCGGATCTGCCCCGCAGCGTGGCAAGGCGGCTGATCGCCGCACTTCGGGAAATTTCGGGCGCCATACCCGTTCTACCTGTCGTGGACAGCATGGTCGAAGCCAATGGCAACATCATGGGCGCGCCCGCGCGGCGCGAGGATCTGCGCCGCGTCCAGACGCCGCAGGCCTTTCGTTTTGACGACATACTGGCGGCGCATCGCGGCTGGGAAGGCCCGCCGAGCGCCGGCGACGACGCGCAGGTGCTGAGGAAGGCGGGCTATCCGGTCGCGCTGGTCGACGGCGATGCACGGCTTGCCAAGCTGACATTCAAGGAGGATTTCGCCATGCCCGCTTCCCCCGCTCCTGCCTTCCGCACCGGTAGCGGCTATGATGTGCATCGGTTTGAACCGGGCGATCATGTCTGGCTGTGCGGATTGCGGATCGACCATGACCATGGGCTTGCCGGGCACAGCGATGCCGATGTCGCCCTGCATGCGCTGACCGATGCGATCCTGGGCGCGGTCGCCATTGGAGACATCGGAGACCATTTCCCGCCAAGCGATCCGCAGTGGAAGGGAGCCGCGTCGCACATCTTCCTGACCCACGCAGTCAGGCTGGCGGCTGAGAATGGCTACGATGTCGCCAATTGCGACCTGACCATCATCTGCGAAGCGCCCAAGATCGGACCGCACCGGTCGGCGATGCGCGAGCGGCTTGCCGAGCTGCTGGCTGTTGACATCAGTGTCATTTCGGTCAAGGCGACCACCACCGAACGGCTGGGCTTTACCGGCCGCGGCGAAGGCATCGCCGCGCAGGCACAGGTCCTGCTGATGAAGGCGGCCTGATGACCACCAATGATCCCCCCAAACTTTCCGGAACCGACATGGACAGCAACCTCCCTCAGGAACTGACCGACCTCGCCGCCAGGGTCATCGCCGCTCACAAGGAGGCAGGGACGACCATCTCCGTGGCCGAGAGCTGCACCGGCGGTCTCGTCTGTTCGGCGCTGACCGAGATTCCGGGTTCGTCCAAGGTGCTCGATCGCGGTTTCGTGACCTATTCGAACGCTGCCAAGATGGAAGAGCTGGGCGTCCCGAGTGACCTGATCGAGACATTCGGCGCGGTCTCCGTGGCCGTGGCATGGTCGATGGCGACAGGCGCGCTCAAGAATTCAGGGGCAGACGTTGCCGTGGCCATCACCGGCATCGCGGGACCCGATGGCGGGACCGACATGAAGCCAGTGGGAACGGTCGTCTTCGCCCGCGCAAGGCGCGACCGCGACGAGAGCGAAGAACCTTCAGCCGAGCTCAAGCATTTCGACTGTAACGGCCGCGCGGACGTGCGGCTTCAGGCGGCGCTGTGTGCGCTGGAACTGTTGCTGCCGTAAAGGCTCTGGGCGCGGGTTTCGAATGCGCCGACCATCTTGCGAAACGCGCGGTCGAGATACTGGCCCGCCAGCGCCTCGAACACCCGGTTGCGGAAGGTGAATTCCACGCAGAAATGGATGCGGCAGCGCCCGCCCTCCAGCGGTTCGAACCGCCAGCTGTTTTCCAGGTTGCGAGAGCGGCCCGTCGACATATTCGACCATGATCCTGTCAGGCCTCTGCTTGTGAACTCTGGACGTGAAGCGTCTCGCGCAACGCCTTGAAGCCGACCATCATGTCGGCGACCATTTCCGTCTCGCTGTTCGACCGCACCCGGGTGGCGACCACCCATGGCAGGAACTGCGGATAGCTGGCGACATCGGCTACCAGGTCGAACATCTGCTCGGCCGAGTAGTCGAGCTCGCGCGTTTCGCGAATGCTGGGCATGGACGGTACTTCTATTCGGCGGGGGCGACGGTGCCGCGAAGCCATTGCTTCTTGCCGGGGACCTTGGCGGGTTCGCCGCCCTGCTTCGCCAACTTCGCTTCGCGCGCGGCCTTCATCTCGGCGAAATCATCGCCGGCGTGATAGCTGGACCGCGTCAGCGGGCTGGAGGCGACCTGCAGAAAGCCTTTGGCGCGCGCGATCGATCCCAGCGCGTCGAACTGCTGGGGGGTAACGAAATCCACGACCTTGGCGTGCTTGGGCGTCGGCTGCAGGTACTGGCCCATCGTCAGGAAATCGATGTCCGCGCTGCGCATGTCGTCCATCACCTGGTGGATCTCCAGCCGCTGCTCGCCCAGCCCCAGCATGATGCCCGACTTGGTGAAGATCGACGGATCATGCGCCTTTACTTCTTCAAGCAGGCGAAGCGATGCGTAATAGCGCGCGCCGGGGCGGATCGTCGGATAAAGGCGCGGAACCGTTTCCAGGTTATGGTTGTAAACATCGGGGCGCGCTTCGCAGATCGCCTCGACCGCATGCCTTCATCTTGCCGCGGAAATCGGGTGTCAGGATCTCGATCGTGGTATCGGGCGTCGCGCTTGCGCAATTCCTCGATCACCTTGACGAACTGGCCGGCGCCGCCATCGGGCAGGTCGTCGCGGTCGACCGAAGTGATGACGATATGCTCAAGCCCCATCTCGCCCGCGGCGATGGCGACGTTCGCCGGCTCCATCGGATCGACCATGCGCGGCATGCCGGTCTTGACGTTGCAGAACGCGCAGGCGCGCGTGCACACATCGCCCAGGATCATCACGGTCGCGTGTTTCTTGGTCCAGCATTCGCCGATGTTCGGGCAGGCCGCTTCCTCGCACACCGTGTTCAGCTTGAGGTCGCGCATCAGGCGCCGCGTCTCGGCATAGCCCTTGCTGGTCGGGGCCTTGACCCTGATCCAGTCGGGCTTGCGCTGGATCGGCGGGCGCATGTCGGCGGGTTTGGTGATCTCGTTCATACCGGCTCACATAAGCGCCTCTGCCGCGCCCCGCAACATAGTGCTGCTTGCAAGCTGCGAAGGGCGCATGCAAAGAGCGCATCATGCGCGATTCTCCCGTTCAGTCCGTCCTTACCGAAGGTTACCGCCGCTTTCGCGAGAAAGAGCTGGAACCCCCAGCGCGACCGCTGGATGCAACTGAAGGAAGGACAGTCTCCCAAGGTGATGGTCATCGCCTGTTCGGACAGCCGCGTCGATCCCAGCCAGATTTTCGACGTCGATCCGGGCGAGATGTTCGTCGTTCGCAACGTCGCCGCCATGGTCCCGCCGTTCGAGACCAATCCCGGGCACCACGGCGTTTCTGCCGCGCTGGAATTTGCGGTACAGGTGCTGGAAGTCGAGGAGATACTGGTGCTGGGCCACGGCATGTGCGGCGGCTGCCAGGCTGCGCTGACCCAGTCGATGCACGGCGCCGAACCGGGCCGCGGAGGGTTCATCGCCGACTGGATCGAACTGCTCGACGATGCGCGCGACGAAGTGGCGCATGCCCACGGGACCGAGGGGCGCGAGGCAGAGCGCGCGATGGAGCAGGCTGCGGTGAAGGTATCGCTTCAGAACCTGCGCACTTTTCCCTGCGTGCAAGCCAAGGAAGCGAAGGGAAAGCTGGCCCTGCGGGGCGCCTTCTTTGCGATTTCCGACGGTATTCTGCATTGGCTGGATGAAGGTTCTGGCAAATTCAATCCGGTCCGCTGACCGACGCTGGACATGACTGATCCCGCGGCGGCCGGACCGCGCCATCCACTGCAGATCCGCGATTACCGCCTGTTCTGGGTCGCCCGTTTCGCAGGCGTGATCGCGACGCTGTCGATGGTCGTCGTGCTCGGCTGGCAGGTCTATGACGTCGCGCGCAGCGATTACGGGATGAGCCGGTCGCTTGCCGCTTTTCAGCTTGGCCTGCTTGGTGCGGCGCAATTCGTCCCGCTCTTCCTGCTGACGCCGTTTGCCGGGTTCGCGGCCGACCGTTTCGACCGGCGCTGGGTCGCGGTCGGCGCGATGCTGCTAGACATTGTGATTGCCGGAGCGCTGGGTTTCGCGACCTGGTCCGACAAGTTGTCGCTGCCTCTTCTGTTCGCGCTGGCGGCGGCGCACGGCACCGCGCGCGTGTTCTTCGGCCCCGCGATGAACGCGCTGGCCCCCAATATCGTCCCGGCCTGGATGATCCCGCGCGCCATCGCGACCAATGCCATCGCCTGGCAATTCGCCACGGTGCTTGGTCCGGCGGCGGGCGGCATGCTCTATGCCGTGTTTCCCAGCTTTCCCTACTTCGTGTCGGTCGGGCTGCTGGCGCTTGGCCGCGTTGATGGTGGCGCTGATCAAGCCGCTGCGGAAGCCTGATGTCGATCGCAAGGTGCATCCGATCCGGCAGGTGAAGGACGGTCTGCGCTTCGTGTGGAACGATCGCTTCCTGCTGGGCGCGATATCCCTTGACCTGTTTGCCGTGCTGCTGGGCGGCGTGACGGCGCTGCTGCCGGTTTTCGCGCGCGACATCCTGGAGGTGGGTCCGGTCGGCCTCGGCTGGATGCGCGCCGCGCCTGCGGTGGGCGCAGGCCTCGTCGCGCTTTGGCTCGCTTGGAAACCGATGGAGCGCAATGTCGGCGTCAAGATGCTCTGGGCCGTGGCGGTCTACGGGTTGATGACCGCGCTATTCGGCGTGTCGCGCGAATTGCTGCTCAGCCTCGGGTGTGCTGGTGGTGCTGGGCGCGGCGGACATGATTTCTGTCTTCGTGCGCGGATCGCTGGTGCAGCTGAACACGCCCGATCACATGCGCGGGCGCGTCTCTTCCATATCGGGCCTCGCCATCTCCGCCTCGAACGAACTGGGCGAACTGCAATCGGGCGTTGTCGCCGCGCTGATCGGTGCGACGGGGGCAGTTGTTTTCGGCGGCGTCGGGGCAATATTGGTGGTGGTTATCTGGGCGTACGCCTATCCGGAACTCAGAAACGCCCGCACATTTGCGCCAGCCTATCGCGTGAACGACGATGGGAAGCCCGCCAAAGAGCAGGAAGGAGCCAAGTCATGAAGGCCGACAACGTCCTCGCCACTATCGGCAATACGCCGCATATCCGCCTATCGCGCCTGTTTCCCGACCACGAGGTCTGGGTAAAATCCGAGCGCGCCAATCCCGGCGGTTCGATCAAGGACCGCATCGCCCTCGCCATGGTCGAGGCTGCGGAAAAGAGCGGCGCGCTGAAGGAAGGCGGCACGATCATCGAGCCGACGTCAGGCAATACCGGCATCGGCCTGGCAATGGTCGCGGCGGTCAAGGGCTACAAGCTCGTGCTGGTGATGCCCGAATCGATGTCGATCGAACGTCGCCGCCTGATGCTGGCCTATGGCGCAACCTTCGACCTCACGCCCAAGGAAGGCGGCATGAAGGGCGCGCTGGAGCGGGCGCGCGAACTGGTGGACGAGACGCCCGGTGCCTGGATGCCGCAGCAGTTCGAGAACGACGCCAATCCCGCCATCCACGCCCGGACCACCGCGCGCGAGATCCTGGCGGATTTCACCGATACGCCGATCGACGTGATGATCACGGGCGTCGGCACCGGCGGCCACCTGACCGGCTGTGCCGAGGAGATGAAGGCGGTCTGGCCGACGATGAAGGCCTATGCGGTCGAGCCCGCGCTCTCGCCGGTGATTTCGGGCGGACAGCCCGGCCCTCACCCGCTGCAGGGCATTGGCGCGGGATTCATTCCGGGCAACCTCCATACGCAATCGATCGACGGCGCGATTTCGGTCGACGCGGACGAGGCGAAGGACATGGCGCGCAAATAGCGCATCGATGGAAGGCCTGCTTGTCGGACTGAGTTCGGGAGCGACGCTGGCCGCAATCGCCAAGAAGCTGCCCGAACTGGACAAGGGCACGCGTATCCTCGGCTTCAATTACGACACGGGTGAGCGTTACCTTTCGGTGCCTGACTTCCTTCCCGGTTGAATCTATGTGCGGGCGGCCATGCCGGACGCACTACCGTCCGGCTTGGCCGCCCCCAGCGATCAGGCCCGCAGAAAGCTTTCGGCGGGCATGGCCATGATGACTTCGGCGCCTGCCTGCAGCTTGCGGCGCAGCGCGCCGGCGTCGGGCAACTGGCTCTGCGCGAAGTGGCGGGCGCATAATAGCTTGGCTTCCATGAACGCCTTGTCGCCCTCGCCCGCCTTGATCGCGCCGGAGGCGGCACTGGCCATGCGCAGCCACATCAGTCCCATGCGCAACAAGGCCCAGTGATTTCCATGATCGAATAGGCCGCGCTTCCGGCATTGTCGGGATTCTCAGGCGCGTTCTGCATCAGCCACATGGCCGCGGCCTTCAACTCGCCGTTGGCCTTGCCTAACGCTTCCGCGATCTCGCCGACCGCGCCTTCATTGGCTGCATCGGCGATCTCACCATCGACTAGTGCGAGGAACGACTGGATCGCCTGCCGCCCTTCATCGGCAGCTTGCGGCCGACCAGGTCCATCGCCTGAATGCCGTTCGCGCCTTCGTAGATCATGGCGATGCGGGCATCGCGCACGAACTGCTCCATGCCGTTTTCGGCGATATAGCCGTGGCCGCCCCAGACCTGCTGCATCTGGGTCGATACTTCGTATCCGATGTCGGTGCCGACCGCCTTGACCACCGGGGTCAGCAACTGGATCAGATCGTCGGCGCGGGTCCGTTCTTCCTCGGTGGCGGCATGATGCGAGAGATCGGTCAGCAGGCCGGTCCACAGGATCAGCGCGCGCAGACCTTCGGTCTTGGCGCGGGCGTCCATCAGCAGGCGGCGCACGTCGGGATGCACGACAAGCAGATCGGCGCTCTGGTCGGGTTCGACGGGCCCGGTCAGCGCCCTGCCCTGCCGGCGGTCAAGCGCATAGGAAGCGCCGTTCTGATAGGCGACCTCCGCCTGGCCCAGACCCTGCAATCCGACCCAGAGGCGCGCGGCATTCATCATGATGAACATGGCGGCCAGCCCCTGATGCTCGCCGCCGATCAGCCAGCCCTTGGCGCCGTCGTAGTTCATGACGCAGGTGCAGCTGCCATGGATGCCCATCTTCTCCTCGATCGAGCCGCAGGAGAGGCTGTTGCGTTCGCCCGGTTCGCCGTTTTCGTCCGGCAGGAACTTGGGCACGATGAACATGGAAATGCCCTTCGATCCCTTGGGCGCATCGGGCAGGCGCGCAAGGACGAGGTGAACGATGTTGCTCGCCATGTCATGCTCGCCGCAAGAGATGAAGATCTTTGTGCCGCTGATCGCATAGCTGCCGTCTCCGTTGGGTTCGGCACGGGTGCGCAGCAGGCCCAGATCGGTGCCCGCATGCGGCTCGGTCAGGTTCATGGTCCCGGTCCATTCGCCCGACGTCAGCTTGGCGAGGTAAGTCGCCTTCTGCTCGTCGGTGCCCCGCGCGACCACGGCACGTATGGCGCCATCGGTCAGCCCCGGATACATCGCCAGCGACATGTTGGCGCTCGACAGGAATTCCTCGACCGCGACGCCGATCGCGTGCGGCAGCGCCTGTCCGCCATAGGTTTCGGGCGCGGTCAGAGTGGTCCATCCGCCTTCGCACATCTGGCGATAGGCATCGGCAAAGCCGTCGGGAACGGTGACGGAGCCATCCTCGTGCCGCGTGCAGCCCTGGCGGTCGCCGGCTGCGTTCAGCGGCGCGAAGACCTCCGCGGCGAACTTGCCGGCCTCGGTCAGGATCGGTTCGATCATGTCGGCGTCCAGCGCCTCGAATCCGGGCTGGCCGGCGCGTTCGCCCAGCTTGAGCACGTGGTCCAGGTTGAAAAGTGTATCGCGCAGCGGCGCGGTGTAATCGGCCATGGCGGCCTGCTCCTCTCTCTATTTACATTTATGTCAATACATAGCCCGCAGCCGGATCCGGTTCAATCCCCGATCATTTCCAGGCCGCCGTCCGTCACCCTGCGGTAAAAGCAACTGCGCCGGCCAGTGTGGCAGGCTGGCCCGGAAGCGGCCACACGCACCAAGAGGCAATCCTGATCGCAGTCGGCCAGGATCTCACTGACCGCCAGCAGGTTGCCGGAGCTTTCGCCCTTCTTCCATAAAGCCTTGCGGGAACGGGACCAGAAATGCGCAAAGCCGGTCTGGCGAGTGAGTTCCAGCGCTTCCGCGTTCATGTGAGCGACCATCAAGACCGCGCCATCTGTTTCGTCGATGCAGATGGCGGTGATCAGTCCCGCTTCGTCGAACCGGGGAAGAAACTGAAGAGTCGTGTCAGCGCTGGTATCGGCCATGAAAGAACGTCCTTGTCGCGGCCATTCGGTCAGGCGCACGATTGTTGCAAATCGAACACAGCGTTGCATGATTTCCATGACCGCCGCGGGTTTCTCCTTTTCAAATCGCACTCCGCGCGCAAGAAGGCAATCACGGCTTGAGGGAGCCGGACCCGCTCTTCGCAGCGGTCGACGTTGTCGCGGAGCAGGTTGCTGAAGCGGTCAGCGTTCAGGGAAAACGGCGTGCCGGGGGGCGCGTCGGACCAACGGCCGGGAAAGCCGCTCGAGAACTCCTGTCTCTGATGCGCATCTCGGCTGAACGTCACGCTGGCGCTCGGGGCCTCGGTCCCGGGCGCCAACTTTTTGGTTCATTCCGGCGGCTCGTCCAAGTCGCACTCCCCTTTTTCCGAATAGGCAACCCGGGCGTAGCAAGCGACGACGACGCGCTTTGCGCCTGCGGCTTTCAGCGCCTCGACGCAGGCGCCGCTCGTCGCTCCACTGGTTACGACATCATCGATCAGCACGATATCGCGGCCTGCCCCGGCGTCGCTCCGGGTCATCTCGATCGCGCCCTCCAGCGCGGCGCGGCGCTCGAACCGATCGAGCCCGTCGAGCGAAGGCGTGCGCTTCCTGCGCCGAAGAACGTCGGGCCGAAACTCCCAGCGCTGCTGCCGGGAGAAAGTCTTCCCGAGCAGAGCAGACTGGTTGTAACCGCGCTTCCATAACCGAGAAGGGTGCAGCGGCACTGGTACGACCAGCGGCTTCTCGAGCGCATTCAGCCCTGCAGCGGCAAATCGCAGCGCCATGAAACGCCCCATCGAACCGGCAAGGGCAAAGCGGCCGGCATGTTTGAGAGCCAGTAGCAACTCGCGCGAAACCGGACCGTAGATCGTGGCCGCCGCGATCCCGTCATGCACGGGTCGCTGCGCGCGGCACGCTCCGCAGAGGATTTCGCCGGTGAACTGGTCGCCCGACAAGGGAAGCTGGCACAGCCTGCACGCAGGCTGCCCAGGCAATTGCAGCGTCGCCCAGCAGGAGCCGCACAGCCCCTCGTCAAATCCATCGGCGCTTCCCAGCACGGCCTCCCCGCAGGACGGGCAGCGTGGCGGAAATGCGAAGTCCACAATGGGCACAATGATTTGACGCAATGTCATGAGGCTGGCTCTTCGCTGATCCCTTGGACCGTTAAATCCGGCAGGCAGCTTGCGCCGGGCGGTGATCCACTGCAACAGGTGCGGCATGGATATCCCTCCCTCACCCCCGACGATTTTTTCCCGTAAGCGTCGGCTGGCAGCGCGGCTGCGCATGCAAGCCATGGCCGATGCGGGCAGCGGGGTCACCTCTATCGCTCGCGAACTGGCCGAGGACATCGTCGACCGGTTGGGGTTCCTGCGCGAAAAGTTCGAAACCGCACTTGTGCTTGGTGACCGTACGGGTGCGCTGG
This sequence comes from uncultured Alphaproteobacteria bacterium, assembly GCA_963752785.1. Classification (GTDB taxonomy): domain Bacteria; phylum Pseudomonadota; class Alphaproteobacteria; order Sphingomonadales; family Sphingomonadaceae; genus Croceicoccus. The sequence goes on from CAVVZE010000011.1 coordinate 114,883, forward strand.
CCCGGCATCTGGAACAGGACGGCACCGCGGTCACCACCGCCGACCCTGCCCCTCTGCCCGGCATCGCCCAGGTGAACGAGGAAGCGCCGCTGCCCGGCGGTTCCTTCTCGCTGATCGTTTCGCTGGGCTTGCTCGACACAGTCAACGACTTGCCCGGTGCGCTGGTACTCATGCGCCGGGCGCTGAAACCGGGAGGTCTGATGATCGCCAGCTTTGGTGCAGCAGGCAGCCTGCCAAAGCTGCGTGCTGCCATGCTGGAGGCTGACGGCGATCGACCCGCTCCGCGCATCCATCCTCAAGTCGATGTGCGGGCAGCGGGTCAGTTGCTGACGCGCCTTGGCTTTGCCGATCCGGTGGTGGACGGATGGGGATTTGAGATCGGGTTCGACAGCTTCGATCAGATCGTGGGCGACCTGCGGGCGCAGGCGCTTGGCAACGTGCTCGCCAACCCCGGGCCGCCCCTCTCGCGCAGTGCCGCAGCCACCGCACGCGCCTCGTTCGAAGTCGTCGCGGGACGCGGACGGACTGATCCGCGAACGCTTCGAGTTCGTGACGCTGACGGGGCGGAACCCCGCCCCGCGCTTCTAAAACCCTATTCCGCCAGACTGGCCTGAGCAGCCGCAAGCCGGGCGATCGGAACGCGATAGGGCGACGCCGACACGTAATCGAGTCCCGTCTTCTCGCAAAAGGCGATGGACGCCGGATCGCCGCCGTGTTCGCCGCAGATGCCCAGCTTGATGTCCGGACGCGTCTTGCGCCCACGCTCGGCAGCCATTTCGACAAGCTGCCCCACGCCCTCGATATCGAGGCTGACAAACGGGTCGCGCGGATAGATGCCCTTGTCGACGTAGGGCGTCAGGAACCGGCTGGCGTCGTCGCGGCTGACCCCCAGCGTCGTCTGCGTCAGATCATTAGTGCCGAAGGAGAAGAACTCGCCCTCCTCCGCAATGGAGTCAGCCATCAGCGCGGCGCGCGGCAGCTCGATCATCGTGCCGACGAGATATTCCAGGGTTCTGCCCTTCTCTTCGAAAACCTTGCTGGCGATCCTCTCGACCAGCACGCGCAGGATCTGCAGCTCCTTGCGCGTCGCGACCAGCGGGATCATCACCTCTGGCACAGGGGCCTCGCCGCTCTCCTCGGCAACTTCGCAGGCGGCCTCGAAAATGGCGCGCACCTGCATCTCGTAAATTTCGGGGAAAGTGATCCCCAGACGGCAGCCGCGGTGGCCCAGCATCGGATTCAGCTCGTGCAGTTCACCTGCGCGCCGCTTCAGATGATCGACCCCATAGCCGGTAATCTCGGCCAGTTCGGCGAATTCGGCGTCCCCGCTGGGCAGGAATTCGTGCAGCGGCGGATCGAGCAGGCGGATGGTGACGGGCAGCCCCGCCATCTCGGTGAAGATCCCCTTGAAGTCGCTGCGCTGCTCGGGAAGCAGCTTGGCCAGCGCCTTGCGGCGGCCCGCCTCGTCCTCCGCAAGGATCATTTCGCGCACGCTGGAGATGCGGGACGCGTCGAAGAACATGTGCTCGGTCCGGCACAGGCCGATGCCTTCGGCCCCGAACTGGCGTGCCATGCGGCAATCGGCCGGTGTCTCCGCATTGCTGCGAACACGCATGCGGCGCTTCTGGTCGGCCCATTCCATCAGCGTCGCGAAATCGCCGACCAGTTCGGGTTCGATGGTGGGCACCGCGCCCTTCATCACCTCGCCAGTCGCACCGTCGAGCGTGATGATATCGCCTTCCTTCAGTTCGGCCCCTCCGATGCGGGCTATCTTGGTCTTGCGATCGATCGAGAGCCCGGATGCACCGGATACGCAGGGGCGCCCCATGCCCCGCGCCACGACGGCGGCATGGCTGGTCATGCCGCCTCTCGCAGTCAGAATGCCCTTGGCAGCATGCATGCCGTGGATGTCTTCCGGGCTGGTTTCAACCCGGACAAGGATCACTGCCTCTCCGCGCTCTGCCAGCTGTTCGGCAGTGTCGGCGTCGAACACGACCGAGCCCGAAGCGGCGCCCGGCGACGCGGGGAGGCCGACTGTCAGAACCTCGCGCGGCGCATCCGGGTCGAGCGTCGGGTGCAGCAACTGGTCCAATGCCATCGGGTCAATTCGCCTGACGGCATCGGCCTCGTTGATCAGTCCTTCGCCGACCATGTCGACTGCCATCTTGAGCGCCGCCTTGGCCGTGCGCTTGCCTGTGCGGGTCTGCAGCATCCATAGCTTGCCCTGCTGCACCGTGAATTCAATGTCCTGCATGTCGCGGTAATGCTTTTCCAGAAGGTCGAATACGCGCGCCAGCTCACCATAGGCGTCGGGCATGCTCTCCTCCATCGAGGGGAGCTGCGCGCCCGCAGCCTCCTTGGCAGCCTTCGTCAGATACTGCGGGGTGCGAATGCCTGCGACGACGTCCTCGCCCTGCGCATTGATGAGATATTCGCCATAATAGGCTTTCTCGCCCGTGGCGGGATCGCGGGTGAAGGCGACGCCGGTGGCGCTGGTTTCACCCATGTTGCCGAACACCATGGCCTGGATATTGACCGCGGTGCCCCATCCGCCGGGAATGCCGTTCAGGCGGCGATAGATCTTGGCGCGCTCCAAATCCCAGCTTCCGAACACGGCGGCGATGGCGCCCCAGAGCTGGTCGTTCACGTCCATCGGAAACGGCTTGTCCATTTCGTTCTGCGCGATGGACTTGTACTCGGCGACCAGCGCTTTCCAGTCGTCGGCGGTGAGTTCGATGTCGGCGGAATAGCCGTTATCTTCCTTGGCGATCTCCAGCGCTTCCTCGAACAATCCGTGGTCGAGACCGAGCACGACGTCCGAGTACATCTGGATGAAGCGGCGATAGGAATCCCATGCAAACCGCTCGTCCCCCGACACCTTGGCCAGGCCTTGCACGGTGTCGTCGTTCAGGCCGAGGTTGAGCACGGTATCCATCATGCCGGGCATCGACACGCGCGCACCCGAACGCACCGAGACGAGCAGCGGATCGGCGGCATCGCCGAACTTCTTGCCGACGGTATTTTCAATATGGGTCAGCGCGCTGGCGACATCGGCGCGCAGCTTGTCGTCGAAATTCGCACCCTCGGCCAGATATTTGACGCACATCTCTGTCGTGATCGTGAAGCCCGGAGGAACCGGAAGTCCGATCGAAGCCATTTCGGCAAGGTTCGCGCCCTTGCCGCCAGTGATCGTCTTGTCCTTCGCCCGCGGATCGTCGGACACCGCGCCGCCGCCGAAGGTGTAAACATATTGCGTCATCTGGTCTCTAGCTCCCTGATCTGTTCTGCTTATCACTCTTGCGCTGCAGCAGCGGGATTGAAACTGCCCACAAGCGTTAGATCGCTTGCCAACCCCTCTGTAGCGCCAGACACTTGCAACGCATCACCTCAGCTCTCGATCCGAGAGAAAGCCGCGACCTTGTGCACTGCAGCACGGAATCGGTCGAGCAACGCGAGGCGTGCTTCGCGCCTGGCGGGGTCGGGATCGTTTACGGTGACATTGTCGAAGAAGGCGTCGATCGGGCCGCGCAGCGAGGCCAGCGCGGCCATCGCCTCCTCGAACCGTTCGCTGTCCACCGCCTGCGCCGCGGCGGGCGCCGCCTGGTCGAGCGCGGCGATCAGGGCAGCCTCGGCAGGTTCGGGCGCGTGATCGGGATTCGTATGACCGCGCTGCGCCAGGATCGAGCCGAGTTCCGGATCGTCAACCAGCGCAAGCGGGTCTTCCTCCCCCGTGCGGGCGATCCTGTCGTCAGCGCCCTTGTAGTCTTCCTTCTTCAGGATATTGGCCGCGCGCTTGTATCCGGCGAGAAGGTTCGCGCCGTCCTCGGTTTCGAGAAAGTCCTTCAGCGCCCTCGCGCGATGTTCGACGCGATCGGGGCGACCATCGGTTTCTGAGCCAAGGCCCCATGATCGGGAGGCCTGGATCAAGTCATGCCGGATCCCATCATCCTTGAGCTGAACACCCAAGCGCTCGAACAGGAAATCGGCGACACGCAAGCCAAGTGAGCCATCTTCGGGCGATCCCCACGCTTCCGCTGCCGAGACCAGATGTATGCGGATCTCGTTCTCACGGATCAGGCTAAGCACGCCCAAACCCGCTCTGCGGAGGGCGAAGGGATCCTTGGATCCGGTCGGAAGCAGATCGATCCTGAAGAACGCGAATAGATTATCCAGTTTGTCCGCAAGCGACACCGCTACCGTCACCGGCGCGGTGGGAACATCGTCTCCCTGACCCACTGGCTTGTAATGATCGCAAATTGCATCGGCGACTGCATCGGGCAGACCTTCGGCGCGGGCGTAATAGCCGCCCATAAGCCCCTGAAGTTCCGGAAATTCCCCGACCATCTCGGTGACGAGATCGGCCTTGGCTAGCCGCGCGGCCTGTTCGGTCAATGCCGGATCGGCGCCCGGTACAGCACCCTTTTCCGCCAGCCAGCGGGCGAGCTTCGCCACCCGCTCGACCTTGTCGGCAAGCGTGCCCAGCTTCTCGTGAAAAGTGATGCGCTCCAGTTTCCTTGCCTGTTCTTCCAGTGGCACCTTGCGATCGGTGTCCCAAAAGAAGCGTGCGTCGGACAGGCGCGCGGCCAGAACCTTGCGGTTGCCGTCCACCACTACGTCGGGATCGGCGGCGCTGATATTGGCGGTGCAGACGAAGGCATTGGCCAGACGGCCCTCGCTATCCTCGCAGACGAAGTACTTCTGGTTCACGCGCGCGGTAAGCTGGATAACCTCGGGCGGGACTGCCAGGTAATCCTCGTCGAAGCGGCCCAACAAAGGTTCGGGCCATTCGGTCAGGCCCGCATTCTCGATCACCAGCCCTTCGTCCTCGACCAGCGTTAGGCCAGCCGCCTCCGCCACTTCGCGCGCCCTTGCGCGGATCATGTCCTGCCGTTCGGCGTGATCCACGACGACATGGCAGGCGCGCAGCTTCTCGGCATAATCGTTGGCGCCGCCGATGGTCACCTCGCCGCTGTGGTGGAAGCGGTGTCCGACGGTGGCATAGCCTGACGCCACGCCGCCCACTTCGCTGGATACCAGCTCCTCGCCAAGGATCGCGACAATGCCTTGCAGCGGGCGAACCCAGCGCAGGCTTTCGGTACTGATCGACGCATCGCCCCAGCGCATCGACTTGGGCCACGGAAAGGTGCGGACGATCGAGGGAATCGCTTCGGCGAGCACATCGGCCACCGCGCGGCCCGGCACGTTCCTGACCGCGAACCACGTATTGCGGCCCTTGACCTCGCGCAGTTCCAGCTGGTCGCGGGTGACGCCGTTCTTCTTGCAGAACCCGTCGATCGCCGCATCGGGCGCACCCTCGGGCGGGCCCTTGGCCTCCTCGCTGACCGCCTCGGTCCGCTCGGGCATACCCTCCGCGATCAGCGCAAGGCGGCGCGGCGTGCTCCAAACGGTGATGGCGCCGTGCGACACGCCGGCGGCCTCCATCTCGGCTCGGAACAGGCGTTCCAGGTCGGCACGCGCGCCGGCCTGCATGCGCGCGGGAATTTCCTCGCATAGAAGTTCGAGGAGAAAATCGGTCATGCCGTCCACTCCGGATAATCCGCGGCCCACTGGTCGGCGTGCTTCGCCATATAGGCCTCGCACGAGCCGCGCGCGAGGTCGCGGACCTGGCCCATGTAGCTGGCGCGCTCCTGCACGCTGATCACGCCGCGCGCCTGCAACAGGTTGAAGATATGGCTCGCCTCGATCGCCTGTTCATAGGCGGGGATCGGCAGGCCCTTGTCGAGGCACAGGCGGCATTCGGCGGCGGCCTTGCGGAACAAGTCGAACAGCGCGTCGGTGTCGGCCACCTCGAAGTTCCAGGCGCTCATCTGGCGTTCGTTCTCAAGGAACACCTCGCCATAGGTGACGCCCTGTGCATTGAACGCCAGGTCATAGACGTTGTCGACGCCCTGGATGTACATCGCCAGCCGCTCCAGCCCGTAGGTCAGCTCGCCCGCGACCGGCTTGCAATCATAGCCGCCCATCTGCTGGAAATAGGTGAACTGCGTCACCTCCATTCCGTCGCACCAGACTTCCCAGCCCAGCCCCCAGGCGCCCAGCGTCGGGCTCTCCCAGTCATCCTCTACAAAGCGAATGTCATGCTTCAACGGATCGACGCCGATCACGCGCAGGCTGTCGAGATACCAGTCCTGGATCTGCGGCGGACTGGGCTTCAGGATAACCTGGTATTGATAATAGTGCTGTAGCCTGTTTGGATTTTCGCCATAGCGCCCGTCTGTGGGGCGGCGGCACGGCTGGACGAAGGCGGCGTTCCACGGCTGCGGCCCAAGCGCGCGCAAGGTCGTGGCAGGGTGGAAAGTGCCCGCGCCCATACGCATATCATAGGGCTGAAGGATCAGGCATCCCTTGGCGCTCCAGTAATCGTGGAGCGTGAGGATCATGTCCTGAAACGACAGGACGCCAGAGGACGGTGCGGTGGAAGAGGCGCTTTCGTTCATCGCCGGGGCAATGGCGAAGCGCTAGGAAACCGTCAACTGCCGTTGTTGTATGCGCGGCGCCCCTGCACGGCGGGCCGGTCAAAAAGGATGATGACTCTGTGACGATAAAGCAGGTTGGAAGGGTGCTGCGGGGGCTGTTCACGCGCTTCGCGGCGCCAGTGGCGGGACTCGGTCTGCTGGCGTCCCCGCAGGCAGCAATGGCCGAGGAGACGGTCGAGCTTGATCGCAGCGACGCCGATCCGGCGCTGTGGAAGCTGTCAGACGAGGATACGACGATCTGGCTGTTCGGCACCATGCATGCCCTCAAGCCGGACCTCGTCTGGTTCGACGACGCCGTCAGCGAGGCTTTCGCCGGTTCCGACGAGCTGGTGATCGAGATGCTGGAGCCCGACACCGCAACCATGCAGCAGGTGATCGGATCCAGCGCGATCTACACCGACAGCAGCACGCTTTCGCAGCGGCTGAGCAGCGAGCAGCGCATGCAACTGGCCGAAGCGTGCGCGTCGCTGGGCATTCCGATGCAGGCGCTCGACCGGATGAAGCCGTGGTTTGCCGCCGTCACCCTGTCCGCCGCGCCGCTGGCAAAGTTGGGTTATGACCCGAAGTCGGGCGCCGAGGCCGTGTTGCAGGGTAGCGCCAGGGAACAGGGCAAGGCGGTCGCCGGGCTGGAAACCTTTGAACAGCAGATGGGCTTCTTCTCACGCCTTCCCGAGGAGCAGCAGATCGCGTTTCTGATGGAATCGGCGGGATCGCTGCCGGAAGCGGGCGATATTTATGCCGAATCAGAAAGGGCGTGGGGCGTGGGCGATGTCGTGGCGACCCAGCGGCTGATCAACGAAGGTCTGCAGGAAACCCCCGAGGTATATGAAGTGCTGATCAAGGGGCGCAATCGCGAATGGGCAAATTGGATCCAGAACCGCATGGCGCAGCCCGGCAACGTGTTCCTGGCGGTCGGAGCGGGGCATCTCGCGGGTCCCGACAGTGTCCAGTCCGTACTGGCCCAGCGCGGCCTGACGGTTGAGCGCGTGGAGTATTGAGAGCCTTGTCCGCATTTCTTCGCAGCCTGCTGCTCGCTTCGCTGGCGGTACTGGCGTCCGCCTGCGGCAAGGCTGAAGGGCCAAGCGGACAGCCTGCGCTCTATCGTGTCGACGCACCGGGCGCGGCGGCCGATGCAGCGCCAGCCGGATGGCTGTTCGGCACGATCCATGCCCTGCCGCCGGCTTCGCGGTGGCGCAGACCCGCGCTCGACGATGCCTTGCGCGAATCGGGCGTGCTAATGGTTGAGGTCGCGGACCTCGATCCTGCGGCGGTGCGCGCTACCTTTGCCCGGCTGTCGATCGATCCCGACCTGCCGCCTCTCGATCAGCGCGTTTCGCCGGAATTTCATGACGAGCTGAATGAATTGCTGGATGAGGCGGGAGTGAATGCACAGCAGTTCCGCACCGTGGAAAGCTGGGCGGCGGCAATCACCCTGTCGGCCATGGTGCAGGCACAATCGGGCATGAATGCCGAGGCTGGCGTGGATCGATCGCTGATCGCCGAATATGCCCCCCGTCCCGTCCGGGGGCTTGAAACGGTCGAGCAGCAATTCGCGATCTTCGACCGGCTGGACGAGGATGCGCAGCAGGACCTCCTCGAATCCATGCTTAGCGATCAGGATAGCGATCCGAAGGAAATGACCGATGCGTGGCTTGCCGGCGATACGGACGCGCTGGCGGGGCTGATGGACTTGGGCCTTGGCGACAGCGATGCTGACCGTTCGCTGCGCCAGGCTCTGCTGACGAACCGCAACCGGCGCTGGGTGGATCCGATCATCGCCGCCATGGAACAGGGGCAGCAGCCGTTCGTGGCAGTGGGCGCAGGACATATCGGCGGATCCGACGGGCTGATCGCTCTTCTGGAAGCCCGCGGGTGGAGCGTCACGCGGGTTCCCTAGGAGCGGTTTCGCCTTGTCTTGATGGCCCATACCATCTATGGGCGCGCCCTTCCCGCACTGCATGGTCATCCCTGGAGGCGTTCGGCGCGGGATTTGTTGAACCCATTTGATGTAAAGGTCCAAGGTAATGAGCGATCAGCTGACCCTGGCGGCCGAGACGCGCGACAAGGCAGGCAAGGGAGCCTCCCGCGCACTGCGTCGTGACGGCCGTGTCCCCGCTGTGATCTACGGCGGCAAGGAAGAACCCACCACCATTCACGTCGAGGAGCGCGCCCTTGTGAAGCTGCTCGGCACCGGCCACTTCTCCAACTCGATCGTGATGGTCGAGGTCGGCGGCAAGTCGGTCCGCACCCTTCCCAAGGACGTCGCGTTCCACCCCGTGAACGATCGCCCGCTGCACGTCGATTTCCTGCGTCTGAGCAAGAACGCCAAGGTCGACGTCGCCGTGCCGGTCGTCTTCGTGAACGAGGCTGCATCGCCGGGCCTGAAGCGCGGCGGCGTCCTGAACGTCGTGCGCCACGAACTGGAACTGGTCTGCGAAGCGGACAAGATCCCCGACCAGATCGAGATCGACGTCACCGGTAAGGATGTTGGCGACTCGATCCACATCAGCCACGTTACCCTGCCCGCCGGCTCGGAAAGCGCGATCACCGACCGCGACTTCACCATTGCCACGCTGGTCGCTCCTTCGGCCCTGAAGAAGAGCGAAGGTGCCGAGTCCAATGCGGATGCGGACAATGCGGAAGACGTTCCGGCGACGGAGCAGAACGGCGAGGTCTGATCCTCCCGGTTTTCTGCACGAAACATGATGCGCCGGTCCTGTTCATGCAGGGCCGGCGTTTTCTTTTGCGCGATTAGTCGCTAACCGCCCTTGCCATGCAGCTATGGGTAGGTCTCGGCAATCCGGGCGCGAAATACGCGCTCAATCGGCACAATGTCGGCTACATGGCCTGCGACACCATTGCCGAGGTGCACGGCTTTGCGCCGCCGCAGAAGAAATTTCAGGGCTGGCTATCCGAAGGCCGCATCGGCAGCGAAAAGGTGCTGCTGCTTAAGCCCGCCACCTTCATGAATGAAAGCGGCCGCAGCGTGGGCGAGGCTCTGCGCTTCTACAAGCTCACCACCGACGATCTTACCGTCTTTCACGACGAGCTGGACCTGGCGCCGATGAAGGTAAAGGTAAAGCAGGGCGGCGGCACTGCCGGGCACAACGGCCTGCGCAGCATCGACCAGCATCTGGGCCGGGAGTTCCGCCGTGTCCGCATCGGCATCGGCCATCCCGGACACAAGGACCGGGTGACCGGCCATGTGCTGGGCAACTACGCCAAGGCGGAGCAGGACGAGCTGATCGGGATGCTGGGCGCCATCGCATCGGAAGCCGAATGGCTAGCCAGGGGGGACGATGTGCGTTTCATGAACGATGTCGCGCTGCGCCAGCAATAAGACGCGAGTCAGCCAGCGTTAAGCGCCATCAGGGCATCCAGTACACGACCATGCGGCAGGACAGCCGGACATGGTCAATTTTCATTCGCAAGACCATGGGTCATCCGGCCCCTTGCACTTGATGGCCCGACTTGCTTGAATGGGCCTCCCCCTCGGGAAAAGCGCCAATGGCAGGTTCGTGAACCTCTGGCGCAATTCAGGCATCGGCAAAGCATGTTCGGCCCCCGCCGGACTGCGCCGTATCGTTTTGGACAGAACAAGGACTGTATCAATGAAATTTGCCAAGCTCGCCGCCGCTGCCGCGGCGCTCGCCATCGTGCCCGCCACTGCCCATGCGCAGCAAGCCGCTCCCGCGGCCGCACCCGCAGCGGTCGAGGTGACTCAGGGCGCCCCGGTTACCGGCAATGACGGCAATCCGATCGGCACCGTTGGCCAGGTGACGGCCGACGCCGCCATCGTGAACACCGGCACCCACGAAATTCCCCTGCCGCTGAACGCGTTCGGCAAGGATGAGAGCGGCCTGACGCTGAACATCACCAAGACCGAACTGGATGCCACTTTTGCGCAGCAGATGGCCCAGGCCAAGGCCGCGCTTGACGCAGCCATGATCGCTGGCGCCGCGGTCGGTACTGCCGATGCGCAGCCGCTGGGCACCATCGATACGGTCGATGGTGACAATGTCGTTCTCGCGCTTGCCGGTGCGGACCAGAAGGTTACGCTGGGCAAGGAGATGTTCGCGCTGGATAACAATGGCGGCGTGATCGTGCTCGCGACGCTGGCGCAGATCCAGCAGGCGATGCCTTCGGAAGGCTAAGCCTTGCATGACGGGATCGGCCGGCGATCGCCGCATCGACCCGAAACTGCCGCTGGCAAACTCACACTGGCTATTTGGGGCGTCACCGCCTATCGGGCCTGCCAGAGTATCAAGCGGAGTTTCAAATGGGTTTTCGTTGCGGCATCGTCGGCCTTCCCAACGTCGGCAAGTCGACGCTTTTCAACGCGCTGACCGAGACGCAGGCTGCGCAGGCGGCGAACTATCCCTTTTGCACGATCGAGCCCAATGTCGGCCAGGTCGGCGTTCCCGATGAGCGGCTGGACAAGATCGCCGCCATCGCCAAATCCGAAAAGATCATCCCCACCCAGCTGGCCTTCGTCGACATCGCGGGGCTGGTAAAGGGCGCGTCCAAGGGCGAAGGGCTTGGCAACCAGTTCCTCGGCAATATCCGCGAGGTGGACGCCATCGTCCACGTGCTGCGCTGCTTTGAGGATGACGACATCCAGCATGTCGCCAACAAGGTCGACCCTATCGCCGATGCCGAGGTGGTGGAGACCGAATTGCTGATGAGCGACCTCGAAAGCCTCGAAAAGCGCGTCCCCGCCGCCGCCAAGCGCGCGACCGGCGGCGACAAGGAATCGAAGATCGCCGCCAGCGTGCTGGGCCAGGCGCTGGAACTGCTGCGCGAAGGCAAGCCCGCGCGCCTGACCGAGCCCAAGGACGACGAGGAAGCCCGCGTATTCGCGCAGGCGCAGCTGCTGACGGCGAAGCCGGTGCTTTATGTCTGCAACGTGGCCGAGGAAGACGCCGCCGAAGGCAATGCGCTGTCCGCCCAGGTGTTCTGAGAAGGCCGCCGCCGAAGGTGCGCAAGCCGTCGTGGTATCCGCCGCGATCGAGAGCGAGATCGTCGCCATGGCGCAGGAGGACCGCGCCGAGTTCCTCGAATCCATCGGCTTGACGGAGAGCGGCCTCGCCCGCGTGATCCGCGCCGGTTACGACCTGCTGCACCTCAAGACCTTCTTCACCGCCGGACCCAAGGAGACGCGCGCCTGGACCTTCCCTGCCGGGTCCAAGGCCCCGCAGGCAGCGGGCGAGATCCACACCGATTTCGAGCGAGGCTTCATCCGCGCCGAGACCATCGCCTACAACGACTATGTCACCCTCGGCGGCGAAAGCGCCGCGCGCGAGGCAGGCAAGTTGCGGCAGGAAGGCAAGGAGTATGTGGTGCAGGACGGTGACGTCATGCACTTCAAGTTCAACGTCTGATCAGACGCGGCCAGACCCGCTCCGGGCACTTTTCGGCGTTACGCCCGTTCCCTTGGGAAGCTTCAACATTCCCGGGGGAACAGGCGCATGGTCGACAAATCCGAAAAATTCCGTTGGCTCGTCAGGGTGGGATACCTTTCCCGCGCCATACTCTATACGCTGATCGGCCTTATTGCGCTGACCAGCGTCGGCAGCATCAAGCAAGGCACCAATGGCGTTTTTCGCGCGATCGAGGAATTCCCTGCCGGGATGTTCATCCTCTGGCTTCTGGTGGTGGGCCTGATCGCCTACGGGCTGTTTCGCCTCGCCTCGACCTTCTTCGACATCGAAAACCACGGTAGCGACAAGAAGGGCATCGCCCAGCGCATCGGCCATGCAGGTAGCGCCATCGGCCACTTCGCGCTTGCCTATTCCGCCTACAAGTTTGCCACCGATTCCGGCGGCAGTTCGGGTGACGGTGCCCAGCAAGCCGCATCGGGCGTACTCTCGTTCCCGCTTGGCAACGTGCTGCTCGGGCTGCTGGGTCTCTGCTTTCTTGCGACGGCGGTGTTCCAGGCCAAGAAGGGCATTACCGGCAGCTTCATGAACCGCATCAGCGCGCGTGCTCCTGACGCTACACGCTGGCTGGGCGGAGCAGGCTATCTTGCACGTGCCATCGTGTTCGTCGTCATTGGCTGGTCACTGATCCGCTCGGGCTGGTTCTCCAGCGGCGGGAACGTCAAGACCCTGGGCGATGCCGTCGCCAGCCTGGCCGACGACGGGATCTGGTTCACGCTCACAGCTGTCGGCCTTCTGCTGTTCGGCCTCTTCAGTCTGGTGCTGGCGCGCTACCGCATCATTCCCGACATGGACTCGTCGGGCAGCACGCCTGCCTTCCGCGCTGGCTGATCACGAGTGCTGATTACGGGGGCAAAAATGATGGGCTGACGTCACGCTCCGCACTGGAGCGTGCCCTCGCCCTCATAGACGGTCTTGCCCTTGTCGTCGCTGATCCTGAGCGAACCCGGCCAGCTGGTGGACTCCACGCCGCTCTGCTCGCCGGTTTCGCCAGATCGTTTCAGTTCGAATGCATATTCGCTACCGGCATAGTTCTGCCAGCTATCGAGGGGAAGCGAAGCGCCGCCCTTGTCGGGTGACAGCGTCACAATCTTGCCGTCCAGCTTGAGGAAACCCCGATCCGGCTGCGCAAGCGCGATGACCGACAGGCTGTTCTCCGGCGCGAAGCCGCAGCCTGCACCGAACAGGTCATTTTTCTCGATGTCCGTATAGGAAATCCGCTCCGGGTCGATCGGCACGGCGGGAGGATTGTCGTGCATCGCGCGGATCTCGGCGACGTCGGCCGCTTCCTGCGCGGGGTCCCGCTCCTCCCCGCAAGCGGTCGTCAGCAGGGCGGGCGCGGCGACCGCCGCCAACATCATACGCCTCATCATCGCTTCCCTCTTCACCGTTCTATTTTCGTCCGAAAAGCTTCTCGACATCGCCCATCGACAGCTTGACCCATGTCGGGCGGCCGTGATTGCATTGGCCGGATCGCGGCGTGCGCTCCATCTCACGCAGCAGCGCATTCATCTCGGCCACCGACAGCCGCCGCCCTGCCCGCACCGACCCGTGGCAGGCCATGGTGGCGAGCACGAGGTCGAGCTTTTCGCCCAGCAGCAAGGCCTCGCCATTCTGCGCGATGTCGTCGGCAATGTCCTGCAGCAGCGACTGGCAATTCGCGCCCGACAATGCCGCTGGAAGGGAGCGGACCAGCATCGCATCGGGTCCGAACCTCTCGACGCCGAGGCCCAGTTCACCCAGTTTGCCAGCGGCGCCTTCGATACGGTCGCAGTCACCCTCGTCCAGTTCGACGACTTCGGGCATCAGCAGGGCCTGCGCACGCGCGACGCCGCTGTCGGCCCCCGCCGCGCGCAGCCGTTCCAGCGTCAGCCGTTCATGCGCGGCATGCTGGTCGACGATCACCAGCCCGTCAGACGCTTCCGCCACGATATAGGTTTCCGCGATCTGCCCGCGCGCGGCTCCCATGGGAAATTCGTCGGCCTCGGGCGCGGAGGAATCGGCCTCTTCCGCTCGTGCCGAGGGTTCGAGGATGGCGGCTTCCATTGCGCGAAATGCGGACTGCCCGGGGCTGTAGGGATCAGGTCGCTGGGGATGAGCGGCGAACATCGGCCGCTGTTCGCGCAGGGCCAGCGAAACCGCTTCGCCCTCGGGTGCGGCAACCGGTTCCGACCGCCATGCTGCCATCGCTTGCGCCGAGGGCTGCTGCGCCGATCGCCGGTCGCCTGCCGCCAGCGCATCGCGCAGACCGCCCACGATCAGTGAGCGTACCGCGGCGGCATCGCGAAAACGGACCTCGGTCTTGGCGGGATGGACGTTCACGTCGACTTCTGCGGGAGGCACGGTCAGGAACAGTGCCAGCACCGCATGGCGGTCGCGTGCCAGCATGTCGGCATAGGCACCCCGCACCGCGCCGACCAGCAGCCGGTCTTTCACCGGGCGGCCGTTAACGAACAGATACTGGTGGTCCGCAACGCCCCGGTTATAGGTCGGCAGGCCCGCGATGCCCGTCAGCCGCAAGGGCGCATCGCCCGGCCCGCGCGCGCAATTAATGCTGACGGCGTTGTCTGCCAGTTCGCGCGCGACCAGTCGCGACACGCGGGTTTCCAGGCTTTCTCCCGGCTGCACGGCGAAGATTCGCCGCCCGTCGTTCGAAAAGCGGAATCCCACATCGGGCCGCGCCATGGCCAGGCGGCGCATCACATCGTGGCAGGCCATGTATTCGCTGCGCGGCGTGCGAAGGAACTTGCGGCGCGCTGGCACCCGGGCGAACACGTCCTCTACGCGGATGCGGGTGCCCGGCGGCAGCGCGGCAGGCCCCTCTGCAACGGTCTCGCCGTGATCGGTCACCCGCTTCCAGCCCTGCCCCGCATCGGCGGGACGCGATTCGATGGTCAGCCGCGCGACGCTGGCAATCGAGGGCAGCGCCTCGCCCCGGAAGCCCAGCGTTGAAACCTGCTCGATCGCGCCTTCTTCGCCGACCAGCTCCAGCGGCAGCTTCGAGGTGGCATGCCGCTCCAGCGCCAGCGCCATTTCATCGGGCGACATGCCGCAGCCGTTATCAGTCACCTCGATCCCGCCAAGACCCCCGTCAGTCAGCGCGACGGCAATCTCGCTAGCGCCGGAATCGATTGCATTTTCAACAATCTCCTTTAACGCGGCGGCCGGGCGCTCGACCACCTCGCCCGCGGCGATACGGTTTACCAGCGCCTCGGGAAGTCGTCTTATGACAGGCATGGACATACGCTAGCGCCGAGCGGCCCGATTTTCGAGGCCAGTGAATGACGGACCATGTGGAAAAGCCCGAGCAACCCCATGAATTTTTTTCCATAGGTGTCAGGATTGGGCTAGGGACACCGCAGGGACCAGCAACTACTTACGGATCGCTGTCAGCGTCACGGTCAGGCGCAAGGGCAAGTGCGGCTCCGTTGAGGGACGAAACCGACAATGGCTAATTTCTTTTCGCGTCTTTTCCAGCTCGGCTCGCAGAACATGGCGATCGACCTCGGCACGGCGAATACGCTCGTGTATGTGGAAGGGCGCGGGATCGTGCTGAACGAACCGTCGGTCGTCGCGATCGAGACGGAGAACGGCATCAAGCGCGTGCGCGCCGTGGGCGACGACGCCAAGATGATGATGGGCAAGACCCCCGACAGCATCGAGGCGATCCGCCCGCTGCGCGATGGTGTCATCGCCGACATCGAAGTCGCCGAGCACATGATCAAGTATTTCATCAAGAAGGTGCACGGCAAGCGCAGCATCCTGCGCCATCCGGAAATCGTGATCTGCGTCCCCTCGGGCTCGACGTCGGTCGAACGGCGCGCGATCCGCGACGCCGCCAGCAATGCGGGCGCCAGCCAGGTCTATCTGATCCTGGAACCCATGGCCGCCGCGATCGGTGCCGACATGCCTGTGACCGAACCGGTTGGATCTATGGTCGTCGACATCGGCGGCGGCACGACCGAGGTTGCGGTGCTGTCGCTGCGCGGTCTTGCCTATACTACCAGCGTGCGCGTCGGCGGTGACAAGATGGACGAGGCGATCGTGTCCTATGTTCGTCGCCACCACAATCTGCTGATCGGCGAATTGACCGCGGAACGCATCAAGCAGGATTATGCGATCGCGATCCCGCCGCCGGACGGCATTGGCGAGACCATTCACCTGCGCGGCCGCGATCTGGTGAACGGCGTTCCCAAGGAAATCACCATCAACCAGGCGAACATCGCCGAGGCATTGTCCGAACCGATCGGCGCCATCGTGGAAAGCGTTCGCATCGCGCTGGAAAATACCGCGCCCGAACTCGCTGCCGATATCGTCGATCAGGGCATCGTGCTCACCGGCGGCGGCGCGCTGATCAAGATGCTGGACGAGCATCTGCGCGAGGAAACCGGCCTTCCCGTCACCGTGGCAGAGGATCCGCTGTCCTGCGTGGCGCTCGGCACCGGGCGCGCCCTTGAAAATCCGGTCTTCCGCGGCGTATTGATGACGGCCTGACATTCGGCAGGCCGGTGCCGCCCGGGATCCGCAAGTGCGGATCCGATTGCCGGTTCCCGTTTCATGACGCGGCCCCTGGCCGGAAGGAGTAGTGCATCATGGCGTCGGCAGAGCGGCGTCCCGGCTTTTCCAAGAGGGCGCACATCTCGATCTTCACGAGCTACGTCGCTGCCATCGGCGGCGTCGTGTTCGGCATCGTGCTGCTGCTGATCTCTCTGTTCAGCCCGGGCAGTTTCGCCTTTGCGCGCAACGCCGCCCAGGATGCCGCCAAGCCGGTGGGGGAGGTCTCCGCCGTCACTCGCAACAGCAGCCGTTCGATCATCGACATCATCGTCGGCTATATCGAAGCGGGCAGCAAGAACGCGGCCCTGCAGCAGGAATTGCGCGTCGCGCGCGCGAAATTGGCCGAAGCTGACGCGATCCGGGACGAAAATCGTCGCCTCAAGCGCTTGCTGTCGCTTCGCGAAAAGGAGATCCGTCCCGTCGCCAGTGCGCGGCTGATCGGTTCCAGCCCGTCGAGCACGCGCCGCTTTGCCCTGATCGGCGCGGGCGCATCCGACGGCGTGATGGTCGGGCAGCCGGTGCGTTCGGCCACCGGGCTCGTAGGCCGCGTGCTGGAAACCGGGCGCCGCACCTCGCGCGTTCTCCTCATCACCGATGGGCAGAGCATCGTGCCGGTGCGCCGTATCAAGGGCAATGTCGCCGGTTTTGCCCAGGGGCAGGCCGATGGCACGCTGATCGTGCGGCTGATCGAGATGGGCATCAACCCGTTGAAAAAGGGCGACCTGCTCGTGACCTCCGGGTCCGGCGGACTTTACCGGCCGAACGTACCGGTCGCGATGGTCGAGAACGTGACCCGCGACGGCGCGGTCGCCCGCATCATCTCTGACCCGGCCGCCACCGATTTCGTGATGGTGGAGCCGGTCTGGCAACCCATGACCGAACTGCGCGACGTCGATGGAGAGGTTTCTCCGTGACGATGCGGCACGCCCCTGCCCTGCCATGCCGCTGAAAGGAGACCGCCTTCCGGGCGAAGACATGTTCCAGCGCCGGTTGAACCGCGCGCCCTCTCCCGCACTGGCCACGATCATCCCGTGGCTGTCGATCGCGGTCCTCTCGCTGGCGCCGATGTCGCCGATCATCGCATCGGCTCCGGTATTGCCGCCGTTCAGCTTCATGCTGCTAATCGCGTGGCGTCTGTTCCGGCCCGGCATGTTGCCGCTCTGGGCAGGCGCTCCGCTTGGACTGTTCGACGATCTGTTTTCCGGTCAACCAATCGGCAGTGCCGTGCTATTATGGTCGCTTGCCATGATCGCACTGGAAGCACTGGACAATTGGCAGCGCTGGCGCAGCTTCTGGCAGGACTGGGTGGTGGCAAGCGTGATGATCGCTGCCTATCTCATGCTTGGCCATGTGCTTGCGGTCATGGCCGGTACGCTTTGGTATCCGTCAATTCTTCTGCCGCAATTGCTGATTTCGATTTTGTCCTTTCCCTTGTTCACCCGATTGGTCGCCATTCTTGACGTGCTGCGCCGCGCCCGCGTGAAGGTGCTGGGCTGATGGTCAGCCTGTCGTGGCGAAAGCGCCGCGGTGCGCCCAAACGGGTCAGTGCCGGCGAGCTGAGCAATGCATTCGATCGGCGCACCTTCGTGCTGGGCGGGTTGCAGGGCGGCGTGGGCGTGCTGCTGGCGGCCCGCATGGCGTGGCTGTCGGTCGAGCAGAATGAAAAGTACGAGCTTGCTTCCGAGAGCAACCGCGTCGACCTGACGCTCATCCCGCCGCGCCGCGGCTGGATCCTCGACCGGCACGGCGTGCCCCTCGCCTCGAACCGCGCGGATTTTCGCGTTGACCTTGTGCCTGAACGCATTGTCGATCGCGAACGCACGCTGGCGGTGCTGGGCGAGGTGCTGGAACTATCCCCCGCCGCCATCACCGATCTGCGCGACAAGCTGAACGAAGTGCGCGGCTTTCGCCCGGTGGAGGTCGCCACCGGCGTTAATTGGGAGCAGTTCGCGGCGCTTTCGGTGCGCCTGCCCGACCTGCCGGGCGTGGTGCCGCAGCGCGGCTTCACGCGATATTATCCGACCGGCCCCTCGGTCGGGCATCTTCTTGGCTACGTCGGAACCGTTTCGGCCGAGGAGTACGAGGAGGAGAAGAACCCCCTGCTCATCACGCCCGGCTTCAAGATCGGCAAGGACGGGGTCGAAAAATACTTCGAAAAGCGCCTGCGCGGCGAACCGGGCGCGCGCCGTGCGGAAGTAACCGCCAGCGGCAAGATCGTCCGCGACCTCGAAATGCGCGAGGATGTGCAGGGCGACCCGGTGCAATTGACTATCGATGGACCGCTGCAGGATTATGCCGCGCGCAGACTTGGCCAGGAATCCGGCTCCGTCGTCGTCATCGACCTCGAACAGGGCGATCTGCTCGCGGCATCTTCGATGCCCAGCTTCGATCCGAACAGCTTTTCCGACGGCATTGGCCGCCTCGAATGGAAGATGCTCTCCGAGGATGACCATGTCCCCTTGCGCAACAAGGTGCTGTCAGGCCTCTATCCCCCCGGCTCGACGGTAAAGCCCTATGTGTCGCTCGCATTCCTGAAGGAAGGCATCGACCCGGAGGAAACAGTATTCTGCGGCGGCGGACTGCGGGTCGGCAATCGTGTGTTCCGCTGCTGGAAGCGCGGCGGCCATGGCACGGTCAACATGGCCAAGGGCATCTATCAAAGCTGCGACGTCTATTTCTACTATTTTGCGCAGCGCGTGGGCATGCAGCCGATCGCCGATATGGCGCGCAAGCTGGGCATGGGCTGGAAATACCCGCTTCCCGTCGAAAGCCAGTCCTATGGCACGGTGCCCGACCCTGCCTGGAAGCTGAAGAAATACGACCGCGAATGGCAGACCTTCGACACGGTCAACGCCACGATTGGTCAGGGGTACATGCTGGTCAATCCGCTGCAGCAGGCGGTAATGGCCTCGCGCATCGCGAGCGGACGCCGGTTGCAGCCGCGCCTGCTGTTGACGAACGATCCCAAGCCGGCTCCGCACCTCGATATTCCGGACGAACATCTGGAGATCGCGCGCCATGCAATGTGGGAAGTCGTCAACGGCGGCGGCACGGCAGGGCGCGCGCGATTGCCCATCCCCGGCGTCGAGCTTTGCGGCAAGACCGGCACTGCGCAGGTGGTCTCGCTCAGCTATGGCCGCGGCGGGCGCGATGTTCCGTGGAAATATCGCGACCACGGCCACTTCATCTGCTTCGCGCCGTATGACAAGCCGCGCTACGCCTGCGCGGTCGCCATCGAGCATGGCGCCGGCTCTTCATCAGCCTATCCGGTGGCGCGCGACGTAATGACCTTCCTGTTCGACCCGAACAAGGCGCTGGAAGTCCTTCACGAATATGAAAAACAATGGGGCGGCACTGCTCAGGAGCGCCTTGCGCGTAAATACGGCGCGTATGAGGCTGCCTATGGCGGCAGTGCGCCCAAGCCAGAATCGACCGATATCGAGCAGGCCACCGACGCACCCGCCGCGTCTCCGCCCCCGCTCAACGCCGCGCAAAGCCAGCGCGCGGCCGAGGATGACAGCCTGAACGTCGGCACTGCCCCGCCCGACGCGGCATCGGCGGAGTCCGCCTCCATCGCCGAGCCTGCTGCCGCCAATCGGCCGGGGCAAGGCCAGTGAACCGCAAGTTCCTGCCACGCATCATCGCGTTGCAGCCCTGGGGGGTCATCATCCCCCTGCTGCTGCTGGTCTGCTTCGGGGCAGCGGTCCTCTATTCGGCGGCGGGCGGAAGCCTGATGCCGTGGGCGCTGCTGCACGTAGTACGCTTCATCGTCTTTCTGGTGATGGCCATGGTCATCGCCAGCTTTTCGCGCGATTTCATCCGGATGATGGCGCTGCCCATCTATGTGCTGCTGGTGCTGATGCTGATGGCGGTGGAGGCGATCGGCTTTGTCGGCGGGGGCAGCCAGCGCTGGCTCAACCTGGGCTTCATGACGTTGCAGCCGTCCGAGCTGATGAAGCCGGCGGTGGTGATCATCCTTGCCCGCTTCTACGATATGCTGCCGCCGGCGGCGACGCGCCAGTTCTCGTCCCTGATCATTCCGGGCGTACTGATCGGCCTGCCCGTCGGTCTCGTGCTGCTGCAACCCGACCTTGGCACCAGCCTGGCCATCGCATTCGGAGCGGGCGTGGTCATGTTCCTCGCCGGCCTGCCGATGGCCTGGTTCGTCACCGTAGGCGTTGCGGGACTGGCCGCGATCCCGATTGCGTTCTTCACCCTTCTGCACGACTACCAGCAGCGGCGGGTGCTGACCTTCCTTGATCCTGAAAGTGACCCGCTGGGTGCGGGCTATCACATCACCCAGTCCAAGATCGCGATCGGCTCGGGCGGGCTGTTCGGCAAGGGGTTCGGAAACGGATCGCAAAGCCACCTCAACTACCTGCCCGAACCGCATACCGACTTCGTCTTTGCCACCATGGCCGAGGAATGGGGCATGATGGGCGGCCTGTTCGTGTTGTTCGTCTTCGGCATACTGCTCCGCTGGGGACTGAAGGTCGCCGTCGGCACGCAGGACCGTTTCGGCAGGCTGATGGCTGCAGGACTTACGGCAACGATCTTCTTCTACGCCGCGATCAACCTGATGATGGTCATGGGGCTGGCCCCGGTGGTCGGAATCCCGCTGCCGTTCATGAGCCATGGCGGGTCCTCGATGCTGACAATCATGATCTGCGTCGGCCTGATCATGGCGGTAGAGCGCTGGAATACGCGGGAACCGGGCAGCTTTGCCTAAAGCCTCGAAGAAATTTTCGGAAAGGCCAAATTTCCCCTTCCATCCCGACGCCCAGCCTTTATAGGGAGGCCTCCCACGGCGAATTGCTCCACGCGCTTCTGATCGTGATCGTCGGAAAGCTGACGATGTGGACGCATAGCTCAGTTGGTAGAGCAGCTGACTCTTAATCAGCGGGTCCTAGGTTCGAGCCCTAGTGCGTCCACCACCCCCCTCTCTTTTTCATAGGCACGATCGCTCTCCGGATCGTCTCCGGGCAACTGCGGTGCGCAAGAAAAAAGGGGCGGATTGCTCCGCCCCTTCGGATTGATCGTGGCTGATGCCGCCTGCTACATGCCCGAGCCTGGACCGTAGGTGATCTCCACACGGCGGTTCTGCGGTTCCCTTACGCCATCGGCAGTTTCGACCCTTGGCCTGTTTTCGCCAAAACCTTCGGTATCGATCTCGGCCGCGGGGATGCTGCGCGCGGCGAGATAATCGCTGACCGCTTTTGCCCGGCGTTCCGAAAGACGAACATTATAGCTTGCCGGTCCGGACCGATCGGTATGCCCGGCCACCATGATCGGCACCGAATCGCAGTCGGCGTAGGATGCGATGGCGCTATCCAGGATCCCGGCTGCTTCTCCGGTGATCTCTGCCGAATTGAAGTCAAAGAACACGATATAGGGTCCGGTATTGCAGACTACCTGCGGTGCTGGCGGCGGCGGAGGGGGCGGTGGCGGTGGCGGTGGAGCAGGCGGCGGGGGTGGCGGTGACGGTGACCAGAAGTTATAGGTCAGCGTCCCCAGCAGCGAATGAGTGCGCACGCTGGTTTCATAACCATCATCGGCAAATTCCGGATCGGCCAGTTCGATATTGTCGTGCCGGAAATAGCGATACTTCAGCCCGGCATCCCAGTTGTCCGTCAGGGGCGTGCGTACGCCGGCGATCAATTGCCACGCAAAGCCGGTGTCCGTATCCGAAAAATAGACATCGTCGCCGGGAAGCTGCATCTCTGTCCGCGCCACGCCTGCGCCGCCGCCGACAAAGCCTTGAAGCCCGTCGTCGGAACCAAAATCCACCAGACCGTTGACCATGAAGCTGAGCGTGTCGAAATCGATGGCGGCCCCGGCGTCCTCGAAGTCTCCGTTGCGGGTCGTCCCGCCATCGTCGTTCGACCCTTTGTAGGCTGCTTCGGCCTCTACCCGGAACGCGCCGAGATCATAGCCTGCCACGACATCGAAGTCATAACCGAGATCCCAGTCGATCTGGCCCGCGTCGTCGAAACTGTCGAGGTCCACATCGGACGTCTCGGCCATCATCAGGCCACCGTCGGCGCCAATGTAGAAGCTGCTTTCGCGGGCGACGGCGCCTGTCGACAATATCGACGTTACGGCCAGCCCGGCCATGAT
This sequence comes from uncultured Alphaproteobacteria bacterium, assembly GCA_963752785.1. Taxonomy (GTDB): domain Bacteria; phylum Pseudomonadota; class Alphaproteobacteria; order Sphingomonadales; family Sphingomonadaceae; genus Croceicoccus. The sequence continues at coordinate 137,492 of CAVVZE010000011.1, forward strand.
ACGACTGATCAATTGATTTCCCCCAATACTCCTGCAGGTTGCGCGGCCAGGCTAATGAAACTGCTGCAATCGAACCAGGAAGCTTGAGGAGTAACACCTTCAAATCCGCCCGTGCTTGCGCCGATCATCACAGGACGCGACTACAGCAGAACGCGGGCTTGCCAGAGCCGTTCCCGCAGACAGACACACTCGCGGAATGGCAATTGAGACGATCGGATGATCCGGCGCTATTTACTCAGGCAGAACGGGCAATTGGCCGCGAAGTGGCCGGGAACTATTTCGGCGAACTCAGGCACATGCGACTTCATGTAATTGTCATGTTCTACCGGACTGCGGGGCCAGAAATTGCAGCCCGGCGGCGGATCCAGCGGACTGGGCGGATCGCCTTGCAGAACGATGCGGCTGCGCGTCCGTTCAAGCCTTGGATCAGGCCGCGGGATCGCGCTCATCAGCGCGCGGGTGTAGATGTGCAGCGGATCGTCGACGATGTCTTCCGCGCTCCCCAATTCGATGATCTTGCCCAGGTACATTACCGCGATCCTGTCCGCGATATAGCGCACGACCGACAGATCGTGGCTGATGAAGATCATCGTCAGCCCCATCCGCTTCGTCAGATCCTTCAGCAGGTTCAGGATCTGCGACTGGATCGACACGTCCAGCGCTGATACTGGCTCGTCCGCGATGATCAGCTTGGGTTCGGGCGCCAATGCGCGCGCGATGGCGACGCGCTGGCGCTGCCCGCCCGAAAACTCGTGCGGATAGCGGCGCATCTGCGCGGGGTTCATGCCGACCGTGCGCATCAGTTCGGCGACACGCGCGCGCAGGGCATCGCCTTTCAAATCGGGATGGCGGGTCCGCACCGCCTCGGCCAAGGTGTCCAGCACGGTCATGCGCGGGTTCAGCGACGCATAGGGATCCTGGAAGATCATCTGGAAGTCGATCCGCGCCGACCGCAATTCGCTGTCGGACAAGGCACTGATCTCGCGCCCCTCCAGAAACACGCGCCCCGAGGTGGGCCGGATCAGCTGCATGATCGTGCGGCCCAGCGTCGACTTGCCGCAACCGGATTTGCCGACCAGCCCCAGGATCTCACCCTGATGAATGGTCAGCGAGATGCCATCCACCGCTTTCACCACACCCTTGCTGGTGCGGCTGAACGGCTTGTTGCCCAGGTCGAAATGGGTCTTCACATCGTCGAGGACGAGAAAATCGCTCATGCCGCGCCCTCCCCCTGCAGAGTTTCAAGATCGCCTGGGTCATGCTTGGGCAGCACGCTTTCGATCGGCGCGCTGGAATTGCAGAAGCGGCAGTCGGCGAAGCAGTGGCCGTCCCCCTTGTCAACCAGCTGCGGGCGGCCGCCTTCTGGTTTCGCGACCTTGGGATAGGGGCATCGCGGGAAAAACGCGCAGCCGTGAATCGGCTTCGACACGTCGGGCGGCAGTCCGGGGATCGTGTAGAGCTCCGCCCCCTTGGTCTGCAGCGAGGGGATCGTCTTCTGCAACGCGCGGGTATAGGGGTGCATCGGCTGATAGAAGACCTGCTCCGCCGTGCCGCTTTCCATCAGCTTGCCGCCATACATCACGTTCACCTTGTCGCAGGTGCCCGCCACCACGCCCAGGTCGTGGGTGACGAGGATCACGGCGGTGCCAAGCCGCTCCTGCCGCTCCTTGATGATGTCCAGGATCTGCGCCTGCACCGTCACGTCGAGCGCGGTGGTCGGCTCGTCCGCGATCAGCAGGTCGGGTTCGGTAATCAGCGCCATCGCGATCATCACGCGCTGTCGCATGCCGCCCGAAAACTCATGCGGGTACTGGTGCACACGGCTGCTGGCGCCCGGGATGCCCACTTCCTCCAGCGCGGCGATCGCCTTGTTCAGCGCCGCCTTCTTGTCGATGTCGCGGTGGATGCGCAGCGCCTCGACCAGCTGCGTGCTGATCCGGAGGTACGGGTTGAGCGAGGTCATCGGATCCTGGAAGATCATGCTGATCCGGTTGCCGCGCACCTTGCGGAGTTCGCGCGCGCTCATCCTCAGCAGGTCCCGCCCGTCGAAGAACGCGGTGCCGCTTTCGATCCGGCCCGGCGGTTCGGGGATCAGCTTCATCAGCGAATAGCAGGTGACCGACTTGCCCGACCCGGACTTCGCCCACGATGCCCAGCGTCTCTCCCCTGTCGAGCGTGAAGGAGACGCCGTCGACGGCGCGCACCACGCCGCCGCGGGTATGGAAGGACGTGCGAAGGTCGGAGACTTCGAGAAGTGCCATCAGATCAGTCCTTCGCGCTCTTGGGATCGAGCGCGTCGCGAAGCCCGTCGCCCAGGAAGTTCAGGCAGAACAGCGTCAGCGCAAAGAAGAAAGCCGGGAAAATCAGCATCCAGGGAAAAATTTCCATGTTCTGCTGCCCCTCGTTGATCAGCACGCCCCAGGATGCATTGGGGGGCTGGATGCCCAGGCCCAGGAAGGACAGGAAAGCCTCCAGCAGCATCACCGCGGGCACCGTCAGCGTGGCGACCACGATCACGGGGCCCAGGACGTTGGGGATCAGGTGCCGAACGATGATCCGCATATGCGAAAAGCCAAGCGAATTGGCAGCCTCGATGAATTCCTGCTTTTTCAGGCTGATCACGCCCGATCGCACGATGCGGGCGGTGGTCAGCCACTCGATACAGCCGATCGCGACGAAGATCAGCCACAGCGAGCGGCCGAAGGCGACCATCAGCAGGATCACGAAAATCGTGAACGGCAGCGCGTAGAGCAGGTCGACGAAGCGCATCATCGCGCTGTCGACCTTGCCGCCAAGGTATCCGGCGGTCGCGCCGTACATCACGCCGATCAGCAGCGCGACCAGCGTTGCGACCAACCCGACCAGCAGGGAAATGCGCCCCCCTTTCATCACGCGTACCATCAGGTCGCGGCCCAGCGTATCCGTCCCGAACCAATGCTCCGACGAAGGGCCGACAGCACCCAGGAACAGATCCTGCGTCTGGCTGTCATAGGGCGACAGCCACGGTCCCACCACACAGAACAGCGCGATGAAGACGAAAATGAACAGGCTGCTGACGGCCAGCCGATTGCGCCTCAGCCGGTGCCACGCATCGCGCCACAGCGAGGAGCCTTCCTCCAGCTTTTCGGCGGGAATTTCGCTCGCATCGGTGGGCGGCGGGACGGGCTCGTCGGCCGCGGAATGCGTGGACAGGACGGCGGTTTCGGAATGATCGCTCATGATAAGTGCCCCGCCCTATTCGTATTTCAGCCGCGGGTTGAGCGCGACTTGCGCGATATCGACCAGCAGGTTCATCACCACGATGAGCGCAGCGAACAGCACGGTCAGCCCCAGGATCAGGAAATCGTCGCGGTTGAGGGCGCCCTTCACGAACCATTGGCCAAGACCCGGAATCTGGAAGATCGTCTCGACCACGAAGCTGCCCGAGATGATGCCCGCCAGTGCCGGGCCCAGGAAAGTGATCGCCGGGATCAGCCCGCCTTTCAGGCAGTGCTTCCACACGATGGTGCCTTCCGAAACGCCCTTGGCCCGGGCGGTCCTGACCCAGTCCTGGTTCAGCATTTCCAGCATGCCCCCACGCGTCAGCCGCGCGAAATAGGCCGCGTAATACAGCCCCAGCGTCAGCGCGGGCAGGATCACATATTCCGGCCCGAACCACCCCGCCACCGGCAGCAGTTCGAAAATCAGCCCGAACACCAGCGCCAGCAGCGGACCCATGACAAAGGTCGGCAGGCAGATGCCCGCCATCGACACCGACATGGGCACATAATCCAGCCAGGTAGTTCTGCCGAACCGCCGCCAGTATGCCGACCGGAATGCCAAGCAACAGCGCCAGGCCCAGCGCCAGAGACCCCAGCTTCAGCGAGACAGGAAAGCTTTCGCCGATGATGTCGGTGACGGACCGGTTGGCATAGACTGCGGACGGCCCGAACTCGCCCCGCAGCGCATTGGACACCGAGGTGACGAAGCGCTCGCTGACCGGCTTGTCATAGCCGTAGAACGCCTCGATCTGGGCCAGGATCTCGGGCCGGATCGCACGCTCGGTGCTGAACGGGCTGCCGGGCGTGGCGGCCACCAGGAAAAAGGTGACCGCATAGATCGCAAGGAGCACGAGCAGCCCCTGCACCAGCCGGACGGCGACAAAGCGGAACATTGGCAGGCTCTCCCGTAACGCCTAGTCGGCCGCCGGGGCCGGAGGGGCCTTGAGCGAAACATATTTGAGCGGATGGTTGTCCAGCGCCTTGGGGTACCACCCCTCGACCAGCGGACTTTTGAGATAGGTGCGGGTGTACCAGTAGATCGGGATGATCGGCATGCCATCCATCAGGATTTCTTCCGCCTCCTGCAGAATGGCCATGCGCTGTTCCTCCGTCGGTGCGGTGCGTGCGCGGGCGATCAGCGCGTCATAGCGCGAGTTCGACCAGCCGGTATCGTTGTTCCCGTTCCCGGTCGTGAAGATATCGAGGAACGTGCTGGGATAGGCATAGTCCGCGATCCAGCCTGCGCGTACAAGGTCGTAATCAAGGCTGCTCTGGCTATCGAGATAGACCTTCCACTCCTGGTTGTAGATGCCGATATTGACGCCCAGTTCCTTGCGCCACATCGCCTGCATCGCCTCGGCTATCTTGCGGTGCGCTTCGCTGGTGTTGATCAGGATCTCGGTGTCGGGAAAGCCTTTGCCGCCAGGATAGCCGGCCTCAGCCAGCAGCTGGCGCGCCAGCTCCGGCTGAAACTGGGCCGCGTCCGACGTGTCGTACCCTTTCAGGCCCGGCGGAACAAAGCCGGTTGCCGGAATTTGCCCGCCCTTCGTCACCTTGTCGACCAGCAGCTTCTTGTCGATCGAATAGGCCAGCGCCTTGCGCACGCGCACGTCGTCGAACGGCTTGCGGGTCATGTTGACGCGATAGAAATAGCTGCCCATGTACGGCTCGATCATCATCTCGTCCGGCATTTTCTTGAGGAAGATCGGGATCTTGTCGGGCGTCACACTATTCGTCAGGTGCAGCCGCCCGCCGCGGAACATCGTTTCCTCTGTGGTCACGTTCTCGACCGGGTAGAAATTGACGCCGTTCAGCTTCACCCGGTCGCGATCCCAGTAGGTCGGGCTCTTGCGCACCTTGATGATCTGGTTCGTGACCCAGTCGTCGAGGACGAACGGACCATTGCCGACATAGTTCTCAAGCGTCGACCAGCCGCTCTGCCGGTCCGCCATGCCGCCATGCGCTTCCACGACGCGCGGGTTCACCGGATACCAGCTGTAATGCTTGAGCATGTTGAGGAAATAGGGCGCCGGTCCTTCCAGCGTGACCTGCAGCGTCTTGTCATCCAGCGCCTTGACCCCGACGGTGGAGAAATCCTCGGTCCTACCCTGATGAAAGGCCTCCGCCCCCTTGAGGATGTAGAGCATCTCGGCATATTCGGCGCCCAGTTCCGGGCGTCAGCATACGCTGCCAGCTATAGACGAAATCGCCCGCCGTCACTGGATCGCCATTCGACCATTTCGCGTCGCGCAGATGGAACGTCCACTGCGAGAAATCGTCGTTGCTTTCCCAGCTTTCCGCCATGCCGGGTTCGGGCTGAAGATCGTCGGTCGGATGGTAGGCGATCAGCCCCTCCATCAGTGACGAGATGATCTTGTTCTCGGGCACGCCGGTGACGAGATGCGGATCGAGGCCCTTGGGCTCGCTGCCATTGCCGATCAGCAGGATGCCGTTACGCGCCGCCTCGTCGGTATAGCGCTCGCCCGATCCGCAGGCCGCCAGCAGACTGCCGGCAACGATCATGGTGAGGATGGCAAGGGCCCGCCGGACCGAGCGCAGGAACTGAAAACGGATCGATGTCGCGGCAGCATGTGGCTCGTTCATGACGGAACGATGGCAGAGCGAACATTGCCCTGCAATGACTGACCGCGACCATGCCCGGGTTTCAGCCTGAACGGCCGCGGGCGGACCGGTTCTACGGCTCGACCACGGCTGTCGCACCCTCTCTGCTAGTGGGTCAGCAGGGCGCCGTGCGGTGGATCGTCTTGCGGAACATGACCGGATCTTCATTCAACTCCAGCGGCTCGTCGCTCAGCATCATGTTGCGATGCGCCAGATACAGCAGGCGATCGAATACCGCCGGATGCAGCCCCTGTTCGAAACGGACGCCCGCTTCCATGCCCTTGCGCAGCCAGACGACGCAGCCTTCGACCGGGCCGATATTTCCGAACTGCAGATAGATCGTATCGCCGCGCTGCAGGTTGGCGGGAATGCATTCGACCGCACAGCCTTCGCTGGTCAGGTTGCGAACGATCGAGATCCGCGCCAGGCTTCCCGGCGCGCGCAGGCGGCACTGGGCCGCGAATTCGTGCCGCTCGAGTGCCCGATACTGATTTTCCACCACACGCGACATTTGCCAGACCTCTTCGAATGCGGCCGGTCGAGAGCGTCTGCCCCTGACGCTCATCGACCGGCCATTCTGCCGCCATCCGTTCCCCATCGGATGGCCGTTCCCGTCTGACTCGAAGCCCGCGAACTCGCAATCGCGGTAACCTTGTTCCTTAAGCACCTGTGGCCCGCTGTATCGCGGCGGGACAGGCTGCGAATGGGGTTCAGGCGGCCGCATGTCGTCAACCGCGCCGCGGAACCGCCGCCCCCACCACTCGTTTTGGCCGCCTGGCGGGATGAGAACGCGAGGATGAATGATGGACACGATAAATCCCACGATCTGGATCGTGATTGCTGGCCTTGTGATCGCCGCATTGCTGATCTGGTTCTTCATCGCCCGCAGCCGCACCAACCGGCTGCGCAGCCGCTTCGGTGACGAATATGACCGCACCGTCGCAGCGACGGGCAGCACGGGGCGCGCCGAACACGATCTGGAGGATCGCCAGCGCCGCGTCGCCGGTTTCGACATCCGCCCTCTCTCCCCGAATGAACGCGACCGCTTCGCCAGCGAGTGGGCCGAGGTGAAGAGCCTGTTCGTCAACAGCCCCGCGGAAGCTGTGCTGCACGCCGATCGGACCATCGGATCGCTGATGCAGGCGCGCGGTTTTCCGGTGGCTGATTTCGACCAGCGTCACGCCGACCTGACCGTCGATCATCCCGAAGTCGCCCGCCATTACCGGGAAGGCCACGAGATCGCCGCGCGCCAGAGCCACGACGCCACCGGCCGGGCCATCGCAACCGAGGACCTGCGCCAGGCACTGGTACATTACGAGGCGCTGTTCGAGGATCTGATCCGCGAGGTTGAGGACCGCGGGCGCCCCGTTGCGACCGGCCCCGTCACCCGCGACCGCAGGCCCCGTCACCGCAGGCCCCGTCACCGCAGGCCCCGTCACCGCAGGCCCGGACGCCGCCAACTCCGACACCGTCAACTCCGCCGCCACCGGACCCGTCACGACCGGCCCCATCACAACCGGCCCGACCGGGCGCGTCGGCGAACCGGTGCGCTAGGGCAGGCTCAATAGCCGGTGTAGCGTCCCGGACGATGGAACAGGATCAGCACCGCACTCATCGCCACGACGCTCAGCACCGACCATGCGGCAAGGTCGGGCGGACGCGTCGTGATCGCGGCCAGGATGATGATACCGTCGAGCGCGAAGGTCAGCCAGCCCACGCTCCAGCCCTTCTTGCGGTTGAGCCACACGGACACGATCGTCACGCCGCCCACGCCGGAACGATGCCGCAGCATGCCCATGACCCCCGCGCCCGCCGCCGTGCCGCCTGCGACGGCGGCAAAGGCCGGATGGACCGACTGGATGTCCAGCGATACCCGCGTCAGCGCAGCCATCAGCGACACCGCGGCCACTGCGCACACGGTCTTGAAGAAGAACCCGCGCCCCATCGCACTCCACGCAAGGATCAGGAACGGCACGTTGAGCGTCCAGAACCAGAAGTCCACGGTCATGCCGAACAGATAGCTGAACAGCAGCGCCACACCGCCCATGCCAGCGGTCACGATGCCGCTTGCCTTCATGATGACCAGTCCGAGCGCCATCAGCAGCGCCCCGCTGAGCAGGCCATAGATATCCTCGCCCAGCGAGTGCGGTCGCGGCTGGGGGAAATCGGGTTCGATCGGCCCGCTTGGCTCTGCGGCCGCTGCGCTGGTCATGACATGCTCTCCCTCTGCGCGGCGCGCTAGACCAGCGGCGAAAACATCACAAGCCGTGCGAAGGGCGGCAAAATCCGTTAGGCCCTGCAGGCATGAGCAAATGGCAATTCTGGATCGACCGCGGCGGCACCTTTACCGATGTCGTCGCCATTTCGCCCGATGGCGCGCTGCAGCGGACCAAGCTGCTGTCCGAGGACCCGTCTCGGTCGGAAGATGCGGCGATCCACGCCATCCGCGCCATTACCGGAACGCCCGAGGGTCCGCTGCCGCCCTGCGAATTGCGGATCGGCACCACGGTGGCGACCAACGCATTGCTCGAGCGAAAAGGCGCGCGCGTGGCATTGGCCATCACGGCCGGGTTCGAGGATGCGCTGCGCATCGGATCGCAGGAACGGCCCGAACTGTTCGCGCGCCAGATCGTCCTGCCCGATCCGATCTATGACCGGGTGATCGGCATCGGGGAACGGGTGCTGGCCGACGGAACGGTCGAGCAGCCGCTGGACGAGGATCGCGCCCGCGCCGAACTTGCCAAGGCAAAGGCGGACGGTATCGACGCGGTCGCGATCTGCCTGATGCACGGCTATCGCCATACCGCGCATGAGGAAGCGCTGGCCGCCATCTCCAGCGAACTGGGCTTTGCGCAGATCTCGGTCAGCCATTCCCTCGCGCCGCTGATCAAGCTGGTCTCGCGCGGGGATACCACCGTTCTCGACGCCTATGTGTCCCCTCCCCTGCGCGAATATACCTCGACCGTGGCAGGCGGGCTGGGCGACGCGGGCGAGGCGCTGTTCATGCAGTCGAACGGCGGCCTCACCGCTCGCGAACAGTTCCATGGCAAGGACGCCATCCTGTCCGGCCCGGCAGGCGGCATCGTCGGCATGGCGGCCACGGCAGAGGAAGCGGGCTTTGCCGCCGTCGTCGGCTTTGACATGGGGGGCACCTCCACCGATGTGTCATGGTATTCGGGCCAGTACGAACGCGACGGCGAAACCCGGCTGGAGGGCGTGCGCATCGCCGCCCCGATGATGCGCATCCATACGGTCGCATCGGGTGGCGGATCGATCTGCCGGTTCGAGGCGGGGCGCTTCCACGTAGGCCCGGAATCGGCGGGCGCGTTTCCCGGCCCTGCATGCTATCGCAATGACGGCCCGCTGACGGTCACGGACTGCAATCTGGCGCTGGGCAAGCTGCAGCCGGCGCATTTCCCGCCCGTCTTCGGCCCCGATGGCAATCTGCCGCCGGACCGCGACATCGTCATGACCAAGCTGGCGTCACTATGCGACCGGATCGAGGCCGAAACCGGGCGCAAACTGTCCCCGATGGAGGCCGCCGAGGGCTTTATCGCAATTGCGGTGCAGGACATGGCGCAGGCAATCAAGGCGATCTCGATCCGCCGGGGGCATGACATCGCGGGCGCTGCACTGGCAGCATTCGGCGGCGCAGGCGGGCAGCACGCATGCCTGGTCGCCGAGGCGCTGGGGATCGACGTGGTGCAATGCCACCCGCTGGCCAGCGTGCTGTCCGCCTATGGCATGGGCCTGGCGGACCGCCGGGCCATGCGCGAGGCGACGCTGGCAGTCGAACTCGGCGCCGAGGCTACCGCAGGCATTGCGGCTGAACTCGATGCGCTGGCAAGCGAGGCTGGCGCCGAATTGACCGTGCAAGGCGTCGGCGCCGATGACATCGCATACGAACGTAGCCTGCAACTGCGCCCGGCAGGGACCGAGAACACGCTGGAGATCGCGTTTGGCGATGCCGACCTCATGGCAAGCCGCTTCAGGAAAGGCTGGCGTGACCGGTTCGGCTTCGAACCGGAGGGCGCCATTGTCGTCGCGACCGCCAGGGTGGAAGCGGTCTCCCGCTCTCCCGAACGGCCAGGTGCTCCCCTTGCCCCTGCCCGCCCATTCGCAGCGGGACCACCGGACGATCGAGAGCTTCTTGGCCGGGCAAAGCCGCGACATTCCGCTGTTCCACAGGCCGGGTTTGGCCGCCGGATTCGAGGCCGGAGGCCCGGCGCTGATCGTCGACGACGTGTCGACCATCGTCGTCGAACCTGGCTGGAACATCGCAGTCGACGAGATTGGCAATGTGCTGCTGCGCCGGACCGGAGAGGCCCGCCGCCGCGAGATGTCGACAGAGCGAGATCCGGTGCGCACCGCGATCATGGGCGCCTTGTTCATGGGGATCGCAGAGGAAATGGGCGCGGCCCTGCAGGCCAGCGCCAGCTCGGTCAATATTCGCGAACGGCTCGATTTTTCCTGCGCAATATTCGACCGGGACGGAAACCTGATCGCCAATGCGCCGCACATGCCGGTGCATCTTGGATCAATGGGCGAAAGCGTTCGCACGGTAGCGCGGCGCCGCAGCGAGGACGGCCGCGGCATCCGCAAGGGCGATGCCTATGCGCTGAACGCGCCCTATGACGGCGGCACGCATCTGCCCGACGTGACAGTGGTGCTGCCGGTGTTCGCCAGCGACGGCACCACCGAACCCGCCTGGTGGGCAGCGGCGCGCGGACATCACGCGGACATCGGCGGGGTCGCGCCCGGCTCCATGCCCGCGGGCAGCACGACCGTCACCGAAGAGGGCATATTGCTCGACAATGTGCTGCTGGTCGACGAAGGCCGGTTTCGCGAGGCGGAGATCCGGAACATGCTCGGCTCCGGCCCCTATCCAGCGCGAGATCCCGACCGGAATATCGCCGATCTCAAGGCGCAGCTTGCCGCCTGCATCAAGGGCGCGAGCGAGCTGAACCGGCTGGCCGACGCGCAGTCGCGGACCGTGGTCGATGCCTATATGAGTCATGTCATGGCGCAGGCCGAGGAAGCAGTGCGCGCGCTGCTCGATCGGCTGGACGATGGCAGCTTCGCCTATGAGATGGACGACGGATCCACCATCCGCCTTGCCGTCACCATCGACCATGAAGCGCAGGAAGCGCTGTTCGACTTTTCCGGAACGAGCGGCCAGCATGTCGGCAACTTCAATGCACCCGTACCGATCGTCAAGGCGGCGGTGCTCTATGCTATTCGCACGATGATCGATGGCGATGTGCCGATGAATGAAGGTTGCCTCGCGCCCATCCGGCTGATCGTGCCCGATGGATCGATGCTGAACCCGAAAGCACCCGCCGCCGTCGTTGCCGGAAATGTCGAAACGAGCCAGGTGGTGACCGACACCATCTTCGGAGCGCTCCGCGCCCTTGCCGGAGCACAAGGGACGATGAACAACCTGACCTTCGGCAATGCGGATTACCAGTACTACGAGACGATTGCCGGCGGATCCGGCGCCGGGCCGGTGACCGGTGGCGGCGGCTTCGACGGGGCGGACGCGGTGCAGACCCACATGACCAATTCGCGCCTGACCGATCCGGAAATCCTGGAAAGCCGCTTTCCCGTGGTGCTGGAACGCTTTGCCATCAGGCGCGGATCCGGCGGCGCGGGCCGCTGGCGCGGAGGCGACGGCATCGTCCGCCGTATCCGTTTCCTTGAACCGATGGAGGCGGGCATATTGTCCAACCGGCGGCGCGTGGCACCGTTCGGCCTCGCAGGCGGTGCGCCGGGAGCCGCCGGAGAAAACCTCGTAATCCGTGCGAATGGTTTACAGGAACAGCTGGCTTCTTGCGCCAGCGTGCAGATGCAGCCCGGCGACGCCATTGAAATCCGAACGCCGGGCGGCGGGGGGTACAAGTCCGCCACTTAGGCGCAGCCGGTGGAACGTCCGGGGCCGCCCTGCATTCCCTTGAACGGGTTTGCCAATACGCCGCAACATGTGGCAGCAACGGACGGGCATGGAAGAACAGGCAATTGTAATCGCACTCGTCGGAGTGCTCGGCATTGGTGCGCAATGGATAGCGTGGCGCACCGGCTGGCCCGCGATCGTGCTGATGCTGATTGCCGGTTTCATGGCTGGGCCAATCCTTAACATCATCGATCCGCATCATGCCTTTGGCGAATTGCTTGAACCGATGATCTCGATCGGCGTCGCGCTGATCCTGTTCGAAGGCGGCCTGAGCCTGGACTTCCGCGAACTGCGAAGAACCGGCAGCGCAGTGTGGCGACTGGTCGTCTTTGGCGTGCCGATCGGATGGGTGGCCGGTTCGCTGGCCTGCTACTACATCGCCGGCCTGGTCTGGCCCGTCGCCATCCTGTTTGCCGGCATCCTCGTGGTAACCGGCCCCACCGTCGTCCTGCCGCTGCTACGTCAATCGAGCGTTGCGCCGCGCCCGGCCGCAATCCTGAAATGGGAAGCGATCGTCAACGACCCGTTCGGCGCGATGTGCGCTGTGCTGGCCTATGAATATTTCCGGGCATCGGCCGACGGCGCAACGCTGTTCGACGTCGTCCCTGCCCTGATCTTTGCGTCACTGGCGGCAGCCGTCCTGGGCTATGCGGCAGCATGGGTGATCGCGTGGAGCTTCCCGCGCGGTCTGGTGCCCGAATATCTCAAGGCGCCGGTTCTGCTGGTTACCGTGGTGGGGCTGTTCGTCATTTCGAACCTGATCCAGCAGGAAACGGGGCTTGTCGCCGTCACCCTCATGGGCGTCGCGCTTGCCAATATGAACGTGGATTCGCTGCGAGACATCCATCCTTTCAAACAGAATGTCGCTGTCATTCTCGTTTCGGGTATTTTCATCCTGCTTTCCGCACAGCTGGATTATGAAACCCTGCGACTGCTTGAGTGGCAGTTCACCCTGTTCCTGCTGGCAATCCTGTTCATGGTTCGCCCGGCAACGGTTCTGATCAGCCTCGCATTCTCGAAGATACCTTGGAACGAGCGGCTTTTCCTTGCCTGGATCGCGCCGCGCGGCATTGTGGCAGTCGCCATCTCCGGTCTGTTCGCCCTGCGGCTTTCGGACCTGGGATATGACGACGGCACCATCCTGATCAGCCTTTCGTTCGCGGTTTGCGTCGCGACCATCGTCGCGCATGGTTTTACCATGGCGCCGGTCGCTCGCTGGCTGGGCGTAACGGGTTCGTCGACCCCAGGCCTGCTGCTGGTGGGCGCAACGCCGTGGTCGATTGCCCTTGCAAAGGAACTGGACGACCTCGACGTGCCGGTCACGCTGGCGGATACGAGCTGGTGGCGCCTGTCGCGAGCGCGCCAACAGGGACTCGACACTTATCACGGCGAGATCCTGGCCGAGGCGACCGAGCATTCGCTGGACCTGACACAGTACCAGGTCCTGGTCGCGGCGACCGAGAACGAGGCGTACAATGCCCTGGTCTGCAACGAGTTTGCGCCGGAAATCGGACGCGATGCAGTGTATCAGCTGGGAGAGCCCAGTCATCACAACGACCCACGCGCCCTGCCCTCCTCGATCAGGGGACGGTCGCTATTCGAATCCGGCGTTGGCATGGAGGAGATGCATCAGCGTCAGGCCGAGGGTTGGGAATTCCGCAAGACCCGCCTGTCGGAGCAGTTCGGCTTCGACCGCGCGCGTGACGCATTGCCCGACGATGCCGATTTCGTGCTGGTGCTGAGGAAAGGCGGCAACCTGCGCTTCTTTACCCATGCCTCGCGCCCGACGCCGGGTCCCGGCGACGTCATTATCTCCTATTCGCCGCCGGAAGATCCGGTGACCGAAAAGGTACAGTCCAAGCGGGAGAAGCGCGCCAAGGTGCAGGCCAAGAACGGACAGCCTACCCCGAACTCGACGCAGGCAGACAGCCAGGATCCGGAGAAGCCAGAGCAATCGCCAGGAGAGGAGGGGCAACCCGCATGAAAGCGAGCACGACCGTCAGGACCTGTTTGACCATCTGGGGCGTCGCCCTTCCCGCCCTTCTGCTGTCCGCCTGCAACGCGCCTGAGCCTTCGGAGCCAGAGGCCGAAGAAGCAGGCGCACCCGTCGATCTTGACCCTCTCCCGCCTGAGGAAAGCGATGTAGGTTCGACGTCAATTCTTCGATCGGACATGGATGGCCGGCCAATTGCAGACCCGCCGCTGGAGCCGCTGGAAGCCACCGTCAAATTCGAGGAAGGCGGAAGCGAGTTGAGCGATGCTGCCAGAATGAAGATCCAGGAAGTCGTCGAAAGCGAGCAGTTCGGCGAAGGCGGTCCGATCGTGCTGCGCGGCCATTCGGACGCCAGCGGAAGCGACGATGCCAATCTGCGTGCATCGAAAAGACGGGCCGAAGCAGTTCGCGATCTTCTTGAAGATCTTGGGGCAAATACTGATAGAATAAAGATTATTGCAATGGGAGAGCAAAATCCTGTTGAGCCGAACGCGCTGCCCAGCGGCGAACCGAACGAGCAGGGCCGCGCCGCCAACCGCAGGGTGGATATCACGGTCGAACTGCCGGCCGAGAAAAAGGCTCAGGAACCAGCGTCCCGCCCGGGGCCGAGGACACTGCCCCTGCACCGGAAGCTGCCGACGGTTCGACTGCACCGCTGTAATCTGCCGATAGCTGACGGCACTGATGCGCGTTTGCGCACCCGTTGCCTCACCTGTTCGCTGGCAGCGAACTTTTAACTATCCTGTGCTAGCGAGGGATCGATGCGCGCGCAGATCCCCCGCTTTCGGTTCGACCCGAGAACCCGACGCCGGTTGTCACAGGTCCTCCTGTCAATGGTGGCCGCACTTGTCGTGCTGTTTGTTCTCGATATTCCAAAGCTCATTGACGAAGTGCCGCGAATCTTCGTTTCGCGCTTCATGCCGCGTCCGGTTTCGGGCGACGTCGTGCTGATGACGACCGATCGGCAGGTCGGAAAGAAGGATTCAGTCGCAGAACGTCAGGCCGCAGCAATTGCAGGCCTCGACAGCATGAAGCCGGAACTGATCGTCTTCGAAGGACGGTTTGCGGAAGATGACCCTGGGATACCGGCGTTGCGGAGCGCAATAGCAAAGGCAAAAACGCCAATAATCGTGGCCTGGCCGGCCACTGCCGGGCAGATCAAGCCGCAGCAGTACAAGTTGTCAGCAGCCCCGGAGACGCTCTCATTCTCCAGGAACGCTGACTTGCCCGTGGACGGAGAAGCGGTTGATGCGAACCGAACGTCTCTGAC
This sequence comes from uncultured Alphaproteobacteria bacterium, assembly GCA_963752785.1. Lineage (GTDB taxonomy): Bacteria > Pseudomonadota > Alphaproteobacteria > Sphingomonadales > Sphingomonadaceae > Croceicoccus. Next base: position 152,587 of record CAVVZE010000011.1, read on the forward strand.
CGGGTTTGTGTTCGAAGCCGTACCCCGCCTCGAGACGGGCGAAGGCGCGCCGCTTACGTTAGGTGCCGCTCTTGTAGACGTGCATTCCGTCCCAGCAGGCGCTTATCCAATCGATTTTCGCTTCGATCCGAATTCAATTCCAGTCATTTCGCTGGAGTCGGTCGAACGTGGAGCGGTTGATCCCGAAAGGATCAGCGCGAAGCGAATAGTCATAGCCGCTCCCCAGGGCGGCAGTTCGAATCTCCTCAACACGCCCTTGAACAGGTCAGTGCCCAGCGCAGTGGTCGGAATCATTGCGGCCGAAACGCTGATGTCCAAAAGCCTGCTGCCGATCGGCTGGTACTTTCCGTTCCTGGCCGTGGGCCTGGTCCTGTCGGCAACAGCCTTTCTGCACAAGCGACCGCGTCGCGCATCATATACGATTATCGTAGTGGCATCTTTGGCAGCGCCTTTCGTCGCCGCCAGTTTCGATCGGCTGCTTCCGACCGGCATGGTTTATACCTTGCTCGCCATCTATGCGGCTATTCGAGCCCGCTGCAACTGGCGGGAACGAGCCGCCGGTATCGACGCTGTGTCTGGTCTGGCGAATTTCCACACGCTCCAAGAGGATTTCGCAAAATTCCATGGTCGGCTCGTCGTCGCCCGGGTCGAACATTTTGAGGAGATTCTCGCAAGCCTGGAGTCATCGCTGCATGGGGACTTCATCCAACAGATATCACAGCGCCTCGCCATCAGCGCTGACACGCAAGTCTATACCGATTCAACTGGGCACTTCGCATGGTTCGACGAAATGGAGCATGCGAAAAGTCATATTACGGGCTTGCTGGCGTTGGCCGGTGCGCCTTTGTGCGTAGGGGAGCGAACCCTCGATTTCGCATGTGCTTTTGGCATTCTGGACATCGACATAACAAAGCCGCGCCAGGCGATCAGCGCAACCATCGTTGCAGCTGAGGCAGCGCTCAAGCGGCCTTCGAGATTGGCGTTGGTGAGCGAGCAGGGCGGTTCCGACACCGACTGGCAGCTCTCCCTCCACTCGTCGCTGGATCACGCGATTGCGCATCAGCACATCTACCTTCTTTTTCAGCCGCAGTGTCTTCTGGAAAGCGGACACATAGTCGGTGCCGAAGCACTAGTTCGCTGGAAGCATCCGCAGCGCGGGGAAATAAGTCCGTCCGAATTTATCCCCTTCATCGAGAAGGCTGGCAGGTTGAAGCCGCTAACAGCGCATACATTGCGATTGGCTGCCCGTTCTGCGAACGTGGCGCTAAATGCAGGTGCCCGAATTTCGGTGAACATCTCCGCCACTTTGCTCGGCGAACACGATTTCGTCTCGCTGATCTGCGATAATGTCGCGGCAGGCGGTGGGCGGCCCCAGGCAATCACGATCGAAATTACCGAGACTGCCAAGATCGAGGATTTCCGGACTGCCGCGCGCAATCTGGCGCGCTTGCGTGAAAAAGGTTTTCATGTTTCGCTAGATGATTTCGGGACGGGCGAAGCCAATCTGTCCCTGCTCGTGGGCCTGCCATGCGACGAGATCAAGATCGATCGGAGTTTCGTCGCGTTGGCTCTTCACAATGAACGCGCGCGCATCGTCATTCGAGCCCTCAATGACACCGCGCGCAAAGCGGGGATGCGACTTGTCGCCGAGGGCATTGAAACCGAGACGGAGCGGGATCTGCTGATTTCTCTCGGGTGTGTCATAGGGCAAGGATTTCTATTTGGCCGACCCATGCGCATATCCGAACTGCTATCGATGCTCGATGTGCGGGAAAATTGCGAAACACGGAAATTAACGCTTTCTTAACTATCCTTTTAAGGTTAACACGAAGGCCTCAGTAACAGGAGGCCTTATATGAGCAACCGTAAACCCAACGCCGCTGGCCGCGGCCTGATCAACTGGCTGTGGGGACTGTACACCACCCGTTGATCGGTCTTTGATAGAGAACCGGCCCCGCCCGTTTCCGGGCGGGGTTTTTCGTGGGTTCTATCGAGAAATTGGCGTCATCGTTCCAAACCTTCACATCGCAGTTGCATCTCACATTGCAGTGTGACACTGGCGATGCATGAGCACTTCTGAACTAGGCGCGGTCAAGAGCCGCATCGATGAGTTGATCGCTTCGGGCCAGATGACCAAAAGCGCTATTGCACGCGCTGCGGGCCTTCACGCCAACAGTCTGCGCGATTGTGGCGAGCCGCACTGGAACCCCACTGCAGAGACGCTATCCAAACTGAACCTGTTTCTGAGGGCAAATAGCGACAGAAACGTCATAGCCTCTCCGGAAGAGATCATTGACGAGGCTCGGAACGGGCGCATGTTCATCCTGGTCGATGACGAGGACCGGGAAAACGAAGGCGACCTTGTCATTCCGGCACAAATGGCGACTCCCTCCGCGATCAACTTTATGGCTACGCACGGCCGGGGGCTGATCTGCCTGGCGCTGGCACGCGGCCGTGTCGAGCAACTCGGGCTCGAGCTTATGAGCCGCAACAACCGCACGCGTCACGAGACCGCCTTCACCACTTCGATCGAGGCGCGTGAAGGCGTCAGCACCGGTATCAGCGCTGCGGATCGGGCCCGCACGATCAGCGTCGCGATCGATGCCTCGAAAACACGCGAAGACATCGTGACACCTGGTCACGTCTTCCCCCTGATCGCAAGGGACGGCGGCGTTCTTACCCGGGCTGGTCATACAGAAGCGGCCGTGGACATCGCTCGCCTCGCAGGCCTCAATCCGTCCGGTGTGATCTGCGAGATCATGAATGACGACGGCACCATGTCCCGCATGGAGGACCTGATCCGCTTTGCCCGCATGCACGAACTCAAGGTCGGCACCATTCGGGACCTGATCGCCTATCGGCGCAGGCATGATCGACATGTCAAGGTGGTGTCCGAAAGCAGTTTCGAAACGCCCGAGGGCGCCCGCTGGAAAGCCATGGCCTTTCGCAACGAACCGACCGGCGATGAAATGATCGCGCTGGTCCACGGCCGGATCAATCCCGAAAAGCCGGTTCTGGTCCGTATGCACACGCTCGACATGTTCGCTGACGTGTTCGGGGAGAAAAGCGCCCGAAGCGGCCTCTTCAAAAATGCGATGCGGGAGATCGAAGCCGCGGGCTCCGGCGTAATCGTTGCCATCAGCCAGTTACGCGCCTCCGTCGCCCGGATGCTGGATCGCCGGGAAGGCCGCGGCGGAGCCGACATGGACGAGTTGCGCGATTATGGCGTGGGCGCCCAGATCCTGGCGGAGCTTGGCGTTCACGAGATGATCCTGCTGACCACCTCGCACCACTCCCTGATAGCGCTGGAGGGATATGGGCTCACGATCGTCGAGGAACGCTTCCTCTCCGCCGCTCCGGCGAACAAGCAGAACGCCTGACCCGCAACGCTCACCTTTTCAGAACTGGAGAATTGTCTTGGCCCGTTTCCTCATCGTGGAAGCACGTTTCTACTCGCACCTCAACGACATGCTGATTGCGGGCGCACGTGAGGCGCTGGAGGCTGACGGCAACGAAGTCGAAGTGATCACGGTACCCGGCGCGCTGGAAATCCCCGCCGCAATCGCGATGGCGGCAGAAAGCGGCCGGTACGACGGTTTTGTCGCGATCGGTGTCGTGATCCGTGGCGAGACCTACCACTTCGAGATTGTGGCTGGCGAAAGCGCGCGCGGGATCATGGCGCTCACCATGGACGGCATTCCGATCGGTAACGGCATTCTCACGGTGGAAAACGAAGATCAGGCCGTCGTCCGTGCCGATCCCGCGCAGAAGAACAAGGGCGGCGAAGCGGCGCAGGCCGCCCTGGCGTTGTTGCAATTTCCGTCGCGCTTCGCGTCCTGATTACCAGATCGTGACACGCTCTGCCGGCGAGAGGTAGAGCGCGTCATCGTTCTGAACGTCAAAGGCGCGATACCATGCATCGACGTTCCGGACCATTGAAACGCGAGGCCGCGGCAGGACCATTCGTCCTGCTTCAACTGCAGAGCGCGCCTCAGGTTCACGCAGCTTGCTGGCCCAGAGCTGTGCGAAGGCTATAAAGAAGCGCTGGTCACCGGTAAATCCTTCGATCACGCGCGGCTCGCGGCCATCAAGCGAAGCACGATAAGCATCATAGGCTGCCATCAGCCCGGCAAGATCGATGTGCTGTCCCCCGAGTTGGCGGCACCATCAATCGCCGCGCCTGATAGCGGCGGGTGGTCGGCGAGCTGGCTTGCCAACTTGTCGTTTCGCGCCTCCCTTGCAGAGCGCTCCGATGGGGAGAGCCAGTCGGCGATCCTCAGATCCGCATCGATCATTGTGCCGGTTTCATTGATTGCGCGGCTCATTTCGCGCGCGATGATCGTGCCAATGGTGCCATAATTCGCGGCGGCGTCGGCTTCGGGATCGTAAAAGGGCGGCTGCAGGAGTGCTGCCGGAATGTTGATTGCATTCTGAAGCGGCAGGTAAATCGCCTGCGCGCGGTGGGCGCCTGTTCGCCAGCGCCCTCTCTTCTCCTGTCCGACGGCTGCAATTTCGCGCGAAAACGCCGCTCGCTCCGCTGCTATTGTCTTTGCATAAGCGTTATTGCCGACGGCTTGAAGCTGTGTGATCTCGTTGTAAGTCTCGGGATAGGCGATCCCCGCGGTCAGGTTTTCCAGCTTCCTGACGGCCGCTTTCCTTGCGTCGTCGCCCAGATCAGGGTCGCTCTCCACTCTCTGCATAAGCGCATTTCTGACACGTTCGGCAATGATCTCCACATCGCGCTTTTCCTCTTCTGAGAAATAGCGCTCGGCGTAAAGCCGGCTCATCGTATCGGAGAAGAGCGCAGCAACCCGGTCGACAGCCTGCTTCTCGAGCGAGAACGGGCGCACCCTTTGCTCAATTCGCCGCCCGTAGAAGGCGAAATGCGCCTTGGCAAACTCGTCAGGCAAGACATCGGCATGGCTGCTGAGGCGGTGGAAGACCAGCCAGTCGCGCCAGGCGGCAAGGGGTTCAGAGGCAGCCAGTGCAGACATCGCAATTACGGCTTGGGGATCGAGTACCGCAACCCTCTCGGCATCTGCCAAACCGGCAGCGGAAAGCAACGCCGGCCAATCCAGTCCGGGGGCCCTCTCCGCAAGCTCCTCCCGGCTCCAGACGGCTGCGGAAGCCAACCTGCTGCGATCAGACGAGGCCGTGCCCTGCGCTTCGGCCAGGCTGGTTTCGAGTTCAAGCACGCCTTCTGCGCGCCCGGTCGTCCGGTCCAGTCCTGCAAGAGACAGGACGCGCGCGATATAGTCGCGATACGCTGCGCGATCCGACCGGGCCTGGACCGTGTCGGCGAGATAATACTCCGTTGCCGGCAAGCCAAGACCGCCGGTGATCAGCCAAGGAACGATCTGCCCGTTGTCCGGCGCCGGCAAGGCGGCGACCGAGAACAAGTTGGGACTTTGACTTGCGCCGAACAGCATGGGAGAGGCGTCTGCACGCAGAGTTCCGCCGATCACGGTTGATAAGGCGGACACATCGCTCGCCGTCTCGAATCGCCGGATGTCTCCCGTGGCAGGGGAAATCCCTTGTCGATTGAGGGAAGCACGATCCATGAATTGGCGGTAATATTCGCGAACCACAGCTTCTGGCGTTCCCGCATCTTGCGGACGACCGGCAATGTCCTCGACGATGGTCGTCAGGCGCCGTTCCAGTTCTGCATCCGCGCGGAACTGGCGTCCGATGCGGTTCTCGCCCTCTGGTATCTGCGCCGCGGCCAGCCACTTGCCATTGGCGTAGAGAAAAAAGTCATTCCCGGGATCGACTGACGTGTCGATATCCGCCGTGCTGATCCCGATGCCCGTTCCCTGAAAGGGCGACACGGCTTCCTCGTCGCTTGCGGAACAGGCCAGCAAGCCCAGCGCAAGCAGCATGCCCATAGCAAGGCGGAGCTTGTGTTGCAGCAGACCGGGCAGCGTGAGCGAGCGAGGGAAAGACAAGAAAGAACTCTGACAAATCGATGCACCGCTGGCGGTACATTCTGTGGCAAAAACATGGCAATGCTGTTCTAGAGTTTGACGCGCGAATGCGCAAACCGTTCCGGCCTCCGCTGCAAAGACAAAATCCGGTAAAGCCCGCCCCCACCGGGGGAGCGGACCTTGCCATCCGCGCGCGGCGTCAGCGATCAGGCCAGGCGACCGAAAGCCCCAGTCCCGGCATAAAGCGCGCTGGCGCCCAGCTCTTCCTCGATCCGGATCAGCTGGTTGTACTTCGCAAGCCGGTCGGACCGCGCGAGCGAGCCAGTCTTGATCTGTCCGCAATTGGTGGCGACGGCCAGGTCGGCGATGGTCGAATCCTCGGTCTCGCCCGAACGATGGCTCATCACCGCAGTATAGCCCGCGCGGTTCGCCATGCTCACGGCCTCCAGCGTTTCGGTCAGCGTGCCGATCTGGTTGACCTTGACCAGCAGCGAATTGGCGAGCCCTTGCTCGATCCCCATGGCAAGGCGCGCGGGGATTGGTCACGAAGAGATCGTCGCCGACCAGCTGGACCTTGTCGCCGATCTTGTCGGTCAACGCCTTCCAGCCATCGAAATCGTCTTCGGCCATGCCGTCCTCGATCGACCGGATCGGGTAGGCCGCGCACAGATCGGCGAGGTAATCGGCCATTTCCAGTCCGGTGAGAGAGATCCCCTCGCCCGCAATATCGTACCGGCCGTCGGCGAAGAATTCGGTGCTGGCGCAGTCGAGCGCAATCGCGACATCGTCGCCCGGCTTGAAGCCGGCCTTTTCGATCGACGTCATGATGAAGTCGAGCGCATCGCGCGTGCTGGCCAGGTTCGGTGCGAATCCGCCCTCGTCGCCAACAGCCGTCGACAGGCCCTTGTCGCGACAGGCCCTTTTTCAGCGTGTGGAAGATCTCCGCGCCCCAGCGAACCGCTTCGGCGATTGACTGTCGGCGCCGATCGGCATGACCATGAATTCCTGGAAGTCGATCGGATTGTCGGCATGTTCGCCGCCATTGATAATGTTCATCATCGGCACCGGCAGCATGTGCGCCGATACGCCGCCGACATAGGAATACAGCGGCAGTCCGCGCGCCGCCGCTGCCGCTCGTGCAGTCGCCAGCGACACGCCCAGCATCGCATTCGCGCCAAGCCGCGACTTGTTCTCCGTCCCGTCGAGTTCGATCATCGCATAGTCGATGTCGCGCTGATCCTCGGCATCGAGGCCGAGCAGCATGTCGGAGATCTCGGTGTTGCAGGCATCCACGGCCTTCAGCACGCCCTTGCCAAGATAGCGGGACTTGTCGCCGTCGCGCAGTTCCACCGCCTCATGCGCGCCGGTCGAGGCGCCGGACGGGCACGGCTGCCCGGCCCATTGATCCGTCTTCCAGCAGAACATCGACTTCCACGGTAGGATTGCCGCGACTGTCCAGGATTTCGCGGCGCGTGAATATCGATGATCGCCGTCATGGTACTTTGCCTTTCGTGCATTTGGTCCCCCAGTCGGGGCAAAATCGGGTGTAATGAAATTGCGGCGTCGAGCCGCGAAGGTTTCATGATATGGTCGCGGATTAGTTGGCGGAACAATGGCTGGCAACAGTCGTTATTGCATCAGCGAATGGGTAGGCCAGCGTTGCTTGTCCGTAAAACCCCCGCAGACGAGAGGCGCACGGCGCCTTCCGGTAGCGGGCGAACGACAGAACCGCCGGGCTTTCGAGGTTATCGAGGGCCTGACCTGCAAATCACCTCGGCTTCCCGCCAAGAGCCGACCAGGACGAGAGATGCAAATCATGGTCAATTCCACAACTCCGATCAATTCGACGACGACCACCACCACAACCCCAGGCAGCACGACGGGCGCAACCGGTGCGACCGGTACGGACCTTTCCGGCACCGATCATCGCGCCGAGGCAAAGAGCCGCTTCTCGAAGGCTCTCGACGAGGCAAAGGCCGGCGTTGCCGAATTGAAGGCTGAAGCAATGGAGCGGTCCGGATCGTACAAAAGCCGCGCCGGTGACAAGGGCGAACAGCTCAAGGGCGACGCAGCGGCCTATGGTGACCAGGCCAAGACCAAGGCTTATGAACTGGCGAACGATTCCAAGGGCAAGGCCAGCGAAAGCCTCGTCGCGCTCTCGCGCATGATCAACGACAATGCTCCTACCCTGGACGAGAAGCTGGGGGTCAAATATGGCGATTATGCACGCACCGCGGCTGACAGCCTTGAAAGAAACGCGGCCACGCTTGATGAAAAGTCGCTAGAGGAGCTTGGCGAAGAAGCACGCGAATTCGTTCGCAAGAGTCCCGGGACCGCCGTGGCCATCGCGGCAGGTGCCGGCTTCGTACTCGCCCGTATGTTTCGTCGCAGCTGATACTCGATACCTGCCCCTGCGGGCGTGACAACCTCATGCCACGACGCGGGGGCAATGACCGCCATATTGCATCGCGACTAGAACGCGCCCGGCATTTCATCGGAGCGCGATAGGGGGATTGATTGATGTCGGAAACTGCCGACGATATCGCTGCAGAACGATCCTTGGTGGAGGACGTGCGCGCCTTGGTGGAGGACGGCAAGCTGCTGGCCGAGACCGAGATCGACTATCACAAGAAGCGCGCTCTCTATGCCGCGACCGCCGCAAAGGGCATCGCCGCGCTATTCGGCGCGGCAGCAATCCTTGCCTTCTTTGCGGCCATGGCCTTGGTCGTGGGCCTGGTGCTCGCGCTGGGGCAACTCATTACCTACTGGGGGTCGACCGCTCTGGTGACCGGCGTTCTTGCGATCGGCGCGTTGCTTCTTGCAAAGACCGCATCTACCCGGCTCAAGCGGGCCAAGCGGATCATCACGGACAAGGAGGCCTGAGCGAATGACTGAAGCCGAAGTCATCGAAGCGAGACGCCTGCGCGGAACGGCACGCGACGTGTTCGAGACGCAGCGCGAAATGGTGCGTGCGGATCTGAACGCGGCCGGAGTGGGCAAGCGGATCGCCACCCGTCTGGTCGACGATGGCAAGGTCATCGCGGAAGAAGCGGCCGATGCAGCCAACACGCATCGCACTCTCGTTACGCTCGGCGCGCTTGGCCTGACCGGGCTGGTTTCTGCGCGGTCCGATCCTGGCATTCGTGGACAATCTTCTCGGCCATGGCGAGTGCGAAGAAGATGATGTTGACGAAGCCGCCGACCGTAGGACGGCTGACTATAATGAGGGTCGGTACAAAGGGTCCTGAATGGCGCGCACTCCAGCCTTCTGCCTTGCTGCCGGAACCCGAAGCCTTGCGATCCATTGATCTTGCAAGCGCATTACAGAAAAAAGGGAATTCCCCATGAACGATACGACCACCGCTCCACACGCTGACGAGAAGCCCAAGGCGGTCATGCCGCCGAACACCAGCGTTGAACAGCCGCACGACCCGACGCTGTCCGAGAAGGTATCGGCCGCGCAGGCCCGCGTCGCCGAGAGGACAGCCCCCGCCCGTGCCAAGGCCGCAGACCAGTCCAGAGCCGCCGCCGACAGCGCCAAGGAATTTGTGAAGGATCATCCATTCGTCGCGATCTCCGGAGCCGTGGCGATCGGCGCGCTGATCGCGCTATCACTGCCGGGCAGGCCCGGCCGCAAGGTACGCGGCTCGGTCGTGACGGCGGGTGGTGTGCTGGCCGAGCTGGCCGCCAAATACGGTCACGAAATCATGGCCATTGCCAGTCACGCCGCTGACGAATCGCGCGAAAAGCTGGAAGAACTAGGCGACAGCGTTTCCGAGACAGGCAGAGGCTTGGCGCATGACCTCGCTGCACGCGGCGAAAGCGGATATTTGTCGGCCCGCCATGCTGGCGAACGAGCTGCTCTGTCCGCAAGGCAGGCGAGCGAGGATGCCGGTTTCAAGTCCCGCTCGATGATGTCGCGCCTGCGCGGCTAAGCGCGCAGGCGCGCGAATTGCCTCTTTGGATCGCGCCGGCGATGCGTTAAGGGCCGCCCTATCCGACCCGATAGGGCGGCTCTTCCATTTTGCTAGCGGAGTATCGAATGGCGCAGAAACTGCATCTCGTGATGGGCGGTCGGGTAAAGGATCCCCGCGGTCAGGAGTTCGAGGATCTTTCGGCGCTCGACATCGTGGGGATCTTCCCCGACTTCGCATCCGCGGAAAACGCATGGCGCAGCAAGGCGCAGCAGACAGTCGATGATGCGGAGATGAAATACGTCGTCGTACATCTGCACCGACTGATGGAGCCCGATCTCGAACATTGATCCAGGCAAAGCAAAGGCGGAGGGACAATTCTGTCCCCCCGCCATTTTCATCATCAGATGAATTCGATCTTCTTGATCAGATAAAAACGCTCTCCCGAAGGAACGGTCACCTCGATCTCGTCGTCGACCTTCTTGCCGATCAGCGCGCGTCCCAGCGGGCTCGAATAGCTGATCCGACCCGACTTGGCGTCGGCCTCGGTCGGTCCGACAATCTGATAACGGATCGGCTTGTCATCCTCGTCCAGCAAGGTCACGGTGGCGCCAAAAATCACCTTGTCGCCCGAGAGAGAAGCGGGATCGATGATCTGCGCGCGGCTGACCTTGTCCTCAAGATCGGCGATCGATGCCTCGACCTGGCCCTGACGCTCCTTTGCGGCGTGATATTCGGCATTTTCTGACAGATCGCCATGCGCACGCGCTTCCTCGATCGCGTCCACGATGCGCGGACGCTCCTCGCGAAGCAGCTTTAGTTCAGCGGTCAGCTTCTCATAGCCTTCCGCCAACATGGGTACCTTTTCGACACTCGCCATCTTAATTCAATATCCTCCTGGTCCCATCCCGGCAACGCGGTCCCCGCCCCGCCACGTTTCGCAGCAGGAATTCAAAGGGACTGACGTTGCGGGAGGAACGTTAGCGGTCAGCCATAATAGGACTGAAGCGATCGCACTTCAAGCTTGCCGCCACGCTGGGCTGCGATTGCCTGCGCCGCGACCAGCGCGGCTGCTGCGGTGGTATAGATCGGCACCTTCTCGACCAGGGCGGCCTGGCGGATCGACTTGGAATCCTTCAGGCTTTGCCACCCCTCGGTGGTGTTGAAGATCAGGTTCACGTCGCCGTCTATGATGGCATCGACGATATGCGGCTGACCCTCGGCGACCTTGTTGACCAGCTTTACCTCGACCCCGTTCTCCGCAAGGAAACGCTGGGTACCGCCCGTGGCGATCACGGTGAAGCCGTTTTCAGCCAGAAGCTTCACGGCAGGCAGGACGATCTGCTTGTCGCTGTCCTTGACCGACACGAACAGCACGCCGCCCTCCGGCATCATCGCGCCCGCGCCAAGCTGGCTCTTGATGAAGGCGCCGGTGAAGTCGGGATCGATGCCCATGACCTCGCCAGTCGATTTCATCTCGGGCGACAATGCCGGGTCCGTACCCGGGAACTTGGCGAAGGGGAACACGGCCTCCTTCACGGCGACATAATCGATGTCGCGCTTGATCTTCGGCAGGTCGGCCAGCTTCTCACCCGCCATCACCCTTGCCGCCATCTTGGCAATCGGCTGCCCGATCGCCTTGGCGACGAAGGGGACGGTCCGGCTGGCACGCGGATTGACCTCAATCAGGTAAACCTGCCCATCCTTGACCGCGAACTGGATGTTCATCAGCCCGACTACCTTCAGCGCATGGGCCAGCGCCTCGGCCTGCCGTTCCATTTCGGCGATGATGTCGTCGGGCAGGCTGTATGGCGGTATCGAGCAGGCGCTGTCGCCCGAATGGACGCCGGCTTCCTCGATATGCTGCATCACGCCCGCGACAACCACGTCGGTGCCGTCGCACAGCGCATCGACGTCGCATTCGATGGCATCGCGAAGATATTGGTCAATCAGCACCGGTGAAGTCGCCAGAGACCCGCACCGCCGTCGCCATATATTCGTCGAGCTGGGCTTCGCTGTCCACGATCTCCATCGCGCGGCCGCCGAGGACATAGGACGGGCGGATCAACACAGGATATTCGATCCTGGCGGCAATTCCGCGTGCCTCTTCCTGGCTGCGTGCGATGCCGTTGGCGGGCTGCAGCAGGTTGAGCCTGTTCACCAGCTGGGCGAACCGCTCACGGTCTTCGGCCAGGTCGATGGCGTCGGGGCTGGTGCCCAGGATCGGGATGCCCGCATCCTCCAGCGCCTGCGCCAGCTTGAGCGGAGTCTGCCCGCCGAATTGCACGATCACGCCGACCAGCGTGCCGCGCGACTTCTCGACGTCCAGGATCTCCAGCACGTCCTCCGCCGTCAGCGGCTCGAAATACAGCCGGTCGGACGTGTCGTAGTCGGTCGACACGGTCTCTGGGTTGCAGTTGATCATGATGGTTTCGTAACCCGCTTCTTCCAGCGCGAAGCAGGCGTGGCAGCAGCAGTAATCGAATTCGATTCCCTGCCCGATCCGGTTGGGACCGCCGCCAAGGATGACGATCTTCTTGCGGTCGGACGGATCAGCCTCGTTCTCCGCCTCGCCGAACAGAGGGTTCTCATAGGTCGAGTACATGTAGGGCGTGATCGCCTCGAACTCGGCGGCGCAGCTGTCGATGCGCTTGTACACCGGGCGCACGCCCAGTTCGTGGCGCAGCGCGCGGATTTCCTCTTCCGAGGTGCCGCCTGCCATCGCCTTGAGCGCATCGTGCAGCAGGCCCGAACGCTTCGCCTGCGTCTCGCCCATGCCGCCCGCAACCCCAACCGAGCGCACTGCGAGGGTCGACAGGCGCTTGTCCGAGAAGCCCATGGCCTTCAGCCGGCGCAGCCCCTCGGTCGTGCGCGGGATGCCATTCGCGGTGATCTCGGCTTCTTCGGCGATGATCTGTTCGATATGGCGCAGGAACCAGGGGTCGTACTGGGTGATCGCGTGGATCTCCTCCAGCGAAAGCCCTTCGCGGAACGCTTGCGCCACGATCAGCAGGCGTTCGGGGGTGCGTTCGGCAAGGCGCGCGGTCAGCACGTCCCTGCTGGCGCCCTCCAGTTCCTCGACCCGGTTGAAGCCGTCAAGACCGGTTTCCAGGCCTCGCAGCGCCTTCTGCAGCAATTCCTTCATGTTGCGACCGATCGCCATCACCTCGCCCACCGACTTCATTGCGGTGGAGAGCTTGTTCTGGCTGCCCTTGAACTTCTCGAAAGCGAAGCGCGGGATCTTGGTGACGATATAGTCGATCGTCGGCTCGAAGCTGGCAGGCGTCGCCCCGGTAATCTCGTTCGTGATCTCGTCCAGCGTATAGCCCACCGCCAGCTTGGCGGCGACGCGTGCGATGGGAAAGCCGGTGGCCTTCGAGGCCAGCGCAGAGGAGCGCGACACGCGCGGGTTCATCTCGATCACGATCAGCCGTCCGGTCTTGGGATCGACTGCGAACTGCACGTTGGAACCGCCTGTTTCTACGCCGATTTCGCGCAGCACCTCGATGCTGGCGGTGCGCATGATCTGGTATTCCTTGTCGGTCAGCGTCAGCGCCGGAGCGACCGTGATGGAATCGCCGGTATGCACGCCCATCGGATCGACGTTCTCGATCGAGCAGATGATGATGCAGTTGTCCTTCCTGTCCCGGACAACCTCCATCTCGTACTCTTTCCAGCCGAGCAGCAATTCCTCGATCAGCACCTCGGTCGTGGGGCTGGCATCGAGCCCTTCCTTCACGATCTGCTCGAACTCCGCCTTGTTATAGGCGATGCCGCCGCCGGTGCCGCCCAGCGTGAAGGACGGTCGGATGATGGCGGGCAGGCCGGTATGTTCCAGCACCGCGACCGCCTCGGCCAGCGTGTTCGCCACGCCGCTGCGGGCCGATTCCAGGCCGATCTTGTCCATCGCCTTGCGGAAGCGCTGGCGGTTCTCGGCCTTGTCGATGGCATCGGCATCCGCGCCGATCATCTTGACGCCGTATTTCTCCAGCACACCCGTCTCGAACAGCTTGAGCGCCGTGTTGAGCGCGGTTTGTCCGCCCATCGTCGGCAGCAGCGCATCGGGCCGCTCCTTGGCGATCACGCGCTCGACGAATTCCGGGGTGATCGGCTCGACATAGGTGGCGTCGGCCATTTCCGGATCGGTCATGATCGTGGCGGGGTTCGAGTTGACCAGGATGACCCGGTACCCCTCTTCCTTCAGCGCCTTGACCGCCTGCGTGCCCGAATAATCGAACTCGCACGCCTGCCCGATGATAATCGGACCCGCGCCGATGATGAGGATGGAGGAGATGTCAGTGCGTTTTGGCATGGTTCATCCAAGATATGAGTTCGCCAGCGCACCAATTAGCGCTGCAAGGGCAAGTTTAGTAATTTCCCAAATGCCCTTTCCATAGGGCACACCCGCTATACGTTCTCTAATCGTCGGCTTACGCTGGGATTCGATAAATTGATCAGCGACCGCCATACCTTGATGGGTAATTCGAAGAAAAAGCCTGCCCGGGTTCGCTGAATCTGTCACATTCCGGGCAAGACCATTACCAGTCAAACGCCGGTAACTCGCAATCATGTCAGCCTCAGAGATGCCGGGAAACGAAGCAGACAGAAGCTGCCGTACGTCCCCAGGATTGGCTTTGATGTGATTGCCCTGTCGCAACACAGTCAAAAGACATCTGTCATGATGATTTAAGGTCACCCCAACTCACCCACGAACTTCTCGAACAGGTAGAAACTGTCCTGCGGCCCCGGCGAAGCCTCCGGGTGGTACTGCACCCCGAACGCCTTCTTGCCGGTGATCGCGATGCCGCAATTGGTGCCGTCGAACAGCGACTTGTGCGTTTCGACCACGCCTTCGGGCAGGGTGTCGCCATCGACCGCGAAGCCGTGGTTCATCGAGGTGATCTCGACCAGCCCCTCGGTCTCACCCCAATTGCGGCCGACGCGCTGCACCGGATGGTTGGCGCCGCGGTGGCCCTGGAACATCTTGGCGGTCTTGGCGCCTGCCGCCAGCGCCAGCATCTGGTGGCCAAGGCAGATGCCGAAGAGCGGTACGTCCGCATCCAGAAGAGCCTTGATCACCGGCACCGCATAGACGCCCGTCGCCGCCGGATCGCCGGGGCCGTTCGAGAGGAACACGCCGTCGGGCTTCAGACCCATGATCTCGTCGAAGCCGGTTTCGGCGGGGACGACGGTGACCCTGGCCCCCGCCCTAACCAGATTGCGGAAGATATTGTCCTTCGCGCCATAGTCGATGGCGACGACGTGCGGGCGGCCTTCATCGGAGGGCGCGCCATAGCCCTCGCCCAGTACCCAGTGCCCACCGGTCCAGCCTTCGCTGATCTCACGGCTGACACCCTTGGCGAGGTCCAGCCCTTCCAGGCCGCTCCACGCTGCGGCCTTGGCGACCAGCGCGTCAATGTCGAAATGGCCGTCCGGATCATGCGCGATCACCACGTTGGGCGCGCCCTGGATGCGGATGCGGCGAGTCAGCGCGCGGGTGTCGAGGCCCGCGATGCCGATCTTGCCCTTGGCCGCCATCCATTCGGGGAGATCGCCCATCGCGCGAAAGTTCGACGGATCGGTCACATCCTCGCGCACGATGCAGCCCAGCGCCGAATCGACCTTGCCCTCGACGTCCTCCTCGTTCGTGCCGACATTGCCGATATGCGGGAAGGTGAAGCAGACCACCTGCCCTGCATAGGAAGGATCGGTCATCACTTCCTGGTACCCGGTCATCGCGGTGTTGAAACACAGCTCTCCCACAGCCTCGCCAGTAGCGCCGAAACCCTTGCCATAGGCGACATGGCCATCGGCAAAGACGAGAACGGCGGTCGCCCCCTGGGGGATAGGCGCGTGCGAAGAAGCGGGGTCGGCCATGAGGCGCTCCGTTAGCTAGGGGTCCGGCGATATGTGCTAAGTCCCGTCCGCTAGAGACGAGAGCGCATACCGTCAAGCAGGCTTTCCGCATAAATGCGGGTAACTTCCCCCAACTTCGGTTTGCATCGCCTGTAATCAAGCCTATCTCGCCAGCCGACCACCAGATCATTCCTTTCACAAGAGACAAACCCATGCTTCGCGACGATCTCAAGGCCGCCCAGATCCGGGCAATGAAGGACAAGGACAAGGAGCGGCTGAACGCCGTCCGCCTTATCCTCGCCAAGATCAAGGACCGTGACATCGAACTGCGCACCAGCGAGGCGGCGGGCGACGACGACGCGCTGGTGATCGACGTGTTGCAGAAGATGGCGAAGCAGCGCCGCGAATCGATCACGATGTACAACGAGGGCGGCCGCACCGAACTCGCCGAGGCCGAGGAGAAGGAACTGGCCGTGATCGAGGAATTTCTCCCCGCGCAGATGAGCGAGGAAGAGACGAAGGCCGCGATCGAACGGATCAAGGCCGACACCGGCGCCAGCGGCATGAAGGACATGGGCAAGGTCATGGCCGAGCTGAAGGCGCGCCACGGCACCGAGCTGGACATGAGCAAGGCGAGCGGGCTGGTGAAGGCCTCGCTTTCCTAGGGCAGCTGCGGCATTAGGGGGCGATGGCGCTCTCACCCCAATGGCTGGACGAACTTAGGTCGCGGACCACGCTGTCCGCGCTGATCGGTCGTACCGAAAAGCTGCAGCGTGCCGGGCGCGAGTTCAAGGCGTGCTGCCCGTTCCATAGCGAAAATACGCCCAGCTTCTACGTGAATGACGAGAAGCAGTTCTACCACTGCTTCGGCTGCGGCGCCCATGGCGATGCGATCCGCTGGATGACCGACCAGCGCGGCCTGCCCTTCATGGACGCGGTCAAGGAACTGGCCGAGCAGGCCGGCATGGAAGTGCCCGCGCCCGATCCCCGCCACGCGCAGGCGGCGGAGCAGCGCGCTTCGCTGCACGACGTGCTGGGCGAGGCGCAAGGCTGGTTCGTGCGCAATCTCGCCGCCCCCGGAGGAGCGGAAGCGCGTGCCTATCTCAAGCAGCGCGGCATCGGCGAAGCGCAGATCCGCGAATTCGGTTTCGGCTATGCTCCCGATGCCAAGGGCGCGATTGCCGAGGCGCTGTCGGGTTTCGAACGCGACATGTTGATCGAGGCGGGCTTGCTCATCACGGTCGAGGGGAAGGAGCCCTATGACCGGTTCCGGGGCCGTCTGATGCTGCCCATACAGGACCGCCGGGCCCGCGTGATCGGGTTCGGCGGGCGCATCCTGGCCAAGGTCGACAGCTCCAGCGGGTTTACCGCGCCCAAATATCTCAATTCCCCCGACACGCCGGTGTTCGACAAGGGACGCACGCTCTACAACATCCATCGCGCCTCGGTCGCCTCGCGCCAGAGCGACCGGCTTGTGGTGGTCGAGGGCTATATGGATGTCGTCGCGCTGGCCGGCGCAGGCATCGCCGAGGCGGTCGCGCCGATGGGCACTGCCCTTACCGAACAGCAGATCGAGCTGCTATGGCGCATGGTGCCGGTGCCGGTGCTATGTTTTGACGGCGACGCGGCTGGACAGCGCGCGGCAATGCGCGCCGTGGAGCGCGTCTTGCCGATGTTGAGGCCCGGGCACAGCCTGTCCATCGTGACCTTGCCAGAGGGCCTCGATCCCGACGACCTGATCCGCCGCGAGGGCGCAGGGGCGATGAAGGCTCTGCTGGGCAAGGGCGAAGGCCTGATCGACATAATCTGGCGATTCGAAAAGGCGGCGACCGCCACCCACACCCCCGAGGCGAAGGCGGGGCTGAAGGAGCGGTTGATGGCACATGCCGATGCAATCCAGCATCCGGACATTCGCTCCCTCTATGCGCGCGAGTTGCGCGACCGGTTTTCGGCCTTCGCCTTTCCGCCCCGAGAACGCCAGCAGACGCGCGGCTCTGGCGGCGGAAGGACTGCAGGTCGATTCGGCGGATCGAACCGGTTCGATCGGTTCAGGCGCGACAACGCACCGCCCTCCCCCCTGCTTCGCCAGTTCGGCCCGGCGAACGCACGCACCCGGCTGATGGCCGCGGTCATCGCCGGCCTCGTCCGCCATCCGGGGCTGCTGGGAACGCGGGCGGAACAGATATCGCAATTGCAACCGGAAGACGCCGAACAGGCTCGCATCCTGGATACTCTGCTCGAGCTTGCGGAAACGGGGCAAATCGCGGGCAGGTCGCTTGAAAGTCCCGATATTGCCGCCATATTGGCCGAACGTGGACTGGCCCTGCCCCATGGGGACGCGTTCGGCGGCATGAAACTTGCCTTCCTGTCCGATCGCACGACACCGGCCGAAGCCGCGGAAGAATTGACGGAGGCGATCTCGCTGCTGGTGGAAAGACCCGCGATCGAGGCGGCCCTCGTATCGGCAACCGCACGGTTCGGCGATGATCCGGAAGGATCGTTTGCCGAGCAGCAGCGCTTGTTGAAGAGAAAGCTGGAATTCGATGCCCGCCTCATGCAAATGGCGGCCATGCGAGGTGGCAATCAGTAAAATTACAAAGATCACGTATCCAGCGGGTTATCGACAAGGAACAGGCGATGATCGGCAGGCGTGGATCAGGCAGATGAACAGGCGGTAATGGCAACCAAAACGACAAACGGCAGCGGTAACGACGGCGATGCACCGCTGATCGACCTCAATGAAGCGTCCATCAAGAAGCTGATCGCTCGCGCCAAGAAGCGCGGGGTGATCACCTATGACGAGCTGAACGAGGCGCTGCCGCAGGACCAAATGTCGTCCGAGCAGATCGAGGACGTGATGTCCGCGATCTCCGAGATGGGCGTCAATATCGTCGAGAGCGATGACGATTTCGAAGATGGCGACGACACGCCGGACGAGATCGATACGTCGGACGACGACGACGATTCGGACGCCGACGACGGCACTGCGCCCAAGGATCACAAGGCCCCCGCCAAGAAGAAGGAAACGGTCGAGCGCACCGATGACCCCGTGCGCATGTATCTGCGCGAGATGGGCGCCGTCGAACTGCTCAGCCGCGAGGGCGAGATTGCCATCGCCAAGCGGATCGAGGCCGGCCGCGACATGATGATCATGGGCCTGTGCGAGAGCCCGATCACCTTCCACGCCATCATCCAGTGGTCCGAAGCCCTCAACAACGAGGAAATGCAGCTGCGCGAGATTCTCGATCTCGACGCCATGCTGTCCAAGGAACCCGCGCCCGAGAACCTCAACGACGACGACGAGGGTGACGGCGAGATTTCCGAGGAAACCGCCGGACCGTCCTATAAGGAGGACGATGACGACGACGACGAGGAAGAAAACGGCGAGGGCGATGATGGCGAGGACGGCGAAGGCCGCCGCAAGGAAGACGACGACGAGGACAACACCCTTTCGCTCGCCCAGATGGAAGCCGCGCTCAAGCCGGATGCACTGGAACGTTTCGCCCGCATCACAAAGCTGTTCCTGAGCTTCGAGAAGCTGCAGAACGAGCGCGTTGACGCGATGGGCCGCGGCGAGGTGTTCGCCAAGAGCAAGGAAGACAAGTACGAGAACCTGCGCGAGGAGCTGACCGCAGAGGTTGAGTTCGTGCAGTTCCACGCGACCAAGATCGAATTCCTGGTCGACAACCTTTATGCCTTCAACCGCCGCCTGACCGCTCTTGGCGGCCAGATGCTGCGGCTTGCGGAACGTCACAAGGTGAAGCGTGCCGACTTCCTGCAGTCCTATGTCGGGCACGAGCTGGACGAGGGTTGGCTGACCAGCGTCGCGAAGAAGGACAAGAAGTGGGCCGCCTTCGCCGACAAGGAAGGCGAAGCGGTAGAGCGCATCCGCGCCGAAATCGCGGATATCGCCAGCCAGACGGGCATGGCTCTGCCCGAATTCCGCCGCATCGTGAACATGGTGCAGAAGGGCGAGCGCGAGGCGCGCATCGCCAAGAAGGAAATGGTCGAGGCGAACCTGCGCCTCGTGATTTCCATAGCGAAGAAATACACCAATCGCGGTCTGCAGTTCCTCGACCTGATCCAGGAAGGGAACATCGGCCTGATGAAGGCGGTCGACAAGTTCGAATACCGCCGCGGCTACAAGTTCTCGACCTATGCGACCTGGTGGATCAGGCAGGCGATCACCCGGTCCATCGCTGACCAGGCCCGCACGATCCGTATCCCGGTCCACATGATCGAGACGATCAACAAGCTGGTCCGCACCTCGCGCCAGTTCCTGCACGAGCAGGGCCGCGAACCGACGCCTGAGGAGATGGCCGAGCGTCTGTCGATGCCGCTCGAAAAGGTTCGCAAGGTGATGAAGATCGCCAAGGAGCCGATCTCCCTCGAAACGCCGATCGGCGACGAGGAGGATTCGCATCTGGGCGATTTCATCGAGGACAAGAATGCGATCATCCCCGTGGACGCCGCGATCCAGGCGAACCTGAAGGAAACGGTCACCCGCGTCCTCGCCTCGCTCACCCCGCGTGAGGAGCGCGTGCTGCGCATGCGGTTCGGCATCGGCATGAACACCGACCATACGCTTGAGGAAGTCGGACAGCAGTTCTCGGTCACCCGCGAGCGCATCCGCCAGATCGAGGCGAAGGCGCTGCGCAAGCTCAAGCATCCAAGCCGCAGCCGCAAGATGCGAAGCTTCCTCGACCAGTAAGCCGTGCATCGCACGGAATCACGGGCCTCGTGAGGAGACGTCCACGCGGGGCCTGTCGCTCTGCGGGATCGCCGCCGCAAACGCCAAACGCACGCTTTTCCCCGCCAAACTCTGATTGCGGTGGCCATTCGCGCCCGTTCACATTATGCGCATCGCCAACCCTCCGCGAGTCTCCAGGAACTGACACAGGCCGTTCATGCGCATCGCCATCGCTTCCGATCACGCCGGTTTCGACATGAAGCAGGACATCGCCCGCTGGCTGGCGGATGAAGGCCATGTCATCACCGATTGCGGTCCGCAAAGCGATGCGCGCGTCGATTATCCGGATTTCGGGTACAAGCTGGCGCTGGCGGTCACCGGCGGCGCATGCGATTTCGGCATTGCGATCTGCGGCTCGGGACTCGGCATTTCGATCGCGGTCAATCGCCATCCTGCCATGCGTTGCGCGCTGGTCGGCGAGCCCCTGTCGGCCATGCTGGCGCGCGAACACAATGATGCCAATGCGATTGCGCTGGGCTCGCGCCTGACGGGTATCGACATGGCCAAGTCCTGCATCGCCGCCTTCATGGTGGGCCGCTTCGAAGGCGGCCGCCACGAGGGGCGGGTCGACAAGCTCTCCGCTCCTCCCTTCGTGACAAGAACCAAACCCTGATTATCGTCCAATCGTGAAAGAAGCATCATGACCGTCGACACCGCGATCCGCAGCAGCGGGTTCTTCACCGATGACATCGCCGCCTCGGACCCCGCCGTCGCCGAGGCGATCAATCACGAGCTGAAGCGCGAGCGCAAGCAGATCGAGCTGATCGCGAGCGAGAACATCGTGTCCAAGGCGGTGCTGGCCGCTCAGGGTTCGGTCTTCACGAACAAATATGCCGAGGGCTATCCCGGCCGCCGCTACTATCAGGGCTGCGAGCCGTCGGACACGGTCGAGCAGCTTGCCATCGACCGCGCCAAGGAACTGTTCGGCTGCGAATTCGCCAATGTGCAGCCTCATTCTGGCGCGCAGGCGAATGGCGCGGTGCTGCTGGCGACGGTCAGGCCGGGCGACACCATCCTGGGCATGAGCCTCGACGCGGGCGGTCACCTCACCCACGGCGCCAGAGCCGCACTGTCGGGCAAATGGTTCAACGCCGTGCAATATGGCGTGACCAAGGCCACGCACCTGATCGACTATGACGAGGTCGAGCGCCTTGCCAAAGAGCACCGGCCCAAGCTGATCATCGCAGGCGGCAGCGCCTATCCGCGGATCATCGATTTCGCCCGCATGCGCGCCATCGCGGATTCGATCGATGCGCTGCTCCATGTCGACATGGCGCATTTCGCCGGGCTGGTCGCGGCGGGCATCCACCCCTCGCCCTTCCCCTACGCGCATGTCGCCACCACCACCACGCACAAGACCCTGCGCGGTCCGCGCGGCGGCATGATCCTGACCAATGACGAGAAGCTGGCCAAGAAGCTGAATTCGGCCGTATTCCCGGGACTTCAGGGCGGGCCGCTGATGCATGTCATCGCTGCCAAGGCAGTTGCTTTCGGCGAGGCGCTGCGCCCCGACTTCAAGGCGTATAGCCGCCTGGTGATCGAAAATGCGCAGGTTCTTGCCGCGACGCTCAAGGAACGCGGCGCCGAAGTCGTTTCGGGCGGCACCGACACCCACCTCGCGCTGATCGACCTGACTCCGCTTGGCGTCACCGGCAAGGACGCGGACGAGGCGCTGGAGCGGGCGGGCATCACCTGCAACAAGAACGGCATTCCCTTCGACCCGCTGCCACCGATGAAGACCAGCGGCATCCGCGTCGGCAGTCCCGCAGGCACCACGCGCGGCTTCGGCCCCGATGAATTCCGCGAGATCGGCCACATGGTCGCCGATGTCCTCGACGGGCTGGCCAAACGCGGTGAAGACGGCGACCCGCAGGTGGAACAGAACGTCCGCCAGCGCGTCGAGGCCCTGTGCGATCGATTCCCGATCTACGAGGACTAAGGAGCCCATCATGAGCGACCCCGGCGGCATCAAGGATTACTGGAACGGCCTTTCGCCCGAAGCACGCAAGGCAGCCAAGTGGGGAGCGGTTGGCGCGCTGATCGCCATCCCCGTGCCCTTTGTCGGACCGATCATCGGCGGCGTGGTCGGTGGCGGCCTGGGCTATGCCAAGGCTAAGGGCAAGATCTGAAGGTCATGAACTAAGTGCGTTGCCCATTCTGTGCGAATGAATCGAGCCAGGTAAAGGACAGCCGACCGGCGGAAGATGGCAGCGCCATCCGACGGCGGCGCCAGTGCGAAGGCTGCGGCGCGCGCTTCACGACTTTCGAGCGCATCCAGCTGCGCGAAGTGACCGTGCTGAAATCGCGCGGCCCTGACGAGGATCCGCGCCGGGAACCCTTCGACCGGGGCAAGCTGGAACATGCGGTGCGCCTTGCCTGCCGCAAGCGCGCGATTTCGCATGAGCAGATCGACAGGCTAGTGTCGGGCGTTCAGCGCCAGCTGGAAACCCGGGGCGACAGCGAGATTCCCTCTGCCGTAATCGGCGAGCTGGTGATGGAAGGGCTGCGACAGCTCGACACCGTCGCCTATATCCGCTTCGCCAGCGTCTACCGCGAATTCAGCGAAGCCAGCGATTTCGAGCAATTCGCCAGCACGGTGCGCGATGTCGCAGCCGACTGATCCCGTCATCGTCCTGGTCCGCCCACAGCTGGGCGAGAACATCGGCAAGGCCGCGCGCGCCATGCTGAATTTCGGCCTGACCGAGATGCGCTTGGTCACGCCACGCGACGGCTGGCCCAATCCGTCCGCCGGTCCGGCCGCATCGGGCGCGGATATCGTGCTGGAACAGGCGCAGGTGTATGACAGCGTCGCCGATGCCGTGGCCGATTGCGCGCATGTCCACGCCACGACCGTGCGCAAGCGCGGCGTGACCAAGCCGGTGCTGACGCCCGAACAGGCCGCGCAGGAAATGGCGACCATGCCGGGCCGTCACGCGATCCTTTTCGGACCGGAACGCTCGGGTCTGGAGACCGACGACGTGGCACTTGCCCGCACCATCGTCACGGTGCCGATCAATCCGGAATTCGGATCGCTGAACCTGGCGCAGGCGGTGATCCTGCTCAGCTATGAATGGTCCAAATCGCTGGACGCGCAGGACCGCGCGCTGGCGCAGCCCACCAGCGAGGAATTGCTGCCCCCTGCCCCGCAGGAAGAGCTGGACGGCATGATCGCGCAGCTGGAAACCATGCTGGAGCCCTGCGGCTACTTCCGCCCCGAAAGCCGCTCCACGGCCACGCGCCGTACCTTGCGCACCATGCTGACCAAGCCGGCATGGAACCATCTGGAAATCCGGACCATGCGCGGCGTACTCAGCGCACTCGCTCGGGGACCGCGCGACGATTGAGGCTGTCAGCGCCCCACTTTCAGCCGCGGATCCGCACCCATTCGTCATCTTCATAGGCAATCGAAGTTTCGACCAGGTCTTCCCAGAAGCGGGCGACCATCTCGGCCGGAACGCCTTGCGCGCGGGCCGCTTCGACCGCCGCCATGATCACGGCCTGCTTGCGATCCTCGTCGCGCACCGCCTCGCGGTCCTGCTTGATGCGTGCGGCAGCGCGCATGTAGCCGAAGCGCCGCGCCAGAAGTTCGACCAGCGCGACATCGGTGGCATCGACGCCCTGACGCACTTCCTTCATCGTGCGGCAGAGTTCCGGTTCGATCGTCTTATCCATGGCGCCGCCCTTGCCGCGCACGAAGCGCCTTGTCCAGCGCGGCACTTGACGCATCGGCACAATTCTGCAAATGCGCGCGCTCGCAATAGGCCCCGCACCCCGGTGAAGCGGTGGCCGCGCCAGTCCTCGATGTCTGGCGGTGCGTGTCCGGGCCACGAAAAATCCGATCGCAGCGCGCATCTGGTGCCGCGGTCCGCATATTGAAGGAAAGACTATGTCGAAGCGTAAAGCCTCGAAGCATAAACTCGACCGCCGCATGGGCGAAAACATCTGGGGCCGCCCGAACAGCCCCGTCAACCGTCGCTCCTATGGCCCCGGCCAGCACGGCCAGCGCCGCAAGAGCAAGGTTTCCGATTACGGCCTGCAGCTGCGCGCGAAGCAGAAGCTCAAGGGTTATTACGGCGACGTCACCGAAAAGCAGTTCAAGCGCACCTATCAGGAAGCGTCGCGCATGAAGGGCGACACCAGTCAGAACCTGATCGGCCTGCTGGAACAGCGTCTGGACATGATCGTGTATCGCGCCAAGTTCGCGCCGACCATCTTCGCGGCTCGCCAGATCGTTTCGCACGGCCACATCAAGGTCAATGGCGTGAAGTGCAACATCGCATCGCGCCGCTGCTTCGTCGGCGACGTGATCTCGCTGGGGGACAAGGCCAAGGAGATGGCGCTGGTGATCGAGGCACAGAGCCTGCCCGAGCGTGAAATTCCCGATTATGTCGCGACCGACGGCACCGACAAGGTGACCTTCACCCGCGTGCCCACGCTGGACGAGGTTCCTTATCCGGTCCGCATGGAACCGAACTTGGTGGTCGAGTTCTACTCGCGCTGATCCAGCGGTTCAAAAACGGAAAAGAGGGGCGGTTTCCTGCGGGAGGCCGCCCCTTTTTCGTTTCAGTCCGGGACAATGCGCCAAGTCGTTGAAAAACGCGCCCGATTGCCGGAACCGCGCGGCCAATTCGGCATTCATCCGGCACTATGGAATACAGGTTCATCACCCCTGGCCGGAAGGGCAAATGGTATCCAACGCTGGAGATGGCGAAGCGCTTTGCCAATCGGATCGGCGCGGGCTTTCTGGATGCCGCGGGCAATTTCGTCGCCTACCGCGACACGGTGCTTGAGGAACGGCGCGCGGCCGCCCGCTGAGGTTGCCGCCTACCGCAGGTAATCGCGGCGGAAATCCGCGGCGAACCCGGCAAAGCGCCCGCCCGCGATCGCATCGCGCATCGCTTGCATCAGCTGCTGGTAGAACGAAAGATTGTGCTCGGTCATCAGCATCGCGCCCAGGATCTCGCCCGCGCGGACCAGGTGGTGAAGGTAGGCGCGCGAATACTTCCCGCAGGTCGGACAGCTGCACCGGTCATCCAGAGGCTCCTGATCCTCTGAAAATTTCGCATTGCGAATGTTGATGGGGCCATTCCAGGTAAACGCCTGCCCGTTCCGACCGGAGCGGCTGGGCAGCACGCAATCGAACATATCGATCCCGCGTTCGACCGCGCCGACCAGATCGTCGGGCTTGCCGACGCCCATCAGATAGCGCGGACGGTCGTCGGGTAGCTGGTCGGGTGCAAAGTCCAGCGTGGCGAACATCGCCTCCTGCCCCTCTCCCACAGCCAGCCCGCCAACTGCGTAACCGTCGAAGCCGATCTCGGCCAGTTTCTCCGCGCTGATCCTGCGCAGTTCCTCGTCCAAAGCGCCCTGCTGAATACCAAACAGTGCCGCGCGCGCGGCATGCTCGCCGCCGCTGTCGAACCCGTCGCGGCTGCGTTTCGCCCACCGCATCGACATTTCCATCGACGCCGCAATCTCGTCGCGCGGGCGATCCGCGCGCGGACATTCGTCGAATGCCATCACGATATCGCTGCCCAGCAAGCGCTGGATCTCCATGCTGCGTTCCGGCGTCAGCGCATGGCGCGATCCGTCGAGGTGACTCTTGAACGCCACCCCCTCCTCGGTAATCTTGCGCAGGTCCGAAAGGCTCATCACCTGATACCCGCCGCTGTCGGTCAGGATCGGACGGTCCCAGCCCATGAAATTGTGCAGCCCGCCAAGACGCGCCACCCGTTCCGCGCCCGGTCGCAGCATCAGATGGTACGTATTGCCCAGAATGATGTCCGCGCCCGTCCTGCGCACGTCCTCCACCTTCATCGCCTTGACCGTGGCGGCGGTGCCGACCGGCATGAAGGCGGGGGTGCGGATCGTGCCGCGCTGCATGGCGATCTCGCCCGTGCGGGCCTTGCCTTCGCGGGCGTGGATGGTGAACTGGAAACGCGTCATGGCCGCGCGCTTACCCCGCCCCGCGCCATTCGTCACCCCGGCATTGCGCGTGCAATCGTGCGAAACGTGATCGACCAGCGTGTGTCTGCCAGCGCCGCGATCGAATGCTCCCAATCGCGCCGGGCTTCTCCGTCAAGACGGTAGGCAGCGCCGGGCTCGAGCGCAAAGCCATCGCGCACAAATCCGCCATCCTGCCGGCGACGCAGGCGCATCCTGGCCGGGGCCCCAAGCGACAGCCCGGCCACCGTGCTGAAATGCGGACGGTCGCGGTGCCAGCCGATCACGGCGCCGGGGCGATAGCGGATCAGCAGAGCCTGCTCGTAATCACTGGCCATGTCGCCGAATGCCTCTGCAACGCGGCGGCGGACGGCGGCCAGCCAGCCGGGCAGCGGCTCCGCACGCGCGATCGAGCCGCTCTCGAAATCATAGTGCCAGCCGAAGGAGATCGTCTCCCGGTGGCCGGTCCACTGGCCGAAGCGAAAGGGCACGAGCGGCAGCGCATCGATCCGGCGGACGGCATCGGCCTGTTCGTCCGGATCAAGCAGCCGTCCCGACAGCGCGAGCCCCGGTACGCCGGGCACCGCCAGTTCGTCGCCAGCAAAAAGATCGGGCTGCATCGGCATCGGTACGGATATGGGCAGCCGGAATCGCGCTCTCAAGCCGCCAGCTGCCAATTGGCGGGCTTTCCAGCCGGGCGGATCAGCGTCTAAGGCCCTGTCCCATGGAAATCGAGTTATGGCTGCTGATCGTGATGGCCTTGGTGGCCGTGCTGACCGGATTTCTGGACGCAGTGGCAGGCGGCGGCGGCCTGGTCATGATGCCCGCCCTGCTGTTCGCCGGATTGCCGCCGCAACTGGCATTGGGCACCAACAAGTCGCAGTCGATCGCCGGGACGACCATGGCTTTCGTCAATTACGCGCGCGCCGGGCTGGTCGACTGGCGCAAGGAGAAATGGCTGGGCCTGCTCGCCTTGCTATGCGCGGCGACCGGTTCGCTCCTGGTGCAGCAGATCTCGACCCGCGCACTTGAACTGATCGTGCCGCTGCTGCTGATGGGGGTCGCACTCTACGTTCTGCTGTCGCCCCGCATGGACGATAAGCAGGCGCATCAGGTGCTGACCCGCAAGGGATACGCGCCGGTTGCAGGCGCAATCGGCTTTTACGACGGGTTCTTCGGCCCCGGCACGGGCAGTTTCTTTGCTGCGACGCAGGTCGGCCTGCGCGGCGAAGGGCTGACCCGCGCGACCGCCCACGCCAAGCTGTTCAACATGATGACGAACGTGGCCAGCGTCATCGTCTTCGCGGCAGGCGGCAAGATCGTGTGGACGCTTGGCCTTGCCTGCGCCGCGGGCGCGATGACGGGATCGTGGATCGGCTCCCGCTTTGCCGTGAAGCTGGGCGCCAGGCTGATCCGGCCGCTTCTGGTCGCGGTGAGCCTTGCCCTGACGGCGCGTCTGGTCTGGGGCTGGTTCGCGGGATAGCCGCGGGCCCTCGCCTCAGAAGTCGTAAATCAGCGAGATGCGCGAGAGCGTGTCGGTCGGCTTGGTATTCTCAGGCGGGTCGGTGTCATGCTCGATGCTGTACGACAGCCGCGCCTTAAGCCGCCTGCCCAGCCCGGCTTCCAGTCCCGTCAGCGCGGCAAAGGTCGAATTGCCGGAATGGACAAAGGCATTGGCACTTTCGGTCAGCGTCAGGCTGTCGGCGACGCGCCACTCCAGCTCCACCGCGCCCAGTCCGGCTAGATAGGTGTCGTCCTCGCTCTCCATCATCGGATCGACCAGCACGGTGCGCCGCCAGGCCGGACCCGCCTTCAGTTCAAGACGAAGCCCGTCGCGATCGAACGGACGGTAACCGACACCGCTCGACGTTGAATAGCGCGACGAGAAGCCCTGAATCTCGTCCTTTTCAAATTGGGCGAGGCCGAACACGAACGCCTTTTCCGAAAGATCGAAGCTCGGCTCGTACGATAGCAGATAGCGTTCGCGCGTCGTGTTGCCGTTCGAGCTCTGGAAATCGAAGCGCGCATTGATCCTGTGGCGCCAGCTGATGCCGACACGGCTGGCGCGAAGACCAGCGGTCACGCCCAGATCCTCGCTATTGCCGTTGGACGCCAGCGCGCCGAATTCGCCCTTGCCCGTCCAGCCTTCCAGCGGGCTGGCATTGCGCAGCGCTTCGCGCTTGCGCGCTTCCTCTGCGGCGGCGATCCGCTGGCGATTGACCTTGAAACCCGCCTCGAGCTGGTCAAGCTCCGCCCCGCCCACCGGATAGGTCTCTCGCGCGATCTCGATGACCGTGCGAACCTTGTCCGGATCGCCGGTCGCGATGGCGGTCTCGACCATTTCACGCGCTGCCTGAGGCAGGCCTTCGGGCTCGGGATCCGGCACGTGCAGGCGCGGATAAGGTTCAATATAAACAGCGTCCTGCGCAGCGGCAGGGGTGGCGGCACAAGCGGCCAGCGGAAGAAGAACAAGCGCCCGGGATCTCATGGCGCCGGGCGGTATCAAATCACTCGCGAAGCCGCCAGCCGGTTTTGAAAATGGTCGCAATAACGATGATGCAAAGCGCCAGGAACGCCAGCGTCAGCCCGGTCGCCACCGCGATGGAAACGTCGGCCTCGCCATAGAACGTCCAGCGCAGCCCGCTGACCAGATAGACGATCGGGTTGAACAGCGCCGCGGTGCGCCATGGCTCTGCCAGCATGTCGATCGAATAGAACGTGCCGCCAAGAAAGGTCAGCGGCGTCAGCAGCAGAAGCGGCACCATCTGCAGCTTCTCGAACCCGTCGGCCCATAGTCCCAGGATGAAGCCTAGCAGCGAGAATGCCGAAGCCACCATCACGATGAAGCAGAATGCCGCAAGCGGGTGGACGATGTGGTAATCGACGAACAGCGTGGCCGTCAGCAGGATGATGGCGGCAAGGATCAGCGACTTCGTCACCGCCGCGCCGACATAGCCCACCAGCGTCTCGGCCACCCCGACGGGCGCCGACAGCAGTTCGTAGATCGACCCCGTAAAGCGCGGCATGTAGATGCCGAAGCTGGCGTTGGACGTGCTTTCCGACAACAGGGTCAGCAGCAGCAGGCCCGGCACTATGAAGGCACCATAGGGAACGCCGCCGACCTCGTTCATGCGCCCGCCGATCGCCGCGCCGAAGACGATGAAGTAAAGGCATGTGGTCAGCACGGGCGATACCAGCGAGCCGAAGGCGGTGCGCAGGAAACGCAGCAGTTCGGCACGGTAGATGGTGAAAGCGCTGGTGAGATTGAAGCTCATGCCGTGCCCTCCCCGGCTGCGCCCCGGTGGGCTTCACGGTCCTCTACCAATCGTACGAAGATGTCCTCGAGGCTCGATTCGTGCTGGTCGATGCCGGTGAAGTCGATCCCGCCGGTGACGAGCAGCTTGGCGATTTCCGCCACCTGCTCCTTGCCCAGTCCGCTTCCATCCCCGCCACGAAACACCAGGCTTCGTCCGCCCTGCTCGAGAGTCACCGGATAGCCGGAAAGCAAAGGCGGTACATCGTGGAGGGGCTGTGCAAGGGCAAAGCTCGCCTCGGTCCGGCCGAGCCGCTTCATCATCGCATCCTTGTCGTCGACCAGCAGGATGCGGCCCTTGTTGATCACCCCGACGCGATCGGCCATCTCCTCCGCTTCCTCGATGTAATGGGTGGTGAGGATGACGGTGACGCCCTGTTCGCGCAGGCGCCCGATGGTCTGCCACATGTCGCGGCGCAATTCGACGTCGACGCCGGCGGTCGGCTCGTCCAGGAACAGCAGGTCAGGGTCATGCGCAAGTGCCTTGGCGATCAGCACGCGGCGTTTCATCCCGCCCGACAAGGATCGCAGCTGCGCATCGCGCTTTTCCCACAGCGACAGCGTGCGCAGCACTTCCTCGATCCGCGCCGGATCGGCGGGCTTGCCGAACAATCCGCGCGAATAGGCGACGGCACGCTCGACCTTGTCGAACATGTCGATCGACAGTTCCTGCGGGACCAGCCCGATCCTGGCGCGCATCCGGCGCCAGTCACGCGCCATGTCGTGGCCGAATGCACTGACCGTGCCGCCTGTGGGCCGAACCATGCCGCAAACCGCGCCAATCAGTGTCGTCTTTCCGGCGCCATTGGGGCCCAGAAGGGCGAAAATCTCACCCTTTCGGATCTGAAGGTCAACATTGTCGAGAGCTGTAACGGGCGGTGCGCTGCCCCTGCCGGAATAGGTTTTCGACAGGCCGCGAATATCAAGTATGGTTTCCACGTAGCCTGTGTGGAGCGCGGGCCTTCGGTTTTCAAGACGCGGCTTGCGATGCCCTCTCGGGCAAAAGCAGCGAGCTGTCGCCATAGCTGTAGAAACGGTAGTTCTCCGCGATGGCATGCGCATAGGCCGCCTGCATCACATCGAGCCCCATCAGCGCGCTGACCAGCATGAACAAGGTCGATTTCGGCAGATGAAAATTGGTCATCAGCCCGTCGATCGCGCGAAAACGATAGCCTGGGGTAATGAAGATCGAAGTGTCCCCTGCAAACGGATGTATGACGTCGTTCCCGTCTGCCGCGCTTTCCAGCAGGCGCAGCACCGTCGTGCCCACGGCGATGAGCCGCCCGCCTGCCCTGCGCACGCCGTTCAGCCGTTCTGCCGTGACCGGGTCGATCGTGCCCCACTCGGCGTGCATCTGGTGATCGTCGGTATCATCAGCCTTGACCGGCAGAAAAGTGCCCGCCCCGACATGCAAGGTCAGCGTCTCGCGCAGGATGCCCCGTGCGTCCAGCGCCGCGATCAGTTCGGGCGTGAAGTGCAGCGCCGCTGTGGGGGCCGCAACCGCTCCGTCCTCCCTGGCGAACATCGTCTGGTAGTCGCGGCGATCCTGATCGTCCGTTTCCCGCTTGCCCGCGATATAGGGCGGCAGCGGCATCTGCCCTGCGCGTTCCAGCATGAGTTCGACCGGCTCCTCACCCTCGAAGGCGAGGGTCCAGCTGCCGTCAGGCATCCTGGTCTCTGCAATGGCACAGACCTCGGCGGGGAAGCGGATTGCATCACCCTCGCGCAGACGCTTGCCATTGCGCACGAATGCCTGCCAACGGCGCAAGTCGAGCCGTTTGTGGAGCGTCGCACCGACCCGCGCACCCTCCCCATGTTCGCCGCCACGGCTCAGGCGAACGCCTTCCAGCCGCGCGGGTATGACGCGCGTGTCATTGAACACCAGGACATCGCCCGGAGACAGCAGCGCCGGCAAATCGCGCACGCCGCGATCACTCAGTCGCCCATCCGCTCCCTCGACCAGCAGCATGCGCGCGGCATCGCGCGGCCGCGCCGGGCGCAGTGCGATCCGGTCGGCGGGAAGGTCGAAATCGAAGGCATCCACTCGCATCGCGCTCCCCTAGTCACGCGCACGATGAATGAAAAGCGGTGTTACTGACTGATGTCCGACCGTGCATTGTTCAGCATGTCGGCCGTGATCTCCTGCACTGGAGCAGCAGTAGCCGGAGCCGCCTTGTGCTGGCTGCCCAGCGATGCCTGAACGATGCGGGTCGGATTGGCAGGCGGCTCACCACGCGAAATTTTGTCAACGTTCTCCATGCCGCTGATGACCCGGCCGAATACGGTATATTTCCCGTCGATCGCCATGGTCGGATAGAACACGATGAAGAACTGGCTGTTCGCCGAATCGTCGGAGTTGCCAAGCCGCGCCATCGAAACCGTGCCGCGCAGATGCGGAACGCGGTTGAACTCCGCCTTGAGGTCTGGAAGATCAGAGCCGCCGCTACCGGTGCCGCTGGGATCGCCGGACTGCGCCATGAAGCCATCGATCACCCGGTGAAAGATGACGCCGTCGTAAAAGCCCTGCTGCGTCAGCGTCTTGATGCGCTCCACATGCTCGGACGCCCACTGCGGCTTGAGGCGGATTGCGACGCGTCCGCCGTTCGACAGGTCGAGCAGCCAGACATTTTCCGGATCGGCCGCGACATCCGCATCCACGGTCCAGTAATCCGCCATCGACGCCGGCGCGGAGTTCGCATCAGCCTCGGCTACCTCGCCCGCGACTTGATCGGCGTCTGCCGCACTGTCCTGCGCCATTGCAGCACCCGACAGACCCAGTGCCAAAGCGGCGATACCGGCCTTCATCAGAACGCGAGAAGGCATCGAAAATCGGAGTGTCATCAAGGATCCCTTGCAAGTGTGGTGGCCGGATAGCCCGCTTGCGCTGTCGGTAAAATGAATGAGATCGCTCGTCCAGCAGAGCGAACCGCCAGGTCAGTAATCGCCCTTCAGGCCCTGCTTCGCCACCCTGGCGACCACGTCCTGCTTGACCGGGTGGCTGACGAACGGTGAAATGTCACCGCCGAACTGGGCGATTTCCTTCACCAGCTTGGAAGCGATCGGTTGAAGCGACACATCGGCCATCAGGAAGACGGTCTCGATATCGTCGTTCAACTGCTGGTTCATCCCGGCCATCTGATATTCGTATTCGAAGTCGGCGACGGCGCGCAACCCGCGCACGATCACCTGCGCACCCTGCTTTTCCGCGAAGCGCATCAACAGCGCGTTGAAGCCGACCACCTCGACGTTCTCGACTCCGAGCGCCGCCACCTCGCGGTTGACCATGTCCATCCGCTCCTGCGGAGAAAACATCGGGTTTTTCGATGGGTTGGTGGTAACCCCGATTATCAGCCGGTCCACAAGCTTTGCGCCGCGGCGTATGATGTCGCAATGACCCGCGGTGATGGGGTCGAATGTACCTGGATATATACCGACCCGCTCCTGGCCTCTGCTCACGATTCCCTCCCTTTTCGTATTGCTGGCAGGCGTTCAGTTACGCCGTTCGACCACGAACCGGGCAACCGCGCGCAGGAGGTCCGCTTCGCGGCCATACGCGTTCAGATGGCCGATCGCCTGTTCCACCAGCATGCGCGCCTGTTCGCGCGCCCGGTCGGCGCCCAGCAGAGAGACGAACGTCGATTTTCCGGCCCGGGCATCCTTGCGCAGGGCCTTGCCGGCCAGTTCCTCATCGCCTTCGTAGTCCAGAAGATCGTCTGCAATCTGGAAGGCGAGGCCTATATCATGCGCGTAATGGCGCAGGGAACGCCGTCCATCGGCAGGCAGATGGCCCAGAATGGCCCCCATTTCGACCGATGCAGCCAGCAATGCGCCGGTCTTGAGCTGCTGCAGGCGCGTGACTGTCGGCAGATCGAACTCGCTGGTCTCGGCCACGATGTCCATCATCTGCCCGCCCGCCATGCCGTTCGCGCCGCTGGCCTGCGCAAGGCAGGATGCGAGTTCAGCCCTCACGAACGGGTCGGGCAGGCGCTTTGCATCGCTCAGGATCTCGAATGCCAGCGCGTGGAGCGAATCGCCGGCCAGCACGGCGGTCGCCTCGTCGAACTGGCGGTGCAGCGTCGGCTTGCCATGCCGCAGGGCATCGTCGTCCATGCAGGGCAGATCGTCATGGATCAGCGAGTAGACGTGGATCGCCTCTATCGCGCAGCCGACGCGTACGGCGGTCTCGCGCTCGACCGCCAGCATGGCGGCTGTCGTCACGCATAGCAGCGGCCGCATCCGCTTGCCTCCGCCGATCGCGGCATAGCGCATCGCCTCGATCAGCCGCGCCCGCGCGTCCTGCGGCACCGGGAGAATTGCGTCGAAGCAGGCGTCGACGTCCCGCGCAATATGCTCAAGCGCTTGAGGAAGTTCATCGTTCACGACCATGCTGGACACCGGTTTCAGGCTGCCGGCTCGTCGAACGGGCGGGTTCCGGCGGCGCGGCCCTCGGCATCGGCGACGATTGCCTCGATCCGCGCCTGCGCCGCGTCCAGCCGGGCCTGGCAATGCTTGCGCAGCGCCTCGCCGCGTTCGTACAGCGCAATGGACTCGTCCAGCGCGGCATCGCCCCCCTCGAGTTGGCGAACCACGTCCTCGAGCGCGGCCAGGGCCTGTTCGTAAGTCATCTGCGAAATATCGGGTGCTTGGTCGCTCATCACGGCGTGTTTGGAACGTGGCCGCGATCCGGTCAAGCCGTGCTGCCGCCGCCTGTCGAAGCCTTGCACAGTGCAGCGAGGCCGCGCCGGCGGTGGATTGCAGCGCTTTACGCGCAAAACGGACTAGCGAAGGCCCGCGTGCCTAGGTAAGGCGCGCGCCATGACCGATGCAATCACCCCCGACGTCGTTGCCGCCCATGGCCTGTCCACCGAAGAGTACGAGCGCGTTCTTCATGCGCTGGGGCGGGAGCCCAATCTGGTGGAGCTGGGCATCTTCTCGGTCATGTGGTCCGAGCATTGCAGCTACAAGTCCAGCCGCCTGCACCTTAAGAAGCTGCCGACCGAAGCGGACTGGGTGATCTGTGGCCCCGGCGAGAACGCGGGCGTGATCGACATCGGCGATGGCCAGGCGTGCATCTTCAAGATGGAGAGCCACAACCACCCCTCCTACATCGAGCCCTATCAGGGCGCGGCGACGGGCGTGGGCGGTATCCTTCGCGACGTATTCACCATGGGCGCGCGCCCGGTGGCCAACATGAACGCGCTGCGGTTCGGGCGACCCGATCACCCGAAGATGAAGCATCTGGTGCAGGGCGTCGTCGCGGGCATCGGCGGCTATGGCAATTGCGTCGGCGTGCCGACCGTCGGCGGCGAAACCAATTTCCACAAGGCCTATGACGGAAATATCCTCGTCAACGCGATGACGGTTGGCGTCGCGGACAGCGACCGCATCTTCTATTCCGCCGCGACTGGCGTCGGCAATCCGATCGTCTATGTCGGGATCGAAGACCGGCCGCGACGGCATCCACGGCGCCACCATGGCCAGCGCGGATTTTGGCGAGGACGCGGAGGCGAAGCGGCCCACTGTGCAGGTCGGCGATCCCTTCACCGAAAAGCTGCTGATCGAGGCGTGCCTTGAACTGATGGCGACCGATGCGATCGTTGCGATCCAGGACATGGGCGCGGCGGGCCTGACCTCCTCCTCGGTCGAGATGGCGACCAACGGCAAGGCGGGCATCCGGCTCGACATGAACAAGGTGCCCTGCCGCGAGGATGGCATGACTCCTTACGAGATGATGCTGTCGGAATTGCAGGAGCGCATGCTGATGGTGCTCAAGCCCGGCAAGGAAGCAATGGCCGAGGCGATCTTCCGCAAGTGGGAGCTGGACTTCGCGGTCATCGGCGAAGTGACCGACACGCGGCACATGGTGCTGGAATTCGATGGCGAGGTGGTCTGCGACATCCCGCTGGGTCCCCTGGCGGCAGATGCGCCGCTGTACGACCGGCCCCATATCAGCCGCGAGGATTATGCCGAATGGGCAGGCACGGCGATGCTGTCCGATGTGCCCGAAACCGATGATGTCGCGGGCGATCTGAAGCGCCTGATGGGATCGCCCGATCTCGCCTCGCGCGCCTGGATTGCCGAGCAATACGAATTCGCAGGTCGGTGCCGATACGCTGCAGACCGGCGGCGACGCGGCGGTGGTGCGCGTGCACGGCACAAGGAAGGCGCTGGCGATCAGCACCGATTGTAGCCCGCGCTATTGCTATGCCGATCCGTACGAAGGCGGCAAGCAGGCGATCGCCGAGGCATGGCGCAACATCTGCGCGGTGGGCGCCCTGCCGCTTGCCGCGACCAATTGCCTGAATTTCGCGAACCCGCAGCGGCCCGAAATCATGGCGCAATTCGTAG
This sequence comes from uncultured Alphaproteobacteria bacterium, assembly GCA_963752785.1. Lineage (GTDB taxonomy): Bacteria > Pseudomonadota > Alphaproteobacteria > Sphingomonadales > Sphingomonadaceae > Croceicoccus. Next base: position 188,635 of record CAVVZE010000011.1, read on the forward strand.
GCTGCCTGGAAGGCATGGGCGACGCGTGCCGCGCGCTCGATTTCCCGATCGTTTCGGGCAATGTGTCGCTTTACAACGAAAGCAAGGCGACCGGCGGCGGCAGCGCCATCCTGCCCACGCCGGCCATCGGCGGTGTCGGGCTGATGCAGGACTATTCGATCATGGCGACGCCCCGCTTCAAGGCCGAAGGCGAGCAGATCGTCGTGATCGGCGGCGAGAGCGGCCATCTTGGCCAGTCGCTATGGTTGCGCGAAATACACGACCGCGAGGAGGGCACGCCCCCGCCGGTGATGCTGGATCTTGAGCGGAAGGCAGGCGAAACCGTGCGCGAGCTGATCGCCGATGGCGCGGTCGGCGCGGTGCATGATTGCTCCGATGGTGGCCTGGCGGTCGCGCTTGCCGAGATGGCGATGGCGGGAGACATGGGTTTTGCCGTCGCAATGCCGGAGGACCGCCGTTCGCTTGCTGCGTTCTGGTTCGGAGAAGACCAGGCACGCTATATCGTCACGGCAACCGAAGCCGAGCCGGTGCTGGCGGCGGCAGAAGCGGCGGGGCTTGCTGCATTGGCGCTGGGCGTGACCGGCGGCGACCGGCTGATCTTCAGATCCACCTACGGCGAAAGCATGGTGCCGCTGGACGAGGTCAAGGCGGCCCACCGCGCCTTCTTCCACAACTGGATGGAAGGCTGACGATCAGCCGAGGCGGGCGTCGCCCCCGCCTCGGCCCAAGGTCATTCGGCTACCCATTCGCTGCGCGGAATGTCGAACAGCTGCAGCGCGCTGGTCAGGTCACCGCGCTCGATCCAGCCATCCGAAGCAGCGCGCGCCTTGGGCTTGGCGTAGTAGGAAATACCGTAATCCGCCGCCTCGATCATCGGGATGTCGTTCGCGCCGTCGCCCATCGCCAGGCTGCGCGCACCGGGTCCCAGCCGCTCCATTTCCTCCACCAGCGTCTTCTTTTTCACCGAACTGTCTACGATGGCAGCGGCAAGCTCGCCCGACAGCTTGCCGTCGACCACGCCGAGCACATTGCCAACGACCCGCGCAAAGCCCAGCATTTCGGCCACCGGATCGGCGAAGGAATGGAAACCGCCGGTAACCAGCACCGTATGACAGCCGCGAGCATTCAGCGTCTCGACCAGGGTGCGCGCGCCGGGCATCGGTCTGATCCGCTCGGCCAGACATTGCCCGATTGCGCTGGCGGGCAGGTCCCTGAGGAGGCCGACGCGTTCCTTGAGTGCGCTCTCGAAATCCAGCTCGCCCTGCATGGCACGTTCGGTGATCGCCGCAATCCGGTCCTTGAGCCCCGCGAAGTCGGCCAGCTCGTCGATGCATTCCTGGGCGATCATGGTGGAGTCCATATCGGAAACGAACAGGTGCGGAACCTCGATCGGGCCCGACGACAACAGCAGGTCGGAGGGGGAGAACGCATCCGAAAGGATGGCGCGGACCTGCGCCGGATCTCCGTCCGCCAGGTCGATTTGCAGCACCTCGCCGCAGAAATCGAGCATGGTCGCTCCCGCCACGGCCCACCCCTTGGCCGACAATGCGGCGCTTGCCGTATCGAGCGCGCTTTCAAGCGTGGCGGGGTCTGCTATCAGCCGGGCGATGAGCACGGAACAAGTCTCCAGAAAAGAACAGGGGTCGGAAAGGCCGAGGGTCGCGCTCATCGCAGGGCCGACCGCCAGCGGCAAGAGCGATCTTGCCGTACGGCTCGCACTGGCTGCGCAGGAGCACGGGCTGCCGGCGACGGTAATCAACGCAGATAGCGCGCAGGTCTACGCCGATCTTGCAGTGCTGTCGGCACGGCCGACCGCGGAAGAGATGCGCGGAATTCCGCACCGCCTGTTCGGTGCATGGGACGGCGCCATAGCCTGTTCGGCAGCGGACTGGGCAGCTGCGGCGCGCGCGGAAATCGATGCCGCGCATGCAGAGGGGCGCCTGCCGATCCTGGTCGGGGGGACCGGACTTTACCTGCGCACGCTGATAGACGGCATTGCCCCGGTGCCTGAGATCGATCCGGCAATCAGGGCGGCTGTGCGAGCGCTGGGCGTCGCGGATGCCTTTACGGCGCTTTCGATCGAGGACCCCGCCGCCGCATCGCGCCTGGCGCCTGCCGATACGACGCGGGTGGCCCGCGCGCTGGAAGTCGTCCGATCAAGCGGCAAGCCGCTAAGCCACTGGCAGACCCGTCTTCAGGGGGGGATCGGCGATCGGATCGATCTTCATGCCATGATCCTGCTGCCCACGCGTGATTGGCTGTACCCGCGGTGCGACCGGCGATTCGACATGATGCTGGCAGAGGGAGCGGTGGAGGAGGTGCAGAACCTGCTCGCGCGCAAACTGGATCCTGCCCTTCCCGTAATGCGCGCCATTGGCGTGCCGGAGATCGCGGCATGGCTGAACGGCGACATCGCTCGTGAAGAGGCGGCCGCGCGGGGCGCGCTGGCCACTCGCCGCTACGCCAAGCGGCAATATACCTGGTTCCGTCATCAGCCGCCGCAGCAATGGAAGCGGGAGGAGTGTTATTCTGAGGGTTTCACCCCGCAATTAGCAACTTTATTACGTTGTTTGCGGTTGACATGATCGAATATGTCTCCTACCTCGCCGGCCAAAGGGGATGAAGGCCAAGGGCCCGGCGCTGCAACGCTCGGGCCCCTATTTGTCCCCGGACCCTGCTTTCCTGCACGGCAAATACGTAAGGGCAGGCAATTGAAATGATGGAGCCAGATGTGAGCGAGCGCAGCGGCGCAGAAATATTGATGGACAGCCTGGTCGAGCAGGGAGTCGAAGTCGTGTTCGGCTATCCCGGCGGGGCGGTGCTTCCCATCTATGACGCCCTTTTCAACGACCAGCGCATTCGGCACGTCCTCGTACGGCACGAGGCTGGTGCGGCTCATGCGGCGGAGGGATATGCCCGGTCGACCGGCAAGCCCGGCGTCGTGCTCGTCACCAGCGGTCCGGGTGCGACCAATGCGGTCACCGGCATCGCCGATGCGTTCATGGATTCGATTCCGATGGTCGTGCTGACCGGCCAGGTCGCCACCGCGATGATCGGCACCGATGCGTTCCAGGAAGCGGACACCGTGGGCATCACGCGTCACTGCACCAAGCACAACTATCTGGTGAAGGATCCCGCCGACCTTGAAGCGACCATCGAGGAAGCCTTCAAGATCGCCACCACGGGCCGTCCCGGTCCCGTCGTGATCGACATTCCCAAGGACGTCCAGGTCGCCAGCGCCGATAGCAGGGCGCAGGAGATCCCCAGCCGCTACAACCCGCCGTTCGCTGGCGACGAAGAAGCCATTGCGCGGGCGATGGACATGCTGGCGGCCGCCGATGCGCCTGTGCTCTACACCGGCGGCGGCATCATTAATTCCGGCCCCGCGGCCAGCGCACTGCTGCGCGAGCTTCAGGCGCTGTGCGGCGCGCCCGTCACCTCGACGCTGATGGGTCTGGGCGCATTCCCCGCCGACCATGGCGACTGGCTGGGCATGCTGGGTATGCATGGCACGTGGGAAGCAAACCATGCCATGAACCGCGCGGATCTGATCCTGTGCCTGGGCGCACGCTTTGATGACCGCGTCACCGGACGGCTTGAGGATTTCTCGCCCGATGCGCGCAAGATCCACGTCGACATCGACCGGTCCTCTATCAACAAGACCGTGACCGTCGATCTGCCGATCATCGGCGACGTCGGCGAGATCATGCGCCAGATGATCGCGCGCTGGAAAGCAGCCGGGCACGAGGCGAACGATTTGACCGAATGGAAGGCGCGGATCACCGGCTGGAAGGCGCGCCAGTCGCTTGCCTATCCCAATTCGGAAGAGGAGATCATGCCGCAGTTCGCGATCGAGCGGCTGTTCGCCCTTACCCGGGACAAGGACCCGATCATCAGCACCGAGGTCGGCCAGCACCAGATGTGGGCCGCGCAGCATTTCGGTTTCTTCGGGCCGAACAAGTGGCTGACCAGCGGCGGCCTGGGCACGATGGGCTATGGCCTGCCCGCCGCGATCGGCGCGCAGATCGGCAATCCCGATGCGCTGGTGATCGACATTGCGGGCGAGGCATCGATCCAGATGAACATCCAGGAACTGGGCACGGCAAGCCAGTACCGCCTGCCGGTCAAGGTGTTCATCCTCAACAACGAATTCATGGGGATGGTCCGCCAGTGGCAGGAGCTGACATATGAATCCCGCTACTCGAACAGCTATTCCGATGCGCTTCCCGATTTCGTGAAGCTGGCGGAGGCCTATGGATGGAAGGGCATCGTGATAGAGGATCCCGCCGATCTCGATGCCGGGATACAGGCGATGCTCGACCATGATGGGCCGGTGATCGTCGATTGCCGCGTGGCCAAGCTGGCCAATTGCCTGCCGATGTTCCGTTCGGGCGCGGCGCATACCGACATGATGCTCTATGGTGACGAGGCCCCGGCTGCGATCACCGTCAGCGCAGAAGCAAAGGCGTCGGTCTGATGCATATCCAGCACAGGGAACAGGAACGGCACGTTCTGGCCGTTACCGTCGACAACGATCCGGGCATTCTGGCGAAGATCGCGGGGTTGTTCACCGCGCGCGGCTATAATATCAACTCGCTGACCGTGGCCGATATTACCGAGAACCACCGCGTGTCGCGCATCACGATCGTGACGCATGGCCCGCCGCAGGTGATCGACCAGATCCACGCGCAGCTGGACCGGCTCGTCCCGGTTCACAAGGTCGTCGATCTCACCGAGCAGGGTCCGCATGTCGAGCGTGAGCTGGCGCTGGTGAAGGTCTCCGGTAAGGGGGACAACCGGGTGGAAGCGCTGCGGCTGGCCGATGTCTACCGCGCAAAGGTGGTGGATTCGACCACGCAGAGCTTCATTTTCGAGATTACCGGCGCGCCGGAGAAGATCGACAGCTTCGTCGCCCTCATGCGCGAACTGGGGCTGGTCGAGGTGGGTCGGACCGGGATCGTGGGCATGATGCGCGGGCCGAACGGCGTCTGATCGCCTTACGCAATTATCAAACCGATCGCTGCCATATCGCGCATTGAAGCGGCGATGCAGCCTGTATAAACGCCCCGCAATTCGTGCAGGGCTGAAGGGGAAGTTGAAGTGAAGGTTTATTACGACGCCGATTGCGACATCAATCTGGTCACCGACAAGAAGATTGCGATTGTCGGCTATGGCAGCCAGGGCCACGCCCATGCGCAGAACCTGCGCGACAGCGGTGTCAAGGACGTCGCGATCGCGCTGCGCGAGGGATCGGCCACGCGCAAGAAGGCGGAAAGCGCCGGATTCAAGGTGATGACCAATTCGGAAGCCGCCGAATGGGCCGACATCCTGATGATCCTTGCCCCGGACGAACATCAGGCAGCGATCTATAACGACGACATCGCGGGCCGGATGAAGCCGGGTAGCGCGCTTGCCTTTGCCCATGGCCTCAACGTCCATTTCGGCCTGATCGAGCCGCCGCGGGACATAGACGTCATCATGATTGCACCCAAGGGCCCCGGCCACACGGTGCGCAGCGAATACCAGCGCGGCGGCGGCGTGCCCTGCCTGATCGCGATCCATCAGGATGCGACCGGCAATGCGCATGACGTGGCGCTCGCCTATGCATCGGGCGTGGGTGGTGGCCGTTCTGGCATCATCGAGACGAACTTCAAGGAAGAGTGCGAAACCGACCTGTTCGGCGAGCAGGCCGTCCTGTGCGGCGGCATCACCCATTTGATCCAGGCCGGTTTCGAAACGCTGGTCGAGGCAGGCTACGCCCCCGAGATGGCCTATTTCGAGTGCCTGCACGAGACAAAGCTGATCGTCGACCTGCTGTATGAAGGCGGCATCGCCAACATGCGCTACTCGATTTCGAACACCGCCGAGTATGGCGACATCAAGACCGGTCCGCGCATCATCACCGACGAGACCAAGGCCGAGATGAAGCGCGTGCTGGCCGACATCCAGTCGGGCCGCTTCGTCAAGGACTTCGTACTCGACAATCGTGCCGGCCAGCCCGAGCTCAAGGCGAGCCGCAAGGCTGCCGAAGCGCATCCGATCGAGCAGACCGGCGCCAGGCTGCGTGCAATGATGCCGTGGATCGGTGCGAACAAGCTGGTCGACAAGGAAAAGAACTGATCCTTTTCGCGCCTTTAGGCATGTGGAACATCGAGAATCCCGCTGACCTTGCCACGGTCAGCGGGATTTTTATTGCGCGCTTTCATTCGCCTGTCTTCGGTAACATCGCTGTGCCTTCTTTATCTGCCCGGCAGGTGTGACCAAGATCGGTCCGGAACGGTCCATCCATGGAGGAGACAGCAACATGAATTTCAACCTGAAGACCAGCTTCGCAGCAGCGGTATTGGGCAGCGCCGCGCTTGCCGCACCCGTCATCGCGCAAAACAATGCCCCTGCCCTTCCCGGCCAGATGAATGTGTCGCAGGTGACTGCGGGCACCTACACCGCCGATTCCGACCACACATTGGTAGGTTTCCGCGTCAACCATTTCGGTTTCAACGATTATTTTGGCATCTTCGGCGGAGCCGAGGGGACGCTTCAGATCGATCCGTCCAACCTGTCCGCTGCAAGCGTGGACGTGACGGTGCCCGTTGCCGATGTGACCGTCGCTGCCGAAGGGCTGAAGGACCATCTGCTGCGCGCTGGTGAAGATGGCGCCGAACCCGACTTCTTCGGCCCCAACCCCGCTCCCGCCCGCTTCCAGTCCACTTCGGTCGCGCTGACCGGGGAGACCACCGCCAACATCGCCGGCAATCTCACGCTGAACGGCGTCACCCGGCCCGTCGTGGTCGCCGCGCGGTTTACCGGCGCCGGGACCAATCCGATGAGCAATGCGCTGACCATCGGCTTCGAGGGGCGTACGACGATCCAGCGTTCGGATTTCGGCATCGACACCTTCGTTCCGCTGGTATCGGACGAGGTCGAGCTGGACATCACGGCGGCATTCGAAAAGCAGTAAAATTACACGTTCTGGCCACGCAGGGGCGCCTTCGCGGTTGCGCGGCGCCCCTTTTGCGGCAGGGTTTGGCTTTACAAGGCGCTTCGCGTGCCGCATAGGCAGCGCCATGAACGCAAGTCTTGGACTACTCCTGCGACTTATCCGCCCCCGGGCGTGAGGCGATGCGTCGTGTCCGCGGCGCGGCTGGCGCCCCGGGGGACATGATCGAGATGTTGGCGGCGTTGAATGCCGAACCAGTATCGCAATCGCAGACAGCCAAGACATAAAGCGAAAATCCCATGACGATGTTGCAGAACCCCTCGGTCAAATACCGACCGTTTCCAACCGTGCCGCTGGAAAACCGCCAATGGCCTTCGCGCGTGATCGACAAGGCTCCGCGCTGGCTGTCGACCGACATGCGCGACGGCAACCAGTCGCTGATCGATCCCATGGATGCGGTGAAGAAGAACCGCTTCTTCGACACTTTGGTAAGGGATCGGGTTGAAAGAGATCGAGGTTGGCTTCCCCGCTGCAGGCGCGACCGAGTTCGACTTTATCCAGGGTCTCGTTCGCTCGGGCCGCATCCCTGACGATGTGCTGGTGCAGGTGCTTACCCAGAGCCGCGAGGATCTGATCCGCCGCAGCTTCGAGAGCCTGGAGGGGGCGAAACAGGCGATTGTCCATGTTTACAACGCGGTGAGCCCCGCATGGCGCGACATCGTGTTCCGCATGTCCAAGGCCGAAGTGCGCGAAATTGCGGTCGGCGGGTGCAAAGGTCATCCGTGACGAGGCCGGCAAGCGCCCGGATACCGACTGGCATTTCGAATATTCGCCGGAAACGTTCTCGACCGCAGAACTCGATTTCTCCATCGCGTGCTGCGAGGCGGTGATGGACATCCTGCAGCCGACGCCCGAAAGGCCGATCATCCTCAACCTGCCGGCAACGGTCGAGGCGGCGACGCCCAATATCTATGCCGACCAGATCGAATACTTCTGCCGCAACCTGCCGAACCGCGACAGCGCGGTGATCTCCCTGCATACCCATAACGACCGGGGGACCGGGGTCGCGGCGGCGGAACTGGGGCTGATGGCGGGCGCTGACCGGATCGAGGGCTGCCTGTTCGGCAATGGCGAGCGGACCGGCAATTGCTGCCTCGTCACCATGGCGCTCAACATGTACACGCAGGGGGTCGATCCGGGCCTCGATTTCTCTGACATCGATTCCGTTATCGGGACGGTCGAATACTGCAACCAGATCCCTGTTCACCAGCGCCACCCCTATGGTGGCGAGCTGGTGTTCACGGCCTTTTCCGGCAGCCATCAGGACGCCATCAAGAAGGGCTTTGAAGCGCACGAGCAGCAGAACGACGAGATCTGGCGCGTCCCCTATCTGCCCATCGATCCCGCCGACCTCGGCCGCAATTACGAGGCAGTGATCCGCGTCAATTCGCAGTCCGGCAAGGGTGGTTTTGCCTGGGTGCTGGAGCAGGACAAGGGACTGAAACTGCCCAAGCGCCTGCAGCCCCATTTCTCGAAAGCCGTGCAGAAGATGGCTGATGAAACCGGCCGCGAACTGAACGCCGCCGACATCTGGCAGGCGTTCCGGCACGAGTATCGCCTGTCGCGCCCCCAGCATTTCCAGCTGGTCGATTACGAGGAAGCGCGCGCCGCCGACGGTACGCGTATCTTCAGTGGCAAGATCTCGGTCCAGGGCGAGGAGCGTTCCGTTTCGGGGCGTGGCAATGGCCTGATCAGCTCGGTCATCGCCACGCTGCGAGAGAGTTTCGACCTGGCGCTGGAAGTGAACGATTATTCCGAGCACGCCATGAACCGGGGATCGGATGCCCGCGCCGCCGCCTATGTCGAGTGTACCACCCCTGCTGGAGAGACCGTCTGGGGCGTCGGCATCGACGAAGATGTCGCGACCGCCAGCGTCCGGGCGATCCTGAGCGCCGCCAATGGCGCGTTGGAGCAGCGATCCTAGCGGCCGGAGAGTAGCCGCGGGTGCAACAGAACTGCCTCAACAGAAGGGGCGGGTGTCCTGCCAGAGATTTTCGGCCATCGCGTCGAGGTGGGAGAAATCGACATTGCTGCCGATCGGGTCTTTCCGGTTGAGCATGAACGAACGCCCCGATCCGGCCAGCAGGCGCCGCTTCAGCGCGCGCTGCAGCAAGGCCATGCGCTCCAGCGCTTCGGCATCGGCACGCTGCCTCTTCGAGCGGTCGCTGGCTGGACCGCCCGGCGCTTGCTTTTTGTTCCTAGACTGTGACCAAGACATCTCGATCGCAGCGACCCTTTCCAGCACCAGTTCGTTATAGAGGCGATGAGGACCGCGGTGCAGCGGCAAGCCATGCCTGAGAGCCAGCCTTTCCGTGGCTGGCAGCAGGACCCCGTTGGCCCCGAAATTTTCAAAACCCAACCCTTTCGGAACAAGCTCCGAAAAGAAACGATCCAGACCATGGCAAGAGAGAAGTTGCCGGGGCAGCAGATGGTGCCGCTGCCAACCCGGGGAATAGCCCGGCGCGCCGCGCCTGTTGACCGACCGGAACCGTATATCGGTGTTGGAACTGCTCGCTGAAGAAACCTGCATGCCTGTCTGGATGCACTACGCGACCAATTCCTAATGCCGGTCTTAGCGACTAAGGTTAATAATGCCTTCTTTCGGGTCAATCTGCATATTGACCATGCCAAAGCCATCGACGGCGACCGACTGGTCCTGCTGAACCGGCCCTTCGCGCACCAGGAAGTCCATGACGCGCATCGCAAGGCGGGCCTGATCAGCCGCGCTCATCCCGCTGGCCGGCAGCACGGCGACATCCTGGCCGACCAGCACATCCAGGCCGACGGACCGCACCACGCCGGTCTCCTCCCTTATCAGAGCGGCGAGACCGAGAGCCGGGAACGCCCCGCCCTCCATCCAGATTCCGACCATGCGGCGGAAATAATCCGCGCCCATCAGGCTGTCCGCACCGGACCAAAGCACACCCCGCGCATCGTCGTTCAGCAATTGCAGCGCCAGAGTGCATTGCGCACGCAGCAACTCAACCGGATCGCCCCACCCCTCGGCGCCCGCCCCTGAAGAAATCGTCAGAGCATGGCTTCCATCGAGCGATGATTTCTGAACGTCAAACAGGTGTTCGGCCACTCGACCGGCGTCACCCGAGAGCGGTTCGCTTTCGATTTCGAGATATAGACCATCGCCAGCCTTCAACCCGGGCCAGCGGACGAGCCAGCCAGAGTCGCCTGTCATTTGGTGCATGAATTCTTGCGAATCCAGAACTGACTCTACGTGCCCCTCTAGTACCGACCGCGAACAACGGAACAGGAGGGTTAAGGCAAGACCCCGCAACTTTATTTCGTTCCTAATTCAGAAGCTGATCGCTTAGGCAAACGATCGCCAATCCGGTGACAATATTCACTTAGGTGTTGTTCCTATACGAATGTGGCTTGGCTGGCGAGGTTCGGCTTGATCCGAAACGGACCTATCCCGCACCGGGACAGGTTTGCGACATTCATCAATAAAGCCCCATGGCCAGCCCGGCAGCAAGCGCCCCGCCCATTTCGGCGCAGCGATCAGCGTCGGCAGAGGAGAGTTGCTTGCGCGCCATTATCTCCTCTGGCGTCTGTGCATGAAAGTTGCAGATGATCGGGTCGGCCACCCGCCGCAGCCGCCACCCGGTCGCGACACGGTCGATCTGGCGGGTTGCGTTCTCGCCGTCCGATCCCGCGGCGATGGCCGTGCCATAGGGCTTCGCCTCGATCTTGCCGAGCACCGGGTAGTAGCAGCGGTCGAAGAACTCCTTCATCACTCCCGACATGGCGGCGAGGTTTTCGGGACAGACGAACAGCATGGCCCCCGCGCCGAGCAGGTGCTGCGGCATCGCCCGATCCGCGCGGATCATCTGGCAGCCGATCTCGGGAGCGTGGTCCGTCGCGCCCCGCAACGCGGCCTGCGCCATCGCCTCTGCACCGCCTGTGCGCGAATGCCACACGATCAGCAGGCTGCCATCGGTCGCACCTGCAGGACCTGCATTGTCGTTCGGCATGTCTCGATCCTTGTGGTTGTCGGCCAGCGTTAATGGTGGATAACTGGCCGGAGTCGCCCCTGCCCCGCCGATGCGCAAGGCAAGACGTGCTACCCCACCGTGGATGGCTGTCGGAACCGAAGAACGCAATATCAAGGGCTATGTCTGCAACGTGTCCTCCTCGCTTTCCGGGCGGGCGTGGCACTGGCGCGGCGGGAACATGGCGCTGGGCCAATCGTCCGACGGAGCGGGCCTGATCCGGCAATTGCTGCTGTCGCGCGGTGTCGCCGAACACGATGTCGAGCGGCAGATGCAGCCGACGATGCGCGCCTTTCTGCCCGATCCCTCGATCTTCGCCGACATGGACAGTGCCGCCGAACGGCTGGCGCAGGCCGTTCTGGGCGGCGAGGCGATCACCATCTATGGCGACTATGATGTCGACGGCGCAACCAGCGCGGCCCTGCTGATCCGGCTCTTGCGTCAATTGGGCGTCGAAGCCGGGCACTATATTCCCGATCGCCTGCTCGAGGGTTACGGACCCACCGGCAAATCGCTGGTGCAGCTGGCCGAAAGCGGATCGACGCTGATCGTGACGGTCGATTGCGGAGCAATGGCGCATGAGGCGCTGGCCGCTGCAGCCGATGTCGGAGTCGATGTGATCGTTGTCGATCATCACAAATGCTCGAGCGAGCTGCCGCGCGCGGCCGCGCTGGTGAACCCGAACCGGCTTGATTCAAGCGAAGATGCGGCGGCGCATGGACATCTTGCAGCCGTTGGCGTTGCGTTCCTCGTGGGCATAGCCCTCGTCCGCATCCTCCGGCGTGAGGGATTCTTCGCTTCGCGGACGGAGCCTGACCTGATGGCGTTGCTCGATCTGGTGGCGTTGGGCACGGTGGCCGACGTGGCGGCATTGCACGGCCTCAACCGGGCATTCGTGGCGCAGGGCCTGAAGATCATGGGGCGCAGGCAGAATGTCGGCATCGCGGCCCTGATGGATGCAGGCCGGGTCAAGCGCGCTCCGCAGGCAAGCGACCTCGGCTTTGCGCTGGGTCCACGCATCAATGCGGCGGGAAGGATCGGCGACTCCAGCCTGGGTGTGCGACTACTGACGACCGAGGATCCGGGCGAAGCGCGCGAAATCGCGACCACGCTCGACCGGCTGAACGAGGAACGCCGCGCGATCGAGGCCGCCGTGCAGGAAGCGGCCGAAGCGCAGCTTCACGCGCAGCATAACCGCTCGGTGCTGGTGCTGGCGGGACGCGGCTGGCACCCGGGCGTGATCGGCATCGTCGCCGGGCGCATCAAGGAAAAGGCGAACAAGCCAGTCTTCGTCATCGCCATCGAAGACGAGGTTGAAGGCGCAGTTCTGCAGGGCAAGGGATCAGGCCGGTCCATCAGCGGCGTGGACCTGGGCGCCGCGGTCATCGCTGCGCGGGAGCACGGGCTGCTGGTCAAGGGCGGCGGACATGCCATGGCCGCGGGGCTGACGATCGACGAGGCCCGGATCGACCATTTCCGCGACTGGCTTGAGCAAAAGCTGGGCCGGGATGTCGAGCGGGCAATGGCATCGCGCGCGCTGACGCTGGACCTTTCGCTCACGCCGCGGGGTTTGCAGCCGCAACTGGTCGAACAACTCGAGGCAGCAGGTCCTTATGGCGTCGGCTGGCCCGCTCCGCGCGTGGCTGTGGGGCCGGTGACGCTGATCAAGGCCGATGTCGTCGGCCAAGGCCACGTCCGCCTGATCGCCGCTGGACAGGATGGTGCGCGCTTCAAGGCGATCGCTTTCCGGGCGGAGGAAACCGACCTGGGGCAGGCGCTGCTGCACGGCTCGCGGGGGCGCCGGTTGTGGCTCGCCGGGCGTGCCAAGATCGACGATTGGGGCCAGGTGCCGGCTGCGGAACTCATGCTCGAGGATGCCGCCTTCGCCGATTGAGCGTTGCTCTGGCATTTCCGCGATAGCGCGATACAAACCCCGCCATGAGTTTTCCCGCCATCATCAGCGAAGAAATGCGGCTGGCCGAGCGACCGGTGCCCTCGCGGCTGCCCGATTGCTTGTACAGCGATGACATAATCCAGCTTGCGCGCGACGCTTTCCTGTTCACGACACCAAGCGGAACGCGCTTTCACTACCGGCGGGGTGCGGGCATCGCCGTCGATAAGGCCGGCTCAGGATCGGATGAGGAAACCGACCTTTTCTATCATGGTACGGTCTATGGCGGTGTGGCCTGGCTGAACGGGCTTGTGCCACTCCATGCCAGTAGCGTCGTCATCCAAGGCAAGGTCGTCGCCTTTACCGGTGATTCCGGCGAGGGTAAATCGACGCTCGCAGCCGCGCTGGCGCGGCATGGATACTCGCACCGGTCCGACGACGTGCTGCTGGTCGAGATATCCGGCAATTCGATTGTCGCATGGCCGGACCGCGATCGGATCAAGCTTTGCAGCGACGCGTTCGCAATGGTCGGGGCCAGTCGGCACGCCCCGGTCGAAGCCGGATCAGGCAAGTTCTTCGCGGCAATCGATCACTGCGATCCCGATACAGGCGGACCTTTGCCGCTGACCGATCTGATCGTGCTGGAAACAGCAAAGCGTGGGGAACCTCGACTGGAGGCATGCACCGGTTCGGCCAAGATACCCCACCTTATCAGGGCCATGTATCGCATGGAAATACCGGTTCGACTGGAAGATGGGGCTGCCCATGCGTCCCTTCTGCGAAGTATGGGAACAGGCCTGCGGGTCTGGACGTTGAGAAGACAGCGCAACCGGGACAGATTCGAAGAGGATATCGCCCTGATCGCGCGCCGCCTGAGCGCCCTTTGAAACGGCCTTGCAGTTTCTTGCATTTGCGAACTGCGCAATAAAGTGTATAAGGGACAGGCGTGAACTGCTGATTACGAAGGTAAACAAATTATGAAACAGCCGAAAGCCACCTGGACGGAACCGAAGCTGGAAGCGCTCGACGTGGACCTTTCTTCCGTTGCAACTGGCAACAATTATTACATGGACGGCAGCGGCACCAACAATCTGGCTCGCAAATCGTAGCCTTCCGCGTCCGGATGTGCACCGCGTTCGGCGCTGCGTGGCGAGCGAACACCTTGCTCTGAATCCGGTTTGTTTTTCTTATCGTGCCGTCAGTTGCCTGAGCATCTGGCGGCTTTAGGTTTTGCGTATTCTGTGGTGAAGGATGCGCTCACTTGCGCATCACCCTTAATAATGTTGGCAAACTTGAATGGGATCATGCAGAACGCCGGTCATGACATGCAGCAAGGTCGTCAAGATTTCCGAGCGTTACGAAGCCAGTCCGATCGATGACGAGCTTCTGCTGATCGATGTCGATACGGGCAAATTCTTTGCTTTGAAAGAAGTCGGGCTCCGTATCTGGAATCTCCTTGACACAGAAGGCGATCTTGAAGGCATTTCGCGGATCTTGTGCGACGAATATGAAGTAGAGCCGCAACGCGCCCGTGAAGGCGTGAACGGTTTCGCGAAGAACCTGGTCGACGCCGGATTTGCCCGCTTCGAATGATGTGCATGCGGAGCGTCGGGAAGCGTTGATCGAACGATCCTGCCAGGGCTATCTTCGCCAGATGATGCGAAACCGATCTCGGCTGCTGACCATCGAAGCGGTGGCATTGCTCCCGATCGCGCGATTCATGGTCGATGTCGTACCCCTGAAATATTGGCGCGGCAGCCTTGGAGCGATTGTTTCCAAGAGCTTGCTGGCGGACCCTCTCGCGATTTCTCCGACTGCGGATGAGTATCCCGGCGGCCTCGCCCGCCATGTCGAGCGAGCCGCAGCGATCCTGCCGTTACACACCAAGTGTCTCCCCCGTGCGGTGACCCTGCAATGGATGCTTGGCCGCAGGGGCATGTCCGCCCTTCTCGTCATCGCGGTACAGAAAGGAGCGAACAATTCGACCGATCATTATCATGCGTGGGTCGAAACAAGCGGTGAGATGCTGATCGGCCATTGCGACCGCTCGCTGTACAATCCGCTGATGGTCATATCGAATGCGCCCGCGGCGCTTGCTGGTAGGCGATAGCATCGATGGGCGCGCTGTTAATCGCTGCCGCAGCCGATCTGCGCGACGAGGGGTGGACCTCGCGGGCGGGCTTGCGGGACAGGATCGCGAACTCACTGTCCCTCGGACTAGGCGGCCCGGTGGGATCGGCCCACGCACCCGGAGCGCTTCTGTTCTCGCGCCCATCGCTGAAAAACGCTCCGCCCCCTCGCCTGGGCGCGCGCCCGCGGGCGTGGACCGCGCATACCGGGCCCGATGGCGCGCGCGTCCTGTTCGCCGGTGAATTGCACGATCGCGATGCTCTTCTTGCCCGGCTGACATCCGCGCCTCCGGGAAACGGGGATGAGGCGCTCTATGCGGCTGCCCTCGCCCAGCTTGGCGAGGAGTGCGATCGCTTCATCAATGGCCGCTATGCCGCCATCGCCTATTATCCTCTGGAGCATCGGCTCCGGCTGGCCCGCGCACCGCTTGACGCGCCGCCCCTGCACTACTGGCACGACGGAATGCGCGTCGTTGCCGCCTCCACTCCGCGTGCCGCCATTGCCGCCGGTGCCGAGCCGTCGGTGGACCAGGACCGGTTGGCAGATGCGCTTTTCCTGAATTTCCGGGATGCTCGGCAAGGCTGGTTTCGCGGCATCGATCGTGTCGCTCCGGGAGAGATCGTGGACATTGATCCCGGTGGCGTTCGGCACAGGCGTTTCTGGGCAGTCGGCGGCTTGCCCGATATTCGCTTTGCCAGGGATGGCGACTATGTCGATGCGGTCGAAGCGGCAATGTTTCAAGCGCTACGCGAGGCCACACGGGACATCGACAGGCCCGCCACGCAGCTTTCCGGGGGATTGGATTCGCAGGCCGTTGCCAGTTTCGCGCTGGAGACGTTGCAGCCAGGATCGCCGCTCAAGGCATATTGCTGGGTACCGCAGGCCGATTACGAGGCGCTGGCATGGCCGAACGCGCATGGCGACGAATCCGCGCATGCGGCCGCCTTCGCCGCTATGTATCCGGCGGTCGATCTGGAACTGGTCGATACAGGCGAACTGGCGCTGGACCACCAGGAGGAAAAGTTCTTCCTGCTGGCAGGCTTGCCGCCCATGGGTGCAGGCAACATGCACTGGGGGCACGAAATCCTGCGCCGCGCCGCGATGGCAGGACACGGCGTCGTGCTGGATGGCAATTTCGGCAACAATGGCTTCAGCTACGACGGTCTGACCGGCCCCGCGACCTGGCTGCGACAGGGTAAGGTGCGGCGCGCCTGGCGCGAAGTCGTGCATCGGGGCGGCAAGGGATCCGATGCGCGCCGTTTCATCAGCCAGGCCGTCATGCCGCACCTCCCCGTCGGCCTGCGTCAGCAATTGAGGCGGATGCGGGGACGCTCGCCCGACCCGTTCGACAGCTGGTGCCCCTTGCGCCGCGACTATGCGGAGCGCGCGGGCGTGCTGGAGCGCAGCGCATCGAAAGGGCACGACCCGCTATTTCTAGACCTTGCGAATTCGCGCGATTGGCGGGCAGCCACGCTGGCGGGCGGGCAAGGCGACGGGGCGGATACCCGGCTGGCGCTGGAACTGCTTTACGGCGTTCCGATGCGCTCTCCGCTTGGCTATCGTCCCCTGTTTGAATTGGCTGTGGGCATTCCCGACGAGCAATATCTGCGCAATGGCGAAACGCGCTGGCTGGCGCGGCGCCTACTCGAGGGCCGGGTTCCCGAACAGGTTCGCACCGAGAGGCGGCTTGGCATTCAGAGCAGCGACTGGCCCGTGCGCTGGAGGCGAGAACGGGGTCAGATCCTGGCGGAACTGGAGCACCTGTCTTCCGATCCGACCGTCACCGAGATCCTGGACCTGCCCAGGCTGCAGCGCTGGATACACGACTGGTCGGGAGACGACACGGTCGGCGGGCTGGAAACCGCTCGCATATTCTGTGCTGCGGGTCGGGGGCTGACAGCGGCGCGCTACCTTCGTTTTCAGGGGCGCGGAAATGTCTGAACGACACGACTGGACCATGAGTGTGCCGCGCCATGCCGAAGCGGAGCGCATGATCGTGCTGATCTGCGGCGGCTCTGCACCGCCTGACGTGCATTTTGCAGCGCTGGACCATGCCGACTGGAAAGCGCTGGAAGCCATTGCCATCCGGACACGGACCGCCAATCTGCTGCGGCGCCATCTTGTCGACAATCGCATCGAAGCGCCTGCCGACATTCGGGCTGGCCTGGATGATCTGTATCGCCGCCAGTCGATCTATGGCCTGGAGCAAAGGTTGGTTCTTGGCCGCGTCTCGCAATTGCTGTGCGAGCGAGGTATCGCGCACGTGGCGCTGAAGGGTGCAGCGCTGGCGTTCGCCGTCTATCCGCAGCCAGCCATGCGCCCCTTGCGAGACATCGACATTCTGGTTCCGTCGGAGCGGGCGGAAGAGGCGCATCAATGGCTGCGCGAGAACGGATTCCAGTCGGCCTCCTGGGCCCAGAGCTACGGCACGGAATACAACCATCAACTGCCCGAACTGGTCTGCGCGAATGATCAGGTCACCGTCGAAATTCACCACCGCATCTTCTCGCGCGACTGGGATGGGGACGGGGAGCTAAGCGCCCTGCTGCTGCAGACAGGACAAGAGGTCCGGCTTGGGAAAGCTACGGCTCGCTTTTCGGCGCCGCTTGCCAATCTGCTGCATCTTACGGTGCATGCGACGCTGCATAATTGCTTTGACAACGGGCCCCTGACAATTTCGGACGTACACGGATTATGGAACCGGCCGGAACTCGACCGTGAAGCGCTGGTCATGGCGGCCGATCGTGTTGCGCTCGGCCGCCCCCTCGATCTGCTGCTGGCGGTCGCGCAGCGAGCGGGGCCGATCGATATTCCCGCGTGGCTTGCACCACGCGTCGACGCGGCGCTCCCGTTTGTCGATCGCGCGCTTGATGCGATGTTCCAGCATCCCGCCGAAACGGAACGGCGCGCCCTTGTCCGGCGGCTCCAATTCGACGAAGCCAGATCCGGACCGATGGCCGCGCTGCGGCGCATGCTCAGGCCTACTCCGCAAAAGCTGGCCGAGTTCGCTGGAACCCGGGCGCGGGATCGTGGCAGATGGCTCGGCTATCCAGCATGGCTGTGGCGGCGCGGGCGGGCCTATCTGAAAGCCGTCACCGACAAACCGATCAGATCCGCAGCGCATCGCGACGCCGAGATGCTGCAATGGCTGCGCCAGGACGAAGCGAAATTTGCGGACATGGAGGCCTCTTCGCGTTTGCAGCAGAAGGGTTGACCCCATCGGTCCAAGCCGCCAAACCCAAGGGGTGACAGCACAACCTCACGATCCCCCGCTCGCCGAACCTCCGCTACTGGATTTTGGCACCGATGCCCTGTTTGTAGATTTCGACGGAACACTTGTCGAACTGTGCGATCGCCCCGACGCGGTGCAGGTACCGGCAGCACTGATCGAAACCCTTCATGCGCTGAGCGACCGGCTTGACGGGCGTCTGGCCCTGGTCAGCGGCCGCGCGATAGAGGTGCTCGACGGCTTCGGCATGATCGGGCTGGCGGCAGCAGGAAGCCACGGATCGGAATGGCGACTTGCTGATGGCGAGCGCGAATACCTGCCCCGCCCGGCAGGGCTGGATGCCGCGCAGCAGCAATTCGCCATCTTCGCCGATACCGCCGAAGGCCTGCTGTTCGAAGACAAGCCCCTTGGCGCGGCGCTGCATTACAGACGGGCACCCCGCATGCGCGACGCGGCTCACGATCTCGCAAGGCAACTGGCCGATGATCACGATCTGCATCTGCAGCACGGTCACGACATGGTCGAGCTTCGGGTGCCCGGAGTCAACAAGGGGACGGCCATCGGAGAGCTGCTGAATTTGCCTCCCTTCCTGGGTCATCGCCCCATCTTTCTAGGTGACGATGTTACCGACGAGGACGGTTTCGAAGCCGTGGAAAGCGCCGGCGGCGCGGCCATTCTTGTCGGTGCCCCCCGCCAGACGCATGCCAGCTTCAGACTGTCAGGCGTTGGCGCCGTGAACGAATGGCTTGTCCGGTCGTTGCAATCACATGCTCCCGATGGAGCGGAGCGAACAACCGGGGGAATGCCATGAGCCGCCTGATCGTCGTCTCGAATCGAGTATCGATGCCCAGTCCGGACGGATCGCAGGGCGGCCTTGCCGTCGCGCTGCAGGCGGCGCTGCGGGAATCGGGCGGATTGTGGTTCGGCTGGTCCGGCCGGGAAGTCGACGAATTCACCGGGTCGGTCAGTTTCGAGGAAGTGAGCGGTGTCCGCTCGGCCGTCGTGGACCTCGAACCGCAGGATATCGAGGAATATTACAACGGTTTCGCCAACCGCACCCTGTGGCCCTTGTTTCACTACAGGATCGACATAGCCAAATATAATCGCAGTTTCGGATCGGGATATGAGCGGGTCAACAAGCGCTTCGCCGAACCGCTTCACGTGATGATCGAGCCTGACGATACGATCTGGATCAACGATTATCACCTGATCCCGCTTGCATCGCTGCTGCGCGATCACGGAATCAAGAACAAGATCGGCTTCTTCCTGCATACGCCGTGGCCGCCGACGCGCCTGCTGGTATCGTTGCCGCATCATGGCAGGCTGGTTCGGTCGATGTTCGGTTATGACGTCGTAGGTTTCCAGACATCGGAATGGCTGGAAAGCTTTCGTCACTATTGCGAGAATGAGCTGGGCGGCACGGTGGAGGGTGATTACATCACCGTCGATGGTCAGCGCCTGCGCGCCGTGGTGTGCCCGATCGGTATCGACTTTCACAACTTCGTGGAGTCCGCCAACACCGACCTGGCGCACCAGCTGGCCGAGCGGATGCAAATTTCGCTTCGGCAACTGACGATGATCGTGGGCGTCGATCGGCTGGACTATTCCAAGGGGCTGCAGGAACGCCTCGTCAGTTTCGAGCACATGCTGAAAGCCCATCCCGAACTGCACAGGTCGGTCGTCCTGGTCCAGGTCGCCCCGCCGTCCCGCGGAGAGGTCGAGCAGTATCGCCATGTCCGCGAGGAGCTGAATGAACTGGCCGGCCGGATCAACGGCATGTTTGCCGAAGTGGACTGGACCCCGATCCGCTACGTCAATCGCGGCTATCGGCGGGAAGAGCTGACCGCGCTGTACCGGGCGGCGCGGGTCGGGCTGGTCACGCCTTTGCGTGACGGCATGAACCTGGTCGCCAAGGAATATGTCGCCGCGCAGGATCCGGAGGATCCCGGCGTGCTGGTGCTGTCCCGGTTCGCCGGCGCGGCGGCGCAGATGCCCGAAGCATTGCTGGTGAACCCCTATGCTCCCGAAGAAGTCGCCGACGCGATCCAGCGCGCGTTGAAGATGCCGCTTGCCGAACGCAAGGCGCGGTTCAGGACGCTGCGCGAAGGGGTCGAGAAGGAAGACGTCCACTGGTGGCGGGAAAAATTCGTGAAAATGATCGAAGAAACAGAAACGACGCGCTAAGGGTCTGGGCCGCAGCCCGTCGCCCGGTCGGGCTTTTTCCGCTTAGCATGCGGCGGGTGTTCCGGCTGCAGGAGAGAGGATGATGGACTTGCGTTGTCGTGTGATCGTTTCATGCGCTCTTGGCCTGTGCCTTGTGGGCCTGGCGGGTTGTGACACGTCCAGCGATCCCACCGTTCTGGACCCCCCGGCCAAGGAAGCGCCCGACCCGGTGCAGGCCGAGGCTTCGATCAAGGAGGCGCAGGCGGCCAGGATCGCGGCGTTGAACCAGCGCGATGTCGACGGGGCGGTGTCGGTCTATGCACCCGATGCGACGTTGGTCGTTCCCAATGCCACTCCGCTGACCGATCCGGCGGCGATCCGCGCCAATTATGCCTCGCTGCTGGGGGATGACGATCTGACGATGACCGTGACCCCGATGCGGACCTGGGTTTCGGCGGGCGCCGATTTTGCGGTGACGACGGCCAGGATCGCGGTGCGGCGCAAGTCTGCCGACGATCCGGTCGCGATCGACAGCCAGAGCCAATCGGTCTGGCAGCGGCAGGCGGATGGCACGTGGAAGATCGTGTCCGAGTACAATGTCGCCCTGCCCGCCGGGAATTCCGCCAATACGCCGGATCAGCCCGCGGCCGACGGGGCCGGAAACGGGGGAGCCGGAACAGAGGGATCCGGGGACGCCAGCGGCGAGATTGCGGAGACCGTTCCGGCGACCTAGCCGCCGCCCGTTCCGCGTTGCTCCACCCGATGGCGGGAAGAGAGCGGTGCAGGCCGTGGCTGAACCTGCACCGCCCTCCCGGGGGATTTCGGTTTTCGCGGCCCCGGCCGATCCAGACGGCCGATGCCCCTGCCGACGCGCCGATGGCGGCCCCCTTGTTCGTGTCCCCCCGTGTTGACAAAAGCGCCCTTAAAACGGCGGCGGCGAATTGGCCAGAGGGCTTCGTGCGCCGGCCCCCGCCCCCGACCGCAGCCGCCCTGCCCCGCCCCGGCGCTGGCGCTGGCGAGAGCGGCGGCCGGGGCTTTGGCGATTAACACGGGGGCGGTTGACACAGGCGACATGTCCTACAACCGCTGTCACCCTGTCGTCAGCCGCGGAAATCCGCGGGTTTCGGGCGGTCGGTTGACACCATGGGTGTGCGGGAAAAATTCGCGCATGCAGGTGCGGATCGTCAGGCATTGGAGCCGTACCAGCCTTCCAGCGCTCCCTGATAGGTGCGCGCGCGGCGCAGCGCCTCTGCGCCTTCGGCACCGGCTTCGTCGTCGGTCCAGTCGAGCGGGCCGGTCTCGATCCGCTGGAGCAGTTCGTCGAAGCCCTTGGCGCTGTATTCGCGGGCAAGCTGGTGGCGGCCGACCTTCCACGGGTTGGCGGCGATCCAGATGGCGAGGCGCTCGTCATACTGGCGCGAGGTGCCGACCAGCTCGCCCTTGTAGTAATGGGGAACCTCGACGCCGTTGATCGCGCGGTCGAGCATCGCATGGGCCAGCTGGGTAATGCCCGCCTCCAGCGCGACTTCCCAGCCGAGGGCGAAGGGCGTGCCGACCAGACGGTCGCGCAGCTTGTAGGCGGATTGGCGCGACAGGCCGACGGCGGCAGCGGCCTGGCTGACCGATTGCGAAGCGGCGAGTTCGCGCAGGAAGGTGGTCATCTTCGTGCGGGTCCAGCTGTTGTGATGCACGGCGCGAGCGGGTTTCAGGGCAGGCTTCAGGGCGGTGGTCATGGGAATGGCTCCAACTAGAAAGAAGGGGCGCGGCAGCGCCCACAAGCGCAGGTCAGGAGGGAAAGCGCCAAAGAGGCGCAGAGCAGGTCGGGAGGGATGGCGCGAGAACGGGGCGCGAAGCGACTCCGCAAGGCCGAACGGCCGCCGCCGCTTATGCGGCGAAGCCAAGCGGGCCGGATGTCCCGCGCCCGGCGTTTGAGGGACTAAAACAAACCAACAGCGCCACCCGCCGCCGTGGCGGCTCACCCGCAACCGGCAACATCACCCCAGGCGCCGACGCGGCGGCGTGGGATATTCAAAGGTCCGCGCCCTGCCCCAGAGCACTTCCTCGTTGCGGAGATGGATCAGCGCAATCTCGTCCGTGGAGCGCGTGCCGGTACCGATGCGGCCGGCCTCGACATGGGCGCGCCAGCGGCAGCAATGCTCGCCGAAGCTGCGGTCGGACGGCGGCGGAATTTCAAGGGGCATATCCGGTTCCTCTCTATGCGAGGGTTGAGGGGAACCGGGTTAGTTATACAGGTGGGGGTGTGTAGGACAGTAAAAATTTTAAGTAATAGATTTAGAGTGATCGCTGGAGAACATTAACCTTTCTTGTCATTTTCCATTTAGGATTTCGGCATGTACGCCGCTGCAAGGTTGAGTGTTGCACGAAGACGCTCGCAACCTCTTGGGGGTGGGTGAAGTTGATGAGCGAAAGCGCGCGTATTGATAGTCGATGAAGATGCCATACGCCGTGACGATTTGCTGCAGGACCTTCAAGAAAGAAATATTTCTGCCATAGGCTGTGAAGACACCACCGAACTTGCAACCATCACCTCAGATATAGATGTAGCGCTTGCTCACAAAGATTCGATTTGGAATAAGCATTTTAATCACGATCATGATGTTTCGTTGCGAGAAAATTACTTTCCGATTGGCATCTATTCTGAAAATCCCGCACTTGCCGATGTAGTGCGAGCCATGACTGCTGGCGCAATCGGCTACTGGGAATTTGCGGATCTGGGGAACTCTTTAAACCAGATCCTAGATCTCGCTGCTGGTAGCATGCGCAAATTTCGGATTCGAGCGGCGGCAATTCATGCCGTTTCAACACTGACGGCTCGAGAGCGACAGGTTCTTGTCAACTTAACCTCTGGCTTGAGCAACAAGGAAATCGCTCGAGAAATTGAAATCAGCCCCCGTACCGTGGAGATCTATCGCGGCAATCTCTACCGAAAACTTGAGGTTCGAAACACCGCCGGGGTTATCCGGGTCGCGCTCGAAGCGGGCCTTGATTATGAGAGTGAAGGTGGGGCGGTGTCATTGTCAGAAGGCATCGGATCCACGCCAGCAGAAGCGTGAGGTGCATGGTCGCACCAGTTGCTTCTCCCGCGATTTTTGTTGTTTTCAATCTGACGGTTGCAAGGTAATCAGCACCCGCAGCTGTTAGCGTCTGTGTGAAAAAGTGAGGAGAAATGAGCGTTCTACTGGCCTGATCCAGATCGGCATCTTCTAGTAATGCCTCCAGCCCCTCTTCATCTATCTCCGCTGCCAAAAAGCCAAAATAACACGATGGCGCCAAGGTAGTGAGATGGAAGGCGTGGCGCAGTAAGGCTGTGTCAGGGACCGTCTGCTTTTCTTCGATCTGATTTGCAATCCAGACTAGTCGGCGGACCCAGGCGTCCATCGCGAGCGCATCTTCTTTCAATGACAATCTCCGCAGCCGCTTAGCATTCTCCACACTCAACTGCAGAAATACAGTACAAAGATGAGCTTGAAATTAAAGCAACTCTACGCAGACAGTACGGTTCCCAACAATCTCAACTCGTCGCCCGCTGTTCGAGCTGATCTGCTTTCAGAAACCGACCAAGTGCCAGAAGATTCTGAGCGGCAATGCGGAGAGCTCGAGGCTTTCCGCGGCCTCTTGTTCGCTCTCCCGCTGGCTCTCGCGAGTTGGATTATCATCATCTTTCTAGGATATATGTTCCTTTTGCGAGGCACTTGAGATCAAGCCTTCAGCGCTATGAGAGCACTGCCGGCTGTGAATTCGCCAGCTACATCATGCTCTTCAAATACCGCCCGGTATAACTCCGCTCCACCTTCACCACATCCTCGGGCGTCCCCACCGCGACGATCTCGCCGCCGCGCACACCGCCATCAGGCCCAAGGTCCAGGATCCAGTCCGCCGTCTTGATGACGTCGAGGTTATGCTCGATCACCACGACGGAGTTGCCCTGGTCGACAAGGCGGTGGAGCACTTCGAGCAGCTTGCGCACATCCTCGAAATGGAGGCCGGTGGTCGGCTCGTCGAGGATGTAGAGCGTCTGTCCGGTGGAGCGGCGGGCGAGTTCCTTGGCCAGCTTGACGCGCTGCGCCTCGCCCCCTGACAGGGTGGTCGCCTGCTGGCCCACCTTGACATAGCCCAGCCCCACCTCGTTCAGCATGTGCATGCGGTCGCGGATCGGGGGCACGGCGGAGAAGAATTCCTCGGCATCCTCGATCGTCATGTCGAGCACGTCGGCGATGGAGCGGCCCTTGAACTTCACCTCCAGCGTCTCGCGGTTGTAGCGTTTGCCGCCGCATTCCTCGCACGTCACATAGACGTCGGGCAGGAAGTGCATCTCGATCTTGATGAGGCCGTCGCCCTGGCACGCCTCGCACCGGCCGCCCTTGACGTTGAAGCTGAAGCGGCCGGGCTTGTACCCGCGCGCCTGCGATTCCGGCAGGCCGGCAAACCAGTCGCGGATATTGGTGAAGGCGCCGGTATAGGTGGCCGGGTTCGAGCGCGGGGTGCGGCCGATGGGGGACTGGTCGATCTCGATCACCTTGTCGCAGTGGTCGAGGCCGGTGATCTTCTGGTGCGGCCCGGCGATGACGCGCGCGCCGTTCAGCGCACGGGCGGCGCCGGCGTACAGCGTGTCGATGGTGAAGGACGACTTGCCCGAGCCGGACACGCCGGTGATGCAGGTGAAGGTGCCGAGCGGGATCTCGCCCGTCACGTCCTTGAGGTTGTTGGCGACCGCGCCGTGCACGGTGATCTTCTTGCCGTTGCCCTTGCGGCGCTTCTTGGGCACCTCGATCGCGCGGGTGCCGTTGAGATAGGCGGCGGTGAGCGAGTTCTTGGACTTCAGCACCTGTTTCAGCGTGCCTTGCGCGACGATCTCGCCCCCATGGACGCCCGCGCCGGGGCCGAGGTCGACGACATGGTCGGCGGCGCGGATCGCGTCCTCGTCATGTTCGACGACGATGACGGTGTTGCCGAGGTCGCGGAGGCGTTTCAGCGTTTCGAGCAGGCGGTCGTTGTCGCGCTGGTGCAGACCGATGGAGGGTTCGTCGAGCACGTAGAGCACGCCCGACAGCCCGCTGCCGATCTGGCTGGCGAGGCGGATGCGCTGGCTCTCGCCGCCGGACAATGTGCCGCTGGTGCGGTCGAGGTTCAGGTAGTCGAGCCCGACATTGTCGAGGAAGCCGAGGCGTTCGTTGATCTCTTTCAGGATGGCGCGTGCGATCTGCTTCTGCTGGTCGCCGAGCTTGTCTTCCAGTTCCAGGAACCAGCGCTTGGCGTCGCTGACCGAGAGGCGGACGGGGCCCGCGATGTCGGTGCCCGCGACCTTTACCGCGCGCGCCTTTTCGTTGAGGCGGGCGCCGCCGCAGGCCTCGCACGGCTGGGCGGTCTGGAACTTGCCCAGCTCCTCGCGCATCCAGGCGCTTTCGGTCTGCAGCATGCGGCGGTTGAGGTTGCCGATCACGCCCTCGAACGCCTTGTTGACGGTATAGCTCTTGCGGCCGTCCTTGAAGGTCAGCGGCACGGGCTTGCCGCGCGTGCCGAACAGGATGGCGTCGCGGTGTTCCTGGGCCAGCTGTTCCCACGGGGTCTCGAGTTCGAAGCCGAAGTGATTGGCGAGGCTGGCGAGCACCTGCATGTAATAGGGCGACGGCGGGTTGGACTTGGCCCAGGGCACGACTGCGCCCTTCTTGAGGCTGAGCCCTTCGTTGGGGACGACCAGCTGGGGGTCGAACAGCAGCTTTTCGCCCAGCCCGTCGCATACCGGGCAGGCCCCCTGCGGCGCGTTGAACGAGAACAGGCGCGGTTCGATGTCCTCGATCGTGAAGCCGCTGACGGGGCAGGAAAAGCGTTCGGAAAAGACGATGCGGCTGGCGGGGATGCCCGCGCCTTTCAGATTGCCGCCAGCCTGTTCCTCGCCCTCGCGCCCCGGCACGACGCCATCGGCGAGGTCGACATAAGCGAGGCCGTCGGCGAGGCGCAGCGCGGTTTCGAAACTGTCGGCCAGCCGCGTCTGGATGCCGTCCCGCACCGCGAGGCGGTCGACCACGACCTCGATGTCGTGCTTGAACTTCTTGTCGAGCGCGGGGGCGTCCTCGATCTGGTATATCTCGCCGTCGATGCGGACGCGGGTAAAGCCCGCCTTCTGCCATTCGGCCAATTCCTTGCGGTATTCGCCCTTGCGGCCGCGCACCACGGGCGCCAGCAGATAGGCACGTGTGCCTTCAGGCAGGGTCATCACGCGGTCGACCATGTTGGACACGGTCTGCGCCTCGATCGGCAGGCCGGTGGCGGGCGAATAGGGCACGCCCACCCGCGCCCACAGCAGGCGCATGTAGTCGTAGATCTCGGTCACCGTCGCCACGGTGGAGCGCGGATTGCGGCTGGTGGTCTTCTGCTCGATCGAGATGGCGGGCGACAGCCCGTCGATATGCTCGACATCGGGCTTGTGCATCATCTCCAGAAACTGGCGCGCATAGGCGCTCAAGCTCTCGACATAGCGGCGCTGACCCTCGGCATAGATGGTGTCGAAGGCGAGGCTCGACTTGCCCGAGCCGGAGAGGCCGGTGATCACGATCAGCGCGTCGCGCGGCAGATCGATGTCGATACCCTTGAGATTATGTTCGCGCGCGCCGCGCACGGAGATCGTGGTAAGGCTCATGGAGAAGAGATGTTCCGAATTTGTTCTTCCGCGTCAAGCGGGCGGTGGGGGATTGTCCGCCATTTGGGTACCATGCCCGCCGGTTACAATATTTCCGGCTGTCACGCGTGGCTTCAGCCCCCCCCGGGCGGCCAGTCTCCGCGGCGCGAAACGCAAGCGACCCGCTGGGTCGCATCGCGACCAGCGGGTCGTTTGTTGCCTGCCCTTCAGCCCCTGAAAGGCGACGAAGAGCGGCAGGCGATCGTTCAATGCATTCAATGCATCTGGCGGCTTTGCAGGTCGAAGGCGCGAATGCGGTCGTCGAGGCGGTTCATCCGACGCTGCAGGCGTTCGATGCCCTGCGGATCGCCCGAATTGCTCGCCATGGCCAGCATCTGCTTCGTTTCCTCGCGGTAGTACCGCAAACCGTCCAGCATGTGATTTTCCAGAATGTCTTCCATGCTCGCTCTCCCTGGAGAGGAGTAGTAGCACACTTATCCACAATTTCTCAAGACGACAATCGACAGCGTGAAGAAATCGACCGACGAACGTCAAGTCGAAAGATCATATTGCTTCATCAGGTCATAAAGCGTCGGCCTGCTGATACCCAGCATGCGCGCCGTGGACGAGATATTGCCCTCGCTTCTGGCCAGCGCGTGCCGGATCAACTTGCGATCCGCCTGTTCGCGCCCGGCCTTGAGGTTGAGCGCCTGCGCCAGATCGTCGCCGGGTTCGGTCAGATCCAGATCCTCTGCCCCGACCAGCCTGCCGTCCGCCATGATGACCGCGCGCTTCACCCGGTTTTCCAGCTCGCGCACATTGCCGGGCCAGTGCCATGCGTCGATGGCCGCCAGCGCGTCAGGCGCGAAACCCTTGATCTGCGGGTTCATCTCGGCCGCGAAGCGCGCAAGGAAGTGTCGCGCCAGCAGCGGGGCATCGCCCGCGCGTTCGGCCAGCGGCGAGATCGCCACGACGACTTCGGCCAGCCGGAAATAGAGGTCCTCGCGGAACTGGCCCGCGGCCACCGCGGCGGGCAGGTCGCGATGGGTCGCGCAGACGAGTCGCGCGTCGACGGGGATCGGTCGGTCGCTGCCCATGCGTTCCACCGCGCGTGTCTCGACAAAGCGGAGCAGCCGGCCCTGAAGCGAGGGCGGAAGATCGCCCATCTCGTCCAGGAACAGCGTGCCGCCGCCCGCCATCTCGATCCGTCCTTCACGGGCCGAATGCGCGCCCTCGAACGCGCCCGCCTCGTAACCGAACAGCTCCTGTTCCAGCAGATGGTCCGGGATGGCGGCGCAATTGATCGCGACGAAGGCGGCAGCGGCACGCGCGCTGGCGGCGTGCAGTCCGCGCGCCAGCAGGTCCTTGCCGGTGCCGCTGGCACCCATCAGCAGGACCGAGACATCGGCACTGGCGACCCGCTCCACCGTGCGGGCGGTGCGGATCATCTCGGGCGCGGCGGTGACGATACCGCCCAGCACGGTCGCATCGTCGCCCACCCGGGCGGCGAGGCGGCGGTTCTCCGCCTCCAGCGCGGCGAGATGCAGCGCGCGGCGCACGATCAGCGCCAGCTCCTCGATCCTGACGGGCTTGCGATAGAAGTCATAGGCGCCGCGCTCGATCGCCTGCAGCGCGCTTTCGGCCGCGCCGTGTCCGCTGGCGACGATCACCTTGGTATCGGGCTTCAGCTCCATGATCGCGTCGAGCACGGCGAAGCCCTCGCTGGTGCCGTCGGGATCGGGCGGCAGGCCCAGGTCGAGGGTGACGACATCGGGCTCGTGCTGGCGCAGCGCGGCAATGGCGGACTTCGCGGTCGCCGACGCAGGTGACCTCGAACTCGTCCCAGGCCCATTTCAGCTGGGTCGGCAAGGCCCGGATCATCCTCGACCACTAGCAGGCGGGGCTTTTCGCCTTCATGGGCCTTCGCGGACATCAGGCGACCTTTCTGTCTGGATCTGCGGCGATTCCGGCTTCGGCCCCGGGTCGGCCTGGTTCGGCCAGCGGCAGCCAGATGGTGAAGCGCGTCCCCTCGCCCTCACGCGAGACGACGTCGAGGCGGCCCTTCATCGCGCGCACCATCTCGCGCGCTTCGAATGCGCCGATGCCGAAGCCGTCGGGCTTCGTGGAGACGAAGGGAGCGAACAGCTGGCTGCGAATGAAGGGTTCGGACATGCCCCGGCCGCGATCGGCGATCTCTATCGCGGCCTCGGTGTCGGCGGCGCGGATGGTGATGGCGACTTCCCCCTGCGGCGGGCTGGCGTCGATGCCGTTCTGGACCAGATGGCGCAGCACCTGTTCCAGCCCGTCGCGGTCGGCCAGCACGGGCACGCGGCCCGACGGCGCGATGCGGACGCGGCCCCGGTGCGGCAGGGCGCCAAAGATCTGCGAGGCGAGGTCGTGCGCACAGACCGGCTCGATCCGCCCTTCTCCCCTGGCGCCGTAGTGCGACAGCCGCGCCAGCAGCGATTCCATGCGGCCCGTCGCATTGCGCAGCGTGCTCAGCATGTCGGCGCGGAAGGCGGGGTTTTCCATGTGCCGTTCCGCATTGCTGACGGTCAGGTTCAGCTGGCTGGCGAGGTTCTTGATGTCGTGCATGACAAAGGCCATGCGGCGGTTGAATTCCTCGAACCGTCCCGCCTCAAGCAGGGCGCGCTGCGCCGCCTGTTCTGACAGGTGTACCGCCAGTTGCTGGCCGACGATGCGCAGCAGGTCGTGATCCTCCCAGTCCAGCTTGCGCGCGAAGGCGGGGCGCGCCAGCACCACCGCGCCCGCCATGCGCCCGTCCAGCAGCAGCGGCACCAGCAGCCACGCACGCGCATCGTCCAGCAGCCATGACGGCAGGAACCGCGCGATGGGCGCGGCATCGTCGCCTCGCAGCGCGTCGAGCGCGAGTACGTCTTCCGCTTCCTCCATCGCGCGCAGGGCATTGGCGGACAGGGCAACGGGCGGGATCTCGCCGTCCGGCCATTGCCAGCGCGCGGCGAGCGCAAGATGCCCCTCATCGCCGGGCGAGAGCAGAATTCCCGCCGGGCTGTCCACGATCTCTGCCAGTGACTGCACCGCGCGAATGCCCACGGGCGGCGCGCCTCGGCCCTGATCCCCCATCATGCGCGAGAACCGCAGCCATTCGGCGCGGTAGTCGAAGCGGTGGCGGAACAGATTGCGGGCAATCGCCTCGCGCAGCATCGCGCGCAGCCCGCGCGAGGCGAGCAGCAGGCCGATCAGCATGGCGAGCACGATGGCGAAGAACTGGCTGGCGACCCCCATGTCGATGTCCAGCGCACCCAGCACCGTGTCGAGCGCGAAGATGCCCAGCAAATAGAACGCGATCACCAGCAGCGAGAGCGACTGGAACGTGGCCGAACGCGACGGGGCAAAGCGGCGTTCCGGCTGCGCCCGCCCGTCGCGGTAGAGCAGCACCGCCACCGCACACCACGCCAGCCCGCGCACCGCGACCATCGGCTGCGGCATCGCGCCCGACAGATAGGTGAGCGCATAAAGGTTGAGCTCGAACCCCCAGGCCAGCACCAGCGCGGTGGTGACGGGACCAAGGCGAGAGCGCTGCTCCGGCTCTGTCCCCGCGAACAGGTTGTGGATCAGCACCAGCATGCCCACCGCGAAGATCATGCGGAACAGCGCGGCCATGTTCATGATCAGCGCCACCGCCTGCGCGTGGCGGAACCATTCGGTCAGGACCATCAGCGGCAGATGCGCCAGTTCGGCAAAGGTCAGCGCGAACAGCACCGGGCGCAGCAGGGTCACGCTGGCATGGCGCCCCTCTGCCGAAAGCAGCACGCCGATCAGCGCAAGAAAGGCCAGGTTGCGCGGCGTCTCCACCAGCCAGGCGAGGCGCGGGTCGATGTCGGGCGCCACACCGGTGACGAGCACGATGCCCGCCGCGCCAAGCGCGCCGACGATCACCGCACGCAGCCCCGCGCTGCGGCCCCGGTCGCGCAGCAGCAGCGGCGCCGCCAGACACGCCGCCGCGCCCAGCGCCGCCGCGATTCCTGCGACCGCAGGCCAGCCGGGGATCCCCAGCCCGGTCATGCGGAGCGGTCTGACGGTTCAGAAGGGGGTGAGCGTTCCTGGGTTGCGGCCATGGACGCAGCGTACCCGCGCCATGGTAAACGGTGCGTATATGACGCGCGGCAAAAAGGGCCGGGAAAGGCCCGTTGGCCCGCCCGCCCCTTGTCGATGCCCGCGGGGGGCTTGCCGGATCAGTTTGCGATCTTTTCCGCTGCCTGGTCCGCGGCGTTGCCGATGCTGTCGGCGGCGTTGCCCACGCTGTCGGCGGCACCCGCGATGGCATTGTCCTTCGCGATCTCGGCGTCCTGGCCCTGCATCAGGACGAACCCGCCGATCAACGCCGCGACCACGACCATCACCAGCAGGACCGACGCCATTCCGCCGCGCGAACTGGCCGGCTCGGCATCGCGCACAACTTCGGTTCGGACATAGGTAGCGCTTGCGGGGGTAGTGCCTGCGGGATTATCGCCGGCAGGCGTTTCGACACGGGTAATGCGTTCTTCGGTCATGGATGAATCCCCAGTTGAGATGGCTGGGGAAACGCCTTTGAAGAAGATCCAGTTCCGCGCATATCTTGCCGTACGGCTGCGCCGCGCGCCGCAGAGCATGCCGAAATGCAGAACGGCGGGAATGACCCCGCCGTTCTCGTCAATTATTCATCAGGGAATCAATGGTACGACGAAACCCGCGCGACCCGCCGCCTGCCGGATGCTTCAGTCCATCCAGCCATGCAGCAATGTCGCCGATATCGTCATTGTCGCTCAGCGCGTGGTGATCGTGTACCTGCGCGAAAACCTGTTTCATGCTCGCCCTCATCTGCAATCGAGCCAATGGACGGAAACTTGCATATCTGACAGGGTTGTCAACTAGACAGCGCCTTTGTCACGAAAAAGAAACTAATGAACTCTTGTATTGGAAATTCCGGCACAATATTGCCGATTTATCCGCCAGGATCTGTTCGTCATGCCAGATGACGCAACCCGTTCAGCCGACAACGGGTCCGCCGCCGCGCTGTTGACGGAGGAAGACCGCCGGGAATGGCTTGCGGCGCTGGCGATTCTCGGCCCGGTGGCCCTGCCGAAGGATGCCGCGTGGCTGAGCGCTTCGGACCCGGAACTCGCCGCGGGTCTGGAACGCGCGCGGTTGCAGGGCGCAAAGGCGATCTTGCTGGCAGGTCGCGCGCAAACCGCCGTGCGGCGCGAAGCGCTGGAGGCGGGCGCGTTCGATTTCCTGACCACGGGCAAGATCGATCCGGCCGAACTCGCCGCGCGATTGCAGCTGCTGCAGACCGGCGCATCGCTGCCGGGCGACATCGCGCTGAACGGCCGGGTGCTGAGGATCGACGGGCGCGAACATGCGCTGTCCGAGCGTGAGGCGGGTATCATGGCGCTGCTGATCGAGGCGAAGGGCCGGTTCGTGACGCATGAGCGCATGCTGTGGCTGTGGGGCCGCCATGCGAGCGAACCGCAATATCTGCGTGTGGCGATCCGCCAGCTGCGCCGCCGGATCGAGCCGGAGCCCGACCTGCCCCGCTATCTGCTGAGCGAGGCGGCGATCGGCTATCGGCTGGCGCCCGGCATCGCCCCCATCACGGCATGAGCGCGCCCACCCGTCACATGTAGAACATCACCAGCAGGACCGACAGCGTGGTCGCCATCAGCACCACCAGCGGGACGCCGGTGCGCAGATAGTCGCGGAAGTTGTACCCGCCCTCGTCCATGATCAGCATGTTCGTCTGATAGGCGATGGGCGTGGCGTAACACAGGTTGCAGCCGAACAGGACTGCCAGGATCAGCGGCTCTGCGGGCAGGCCCAGCGTGTTCGCGATGTTGAAGGCGATCGGCGTGCCCACCGTGGCCGCGGCGGCATTGGACGCGAAATTGGTCAGCAGCGTCACGAACAGCATGATCGCCGCCAGCACCGCGGCGGGCGGCAGGAACTGCAGGCCCGCCGACATGATCAGCCCGAGCCATTCCGCCGCCCCGCTTTCCAGGATCAGCCGCCCGATGGCGATGCTGGCCGCGACCAGCACGATGACATTGGCGGACAGCGCGCGGCCCACCCGGTCGAACTTGACGCAGCCGGTCACGAACATCGCGATCGCGCCGCCCAGCGCGGCGATGGCGATGGGCCAGCAGGCCAAAGCTGGCGGTGGCGACCGATCCGATCATGATCGCGCCGGCCAGCACCGCCTTGGACCGGCGGGGCACTTCCTTGGCGCCCTCCAGCATGAGCAGGCGGTCGGTCTCGGCAAATTCCTCGAGCTCGGAAATCGGGCCCATGACCAGCAGCACGTCGCCCGCTTTCAGCTGAAGCTCGGAATATTCGTGCCGACCCCGATCGGGACCGCGTTCCTGCTGGTGGATGCCCAGGACCGCCACGCCGAACTGCCCCGCCACGCCCGACGAGGGAATGGTCAGGCCGACAAGTCGCGATCCCGGCGTGATCGCCATTTCCACCACCACCACGTCGGCCTGCTGCGAGCGGGCGGCGGCGTTGAGACGCTCGATCACCCAGGCGGGCGCGACGCGCGCCTTGAACACGCGCATCGCCTCGTCCAGCGCGCGGTGCGAGCCGCTGACCGGCAGGCGCGAGTTGGCGGTGATCTGGCGGTCGAGCGGTCCCTCGAACCGGAAATTGTCCGGCAGCTGGTCTTCCAGATCGCGCGGAGTCAGGCCGATCAGCTCGGAATTGTCGTCGACGCGCAGGGTTGCCGCGAATGAGCGATGCTGGCGCAGGTTCGCGGTGCCGTGGTCGGGCAGCAGGCGCGGCATCACCAGCCACAGATAGGGCAGCGCGACCAGCGCGGCGATGGCGACGATGGGCGTGAAATCGAACACGCGCATGTGTTCCATGCCCAGATCCTCGGCGATGGAGACGACCAGCAGGTTGGTCGAGGTGCCGATGGTCGTGGCCATGCCGCCGATCAGCACCGCGGCATTCAAGCGGGATCAGCGTCTTGGAGGCCGCCATCGCGCCGCGTTCAGCCAGCGCGACGAAGATCGGCAGCAGCAGCACCAGCACCGGCGTGTCGTTCACCATCATCGACAGCAGCATCGCCATCAGCAGCGAGACCAGCATGCCCAGCTGCGTGTTGATCTTCCACACGCTGTCCAGGAAGCGCGTCGCCGGTTCCAGCGCGCCCGTCACCACCAGACCGCGCCCCATGATCATCAGCGCGCAGATGGTGATCAGCGCCGGATGGCCGAAACCCCGAAAAGGCGAGCATCAGCCCGTCGGTCGGGCCGCAGCGGATCGAGCGGGAAGAAGAACAGGCCCAGCGCGATCAGCGCGATGGTCAGCAAGGCGAGACGATCTCGGTCGGGATGCGGCCGCGCGCAAAGGCGATGAACATCCCCACGGTCAGCACCATGGCGCCCAGCGCGTGATATGTCGGAAAACCGGGCATTAACCCGCCCGATAACAGCGGTTTGCGCCACGCGCCAGCAAGATTGCTGCCCGATGAACGGGAATTCCGGTGAAATGGTGCCCCTGGCCCGACTCGAACGGGCACGTCTTGCGACAAACGATTTTGAGTCGTTCGCGTCTACCATTCCGCCACAGGGGCACGCGCCTGCTCCAGCGCATTGGAGCAGGCCCTTTAGTCACCGGCGGGCCTGCGCATCAAGCATCAAAGCGATCAGTCGCCCTTGAGCGCGCCGATGAGCAGCTTGTGCAGGCGCGAATGCAGCGTGTCGTTGCCGGCCAGGATCGTCTGGTCGCACACCGGCAGCGAACGCCCGCGCCAGTCGGAGACGAAGCCGCCGGCCTCGCGCACCAGCAGGCAGCCCGCGGCGCTGTCCCACGGCTTGAGGCCCGCTTCCCAGATATCCCTCGTACCGGCCGGCGGCGACCCAGGCGAGGTCGAGCGCGGCGCTGCCGAAGCGGCGGATACCCGCGACGCGCGGACCGATGGCGCCCGCGATCTTCGTGCCATTCGGGG
This sequence comes from uncultured Alphaproteobacteria bacterium, assembly GCA_963752785.1. Taxonomy (GTDB): domain Bacteria; phylum Pseudomonadota; class Alphaproteobacteria; order Sphingomonadales; family Sphingomonadaceae; genus Croceicoccus. Next base: position 223,655 of record CAVVZE010000011.1, read on the forward strand.
AAATTGCCGTGACCGCCGAACGGAATGCCGGTGGCGATCAGCGATTCGGACAGGTCGCGCCGCGCCGAGACGCGCAGCCGCGCATCGTGCAGCCACGCCCCGCGGCTCTTTTCCGCCCAGAAGCTTTCGTCGGTGATCGGCTGGTAGACGAGCGCCGCGGTCACCTCGCCCCATCCGCCGCCGCCCAGCTTCGGCTCCTGCACCGCGATCGAGATCGCGAAATGCGGCATGCCGTGGAGGAAGTTGGTCGTGCCGTCGAGCGGATCGATGATGAAGCGCGGCTTGGTTTCGTCGCCCTTGATCTCGCCCGCTTCTTCCAGAAGGAAGCCCCAGTCGGGGCGCGCGGCGCGCAGCTCGTCCCACAGGATGCGCTCTGCCGCCTCGTCCGCCTTGGACACGAAATCGGCAGGGCCCTTGCGGCTGACCTGCAGATGCTCGACCTCGCCGAAATCGCGGCGCAGGCGCGAACCCGCCTTGCGGGCGGCGCGCTCTAGCACGCGAATGATACCGGAAACTGCCATGATTTCTGTTACCTAACGCCGGCTGTTAACCAGCTTTCCCAACATACGTGCGTTCATACACGTCGACGACGATGCGCGTGCCGCTTTCGATGTGCGGCGGGACCATCACGCGAACGCCGTTTTCAAGCACGGCGGGCTTGTAGCTGGAGGACGCGGTCTGGCCCTTCACCACGGCGTCGGCCTCGACGATGGTGGCCTCGATCTGCTCGGGCAGCTGGACCGAGATGGGCTTTTCCTCCCACAGTTCCAGCGTGACCTGCATGCCGTCTTCCAGGAACGCGGCCGCATCGCCAAGGAGGTCGGCGGGCAGGTTGATCTGCTCGTAGGTCTCGGTGTCCATGAACACCAGCATGTCGCCCTCGGCATAGAGGAACTGGAAGTCCTTGGTGTCGAGGCGCACGCGCTCGATCGTGTCGGCGCTGCGGAAGCGGACATTGGTCTTGCGGCCGTCCTGCAGGTTCTTCATCTCGACCTGCATGTACGCGCCGCCCTTGCCGGGCTGGGTGTGCTGGATCTTGGCGACCTTCCAGATGCCGCCTTCATATTCCAGGATGTTGCCGGGACGGATGTCCACGCCGCTGATCTTCATATGCCGATTACCTGCCGATGGGGGCCGCCGGGGACCGGAAGGGTCGCGGACGGGCCGATTGCGTTGATGAGAAAGAATTGAGCGCGCCCTTAGCGGCTGGTGGCTATCGGCACAAGCGCCCGTCGCTGCGCGTGCAGGTACTGGTCGCTGCGCCTTCAGGCCGCTAGGCTCCGCGACATGAGCAAGCAAGACGCGCCCAATGCCGACCTGGCAGAGCTGATCCGCACGATCCCCGACCATCCCAAGCCGGGGATCCTGTTTCGCGACATATCGACGCTGATGCTGGACGGCGGCGCGTTCGCGTCGACCATCGACCGGCTGGCGGACATGGTGGAGGGCGATGCTCCCGAACTGATTGCGGGGATCGAGGCGCGCGGCTTCGTGTTCGCCTCCGCGCTTGCCTATCGGCTCGGCGCCGGCGTGCTGATGCTGAGGAAACGGGGCAAGCTGCCTGGCCCGCGTGTGTCTGTGGAATATGCGCTGGAATACGGGACCGACATGCTGGAGATGCACGATGACGCCTGCGGTCCCGGCGCGTCGGTTGTGCTGGTCGACGATTTGATCGCGACGGGCGGCACCGCGCTGGCGGCGGTGGAACTGCTGGAAGGGCGCGGTTCGCATGTGCGGCAGGCGCTGTTCGTGATCGACCTGCCGAACCTCGGCGGTGCGCAGCGGCTGCGCGATGCGGGGGTCGCGACCGAAATCGCTGATTTCGTTTGACAGCGATTGATCGGCGACAGTTGACCGTCAAGATTGCATAAAGCGCAACCGCTTGTGCCCAGAACAGGGTTCTTATTCCCGCTGCAAGGGTCTAGGAAACCGGACCATGTTTGAAGGACTCGACGCCCTCATACTGGCCCGCGCGCAATTCGCGTTCACCGTCAGTTTCCACTTCATCTTTCCCTCGTTCTCGATCGGGCTGGCCAGCTATCTGGCGGTGCTCGAAGGAATGTGGCTCTGGACCGGGCGGGAACGCTATCTCGACCTGTTCCGGTTCTGGCTGAAGATCTTTGCCATCGCATTTGCCATGGGGGTCGTGTCGGGACTGGTGATGAGCTACCAGTTCGGCACCAACTGGTCGGTGTTCTCCGACCGGGCCGGACCGGTGATCGGCCCGCTGATGGCGTATGAGGTGCTGACCGCCTTCTTCCTTGAGGCAGGATTCCTGGGCGTCATGCTGTTCGGGATGGAGCGCGTGGGGCGCAAGCTGCATTTCGCGGCCACGCTGATGGTCGCGCTGGGCACCTTCATCAGCGCGTTCTGGATCCTGTCGGTCAACAGCTGGATGCACACGCCCACGGGCTATGAGATGGGCGCGAATGGCCAGTTCCTGCCAGGCGACAGCTGGCTGGCGATCATCTTCAACCCCAGCTTTCCCTATCGCCTGGTCCATACCGGCATCGCCGCCTATCTGACGACGGCGCTGGTCGTGGGCGGCGTCGGCGGCTGGCACCTGCTCAAGGACAGGACCAACAAGCAGGCGCGGACCATGTTTTCCATGGCGATGGGCATGGTGGTGGTGGTCGCACCGATCCAGATCTTCGCGGGCGACATGCACGGGCTCAACACGCTGGAGCATCAGCCCGCCAAGGTCATGGCGATGGAAGGGCATTTCGCAAGCCATCCGGACGGTGCGCCGCTGATCCTGTTCGGCGTGCCCGACAGCGAGGAGGAGACGGTGCATTACGCGGTCGAGATCCCCAAGCTGTCCTCGCTGATCCTGAAGCACGACCTGAACGCGCCGCTGGCGGGGCTGGACACCTTGCCGAAGGAAAATCGTCCGCCGGTCGAGGTGGTGTTCTGGACGTTCCGCATCATGGTGGGCCTGGGCTTTGCGATGCTGGGACTGGGCCTGTGGAGCCTGCTGGCGCGCGTGAAGGGGCGTCTGTTCGAATGGAGCTGGCTGCACCGCGCTGCCGTGGTGATGGGGCCTGCGGGGTTCATCGCGGTGATCGCGGGCTGGTTCACGACCGAAGTGGGACGGCAGCCCTATACCATCTATGGCCTGCTGCGGACCGCGGATTCCGCAAGCCCGCTGGCCGCTCCCGCGCTGGGCGCATCGCTGACCGCCTTCGTGCTGGTCTATTTCGCCGTGTTCGGCGTGGGGGTCTGGTACATATTGCGCCTGATGTCGACGACGCCGCACAGCCATGAACCGGCGCTGCAGCGCGGCGACGAAGGGCCCATCCGTACCGCCGGCATCACCCCCGGCCTGGCGCAGCAGGACCTTCCCGCCGAAGCCGGCGATACCCCGCCCCGCGAAGAGGAGCGCGACTGATGGCCGTTTCCGTCGACCTGACCGTCATCTGGGCGTTTGTCATCGCCTTTGCCGTCTTTGCCTATGTGGTGATGGACGGGTTCGACCTGGGCATCGGCATATTGTTTCCTTCGATCGAGGTGGGGGTGGAGCGCGACCGCGCGATGAACGCCATCGCGCCGGTATGGGACGGGAACGAAACCTGGCTGGTGCTGGGCGGCGGCGGGCTGTTCGCCGCCTTCCCGCTGGCCTATGCGATGCTGCTGCCGGCAACCTATCCGCTGATCATCGCCATGCTGCTCGGCCTTGTGTTTCGCGGCGTCGCGTTCGAATTCCGCTGGCGCGATCCGCGGCACCGGCCGTTCTGGGACTGGCGCGTTCTTCGGCGGGTCGCTGGCCGCGGCCATGTCGCAGGGCATGATCCTGGGCGCGATGCTTCAGGGGATCAAGGTGGTGGACCGAGCCTATGCGGGAAGCTGGTTCGACTGGCTGACGCCCTACACGCTGCTGACTGGCGCCGGCACGGTGGCAGGCTATGCGCTGCTGGGCGCGTGCTGGCTGGTGTGGAAGACGTCGGGCAAGTGCCAGACACATGCCTATCGCATGGCGCGCTATGCCTGCGGGATCACCGTCGCGCTGATGGGTGCGGTGTCGCTCTATAATGTCTTCCTGCGGCCCGAGTACGAGGATCGCTGGCTTTCCGCGCCCGAGATCTACTACGCGTGGCCGGTGCCGATCATCACCGCATTCCTGGCGGCGTGGCTGTGGCGTTCGCTGTGGCGCGGGCGCGAGGTGCTGCCGTTCTGGCTGGGCATTGCGCTGTTCGCGATGGGGATGGTCGGGCTTGGCCTGACGATCTGGCCCAATGTGGTGCCCCCTTCCCTCACCATCTGGGATGCCGCCGCGCCCGCGCGCAGCCAGATCTTCATGCTGGTCGGCGTTGCGATCACCATGCCGCTGATCCTGGCCTATACCTTCTGGGCCTATTGGGTGTTCCGCGGCAAGGTCGGGGACGAGGGCTACCATTGATGGGCCGGCATTCCCCCCCGGCGTCCCGCCCCGCTCCGGGCGAGCGGGCCGAACGCCAGCCACTGTGGAAGCGGCTGTTGTGGATGGCGGCGATCTGGGCCGCCAGCGTCGCCGCGCTGGGTGCCGTTGGATGGCTGATCAGGCTGTGGATAGCCTGATCAGCCATCCGAAGTCGGCCGCCCGGGATCAGCCCGGCAGATTCAACCGTTCGTCTTGAGGAAGGCGATGATCTCGGCCCGCTTCGCCGGGTCGGGTTCGCCCATCGGCATGCGCGCGCCCGGCACCTTGGTCTGCGGCGCCGCGATATATTCGTCGAGCGTCGCCTCGTCCCAGGTGAGGCCCGAGTTCTTCATCGCAGGCGAATAATTGTAGCCCGGCGACGTACCCGCCGGGCGTCCATAGACGCCATAGAGATTGGGTCCGACCTTGGGCCCCTCACCCTCGTTGAAATTATGGCAGACCTTGCACTTGGCAAGGGCGGCAGGCTCGCCGCCGGGTGTGGCCACGTCGGGATGTCCGGGCGGAAGCGCCGCGGCAGTGGGTTCGACCGCGGCGGGTGCGGGCGCCGGGGCCGGTGCCTGCGCCATTTCGGTCGCGCTGGGTTCGGGCTGATCGTCGCCCTGCGAACCGCAAGCGGAGAGAAGAACAGCCGCAGCAAGCGGCAATACGGAATGGACGCGAATGCCTTTTATCACACCGTTGCTCCCGATATTATGCTTTCAATATGCTGTATCCCGAATTTATTGGCAAGCAGCAACAATCATGCAAAGCTGATCCCCCGATCGTGCTGCTGTTAAGGAGAACCGTCCATGGCCTTTACCCGCGCTGCCGCCATTTCACTTGCCGCGCTTGCCCTGCCGCTGTCGCTGGCGGCATGCGGCGAAACCTCGGACAACGCGGCGCTTGCCGAAAGCGAAACAGGTGCCGACACCGGCATGGCTGCCGCACCCGCGAACCTCGACATCGTGAAAGTGCGCCACGACAATTTCGAGGGGATCGGCGATGCGTTCAAGGTGATCCGTGGCCAGCTGGAAAAGCCTGCTCCCGATTTCGACGCGATCCAGGCCAATGCCCGGATCATCGCCGACAACGCCGTGCTGATCCCGGAGCACTTTCCCGAAGGCACCGGCCCCGGATCGGGCGCCGATACCGAGGCGCTGGACACGATCTGGGAAAGGCCCGAGGATTTTTCCGCCGCGACCGAGCGCATGATCGGCGCGACGCGGACGATGCTGGCCGCCGCCGACAGCCGCAATGCCGCGACCGTGCAGGAAGCGGTCAAGGAACTGGGCGGGGCGTGCAAGAACTGCCACGACCAGTTCCGCAAGGATGACGACTGAGGGGAGGCACGCCATGGCCGACACCATTGCCATGCGGACCGTGAAGCTGTGGGACCTGCCGGTCCGCGTCTGTCACTGGGCCTTCGTGCTGCTGATCCCCGCGATGTGGTGGACGGCGGAAAACCACGAGATGGGATGGCACATCAGGCTGGGGCTGCTGCTGCTGGCACTGGTGACGTTCCGCCTGCTGTGGGGCTTTTTCGGCAGCTCGACCGCGCGCTTTCACGATTTCGTCCACGGACCGGGCGCGGTGCTGCTGCATTTTCGCCAGATGAAGGACAAGCACGTACCGGTCGTCGGACACAACCCCGCCGGCGGGTGGAGCGTAATGGCCCTTCTGGGCGCGATGGTGCTGCAGATCGGCATGGGGCTGTTCTCGGGCGATCCGTTCGACGGGGCGACGGGACCGCTCAACGATTGGGTCGGGGTGATGACGGCGGACACGCTGACCGAATGGCACGAGGGTTTCTTCTGGGTGCTGGTCGCTTTGATCGCGCTGCACGTCGCAGCGATCCTGTACTACCTGATGGCCAGGCGCGACAATCTGGTGCGGGCGATGGTCACCGGTTCGCGCCAGATGGAGGGACCGGTGCGCGGCATGGCGGCCGTTCCTGCCTGGCGGGCGGTGGCGTGCCTGCTGCTGGCGTTCGGCTTCGCGGGATGGATCTGGTACGGCGCGCCGCCGTTCTGATGCCGTCGGGCCGCAAAGCCCGCACGCCGAACCGCACATGAAAGGGGCGGCATCCTTGCAGATGCCGCCCCTTTTTTCTAGCCAGTGCGGTATCGTCCGGCAGAGGGTTCTAGTGGTTGTCGCGCGGCAGGCCCTTGGTCTGCGCGATGCGCTGGTACTTTTCCGCGCCTTCGAGGATCGCGCCGGTGTCCATCTGGCCGACGAGCCGCGCGCTGGATTTCCTGCCACGGCGTCTGCGAGGCCGGATAGGGATAGCCGCCCGCCGCTTCCAGCGTCGGCGCGGCGCGGTGCCAGTTCCTCGTCCGGGATCAGCACGTCGACCGTCGCCTTGCGCAGGTCGATCCGCACCCGGTCGCCGGTCTGCAGCAAGCGCCAGGCCGCCCATCGCCGCCGCCTCGGGACTGGCGTTGAGGATCGAGGGGCTGCCGCGAGGTGCCCGACTGGCGCCCGTCGCCGATGCACGGCAGCGCGTCGATGCCCTCGCGTGATGAGGTAGGCGGGCGGGCGCATGTTCACCACTTCGGCGCGCGCCGGGATAGCCGATCGGCCCGGCGCCGCGCATGAACAGCACGGTCTCCTCGCGTGATCTCGAGCGCCGGATCGTCGATCCGGTGGTGATAATCCTCCGGCCCGTCGAACACGACCGCGGGGCCTTCGAAGGCCTCCGGGATCGTCGGGATTCGACAGGTAGCGCTGGCGGAACTCGTCGCGAGATCACGCTGGTCTTCATGATCGCCGCGTCGAACAGGTTGCCCTGCAGCACAAGGAAGCCGGCATCCTTGCATCAGCGGCTGGTCGAACGGACGGATCACGTCGCTCGTCCTCGATCGTCGCGTCGCGGCAGTTGTCGCCAATGAGTCTTGCCGTTGACCGTCATCGCGTCTTCGCGGATCAGGCCCTGCCCCATCAGCTGCGCGACCACCGCGGGCACGCCGCCGGCGCGGTAGTAATCCTCGCCCAGATATTCGCCCGCCGGCTGCAGGTTGACCAGCAGCGGGACATGGTGGCCGAGCGTCTCCCAGTCCTTGCAGCGGCAGGTCGACGCCCATGTGGCGGGCGATGGCGGCCAGGTGGATCGGGGCGTTGGTCGAACCGCCGATGGCCGAATTGACCGACGATGGCGTTGTGGAACGCGTCCGCGTCAGGATGTCGGAGGGCTTGAGGTCCTCGTGCACCATCTCGACGATGCGCTTGCCGGTGCGATAGGCGCATTCCTGCCGGTCGCGATAGGGCGCCGGGATGGCGGCGCGAACCCGGCAGCATCATGCCCAGCGCCTCGGCCAGCGAGTTCATCGTGGTCGCCGTGCCCATCGTGTTGCAATAGCCGGTCGAGGGGGCCGAGGACGGCGACCAGCTTGATGAACCCCTCGTCGTCGATCTCGCCGGCGGCCAGCATCTGCGCGCGCCTTCCACACGATCGTGCCCGAGCCGGTGCGCTCGCCCTTGTGCCAGCCGTTGAGCATCGGGCCGACCGACAGCGCGATGGCCGGGATGTTCACCGTCGCCGCCGCCATCAGGCAGGCGGGCGTGGTCTTGTCGCAGCCGGTGGTCAGCACCACGCCGTCGATCGGATAGCCGTACAGCGCCTCGACCAGGCCGAGATAGGCGAGGTTGCGGTCGAGCGCGGCGGTGGGCCGCTTGCCGGTTTCCTGGATCGGGTGGACCGGGAATTCGAGCGCGATGCCGCCCGCCTCGCGAATGCCTTCGCGCACGCGCTCGGCCAGCACCAGGTGGTGGCGGTTGCAGGGCGACAGGTCGCTGCCCGATCTGGGCGATGCCGATGATCGGCTTGCCCGAACGCAGTTCCTCAAGGCTCAGGCCGAAATTCAGATAGCGCTCGAGATAGAGCGCGGTCATGTCGATATTGTCGGGATTGTCGAACCAGGCGCGCGAACGCAGCTTGGGCTTCTGGTCTTCGGTCATGTTCATCGTTTCTCGGTTCAGCGGTCGCACGGACACGCGGTAGATCATCGACGTGCCGATAGGGCTTGCCCGGGATCGACGCCGTGTCGAGACGAATTCCGGATGGTTGGGCGCATCGGGAAATTTCTGCGGCTCGAGCGCGATGCCGTCGCCCATGCGATAGAGATGGCCGTGCTTGCCGACATAGCGTGCCGTCGAGGAAATTGCCGGTATAGAACTGCAGGCCCGGCTCGGTGGTCAGCACTTCGAGCACCCGGCCCGATTCCGGGTCCTCCAGCCGGGCGGCCATTGCGGGCTGGGCCGTGACGCCCTTGTCGAGCGCGAAATTGTGGTCGTAGCCGCGGCCATAGACGATTTGCTGGTTGGTGCCGTCGCGCACGTCCTGTCGATGCGGCGGCTGGCCGCGCGGAAATCGAACAGCGTCCCGGCACCGGCGCGCAGTTCGCCGGTCGGGATCAGGTTCGCGCATCGACCGGGCGTGTAGGCCGCGGCCGGGATCGTCAGCACATTGCCCATCGCGCCTCTGCGGCGCGCCCTCGCCCGCCATGTTGAACAGGGCGTGGTTGGTCATGTTGATGATGGTCGGCTCGTCGGTCGTCGGCATCGAAGGTCGATCCGCAGCGACCCGTCCTCGTCGAGCGAATAGGTGACGCGGACGTCGAGATTGCCGGGATAGCCGTGCGTCGCCGTCGGGGCTCTGCAGCGCGAGGACGGACGCGGGCGACGCGAGCCGTGACTCGACCGAGACCACGCGTCCAGTTGCGCTTGTCGAAGCCTGCTGCCGCCGCCATGCAGCGAGTTGTCGCCGTCGTTCTGCGTCAGCTGATAGGTCTTGCCGTCGAGCGTCGAAGCGTGCCGCCGGCGATGCGGTTGGCATAGCGCCCGATGGTCGCGCCCAAGTAATTGGGCGCCTCGGCATAATCGCGACAGGTCGTCATAGCCGAGCGACGATATCGGCCGACATTGCCATCGCGGTCGGGCACGATGAATTCCTGCATCGTCGCGCCATAGGTCATGATCGACACGGACACGCCATTGTCGTCCGTCAGCGTGATCTTCTCCACCCGCGTCCCGTCGGCCAGCGTGCCGAACGAGGCTGCGTCGCTTCGCGCCGCATGGGCCAGCGGCGGCCGTGACAGGCCGACATGACCGAGAATGCGCCGATCCGTGCCATGATGCTGCAAAGTTTCCTCATTCCCGACAACTGCTCCCGCATTATGCATGGAGTCATCGTGCCCCATTGACGGCGCCATAAGGTCGCATATACTCCGACAAATAAAATGGGCGCAAGCCGCTTTCACCGAATGCAGGCCGCGCAGTGACAGAGAGGAAAACGATGCCTTCGCAGGCCTGTTCGACGGGCCCTGCGGTTCCGCCAGCACGCGCACCAGGTCGCCGGACGGGAGCCGTGGTTCAGCTACGGCCCGGCGCTGACGCTGCTGGCCAGCCTGTTCTTCATGTGGGGCTTCATCACCGTCATCAACAACACGCTGCTGCCGCATCTGCGCAGCGTGTTCGACCTCAACTACACGCAGACCACGCTGATCGAATCGGTGTGGTTCATCGCCTATTTCGTGGCCTCGATCCCATCGGCCAAGCTGATCGAGCGGATCGGCTACAAGAAGTCGCTGGTGGTCGGGCTGCTGGTCATGGCGGCTGGGTGCGCTGGGCATGATGCTGGCGGCGCAGCCTGCCGTCCTATGGCGTCACGCTGACCATGCTGTTCGTCATCGCCAGCGGCATCACCCTGCTGCAGGTCGCGGCCAATCCCTATGTCGCGGTGGTCGGCAAGCCCGAAACCGCATCCTCGCGCCTGAACCTGGTGCAGGCGATGAACTCGGCGGGCACGATGCTGGCGCCGCTGTTCGGCGCCTATCTGATCCTCGGCCGGTCCAAGGGCGGCACGGTCGAGGCGGGCACCGTCCTGACCGAGGCGGAGCGCCTTGCCGATGCGCAGTCGGTGATCCTGCCCTATGTCCTGGTCGCGGCGGTGCTGATCGTGCTGGCCATCGTCATCGCGCGCTTCCCCTGCCCGCGATGGGTTCGGCCAACGCGCGCGGTCCAAGCGAAGACCGCAAGAAGCTGTCCTTGTGGAAGCACCGCAACCTGGTCTTCGGCGTGCCCGCGATCTTCATTTACCTGATCGCCGAGATCGGCGTCGCCAATCTGTTCATCAATTTCGTCAGCCAGCCCGAGATCGCCAACATCACCCCCGAGCAGGCGGGCCGATTACCTGACCTTCCTGTGGGGCGGGATGATGGTCGGGCGCTTCGCCGGCTCCGCCATCATGCAGCGGTTCGACGCGGGCAACGTGCTGGCCGTGTTTCGCGTGGGTGCATTCGTCGTGATGATGATCACCGTATTCACGACACGGCCCCATCGCGATGTGGTCGCTGATCCTGGTCGGGCTTGTTCCACTCGATCATGTTCCCGACGATCTTCACCCTGGGGATCAAGGGGCTGGGCCCGCTGACCGAGGAAGGCTCGGGCCTGCTGATCATGGCCATCGCCGGCGGCGCGCTGGTCGTGGTGCAGGGCTGGCTGGCCGACCGCTACGGCCTGCAGACTGTCTTCCTGCTGACCGCGGCGTGCGAGCTGTACATCCTGTTCTACGCGCTGTGGGGCAGCAAGCCGACCGCCGCGCTGCCCGACCGGAAGTGGTGCCGGAAGCCGCCTGACGGGGCAGCATCATCCACAAACGAAAAGGGCGGCACTTCGCGGTGCCGCCCTTTTTCGTTGCGCCGGTTCAACGCCTTCAGGACCGGGCGGTCACTCCTCCATGGCGCTGCGCGTATCGTCGAGCGCGAGGTCGACCAGCACGTTCATCGCCGCCGCCGCCGCATCGGCGTCGCCCGCGGCGATCGCGTCATAGACCTTCGCGTGATCGGGAATCGGATTGCGCGGCAGGGCGCGGGAGCGCTGCTTGAAATGGGTGGTCCAGTTCACCGCCGCGCCGATGCTGGCGCTCAGCACCATCAGCGCGTCGTTGCGCGTCGCCTGCAGGATCGCCTTGTGGAAGTCGCGGTCCGCCGCGCGGCCTGCCTCGGTCGTCAGCGTATGGCGGCGCATGTCGGTCAGCGCGGCCTTCATCTCCTTGAGGTCGATCCTTGTCGCGCCGCTGCGCCGCCAGCCGCGCGGCGGCGGGTTCGACGATAGCGCGCAGTTCGAACAGGCTGCGGACGAAATCGACGTCGGGATCGCCGGCAAAGGCCCAGCCCAGCACTTCGGGGTCGAGCAGGTTCCAGCGGTCGCGCGGCAGCACGCGGGTGCCGGCCTTGGGCCTGCTGGCGACCAGTCCCTTGGCGGTCAGCACCTGAATCGCCTCGCGATAGGCGCTGCGTGAAACCTTGAGTTCCTCGGCGAAAGCGACTTCTCCGGACAAAATGTCTCCCGGTTGGTATTTGCCGGACAAGATCCTCGGTCCCCAGCTTGTGCGCGATCGCGCCGTGAAGGCGCCGTCCGGGACCGCGCACGTCCTTGGATGACTTCTTAAGGTCATCTTCTTTCGCAATGTTATCGGTTGTCACAATTATCCGTCCCTTCCGGCGCACAGCCTATCAGTCCCGCGGACGGGAAGGAACGACAAAGATTGCGTTTATCGTGTGCCCGTAATATGTCGGAGTAAATGAGGAGATCCTAATGACAGAATTCCGTTCCGTGGTTGCCGAAACCGGCGAAGCCCATGGCGACCCCCTCACCGTCCATGGGCCCGAAGATGTCGCTGCAGCCTGCAAGGCCGCAGATGCGGCGTTCGACACCTATCGCGCGACCAGCAACGAGGAGCGCGCCGCGTTTCTCGAGCGAATCGCAGACGAGATCATGGGTATCGGCGACGAGCTGATCGATGCCTACACCCGCGAAAGCGGCCTGCCGCGCGGCCGTGCCGAAGGTGAGCGTGGTCGCACCTGCGGCCAGATGAAGATGTTCGCCGACGTCGTGCGCAAGGGTCAGTGGGAGCAGATCCGCATCGATCCCGCGATGCCCGACCGCCAGCCCCTGCCCCGCCCCGACCTGCGCCTGCGCATGATCCCGGTTGGCCCGGTGGCGATCTTCGGCGCGTCGCAACTTCCCGCTCGCTTTCTCGACCGCGGGCGGCGACACCGCCTCGGCACTGGCAGCCGGTTGCCCGGTCGTGGTCAAGGGCCATCCCGCGCACCCGCACACCGGCGGGCTTGTCGCCGACGCGATCAGCCGCGCGGTCAAGGCCAGCGGCCTGCCCGAAGGCGTGTTCCAGCATCTCTCCGGCCCCGCGAACGAGCTGGGCGCCGCGCTGGTACAGGATCCGCGCATCATGGCGGTCGGTTTCACCGGTTCGCGCGCAGGCGGCCTTGCGCTGTCCAAGCTGGCGCAGGAACGCCCGGTGCCGATCCCGGTCTATGCCGAGATGTCGAGCATCAATCCCGTCATCCTGATGCCGCATGCGCTGAAGGCGCGCGGTTCGGACCTGGGCACCGCCTTTGTCGGTTCGCTGACGATGGGCGCGGGCCAGTTCTGCACCAATCCCGGCCTCGTCCTTGCCATCGAGGGCGACGGGCATCGAGGATTTCATCACGGCAGCCACGCGGCGGCGTATAAGGACGCCAAGCCGCAGACCATGCTGACCAAGGGCATCGCATCCGCCTATGCCAAGGGGCTGGAAGTGCTGTCGGGCCTGCCCGGCGTCGACATGCTGGCCAAGGGCGAGGAAGGCAGCGTCACCACCGGCGGCACCGCATTGTTCCAGACCTCGGCCGAGAAGTTCCTGTCCGAGCCGAAGATCGCGCATGAGGTGTTCGGATCCTCGTCGGTCATCGTGCGCTGCAAGGACGAGGCGGAGCTGAAGCAGGTGCTGGAGGCCGTCGAGGGCCAGCTCACCGCGACGCTCCACATGGACGATGCGGACGAGGCCGCGGCCACGCGTCTGGTGCCCGTGCTGGAACGCCGCGTCGGGCGCATCCTGGTCAACGGCTGGCCCACCGGGGTCGAGGTCTGCCACGCGATGGTGCATGGCGGTCCGTTCCCCTCGACCACCGATCCGCGCACGACATCGGTCGGCAGCCTTGCCATCGACCGGTTCCTGCGTCCCGTCAGCTACCAGAACTTTGCGCAGACGATGCTTCCGCCCGAACTGCGGGACGATGCCAAGGGTGACGGCGTTCCGCGCCTGATCGACGGCAAGCTGACCATCGGCTGACAAGTCCACAATCCTAGCGGCGCGCCCCGGCGACAAGGGGCGCGCCGCGACAGGGAGAGAATATCTGCATGTCCTTTCTTCGCCTGCTTCAGCACCGCGCGGCCGATGGCGCGCGCTCGGTCATCCTTGCCGATGACGATGCCGCCCATTTCCTTGAAGGCGTGACCAGCACGCGCGAACTTGCCTTGCGCGCCATCGCGGCGGGCCAGACGCTTGAGGCCGCGGCGCGCGGCTGCGGCGCGGGCAAAGCGGTCGATATCGCGGCGGAGTACGAGAAGGGCCACCTGATCGCGCCCATCGATCACGAAGACGCGGCCCATCTGCTGATGACCGGCACCGGCCTCACCCATCTCGGTTCGGCCGAGGGGCGCGACAAGATGCACAAGGCGGCCGCATCGGGCGAGAACGTCACCGATTCCATGCGCATGTTCCTGGAGGGGCTGGAAGGCGGCAAGCCCGCTGCCGGCGCCGTGGGCCAGCAGCCCGAATGGTTCTACAAGGGCGACGGTTCGCAGCTGGTCGGCCCGGGCGAGCCGTTCACCATGCCATCGTTCGCGCAGGACGGCGGCGAGGAACCCGAACTGGCGGGCGTCTACATCATCGGCGAGGGCGGCACGCCCTATCGCCTGGGCCTCGCGCTGGCGAACGAGTTCAGCGACCATGTGACCGAGCGGCACAACTATCTGTGGCTCGCCCATTCCAAATTGCGCCAGGCCGCCCTCGGCCCCGAGCTGCTGATCGGCGAGCTGCCCGGCCATATCGAAGGCACCAGCCGCATCCTGCGCGGCGGCGAGGCGATCTGGGAAAAGCCGTTCCTGTCGGGCGAGGCGAACATGTCGCACAGCTTCGGCAATCTGGAACATCACCACTTCAAATACGACCTGTTCCGCCGCGCCGGCGACGTCCATGTGCATTTCTTCGGCACGGCGACGCTGTCGTTCAGCGACGGCATCGAGACGCAGGAGGGCGACGTGTTCGAGATTTCCGCCGCGCCGTTCACCCTGCCGGTTTCCAACCCCCTCACCCGCGCCGCCGAGCGCGCGGTGACCGTCAAGGCGCTCTGACCCATGGAACCGATCCGTATCGCCATCGTGGGCGTCGGCAAGATCGCCCGCGACCAGCACATGCCCGCGATCGAGGGTTCGCCCGCCTTCAGCCTGGCTGCCACGGTCAGCCCGCATCATCCGGGCAAGGACGGCATTCCGCATGTGAAGAGCCTCGAGCAGCTGCTGGAAAGCGGCCCCGCGATCGACGCGGTCGCGCTTTGCACCCCGCCGCAGGTCCGTTACGATCTGGCCGTGCAGGCGCTGCAGCGCGGGGTTCACGTGTTCCTTGAAAAGCCGCCGGGCGCCACCTTGTCCGAAGTCGTCGCGCTGCGCGACCGCGCGGACAAGGTCGGGATCACGCTGTTCGCATCGTGGCATTCGCGCTTTGCGGCGGGCGTCGCCCCCGCCCGCGCCTGGCTTTCGGAGCGCAAGGTCGAGAAGGTGTCGATCGTCTGGCGCGAGGACGTGCGCGTCTGGCATCCGGGACAGGACTGGATCTGGGAGCCGGGCGGTCTGGGCGTGTTCGATCCGGGCATCAATGCGCTTTCGATCCTGACGCATATCCTGCCGCGGCCGGTGTTCATGAAAAGTGCGGTGCTGAGCATTCCCGGAAAACCGCGCCGCACCCATCGCGGCGGACATTCATTTCAGCGACACCGCCGGCGCGCCCATCCACATGGACCTCGACTGGCGGCAGACCGGCCCGCAAAGCTGGGACATTGTGGTCGAGACCGACGCAGGCACGCTGAAACTGTCGCAGGGCGGCGCGGTGCTGACGCTGCCCTCGGGCACCGAGCATAACGAGGATCTGGAATATCCGGGCCTCTATTCCCGTTTCGCCAATTTGATCCGGGGCGGTCGCAGCGATGTCGATATCGACCCGTTCCGCCTGGTCGCCGACGCGTTCCTGCGCGGTCATCGCCAGCTCGTCGAACCGTTTCACGACTGATCCGCTTTTCACGACTGATCCATTGGGAGGGGACAGACACCATGAAGATGATGGCTCGGCGATCCGCCGCCGCACTGCTGCTGGGCGCCACCGCCCTTTCGGGCACCGCCCTTGCTGATACGGGCGACCAACCTACCACCGCGGCCATCGATGCCGAGGCGGATGGCCCCGTCTATCACAAGGAAATGTTCACCCAGTTCGCCGAGCATCTGGGCAACGGCATCTATGGCGGCCTGTGGGTCGGCAAGGATAGCGACATCCCGAACACCAACGGCTTTCGCAACGACGTGGTCGGCGCGCTGCGCGACCTGGACGTGCCGGTGATCCGCTGGCCGGGCGGCTGCTTCGCCGACGAATATCACTGGCGGGAAGGCATTGGCCCCCAGGCCGAGCGGCCGGTCAAGGTCAACACCCATTGGGGCGGCGTCACCGAACCGAACGAGGTCGGCACCCACGAATTCTTCGAACTGACCCGGCAGGTCGGCGCAGAAGCCTATGTCGCGGGCAACGTCGGCAACGGCACGCCGCAGGAAATGGCCGAGTGGGTCGAATACATGACCGCGCCTGCGGGCACGCTGGCCGAGCTTCGCGCGAAGAATGGCCACCCGGAGCCGTGGAACGTCGAATATTTCGGCGTCGGCAACGAATTGTGGGGCTGCGGCGGCAACATGCGGCCCGAATATGCCGCCGACGTGACGCGGCGCTATGCCACCTTCATCAAGCCGCCCGCCGGGACGACGATCCTCAAGATCGCTGCGGGCGCCAATGTCGACGACTATAACTGGACCGAAACGATGATGAAGGTCGCGGGCAACATGCTCGACGGGCTTTCGCTGCATTACTATGTCCACCCCGCCGGCGGCTGGCCGCCGCGCGCTCCGGCGGTGGAGTTCGACGAGACCGGCTGGGCAGATGCGCTGCACGGCGCATGGCGCATGGACGAGCTGATCACGAAGCACAGCGCGATCATGGACAAGTACGACCCCGAAAAGCGCCTGTTCCTGGCGGTCGATGAGTGGGGCGCGTGGTATGCGCAGGACCCCGGCACGCATCCCGGTTTCCTGCGGCAGCAGAACACGCTGCGCGATGCGCTGATCGCTTCAATCCACCTCGACATCTTTGCCAAACATGCCGACCGCGTCCGCATGTCGGCCATCGCCCAGATGGTGAACGTGCTGCAGGCCATGATCTTTACCGAGGGCGACCAGATGGTGCTGACGCCCACCTATCATGTGTTCGAGATGTATCGCCCGTGGCAGGACGCGACCGTGCTGCCGATCACGATCGACACGCCGACATATGCGAAGGGCGAATTCTCGATGCCCGCAGTGAGCGGTTCGGCCGTTCGCGGCACGGACGGCAATGTCCATGTCGCGCTGACCAATGTCGATCCGGACGAGGCCAATAAAGTCACCATCGACCTCGACGGGATCAAGGCATCGAAGGTCAGCGGGCGCATCCTGACGGCAAAGGCGATCAATTCGCATAACACTTTCGACAATCCTGAAGTCGTGAAGCCCGCGAGCTTCGATGGCGCGCGGATCCGGGGCGGCAGACTGACCGTGAAGGTCCCGGCCAAGTCGGTCGTCGTGGTCGAACTGCAATGAGCGAGACCCGCGTCCTCGGCGACTGGGGCACCAGCCGGTTGCGGCTCTACCGCGTGAGCGGCGGAGCCGTGACGGGCCGCCTCGATGGACCGGGGATCGGGTCTGTCGGCGCGAATGCCGCGGCCGTGCTGGCCGACCGGCTGGAGCAATGGCTTTGCGAAGGACCGGTGGAGAGCGTGATGCTTTGCGGGATGGCAGGCGCACGCGGCGCGCTGGTCGAGGCGGGCTATGCCCCCTGCCCCGCCGGGCGCGCCGAATGGCTGCAATCGCGGTCCCGGCTGACGGTGGCCGGCCTGCCGGTGGCGGTGCTGCCGGGGCTTAGCTGCCGGTCCGCCAGCGGGGTTCCCGATGTCATGCGGGGGGAAGAGACGCAGATCTTCGGCGCGCTGTCGCTGCATCCCGAACTGGCGCGAGGCAATCAGGTGATCGCCCTGCCCGGCACGCATTGCAAATGGGCGCGGCTGAAGGACGGCAGTGTCCAGGCGTTCGTGACCTGGCCCACCGGGGAACTGTTCGCCCTGTTATCGGAGAAATCGACGCTGGCCGGGCCGGATACGCCCGGCACCGGCACGTTCGACGAAGGCTTTGCGCGGGGCCTCGATCGCAGCGGCGAGCCGGTGATGAGCGCATTGTTCGAGGCTCGTGCTGCCCGGATGCTGGACGGCAAATCGTGCGAATGGTCGCGCGGCCTGCTGTCCGGCCTGCTGATCGGGGCTGAACTGGCTTGCCTGGCAGCGGGGGATGAGGAGATCGTTCTGATCGGCCAGGATTCGCTGGCGGGGCTGTACGAACGGGCGCTTTCCCGTTCCGGGCACACCACGCGGATGCTGGATGCCGAGGACGCCGTCATCGCAGGACTTCAACTGGCACATGACACCGTCCGGCAAGCAAAGGATATTGCATGACCATCAATGAAGCCCTGAAAGCAGGCGCACCGCCCGTCGTGGCGATCCTGCGCGGGATCCGCACGGACGAATGCGTCGAGATCGCCGAAGCCCTGATCGATGCGGGCATCCGCCTGATCGAGGTACCGTTCAACTCGCCCGATCCGGCGGGATCGATTGCCGCCATGGCCGCGGCCTTGGGCGAGCGTGCCGCCATCGGCGGCGGCACTGTCGTCAACGCTGCCATGGCGGAAGCTCTGGCCGAAGCGGGCGGGCGGTTCATGGTGTCCCCCAATACCGAACCCCAGGTTCTGGCCCGCGCACGCGCACTCGGCCTCGATCTTTTGCCGGGGTTCCTGACGCCGACGGAAGCATTCGCCGCCATCGCGGCAGGCGCGCGCGACCTCAAGCTCTTTCCCGGCTCCGTTCTCGGCAGCGCCTATGTGAAGGCGATCCGCGAAGTTCTGCCCGCCGATGTCCGGCTCTGGGCGGTCGGCGGCGTCGGGGCAGCCAATATCGCGGAATATCGCGCGGCAGGCGTGTTCGGAATCGGCGCGGGCGGCAGCCTCTATCGCCCCGGAGACAGTGCCGCGGACGTTGGCGCAAAAGCGCGCGCCTTGCTTGGCGCATGGAAGGCGGCGGGGAATTGATCATGTCTGCAGGTTCGAAGCTCATATCTGCCCTCGCCCTGGCGGCGGCGGCAATCGCTCCTGCGGCGCTGGCGCAGGATGCCGGCCCCGCGGCGGTCCTGAACGACAGCCTGTCGGGCGATCTGATCGTCCACGACCCGGTGATCATCCGCGAGGACGACACCTATTACGTGTTCAGCACGGTGGGACGATACATCGGGATCAAGACCTCCCCCGACCTGAAGCACTGGACCAATGCTGGCTCGGTGTTCGCCGAAATCCCGGCGTGGGCAAAGGAAGCCGTGCCCGGCACCGAAGGCATCTGGGCACCCGACATCTCCTATGTCGATGGCGAGTACCGGCTGTATTATTCGATCAGCACGTTCGGGTCGAACCGCTCGGCCATCGGGCTGGCGACCAACGAGACGCTGGACCCCAGAGCCAGCAACTATCGCTGGAAGGATCAGGGCATGGTCGTCATGTCCACAAGGGACAGCGATTTCAACGCGATAGATCCGAACCTTGTGGTCGATTCCGAAGGCCGCCAATGGCTTGCGCTGGGCAGCTTCTGGTCGGGGATCAAGCTTTTCCCGCTGGACCCGGAAACCGGCAAGCCGGCGCCGGGGGCCGAGCCCTATTCGATCGCGCGCCGGTTGGGCGTCGCGGGCGGGCCGAACCCGATCGAGGCGCCCTTCATCTTTCAGCATGACGGCTGGTACTACATGCTGAACTCGTTCGACTATTGCTGCAAGGGCGAGAACAGCACCTATTACACCGTCGTCGCACGCTCGCGGAACGTGACTGGCCCCTATCACGGCAAGGACGGGACCGAGGCGATGATGGGCGGCGGCACGATCTTCCTGCGCGCCGACCTGCAGGAGAAGGAGCGTTTTCGCGGGCCGGGCCATGCGGGCTTCTTCACCGACAGGGATGGCACCAGCTATGTCGTCTACCACGCCTATGACAAGGAAGCGGACGGCGCGCCCAAGCTGCGCATTGCCCCGATCCGCTGGGGCGACGACAGCTGGCCCGTCGCCGAATACTGATCAGTCACAACAAAGCCGGAGAGGTTTTCATGTCGTTCAAGATTTCGCGCAGGGCCTTTGCAGCGAGCGCCGCGCTGGTGCCGATTGCATGCACCAACCCACGGTCGGCGATGCCGCTGGGCACCCCGATGGCGGCTGCCGACGAGACCATCGTCAATCCGCTGGTCAGGAACCGCGCCGACGCGCAGATCTTCCGGCACGACGACGGCTATTACTACATGACCGGTTCGGTGCCCGAGTATGACCGGCTGGTGCTGCGCCGCGCCCCCACGATCGCCGGCCTTGCCGATGCCGAGGAACGCGTGCTGTGGCGGCACCGGGAGACCGGCCCGATGTCGGGCTTCCTCTGGGCGCCGGAACTGCACCTGGTGGACGGACGCTGGACGATGTATTTCGCCGCAGGTCCCAGTGGCGGCGGAGAGGACGTGTTCCGCATCCGCACCTATGCGGTGGTGTGCGACAGCAACGATCCGATGAGCGGCAACTGGTCGGTTCTGGGCGAGTTCAAGGGGCCGTGGGACAGCTTCAATCTCGACTCCACGATCTTCTATCACAACGGCACACGCTATTTCGCCTGGGCGCAGCGCGAGCCGGGGATCGAGACCAACTCCAACATCTATATCGCGCCGATGGCCTCGCCGCTGACGCTGGCGGCAGCGCCCGCGCGGCTTTCGGTGCCCGAGCTTGACTGGGAAATCCGCGGCTTCAAGGTGAACGAGGCGCAGGCAATCCTGCAGCGCAACGGCAGGCTGTTCATGACCTATTCCGCCAGCGCGACGGACGACCGCTATGTGCTGGGCCTGCTGACCGCCGATGCCGATGCGGACATCATGGACCCGGCTTCGTGGACCAAGTCCCCGCAGCCGGTGTTCCAGACCAGCGTGGCGACCAGCGTGTTCGGTCCCGGCCACAACAGCTTTACCGTGGACGAGAACGGCCACGACATGCTGGTCTATCATGGTCGCGACTACAAGGAGATCGAGGGCGATCCGCTGTTCAACCCCGATCGCCATACGCGCGTCCAGCGGCTTTACTACGATGCGGATGGAATCCCGGAATTCGGCGTTCCCGTGGGCAATGGCCCCTTGCCTGATCGCTATGTCGCGCCGGACCGGGCGGGGACCTTCCTGGCGCACCTCGACCAGCGGCTGATGGCGGGCAGCGCGCCCTTGCCGCAGACGCAGTTCCGCGCCTGGCCGCAGCCGGGCGGCGCGATCCGGCTGTCGCCGATCCTGCTGCGCGACCAGCATCTGGTCGCAAATGCCGACGGATTGGTGACGATCGGAACTGCGGCGCGCGCGGGCGCCGACATGTTTCGCCGCGTTCCCGGCCCGGCTGACGGAACGGTACGCGTGCAATCCCTGGCGTTTCCCGGCAAGGCGCTGGGACGAGCGGGAGGAGACATTGTCCTCGCGGACATTGATAGCGGTAACACTGTCTGGGCGCTCGATTGACCCCTAAAAACCCGGACAATTAGCGATATCGGGATTCGGCGGGGCGATGGCGGTGATAGCGGTAACATCGCCCCGCCCGACATTGTTTCTGCGGGAAATGCCCGGCCAATGATGACCGGATCGTAGCAGCCCAGCCACAGGGAAGACGCTGCTGACACCGGGCGCAACATTTTCTCTTGCATGTTATAACTCCGACAAATAACAGGATCGGGTTTCAATAAGAGGCGTGGGTTTGACCAGCCTCAGTGGGAGGGTAGAGTCATGGCTTTCAAGCCGATCGCATTGTGCACTGCTTCCGTTTTCGCCCTGGGCCTTGCAGGCGTGGCCCACGCGCAGGACGCGACCCCCGGCGATCTGCCGGTCACCGACACCCAGTCAGGGGATACCGGGAACGACGCGCCCGACGACGTGATCGTCGTGACCGGGGTGAAGGCATCGATCACCGGCGCGCTGGAAGTTCGCCGCGAGTCGGTGCAGATCGTCGATTCCGTCGTGGCCGAGGATGTCGGCAAGTTGCCCGACAATAACGTGGTCGAGGCGCTGCAGCGCGTGACAGGCGTTCAGGTCACCGATCGTGCAGGCGGCGAGACTGCCTTCATCACCATCCGCGGTCTGCCCGATCCGGTCACCACCTGGAATGGGCGCAACATCTTTACCGCAGGCGGCACTTCGTTCGCGCTGCAGGACATCTCGGCCAACCTGGTCAAGCAGATCGATGTCTACAAGACGCGTTCCGCCGACCAGCTGGAATTCGGCCTTGCCGGACAGATCGACGTCCACACCCGCCGCCCGTTCGACTTCGACGGCTTCACCGTGTCGGGGTTGGCGCGCGGCATCTACAGCGAGCTGGCGGACGAGTTCAATCCGAACGTCGCCCTGCTCGTCAGCGACACCTGGGACACCGACATCGGCGAGATCGGCGTGCTGCTCAACGGCAGCTACACCAAGTACAAATATCGCAACATGAATGTCCAGGCGGGCGCCATGGTGCCGTTCGCGACCGAAAATCCGCCGGAAGGGTCTGGCTTGCTGCCGCTGGAACGCATCTTCCCCAGCAACAATCCGGAATTCTCAAGCTGGACACCGGGGCTGAATGCGGGCCTGCCAACCGCGCCGGGCTCCACCTTCAACTATGGCCCCGATGGAGGGGTCGAGGTTCCCTACTACCTTGCGCGCGACGCCGTTATCAGCTCGGACCTCTATGGCGAGCGTGAGCGTCCGTCCATCAACGCGGCCCTGCAATGGGCGCCGAACAGCAGTTCGGTCTATACGGCGGAGTTCTATTACACCGGTTTCCGCGGCAACACGTTCAACTCGCTGTTCTTCAACTTTGCCGACTGGTGGAATGCGCTGGGCCCCAATCCGGGCGAGACGTTCGAGTTGTATGAAGGCACCAACATCATCAAGTCTCGCCAGGTCGGCGACGTGTACGGCTTCAACAGCGGCGATTACGGCACCAGCAAGACGGACAGCTATGTCTACGCACTGAATGGCGCATGGGACCTGGGCAATCGCGGCCAGATCACCGCCGACCTTGCCTATCAGGACAGCACGAACGAAACCTCGTTCATCGCGCTTCGTACCGATCGTGGCCCAGGGGCCCGCGAGGATATCACCGTCGATTTCAACGCGGGCGGCGGCATCCCCTCCTACAGCTTCAGCAATCCCGATGTGTTCACCGATCCCAGCCGCTGGATCGTGCGCGACCTCTTCGACAACGCCAACAAGGCGGAGGGCAGCGCGTGGACCTTCATGCTCGACGGCTATTACGAGTTTGATGAGGGCTTCCTGCGCCGCGTCAAGGCGGGGGTCCGCTTTGACGACCGGGACACCAGCACCTTTGTGCGCGAACAGGGCGGCGCCAATCTTGGCATCACGCTGGCCGAACTGGGCGAGGATTACCAGTTCACCAACAGCGGGTTCTATGACGGCAAGGCCGACGTTCCGACCAGCTGGGTGCTGGCCGATGGCCCGGCGATCTACCAGAATAGGGACGCGATCCGCCAGCTGTACCAGCCGACAAATCCGAACGTTCTCCTATCGGACCAGCTGACCTTCGACCGAGTGTTCGACATCAACGAAGTGACCATGTCGGCCTATCTGTTGGCCGATGGCGAGGTCGACATCCTTGGTGCCCCCCTGCTCGTCCAGGGCGGCGCGCGGCTTGTCGCGGTCGATACCGACTACAATTACTTCGATCGCCTCGACAATTTTGCCGAGTCCAATGTCTCGACGAACCAGATGAAGGTCCTGCCCAGCTTCACCTTGCGTTACGAGATCACCCCGGACCTGCGCCTGCGCTTCAACTATGGCGAGACGCTGCGCCGTCCGGCCTTCGGCGATCTCAACCCCAACGTCTCGCTGGTGGGTGACCTGTCGCGTCTGGGCTTTGGCACGGGCAGCGCGGGCAATCCGGAGTTGCGAGCCACGGAATCGAAGAACTACGACCTGGCGCTCGAATGGTATTTCGATCGCACCAGCGCAATCACGGTCACCGCTTTCCGCCGCGAAATCAGCGGCTTGGTCGTTCCGCTGACACAGCTGGAATTCATTCCCGACAATCCGATCGTGGGCGAAACGGCGACCGACTTCTTCCAGATCACGCGCCCGTCCAACGCGTCGGACGGGTGGCTACAGGGGCTGGAAGTCGGTCTGACCTATTTCCCCGACTACCTGCCGGGCCTGCTTGACGGTCTTGGCTTCCAGGGTAGCGCCACCATCCTCGATTCCGAGCAGACGATCCCGGATACCGATGTAGACGGCAATCTGATCGAAACCCAGTCGCAGTTCTTCAACGTATCTAAACTCTCGTACAACGCGACGCTGGCCTATGAACGCGGTCCGATCGGTGCGCGCCTGTCCTATGTGTGGCGGGACGGCTTCCTGCGCCTCAACGAGGCTCGCGGGTTCGCCAATCCGATCGGCATCTGGCGCCGGCCAGAAGACAGCCTGGACTTCCAGCTGACCTGGGACGTGACCAATCAGGTCGCCCTCACCTTCGATGCCGTCAACCTGACCAAATCGAAGCAGCAGGAATATTACAAGTACGCAGACGTGGGTAATCCGGAGCAGTTCAACACCAACAACCTGCTGCTGGACCGCACTTTTGCTCTGGGCGTGCGCTTTACTTTCGACTGACTGTAATCGATCGGAGCGGGGGAACCGACCCCCGCCCCGAACACACATCGGCGGTCCCTTCGCGGACTTCCTCTCCTCTCTCACCCGGTTCGGGCGGGGACCGCCGATGTCGCACCAACAGGAGGGCATGTGTGCTGAGCCGAACCGGATTGAGCATGGGCATTGCCCTTTTGCTGGCAGGGGGCTCGTGCATGGCAGGGGGCTCGTGCATGGCAGGGCCGGCCGTATGGGCGCAGCAACTCGACCACGGGCAAATCGCCGCCAAGCATTTCGGCAATGACGCGCCATGGTATGAGGATCGGATCCCGTTTTTCGAGAGCGCCGACCCTCGGCTGGACGCGGTCTATTACTATCGCTGGTCGATCTTTCGCGCACATCAGCGCGACCTGGGCGAACAGGGTTATATCACCACCGAATTCGCCGACGACGTCAGCTGGCAGCGCGAACCCTATGCCAGCCTGAACGATGCCACCGGATTTCACATTGCGGAGGGGCGCTGGCTGAACGACCGGCGCTTTACCGACGATTACATCAACTTCATGTATCATGGCGGGAACAACCGCCATTTCACTGATTACATGGCGGATTCCGTCTGGGCGCGTTATCTGGTGGACGGCGATCGCAGCGCCGTCCAGCGCCACCTTCCGGTGATGCGCTACAACTTCGGGTTGTGGGAAGACCACTACGACTGGTCCAAAGGGCTCTATTATATCGAGCCCTTGCTGGATGCGACCGAATATACCGTATCTTCCATCGACGCCTCGGGCGGAGAGGACGGGTTTCGCGGCGGCGACGCCTTCAGACCATCGATCAACAGCTATATGGTCGCGAACGCGCGGGCCATTTCGCGCATCGCGAAATTGGCGGGCGACGATGGGCTGTCGGCCGCGTTCGCGACGCGGGCAGACCAGTTGCAGCAGCGCATGATTGCCGATCTGTGGAACCCGGCGCTCGGCCATTTCACCGACCGCTACAAGGTCGACAACGAATATGTCGACTACTGGGATTTCATCCGGGCGCGCGAACTGGCGGGCTATCTGCCGTGGACCTTCGACCTTGCACCGGATGACGGGAGGTATACGGCGGCCTGGTCGCACCTGCTCGATCCCGCTTCGCTGGCCGGCCCTGCCGGTATGCGAACCGTGGAGAAGCCATACGAATATTACATGAAGCAATATCGCTACCTTGGCGATGCGCCCGAATGCCAATGGAACGGCCCGGTCTGGCCCTATCAGACGACGCAGGTGCTGACCGGCATGGCCAATCTGCTGGATCATTATGAGCATACCGGGCCGGTCACGCGGAGCGAATATATGCGGCTTCTGCGCCAGTTTGCCGACCTGCATTACCAGGGTGACCTGCTGGATCTGGAAGAGGATTACGATCCGCAGACCGGCAAGCCGATCGTCGGGCTGGACCGCAGCCACCACTATTTCCACTCGGGCTTCATCGACCTCATCTTGACCGGCCTGATCGGCATCAGACCGCACGCGGATGATGTGCTTGAAATCAATCCGCTGCTGCCCGGTGCGGACGATCCGCAGGCGCTGAACTGGTTCCGGGTCGAGGACGTGCCCTATCACGGGCGGCACATTGCCGTCGCCTGGGACGCGGACGGATCGCACTATGGCAAGGGGGCGGGCCTCTCGATCGAGGTGGACGGACAGGAAATCGCCCGGCGGCCCGACCTGGGCCGGCTGACGGCCCCCGTTACGCGCGCCACGCCCCGCCCGATCACGCGTGACATCAACCGCGCGGTCCAGCTGGTCCGCGGCAGCTATCCAGTGGCGAGCGCGTCGAGCAACTCCGAGCCCGAGGCGCTGCACGACGCCATCGACGGCAGGACCTGGTTCTATCCCGAACTTCCCAACGGCTGGGACTCGGCGGCTTCGTCGAACGATCAGTGGTATGCGGTCGATTTCGGCAAGCCGGTGCAGGTCGACCGAGCGGAACTCGCCTTTTTCGACGATGGCACCCGTTTCGCGGCCCCATCCGTCGTCGCCATCGAATACTGGCAGAACGACCGCTGGCACAGGCTGGCGAGCGGGATCGCGGTACCCAACGGCATCACCGATCTGCAGTGGGACAGCCGGGAAGTCACTCGCTTGCGCGTGGTCATGAAGCCAGCGAACGGCCGTGCGGTCCGCCTTGCGGAGTTCAAGGCGCTGTCGTCGGAGGAGCCGAAGAGGGTCGGAAAGTAAAGCCCCGCCGATGCACGAAAGCCGCCTTCTGAGTGAATGGCTGGGGCGGCAGGAGGCCAAGATTGGTCCACACTAACCCGCTGAACTCCCATATTTTCCTTGCCTTTCCGTGCCTTCCGGCCCACGAAGCTGGCCCACAAACATGGCCCACAGGAAGACGGAGACAGGGGTTTGGCACTGCAGCGCAGGTACAACAAATGGCGGGCGAAACTACGGATCCCGCGCACCTGCAGGACGCTCACGGGGGCAAGCAATACCTGCAGAAAACAATGACCGCCCTAGACCGCCCCTCGGCTCAACTGGAGGCCAAGGCTTGGGAAGTCACGATCAAGGCTCAATGGGCTGCGCAGACGCCGGGACAATCGACCCCGAAACGCATTCTGCGCGAGTTGCACGAGACCATCATGGATCTCGCCTTGAATGGATCCCTAAACGTCCAAGGGCGTCCCGACGATGACCCGAGGGAGCTTGGGGCCGAGATTGCGCTAGAGAAGATCGAAGAGCGCGCCGGACGTCGAGAGCTAACCCCCGAGGAAGCGACAGAGGTCGCTGCGCTGCAGGATGCCCTACAAGAGATCCGAAGGGGCGAGCGCCCTTCCCCGCGCCGCGAGCTTGAACAGTCGTTCTCCAAGATCGCAGCTGAGTTCGTGGAGCAGTGGGCGCGACAGAAAGGCCTCAAGCAGAGCAACACTAAGCAGCAGAAAGAGGCCACCTATCGGCTCTTCGCCGGGTTCATCAAGGATCGCCCCTTGCGCGATGTTCGCCGCGCCGATGCCGCCGCTTTTATGGACACGTTGCGCCGCTTTGATCCTAACTGGGCGCGGTCCCCCAAAGCCAAGCTGATGGGTTGGCCCGAGTTGGTCGAGCAGTTCGGCGATCATCCGGACGGTCTCGCGGATGCGACCAGCAACCGCCACGCGCAGGCGTTGCAGGAACTTTGGAACTGGGGCGAAAGGCGCGAGCGTTGTTCAGGCAGCAATCCCTTCTCGGATCTCCGCCGCCGTCTCACCATCGGCAAGAACGTGCAGGGATATTTGCCTTGGCAGGCCGACGAACTGAAGCGCCTCTTCGATCCGCCTCCCAGCCGCCAAGACGTTACGGAGATCGTGTTGGTGGCCCTATATACCGGCATGCGGCTCGACGAGATCGCCTCGCTGACTTTTGACCAGCTGCGAAACGAGGACGACATCGCCTTCGTGCAAGTCGAAGATGCGAAGACACCAGCAGGGAACCGGCAGGTGCCCCTGCACTCTGCCCTTGGCTGGTTGGCGGTGCGTACCGGCAAGCCTAGCGAACGGGTGTGGCCCAAGTTCAATACCGAGGGGCCGGGAGCGAAGGCAGGCGCAGATGCGGGTAAGGAGTTCAGCCGCTTCAAGCTGGCCCGTGGCTTCACCGACCGTCGCAAGACCTTCCACTCTTTCCGGAAGAACGTCACACAAATCATGGAAAGGGCTGGAGTTCCTGAGAATGAATGGGCGCAGGTGCTGGGCCATGAGCGCGGGTTCACCTATGGTCGCTACAGCCCCGAGGGGATCACGCTGGCGCAAAAGGCGCGCTTGATTGGCCTAATCGAATATCCGAGCGTCAAGCTACCGCACCCCGGCGAAGGGAAATGACCGCGCCATGACGTCATTTCCGATTAGCCGCTGCCTGTCCGGCACCTAGTCCCCTTTCGGCCCCGCCTTCCGATTTTATGGGCAGGACGGGGTTATTTAGGGATGGCGGGGAAGCGGGGAGCCACACCTCGACCACGGGGACGACCCCGCACGCCCATACCTTCAACGGCCAGCAGCTGCGCCATGTGATGATCGAAGGGGAACCTTGGTTCGTCGGCGTTGACGTCCTGCGCTGCGCTGGCCTCGCCACCGACCAAGGCACCGCGCATCACTACCGCAAGCTGGATGCCGACGAGCAGACCAACGTGCATCGGATACACTTAGGTCTTGCACCGCTACGACAAGCTCGCCGCTGACCAAAAAGCTGAAGTGCCACGAAAGCATCTAGGAATGTCGGCAGGGCCACTGGCGAGACCCGCCCTCATTACCCCGACCAGATCGGGGGCTTGCGCCTCTCGACACCGACGAACGCCGCAGGTTCAGCAGAACTGAACTAGGTCTCCGACTTCCCCCAGCTGATCTGTGGGAAGCGGGGCGCTGGTCACAACCGCCTTCCCAGATCTCGAAGCTGTTCCAGCGAACCACCAATCCGATTGTTGGCGCGGATGGCCGAGACGCAGGCGGCGCAGACCGGACCCGCCGCAAAGCCGCAGAAGGCCTAGGCTTCGAAATAACCCTCACCCTCGGGGGAAGGGGAACAGGAAAGGGATCCTTAAGGTACCCTAGGGAGCCCTTGAAGAGGCACAAGGCAAACAGAGAGACAGGCAGGGGGAGTTGGTCCCTCTGGTCCCCGGCAGGTTCCGTCAGGGATCCGAAGACGATCCTCTCCCTCCCCCCCGTTCAAGACCCCCTTCACGGCGCTATTAGAAATAACCCTCACCCTCGGAGAAAGAACCATCGTTTCCTCCCTCGGTCTCCCTGCCGGAGGGGCCGGAGCCAGCCCCATGCGGCCCCCATGCCGCGCCCCACTACCAAAGAAAGATTTCAATGACTGATGACACCACTCCCGAAGACGGCATGCGCGCCGTGGTCGATAGCATCGGCTCGCCGAGCCGTCCCCACCAAGCATGACCCCGACCTGCAGCCTTATCTCGACCATCTCCACGCGATGGATCCCATCGACGACGTACCGGGCACCGCAAGTGTCCCTGCGGGTCTGCGGATCTCCCGTCCGACCATGGAAGCCCTCGCTCCCGAACATCGCAACAGCATCAGCGCCGAGCTTGATTATGTCCCCCTAGAAAAGCGGGCGAGCGCGAGGCCGAACTGGTCCATGCGAAGCTGCGCGAGATCCTCGGTCGCCAGCGTGGTCTGACCGGCGTCGGCGAAACGGCCCTGCCGTATCACAAGGAAACTGCGACCATTGCAGGCGAGGTCCACCAGCTGAACGAGCAGATAGATTTTTTCCAGCAGCAGATTGACCGCGTCCGTTACGAGAACCGCTTCAACAGCCAGACCGGAAAGAACGAGCCTGTCGAGGTGCCGGTCCTGAGCGAAGCTCGCCGCCAAGGCTACGCGAACAACATTCTGAACCTGCAGCGCCAGCGGCGACTGCTGGTGGATGACAATGGCGAACTGGGCATCGAAGGTGCCAAGCGCGCCCGAGAGGCCGCAGTAAGTCGCCATGCACCTGCGCCGGATCGACGAGCAGCGCGCCGAGGCTGCGGAGATCGAACGCCGCGCCAAGGAGATGGCCCGCGAAGCGCGGATCAATGCGCAGGCCACCGCCCGCGCAAAGCTGCTGAATAATCAGGTGAAGTGATGCGAGGCCGTCCCCGCCGCGTCTATCGCGGCAAGGCATTCCGCGAGCCGACCGCGCCGACCATCAACCCCAATGACCCCCGGTCCCCCCGGTACGCCGAAAGGCACCAGCAGACCGTCACCGATTGGGGCAACGGCATGCGCGTGGTCAGCATGGGAGAGGCTGTCCAAGCTCCTGGCCGAACGTCCACCCCCGTGGAGGTCGTGAAGCCGGAGCGGGGT
>CAVVZE010000012.1:0-251716 GCA_963752785.1 uncultured Alphaproteobacteria bacterium
CTCGCGCGGCGCTGGCCATGCCGGTGCCGACCCACCATTCGCCCTCGCGCGTGCTGGCGCGGCTTGCGCGGACCGCTTTCCCAGCCGAACGCCTCTGCGCCCTTGCTGCAAGGCATTCGGCGAGCTTGCGCGAGCTGAACGGCATGCCCTTCGGCGGATGCTTTTCGGGAATGTTGCGCAGCCGCAGTTCGACGGGATCGATGCCCACCTTCTCGGCCAGCAGTCCATCGCCGCTTCCAGCGTCTGCATGCCGACCGCTTCGCCCGGCGCGCGGACCGATCCGGCGGTCATGCGGTGGATGCGCGCGACCTCAAGCTGCAGCAGCCGGTTTTCGCCGCGCATAGAGGAAATCGCTCGACTGCAGCACCGGCTCGGCAAAGGTCTCGCCGGGCAGGTTCGAGACACGCGCTTCGTGGCCGAAGCCGATCAGCCGCCCGTCGGCATCGGCGGCCAGCCGCACGCGCTGCTGCGTTTCCGAGCGGCGCATGACGCGTCTGGAACACCTGCTGGCGGCTCATCACGACCCGCACCGGGCGCTCCAGCTGCATCGCAGCAAGCGACGCGGCGACCACTTCCTCGCTGACGCCCAGCTTCGATCCGAACCCGCCGCCGACATAGCGGCGACAGCAGGCGGACCTGCTCCTCCTCCAGATCCGAGCGAATCCGCCAGTTCGGCGATGTTGTAGTTGAGCATCTGCAGCGAGGCGTGGACCGTCAGCTTGTCGTCCATCCCACTGCGCCAAGGCCGCATGCGGCTCCATCGCGGCGCAGGCATGGCCTTCGGTGGTGATAGCTGACGTCGACGCTGTGCGCGGCCTCGGCCATCGCGTGCGCCAGATCGCCCTGCCGGGTGCCTTCGCCTGCTTCGGTCTTCGACCTCCGCCGGATCGAGCGGGACATCGGCGTGATCTTCCGCTGCGTAGTCGAATGGCAGATGCTTGGCCGCGTCGCGCGCCTGTTCGAAGGTTTCGGCGACGACCAGCGCAACCGGCTGGCCCAAATAACCGACTCCTGCGCGGGCTGCTGCTCGGCGCCTCGCCCGCCCTGCCCTGCGCGGGGCGCGCGGTCATGCGCTCGTCGTCGATCACCGCGACGACGCCGGGCATCGTCAGCACCGCTTCCTCTGTCGATGCGCGGTGACTGCGCCGCGCGTGAACGGCGCGGTGACCAGCACGCCTTCGACAGCAGCCATCCGACCTCGTATTCGGCGGCGTAGGTGCGCGGTGCCGGTGACTTTCGGCCAGACCTTCGGGCCGCGGCAGGGGCTTGCCGATCACGCCCTGGCCGTCGCGGTCGAGCAGGTTGCGCGTGTCCGGCTCGTCCTGCTTGAAATGCACTGTCATGACTGTGTCCCCGTCGCTTCGCCCAGCACGGCCTCCAGCGTCCGCCGCGCAAGCGGTATCTTGAAATCGTTCTCGCCATAGCCCTGCGCATCTTCCAGCAGCAGGTCGGCGGCCTTGTCGAACAAGGCTTGCGACGGGCGTCTTGCCGATCAGCAGTTCGGCGATGCGCGGATCGTGCCACGGCTTGTGCGCCAGACCGCCAAAGGCGAGATCGGCGCGGGTGATCAGCCCGTCTTCGTCCATGGCGACGACCGCCGCGACCGACACCAGCGCAAAGGCATAGGACGATCGCTCGCGCACCTTGCGGTAGATCTGCTTGCCGCCGACCGGCGCGGGCAAGGTCACGCCGGTGATGATCTCGCCCTCTTCGAGCACATTGTCGCGCCAGGGCGTGTCGCCGGGCAGCCGGTGGAAATCGCGCACCGGCACGCACGCGGGCGGTCGTTCGCGCCCGCGATCTCGACCTGTCGCGTCCAGCGCGGCCAGCGCCACCGCCATGTCGCCGGGATAGGTCGCGATGCATTGGTCGCTGGTGCCCAGCACCGCGTGCAGCCGCGCGATGCCGTCGATCGCGCCGCAGCCGGAGCCGGGATCGCGCTTGTTGCAGGGCTGGTCGATATTGGTGAAGTAATAGCAGCGCGTCCGCTGGCACAGATTGCCGCCGGTGGTCGCCTTGTTGCGCAATTGCTGGGTCGCGCCGGCCAGGATCGCGCGCGCGAGCACGGGCTAGTCCGCCCGCACCCGCGGCATCGACCGCGGCCGCGGTGTTGGTGGCCAGCGCCCCGATGCGCAGGCCGCCATTGTCGGTGGCGTCGATGTCGGCCATCGGCAGGCGGTTGATGTCGACCAGCGTCCGGGCGTTTCGACCTGCAGCTTCATCAGGTCGACCAGGTTGGTCCGCTCCGCCGATCGGCTTGGTCTGTTCGTCCGCGCAAAGCTGCGATGCATGGGCCAGGCTATCGGCGCGCTGGTAGATCGAACGGCTTCACGACTGCGCCTCCCGCACGGCTTCTATGGCCTTGACGATATTGGCATAGGCTCCGCAGCGGCACAGATTGCCGCTCATGCGTTCGCGGATTTCATCGCCGGTAAAGGCGATCTCGCCGGTCAGATCGTCGCTGGCGTCGCTCGGCCAGCCGTCGGCGAATTCCTCCATCATCGCGGTCGCGGAACAGATCTGGCCCGGCGTGCAATAGCCGCACTGGAATCCGTCATGCGCGACAAAGGCGCAATTGCAGCGCCGAAGGATCTTCGGGCGTGCCCAGCCCCTCGATCGTCGTCACGGCATCGCCGTCGTGCATCGCCGCCAGCGACAGGCAGCTGTTGATCCGCATGCCGTTGACGATCACGGTGCATGCGCCGCACTGGCCGTGGTCGCAGCCCTTCTTCGTGCCGGTCAGGCCCAGATGGACGCGCAGGAAATCGAGCAGGCTGACGCGCGGATCGTCAGGCAGTTCGTGGCTTTGGGAATTCACGGTGATGGGCAAGTTCGTCTCCTCAGCCTTCCCAATGCGCGAGGGCGCGAGGGTTTCCGGATCGATCGTTCATTGTGCCGCAAGCTCGACAGACCGAAACGTCAGCGCGGTGAAGCGAGCCCTTGGCCATCGCCCTGTCCCGGCACATTCGCATGCAGTTCGTCCAGCCATGGCTGCGCAGTCGCGTCGGATGGCGCGCGCCAGTCGCCCCGGGGGCTGAGCGCACCGGCCGACGAAACCTTGGGGCCGTTGGGCAAGGCAGACCGCTTGAACTGGCTGAACGCGAAGAAGCGCCGCAGGAAAGCCTCGAGCCAGTGGACGATGGTGGGCAGATCGTATTCGCGCCGTTCCCCTTGCGGAAACTCGGCGGGCCAGCTGCCCTGCTCGGCATCGCGCCAGGCATGCCAGGCAAGGAAGGCGACCTTGGAGGGGCGCTGGCCGAAGCGGACGATGTGGTGCAGGAAGAAGTCGTTAAGCTCGTAGGGGCCGATGGTGGTCTCGGTGCTCTGCACCTCGCCATCCTCGCCGACGGGCACGAGTTCGGGTGAAATCTCGGTATTCAGGATAGCCCGCAGCACGTCGGCGGTCGCCTCGTCGAACTGGCCGGTGCGGGTGGTCCAGCGGATCAGGTACTGGATCAGCGTCTTGGGGACGCCGGAATTGACTGCGTAATGGCTCATCTGGTCGCCGACGCCATAGGTACACCAGCCCAGCGCCAGCTCGGACAGATCGCCCGTGCCGATGACAAAGCCGCGATGCTGTCCGGCAAGCCGGAACAGATAATCGGTGCGCAGCCCGGCCTGCACGTTTTCGAAGACGGTGTCATAGACCTCCTCGCCGCGCGCGAAGGGGTGGTCCATGTCCGACAGCATCAGTTTCGCCGCCGGGCGGATGTCGATCTCCTCGGCCTGGATACCCAGCGCCTCCATCAGTTTCCAGGCGTTTGACCTGGTGCCCTCCGACGTACCGAACCCCGGCATGGTGTAACCGCGGATCGTGCTGCGCGGCAGGTCCAGCCGGTCGCAGACTTTCGCGGCGACGATCAGCGCATGGGTGGAATTGAGCCCACCCGAAACGCCGATGACCAAGCTGTCGCCGCGGGTGGCCTGGAACCGGCGCATCAGCCCGTCGACCTGGATGTTGAACGCCTCGAAGCAATCCTCGTCCAGTTTGTGCTGCCGGTTGGGCACGAAGGGGAAGCGGCGGATGCGCCGCGTCAGCCCGCTATCGCCGGTGGCCGGACGATGGTCGAATCTGATGGTGCGAAAGCGCTGCTCGGGCCGACCCGCTGCGTCTACCGCGTCGCCAAAGGTCTGGAGCCGCAGGCGGTCGTTCAGGATGCGCTCGCAATCGACATCCGCGATGCAAAGCTCTGGCTCCAGCGAGAACCGCTCGCTTTCGCACAGCAGGTCGCCAAGTTCGTAGATCATGCCTTGCCCGTCCCAGGCCAGGTCGGTGGTGCTCTCGCCGTGACCGGCCGCGGAGTAGACATAGGCCGACGCTGTGCGTGCGCTCTGCGAACGGCAGAGCATGTGCCGCTCATCCGCCTTGCCGATGGTGATGTTGGAGGCAGACAGATTGGCAAGGATCGTCGCCCCCGCCAGCGCGCCGCGCGTCGAAGGTGGATCGGGTGCCCAGAAATCCTCGCAGATCTCGGCGAACACGCTGAAGCCCGGCATTTCGGCTGCCGCGAAGATCAGGTCGGTTCCGAAGGGCACGCTCTGCTCCCCGATGCCGATCTGCTCGCCCGCAATGCCCCTCCCCGGCGCGAACCAGCGCTTTTCGTAGAATTCGCGGTAATTGGGCAGGAAGCTCTTGGGCACCGCCCCCAGGATTTGCCCGCGATGGATGGCGACAGCGCAGTTATACAGCCGGCCCGACTGCCGCAGCGGCGCGCCCACCAGCAGCAGAGGGATCAGGTCCGCGCTTGCCTCCGCAATTCGGGCCAGCGCCTTTTCCGCCGCATCGAGCAGCGCACCCTGCATCACCAGATCGTCGAGTGCATAGGAAGAGACGCACAGTTCGGGAAAGACCAGCAGGTCGACCTGACGGTCATGCGCCTTGCGCGCCTCTGCCAGCACCGCATCGCAGTTGAAGGCGACATCTGCCGTTCGCACGCAGGGCGTGGCCGCGGCGACCCGCACCATTCCATGCGAGTGCAGATCATAGAAAGCGTGATTATCCGCGATGGTCCTGCTCCTTCGTGATTGCGTCCATCATCATGTCCAGTGCGACATCGACTGCCCTTGCCCGCACACCGTCGCGCCCGATGGCGCCGAAGTGTTCCTCGCGGTGCATCAGCCTGCCTTCCTCGCCGCCGTTCCGGCGGAAACTGCACAGATGGACCAGCCCCTCCTCGTCCTCGTCGCCTGCGGGGCCCGCGAAGCCGGTGATCGCGATGCCCACCTGCGCCGGCGAACGGCGCATCGCGCCGCGCGCCATGGCCTCGGCCGTTTCGCGGCTGACTGCGCCGCAATTCTCGACCAGCGCGCGGTCAATGCCCAGCAGGTCGCATTTGGCGGCTTTGGAATAGACCACGAAGCCGCGTTCGAAGACGTGGCTGACGCCCTTCAGATCGGTAAGCAGCGACGCGAGCAGCCCGCCGGTACAGCTTTCCGCCACGACCAGTGCAATGTCGTGGCGATCCGCCCGCTCGCACAGATCCCTCGCCTTTTGCAGCGTCGATTGGGTCACCGCTTCACCCACCGTCGTGGCTCCTTTCCCTGCAGTGCGATCCTTGATTTCACTGCAATTAAAGGCCTGCGCGCAAAGACGTTCCCTGCGGCGACGGGTTACCGCCGGTCCCCTGCCGCCAGGCGCGCCGGTTCCATCCGCGGCACCAGCAGATGAATGCACAGCAGCGCCAGCATATAGGCGAGCCCCGCATAGAGCACGATCGGCACATAGGACCCGGTCAGCTCCAGCGTCCAGCCCGTGGCCTGCGACATCAAGATCCCGCCGATCGCCCCGGCCGCCCCGCCCATGCCCAGCACGGTCGCGACCGCCCGGCGCGGGTACATGTCCGCGATCATGGTGAAGATGTTCGAGCTGAACGCCTGGTGCGCGGCAGTGCCCAGCCCGATCAGCAGCACCGCCAACATCGGGTTCGGGGCACTGGCCACGGTCACCAGCGGCAAAGCCAGCAGCGCGGCGCATAGCAATGTGGTCTTGCGCGCCCTGTTGATGCTCCACCCCCGCGCGATCAGGTGCGAGGAGAGCCAGCCGCCCGCGATCGAGCCGATGTCGGCCAGCAGATAGACCCCGATCAGGGCCGGTCCGATGGTCGCGAAAATGCCGCTATCGCCGGTGGGAAACAGTTCCATCCCCTGCGTCTTGGCCAGCAGGTCGGGCAGCCAGAACAGGAAGAGATACCAGACCGGATCGGTAAAGAACTTGCCGCAGATGAAGAACCACGCCTGCCGCTGGCGGATCGCGCTGCTCCAGCCGAGCAGCTCGGTCGGAGGTTCCTCGCCATCCTGGTCGATCCAGGCGCGCTCCTCGTCCGACACGCCGGTGTGGAGATGCGGCTGTCGGAAGAAGCGAAGCCACAGCCAGAGGACGAGGAATCCGAGCAGCCCCGTCGCAATGAAAGCCGTTTGCCAGCCGAAAGCTCCGGCAAGGACGATCGCGATAAGGGGCGTAAGCAGGACGCCGACATTGGCCCCGGCGTTCAGCAGACCGACGCCCAGCGCCCTCTCGCGCTTGGGGAACCATTCGGCGATGGATTTGACCGCGCCCGGATAAGCGGCACTTTCCGCCACGCCCAGAACGATGCGCGCCAGAATGAAATGCAGCACGCTGCGCGCCGCCGCATGCAGGCAGGCAGCAATGCTCCAGACCGCGATGGCGATGGCCATGCCGCGCCGCGTGCCCAGCCGGTCGAGCAGGCGGCCCACCACCAGCAGGCCGATCCCGTAGCTGGCCTGGAAGGCGGTGACGATATTGCCGTAGTCAACTTCGGACCAGCCCATGTCTTCCTCGATCACGGGCTTGAGCACGCCGATGATCTGGCGGTCGATATAGTTGATGGTGATCACGGCGAAGAGGAGCGCGCAGATGCCCCACCTGTAGCGGCCAAGCGGCTTGGCGATTGCGGCGACGGACGCCATTCCCCTCTCCTTCGTTCTGATAGCGCTACCTTACGCGGGGCGCGGGGCATGGCAAGAGCGACGAATTGACAGACGATGGGGTGCCCCGGTCTCACGAGCGGAGCAGCGACCGATCTCTTACCAGCGGTTCGTCTGCGCTGCGCGGGGGATGAGACCCCAATTTCCCATGGACAGATGGCTCGTCTCTCTTAATGATAGCGCTCCCACATTTAATGCGAGCCGATACCGGCCGATCCGGGAGGGGAAGATGTTCAAGTTCCGCGCGGCCACCGCCGCGTTCACCGCCGCGCTGCTGGCAGGCTGCGCCGGAGTTCCGGCCACCATGGATCAAAACCAGCCGGCGCTTGCCGATGCAGGCGATGCTCCGGGCACCGCTCATCCGGAAATCTGGCCCGCGTACGAATACCCCGTGCCGACGAACCCGCAGACCGAGCAGCGCATCGCCGACCTGCTGAACCGCATGACGCTGGAGGAAAAGATCGGCCAGCTGGTGCAGGCCGATTTGTGCTGCGTCACGCCCGAGGATGTTCAGCCGCTACAATCTCGGCTCGATCCTTGTCGGCGGCAATAGCGGCCCGGGCGGTGACGATCTTGCGCCTGCGCCGGAATGGCTGAAGGCCGCCGACGAGTTCTACCTCGCCTCGGTCGACAGGTCCGACGGCGGCGTGGGCATTCCGCTGGTCTGGGGTACCGACGCGGTGCACGGCCACTCGAACATCATCGGCGCGACGATCTTCCCGCACAACATCGGGCTTGGCGCGATGCGCGATCCCGCGCTGGTCGAGAAGATCGGCGCGGTCACCGCCAAGGAAATCCGCGTCACCGGACAGGAATGGACCTTTGCCCCCACCGTGGCGGTGCCGCAGGATTTCCGCTGGGGCCGCGCCTATGAAGGCTATTCCTCCGACCCCGAACTTGTCGCATCCTATGTCGGCGCGATGGTGCGCGGCCTGCAGGGGCCGCCCTCCAACGACAATCTGCTGGCCGGGCCGCTACGTCATCGCCTCGACCAAGCACTTCCTGGCCGATGGCGGCACCGACCGCGGCGTCGACCAGGGCGATCCTCGATCGACGAGGAAGCGCTGCGCGACATTCACGGCCTGCCCTATGGCCCCGCCATCGCCGAAGGCGTGGCGACGGTGATGGTCAGCTTCTCGTCGCTGGCAGGGCCGCAAGATGACCGGCAACCGCAGTCCTGGTCACCGGCGTGCTGAAGGACCGCATGGATTTCGGCGGCTTCGTCGTGTCCGACTGGAACGCGCATGGCCAGGTCGAGGGCTGCACCAACGAAAGCTGTCCCAAGGCGCTGACCGCCGGGATCGACATGTACATGGCGCCCGACACCTGGAAACCGATCTACGAGGATCTGCTTGCCCGCGCCCGTGCCGGCACGAATGCCGATGGAGCGGGTCGAACGATGCCGTGGCGCGGATCCTGCGCGTCAAGATGCGGCTGGGCCTGTTCGAGGCGGGCAAGCCGTCGGATCGGCCGCTGTCGGGCCAGTACGACTTGCTGGGCGCGCCGGAACATCGCGCAGTGGCGCGGCAGGCGGTTCGCGAAATCGCTCGTGCTGCTGAAGAACCAGGGCGTGTTGCCGCTGCAGCCCGGCGGCCGGCTGCTGGTCGCGGGTGACGGGGCCGACGACATTGCGCGCCAGTCGGGCGGCTGGACACTGTCGTGGCAGGGCACCGGCATCGACAACAGCAATTTCCCCGGCGCAACCTCGATCTGGAGCGGGCTGAAGCAAAGCCGTCGAGGCGGGCTGGCGGCAGCGCGCAGCTGTCGCCCGATGGCAGCTTCAACGAGCGGCCCGATGCGGCGATCGTGGTATTCGGCGAAAAGCCCTATGCCGAGTTCCAGGGCGACCGCGCAACCCTGGCTCTGGATGCCGAACTGACCGGCCCCTATGAAACCATGCGCAAGCTGAAGGCGCAGGGTATTCCGGTCGTGGCGCTGATGCTCACGGGCCGTCCGCTCTATGTCAATCCGGCGCTCAACATGGCGGATGCATTCGTCGTCGCGTGGCTGCCGGGCAGCGAAGGCGGCGGCGTGGCCGACGTGCTGGTGGGTAATGCAGCGGGCGAGCCGCGCTATGGTTTTACGGGCAAGCTGCCTGCCGCATGGCCGCAGACGCCCGCGATGGAGGACGGGGTACTCTTCCCCTTCGGCTATGGCCTGACCTATGGCGCAGCGTCGCAGGGCTGGACGCCCCTGCCCGAAGTCGCCGTAAGCGAGGCGAGCGATACGCGGACCTGGTTCGCCGCGGGCAGCCCGCCTTCCGGGTGGTCGCTGCTGGTCGCGGGTGAGGAAGGCGGTCCGCAGACGCGCATCACCACGGTTCCGGCCGAGGCGCTGCGCGGCCGGGTGCGCGTGACTGCAACGAACTATCTCGTCCAGGAAGGCGGCAGGCGCTTTACCGTCGCGGATGGCGATGCCTCGGTCCTGCTGCGCAATTTCGAACCGGTCAATGTCGACCGCGAGACGAATGGCGACGTCAAGCTGCTCTTCACTCTGCGCGTCTGGGATGCGCCGGACAGCGCAAGCATCGGCGCGGGCGGAGAGACCGGGCGCGGCGCCGTGGAGTTCGACATGCAGCAGAGCGACGAGTGGCGACGCTATGGCATCCCGCTCAAGTGCTTGCGTGCGCAGGGCGCGGACGTGACCCAGCTGACGCTGCCCTTTATCCTGCAGACGCAGGGCACGGCGGATTACGCGCTGGGCGAAGTGCGGCTTGGGACCGATGCGGAAGTGGATGTGCCGTGTTCGTGAGAGACAGGACAGAACCAGTGATGGCCGGCCTGTTCCGGCAAAGAGGAAAAACCATGCAAAATCTTTCAATTATCGCGGCATCGACCATTGCGCTCGTCCTGGCGGGCTGCAGCGTCGATGCGCAGGACACCACTTCGCAGACCGTCGCGGCCGCGCAGTCGCCCTCGGCGCTGCCCGTCGGGACCTGCATCAACATGGGCAACATGCTGGAGCCGGAGAACGAGGGCAGCTGGGGCGGCGCGAAGATCGCCGAGGCTGATTTCGCCCGCATCAAGGCAGCCGGTTTCGATACCGTCCGCATTCCGGTGCGCTGGCACAACAAGAGCATGGACCACCCGCCCTATACCGTCGATCCGCAATGGATGGCGCGCGTTGAGCAGGTCGTGGACTGGGCGTTGGCAAACGACCTCAACGTCATCCTCAACAGCCACCATTTCGATCCGATCTACGCTGATCCGGCGGGAACCGCTGAGTGGCACGGCGCGGTCTGGAAACAGATCGCCGAACGCTTCGCCGACAAGCCGCAGGACCGCCTGTGGTTCGAGCTGGAGAACGAGCCGCACGACAAATTCGACAATTCCAACCTGATCGCGACGCTTACCCCGGCGCTGGACGCGGTGCGCGCGGTCAATCCGACCCGCCCCGTGATCATCGGCGGCGGCGACTGGAGCGGGGTGGATTCGCTTGCCACGCTGCCCATGCCGGACGACGCGAACGTCTATCCCACGTTTCACTATTACGATCCGTTCGACTTCACCCATCAGGGCGCGGCATGGGCCGGGCCCGACATTCCGGAACCGGGCCGCAAATACGGCACGCAGGAAGACCGGCAGCGCCTGCGCGACGATGTCGCCAAGGTCCAGGCCTTTGTCGAGCGTACCGGCAAGGTGCCCTTCATGGGCGAGACCGGCGCCTATGACAAACACATCAGCACCGCGGAACGCGCCGCCTATCACCGCGCGGTCCACGATGCCTTCGCGCCCGAGGGCGTGGGCATGTGCACCTGGGCCTATGCCAACACCTTCCCGTTCTGGGACCGCGACACAGGCCGATGGCTGCCCGGCATGCGCGCAGCCATCGGCCTAAAGGAGGACTAGCCGTCTAGGGGCGGGTCGCCGCGTAGGGCCCGACGACCATGCCGGTGAACAGACCGGCATGAACCGAGGCAAGCGGCTCTACATCGACCTGCCCGGCAACCGTCTGCCAATGCGCGCTACCCGCGGGCCGCCACGCGAAATCGGCGGTCCCGCGATCGATGCTCATGCGCAGCTGGATCTCGCCAGGGTCGGTCAGGGGTACGGCGCCGACGAGCTCGCCATATTCGTCCTGATCGGCAGAAGTGCGCCTGCGGACGGTCACCTGCCCCTCTTCCACGCCGACCGCGATGAAGTGGCTTTCGTCCATGAAGGCCAGCAATCCGGCAAAATCGCCCGGCGCTTCGGGGTCGAAAGCCATCTGCGTGATGATATCGGCAGAATGGTGACGCAGCCGCCGCCCGACAAAAGCGGGTTTGCCGAGCGATCCCGCCGCATCGGTGGACGGATCGAGCACCAGTTCGCTTTGCCCCTCGGCAACGGTCACAAACTGCCTTGGTCCGGGTGTGCGGATGCCGATCCATTCCGCGGACAGCGGCTCATCGAAGTCGTCGCGCCACTGGGCCCATTGATCGCCGGGCGAGGCAGGCAGATCCGGAGCCCTGCCGACCAGCGGCACTGCCTCGCCCGGATCCAGGAAGATCGGCCAGCCATCCCGCCATTCGACAGGCAGCAGGAACGTCTCTCGTCCCAGCAGCGTCGATTGGCCCGTGAACGGCCGCGTCGCCAGGAACACGCCCCACCAGCTGCCGTCTTCCAGCTGGACCAGATCGGCATGTCCGGTCGCCTCGACCCGGTCGGGGCGACCTGCGGGCAAGTCCCTCTGCGTCAGGATCGGGTTGCGGGGACCGGCGACATAAGGTCCAGTGATCGAGCGTGAACGATAGATCGTCTGCGAATGCTGGTCGGCTGTGCCACCCTCCGCAGCGGTCAGGTAGTACCAGTCGCCCACGCTGTAGATATGCGGCCCTTCGGCCCATACCGGCTTGTCCGACAGATCGACGCCGCCATTGACCAGCAGGATCGGGTCGCCGGTCACCTGCATGGTCTCGGTGTCGAAACGCTTCATCCAGATCGCGCGGTGCCCTTCGTAGAGCGGTTCGCCCGGCGGTGCGTCGTTATAGACGATCCACGCCCTGCCCTGCTCGTCGAAGGTGAGCGAGGGATCGATGCCGCCGAAATCGAGCCATGCCGGATCGCTCCACGGTCCCTCGGCCTTGTCGGCCGTGATGACGAAATTCCCCCGGCAATCGATGCAGGTGTTGACGATCCAGAACTTGCCGCCGTGATGTGTGATCGCCGGCGCGAACAGCCCGCGATTGGTGCCCAGGCCCGAGAAATCGACCATGTCGGACCGATCGATGGCATTGGCCACTTGGCGCCAGTTCACCAGGTCCGTGCTGTGATAGATCGGCAGCCCGGGAAACCAGCTGAAGGTGGAGTTGACCAGGTAGAAGTCGTTCCCGACCTTGCACGATGGAAGGATCAGGCTGAAAGCCGGGCAGGATCGGATTGCGATAGCTTCCTGCGGGCGCTGCCTGCTCCTGTCCCGCCGCGATATATTCGACGAAGTCGAAGCGCGCTTCGCCCGCTAGGGCCGTCACAGGCATGCTTGCCATTGCCAGCCCCGCGCCAAGGATCTTTTTCGAAGTGGTGTCACCGGCATTGCTCTCCCTTGTTTTCTTTACACTTGCCCCAAGCGGGCGACGTGCATATGGTAGCGCTATCACTGGAGAGGGCAAGAGCCGGAATGGCCGTACAAATTACTGACATCCTTCCGTCCGACTATCGGTCTGGG
The DNA here is from genome assembly GCA_963752785.1 of uncultured Alphaproteobacteria bacterium. Classification (GTDB taxonomy): domain Bacteria; phylum Pseudomonadota; class Alphaproteobacteria; order Sphingomonadales; family Sphingomonadaceae; genus Croceicoccus. The sequence continues at coordinate 12,589 of CAVVZE010000012.1, forward strand.
CGCTTCATCGGACGCGCTGCGACTGCCGGAGGGTCCCGTCGTCATTCGCGATCCGCGATGGACGATTTTTCGAACTGACCGACAGCTCGGCCAGCGTCTCTGGCGCGGTCGCCCGGCGCGATTTCGATCAGGGGCGCGAGATCGGCACTGGTCGAGGACGGCCTGCCCGAAGGCTGGACTCTGCTGTCGCCCATCGACCTGCAATGCATCAAGGCCAGCGGCGTCACCTTCGCGCTGTCCGCGATCGAGCGGGTGATCGAGGAACGTGCCCGCGGCGATGCCGCCAAGGCCGCGGAGATCCGCTCGCAGCTTGAGGACAAGGTCGGATCGGCGGCATCCGCTCGGTCGTGCCCGGCAGCGCCGAGGCGGCCGAGCTGAAGGCGGCGCTGATCGAGGAAGGCATGTGGTCGCAATATCTCGAGGTCGCGATCGGCCCGGATGCGGAGATCTTCTCCAAGTCGCCCGTTCTGTCGTCGGTCGGTCACGGCGCGCCAGATCGGCGTGCGCTCCGATTCCAGCTGGAACAATCCCGAACCCGAGGTCGTGCTGGTCTGCGATGCGCGATGGCGAAGTCGTCGGCGCGACGCTGGGCAACGACGTCAATCTGCGCGATTTCGAAGGCCGCTCGGCGCTGCTGCTGTCAAAGGCGAAGGACAACACCGCAAGCTGCTCGATCGGCCCGTTCATTCGCCTGTTCGACGACGGCTTCGGCATCGACGATGTGCGCAATGCGGATATCGAACTCATGATCGAGGGCACCGACGGCTATCGCCTCGAGGGCGAGAACGTCATGGCCGAGATCAGCCGCGATCCGCTGGAACTGGTGCGCCAGTGCCTGTCGGAGCATCACTATCCCGACGGTTTCGTGCTGTTCTGCGGCACGCTGTTCGCACCGACGCAGGACCGTGACGAGACCGGTGCCGGCTTCACGCACAAGGAAGGCGACATCGTCACGATCAGCTCCTCGCGGATCGGCACACTGTCCAACCCCGTCACGACCTCGCGCGATGCGCCGGCATGGACGATGGGCATCGGAGAATTCGTTCGCAATCTCGCGAGCCGCGGGTTAGTCGGACAAATCTAGAAAATCAAAACGGAAGGGAATTGCGATCGTGGTCAACCGGGCACACTACCCCAGCCTGGCCGGCAAGCGGGTGGTCGTCAGCGGCGGAGCCTCAGGCATCGGCGAAGGCATCGTGGAGGGCTTTGTTGCGCAGGGCGCGGCAGTGGCGTTCGTGGACGTGCAGCAGGCAGAGAGCGAAGCGCTGGTTGCGCGCCACGCCAACGCCGAGGTGCCACCAATCTTCCGCCATTGCGACATCACCGATGTCGAGGGCTATATGGCGACTCTCGAAGAGATGATCGGCGAGATCGGTGGCTGCGACGTGCTGGTCAACAATGCCGCCAGCGACGATCGCCACTCGCTGGACGAGGTGACGCCCGCGTACTGGGACGACCGCATGGCGGTGAACCTCAAGCACCAGTTCTTCGCCGCGAAAGCCGCCGTGCCCCGCGATGAAGCAGGCTGGTGGCGGCAGCATCATCAATCTCGGCTCGATCAGCTGGCACCTGGGGCTGCCGGATCTGGCCATCTACCAGACCGCCAAGGCCGCCATCGAAGGGCTGACCCGCAGCCTGGCTCGCGAGCTTGGGCGCGACAATATCCGCGTCAACGCGATCCTGCCCGGCAACGTCCAGACGCCGCGCCAGATGCGCTGGTACACGCCCGAAGGCGAAGCCGAAATCGTCGCGGCGCAGTGCCTTGACGGACGCATTCAGCCGGTCGACATTGCGGCGATGGCACTGTTCCTTGCGTCGGATGATGCCCGTTTCTGCACGGCACATAATTATTGGGTGGATGCTGGATGGAGATGAAGACGCAGGTACGCGCGCTGGTCGACGCCGGGTGCAAGCTTGGCGAAGGCGTCCTTTGGGACGCGGAACGCGCGCTCGTATGGTTCGTCGATATCAAGCGCCACCGCCTGTGGCATTACGATCCGGCCTCGGGCAACAGCACCTATGCCGAGGCGCCCGACCAGATCGGCTGGGCCATCCCGGCCGAGGGTGACTTGCTGCTGTGCGGGCTGAAAACCGGCCTGTTCACGTTCGACCCCGCCTCGGACCGTTTCGAAAAGCTGGCGGAGGTACCGGGCGAACCCGCACACAATCGCCTGAACGATGCGTGCACCGATCCCTGGGGCCGGGTGTGGTTCGGTTCGATGGACGATGCCGAGGGCGAAGGTTCGGGACGCTTCCATGTCTTCGACCGGGGCGAAATCCGCGCCGCCGGACCTTGCGGGCATCACCATCACCAACGGTCCTGCTGTAAACGCGCAGGGCGACCGCATCTATTTCACCGATACCGGCGGGCAGAAGATCATGGTCGCTCCGCTGACGCGCGAAGACGTGGGCGAGGTGCGCCTGTTTGCCGACACGGCCACCCTGTTTCCCGAGGCTTTCCCGACGGCCCGGTGGTGGATGCCGAAGATCACCTTTGGACCGGCCTCTATATGGGCGGCAAAGTGGCGCGGTTCTCGCCCGACGGCAAGCTTGTCGCCACAATCGACATGCCGGCGCGCGACATCACCAAGATGGCTTTCGGCGGCGCCGATTATACGACCGGCTATGTCACGTCGGCGACCAAGAACATGGCGGAGGATGACATGAAACAGTTTCCGCAGGCGGGCAGCCTGTTCGCTTTCGATGCGCCGGTTCGCGGCTTTGCACAGCCACGGGCAAAGCTGGCATGAGGCGCCCCGCATATTTCGCTGCCCTTTGCGCAGCATCCGTGACCGCCTCTGCCGCCGCTCTGGCGTCGCCCGCGCCCGGCGCAGCCTATGGCGACGGCATGGTGCTACAGCATGGCCAGCCCGTCACCATCTCGGGCAAGGCCGCCGCCGGTGCGCGCGTGACCGGGATGCTTGGAGCCGTGCGGGCGGAAGCGACCGCCGCAGACGATGGCAGCTTCACGATCAGCTTCCCCAGCCGCGAGGCGAGTGCAACGCCCGTTTCGCTGACGCTAATGGACAAGACGGGCAGCACGACGCTGAACGATCTGCTGATCGGCGATGTCTATCTCTGCTCGGGCCAGTCCAACATGGAACTGCCCGTGACCCGCGCGCTCAACACCATGGGTGAGCTGCGGCAGGCGACGGACGGTGGCATCCGCCTGCTGAAGATCCCGCAGGAAGTCGCATCGGTCGAACAGGACTCATTCGCGGAACCGGTCGTGTGGAAGCCGGTGAGCGCGGAAACCGTCGCCGATTTTTCCGCCGCCTGCTACTTCATGGCCAAGCAGCTGCGCGCCGATCGCCCTGACGTTCCGGTGGGCCTTATCCACTCGAACTGGGGCGGCAGCGCCGCGCGGGCATGGCTCGACCCGCAAAGCGTCGAGACGGCCTATGGCGCCGAAGCGGTCGCGCAATTGGCGCTATACGACCGCGACCCGCTGGCCGCGGCGCAATCCTTCGTGCCGCAATGGTATGACTGGTGGCGCGAAAAGGACAATGGGCGCGAGCCCTGGGTTAACCCCGACAGCCTGGAATGGCACCCGGTCCCGAAGATTTCGTTCTGGAACGAATGGACCGGGACGGGACTGGACACCGATGCGATCGCGAATGTCTGGCTGCGCAAGAGCTTTACGCTCACCGCCGAACAGGCAGCCAGCCAGGGCACATTGTCGATCGGCTCAATCGACGATCTCGATCTCACGTGGGTGAACGGCCACCCGGTCGGCTACACCTTTGGCTGGGGGGTCGAGCGGCACTACCGCGTGCCGGCCGAATACCTGCACGAGGGCGAGAACGAGATTCTGATCGCCGCCAATAATTCGTGGGACACCGGCGGCTTTTTCGCGGGGCCGGACCGGCTGTTCTTTGAGACCGGTTCGGGGCAGACCCTGCCGCTGGGCACCGGCTGGCGCTATTCCGTCGCCGACTTCGACGAGGTGCCGCCGCGCGCGCCATGGGACGCCAATGCCGGCATGGGCGTGATGCACAACGCCATGATCGCGCCGCTGGGTCCGATGCGCCTTGCCGGGGTCGCGTGGTATCAGGGCGAAAGCGATGCCGGGCAGCCGGACTACGACAGGAAGCTGGAGATGCTGTTCGATGGCTGGCGCCGCCAGTTCGGCAGCGCAGGCCCGGATGATGGTCGTGCAGCTTGCCAATTTCGGCGAACGCACTGCCACCTCCACGACCTCGTCCTGGGCGCAGTTGCGGCAGGAGCAGCTCGATGCCGTCGCCACCGCCGACAATGCCGCTCTGGTCAGCGCCATCGACATTGGCGAGGCGACCGACATCCACCCCGCCAACAAGAACGTGCTGGGCAAGCGGCTCGCCATAGCGGCCGAGGGCAAGCCGATGCCGATGCCGATGTCGGCCACCAGGACGGGCGACATCGTCACGGTGCGCTTCAGCGGAGTCGAGGGCGGACTGCGAGCCTATGGCGGACCCTATGCGCTAGGCTTCGAGCTGTGCGGAGAAGCGCAGGAAAGCTGCCGCTATGTGCTGCCGGTGCTGGACGGCGATGCGGTTCGCCTGAACGCTGGCGATGGGAAGCCGGTCACGCGCGTCCGCTATGCCTGGGCCGATGCTCCGGTGGTCAATCTGTACGACGCACGCGATCTGCCCCTGCCCGGCTTCGAGCTTCCCGTTCAATGAAGCTCGCGCGCCGGCAGTTCATCGCAGCCGCCGGCGCAGCGACACTGGCAGCCTGCACGTCACCCCGCGCCAGCAGCGGCCATGCGGGCTTTGTTACGCGAGAGGGAACGCGCCTGATGCAGGCGGGGGCGCCCTATCGCATCGTGGGCGCGAATATGTGGTATGCCGCTTGGCTCGGTGCGAACACCGATTATGGCGACCGCGCCCGCCTGCTGCGCGAACTGGACAGGCTGGCAGCGCTGGGCGTCAACAATCTGCGCATCATGGCCTCGGGCGAAGAGGGCCCGCTGAGGAATTCGATCAGCCCCGGTTTCACGCGCCGCGACGGATCGCCCAATGCCGCATTGCTGCAGGGGCTGGACTTCGCCATGGCCGAGATTGCCCGCCGCGGCATGACGGCGGTGCTGGTGTTGTCCAATTTCTGGGAATGGTCGGGCGGGCTGCAGACGATCCTGTGGCGCGCAACCGGCGAATACATGGATATGGGCGACCCGGCCCATCCGTGGCCCGCCTTCCCCGATGCGACCGCCGGGTTCTATGGCAACGGGCAGGCGCGTGCGCTTTACGCCGATCACGTCGAACGCATGGTCTCTCGCACCAACAGCGTCACCGGCACGCCATACCGCGATGACCCGGCGATCCTGAGCTGGCAACTTGCGAACGAACCGCGCCCCGGCGGTTCGGCAGAGGGCATCGCGGGATCACTCGATGCATATTATGAATGGATCGAGGAAAGCGCGGCGCAGATCAGGACGCTCGATCCCAATCATCTCGTCTCGCTGGGTCAGGAAGGGACGATGGCGACGGCAGGCGACACGGACATCGTCCTGCGGGCCCACCGGGATATCGATTATCTGACGGCGCATATCTGGCCGCTCAACTGGGACTGGGTGGCCGGCAGCGATCTCGAAGGCACTTGGCCCGTGGGCAAGCGCAAGACCGCGGATTACATCGCCGTGCATGAGCGGATGGCCGCGGCGCTGAACAAGCCTCTGATCATCGAGGAGTTCGGCTTTCCGCGCGACGGGGAGTCCTATTCACCCGAGGCATCCACCCTTTTTCGCCAACGCTTCTACCGCGAGATCTATGCCGCGGTGGAAGCAAGCTGGCTGAGCGGCGGGCCGCTGATCGGCAGCAATTTCTGGGCCTGGAACGGCGAGGCGCGCGCGCAGCATGACGACGCACGCTTCGTTGCGGGGGACCGCGCCTATATGGGCGACCCGCCGCACGAGCCGCAGGGCTGGTACGGCAACTTCGACAGCGACCGGGACATGCTGGCGCTGATCCGCGACCATGGGCGCAGCACGTGCCTCGGCTTGGCCGCGGCCTGTCCCGGTTAAAGCCGCTCAGTCACCGATGGCGGGCACCATTCTGACCGGAACGCGCCCGCCCGTTGCCATGTCTTAGCCCATCAATGGTTGTGGCGCGGCAGTTTGCGCGCCGTTCCCCGGTATTTCAGCGCGAAATCCATTACTCCGCCCTCGCCCAACTGGCCGGTTTTTTCGCGGAACAGCTCTTCCCACGGGGTGTTCGATTCCGGAACTTCGGGCGCAGACTCCTCTGACTGGCGCCGCGCAATCTCCGCATCGTCGACCAGTGCGTTGCAGGTCCCGCGATTGAGGTCGACGCGGATCATGTCGCCATCGCGCAGCCAGGACAGCCCTCCCCCCGCCGCGCTTTCCGGCGAGACGTTGAGGATGGACGGGCTGTCGCTGGTGCCCGACTGACGGCCATCGCCCAGCGTGGGCAGCCACTGCGTGCCGCCGCGGATCAGCGCATCGGGCGGCTGCATGTTCACGACCTCGGCGCTGCCGGGCCAGCCGATCACGCCCGATCCGCGGATGACGAGGATGCAGCTGTCGTCGATCCCCAGCGACGGATCGTTGATGCGGTGATGGTAATCGTCGGACCCGTCGAACACCACGGCTCGCGCCTCGAACACGTTCTCCGCGCCCGGACGCGACAAATATCGTTCGCGGAAGTCCTGCGAGATGACCGACGTCTTCAGGATGCCGAAATCGAACAGATTGCCCGACAGCACCAGGAACCCTGCCCTGTCCATCAGCGGATCGGCGAACGGGCGGATCATCTCGCGGTCGCGGCTTTCGCGTCCTTCGAGGTTCTCGGCCATCGTCCGGCCGGTGCAGGTGCGGACGTCGCCGTGCAGCCTGCCCGCCTGCAGCAGTTCCCACATGGCCGCGGGCACGCCGCCGGCGCGGTGGAAGCGCTCGCCCAGATAGGCGCCGGCGGGCTGCATGTTCACCAGCAGCGGCAGGTCATAGCCATGCTCCTGCCAGATGGCGCCGTCGAGCGGCACGCCGGCATGCGCGGCCATCGCCTGGATGTGCGGCTGCGCGTTGGACGATCCGCCGATCACGCTGACCGTCGCAATCGCGTTCAGGAAAGCCTCGCGAGTCAGAATATCCGAGGGTTTGAGGTCTTCCGCGACCATCTCGACGATGCGGCGGCCGGTGCGATAGGCCAACTGCCCCCGCTCGCGATAGGGCGCGGGGATCGCCGCGCAGCCGGTGAGGCTGAGGCCCAGCGCCTCGGCCACGGCGTTCATCGTGCTGGCGGTGCCCATCGAATTGCAATGCCCCGCGCTCGGCGCGCTGACGTCGCGCGGTCGAGGAACTCCTCCTCGTCGATCTCGCCAGCGGCCAGCTTGCGCCGGCTGCGCCAGATCACGGTGCCCGATCCGACCAGCTCGCCTTCGTGCCAGCCGTCCAGCATCGGGCCGCCCGACAGCACGATGGCGGGAATATCGACCGTGCTGGCGGCCATGATCTGGCTGGGCGTGGTCTTGTCGCAGCCGGTGGTCAGCACCACCCCGTCGAGGGGATAGCCGTTGAGCAGCTCGACAAGCCCGAGATAGAGGAGATTGCGGTCGAGCGCGGCGGTCGGCCGGCGGCAATTCTCGAAAATCGGGTGGACCGGAAATTCCATCGGGATGCCGCCTGCATCGCGGATGCCGTCGCGCACGCGCTTGGCCAGTTCGAGGTGGATGCGGTTGCACGGGCAGAGGTCGCTGCCCGACTGCGCAATGCCGATGATCGGCTTGCCGCTGCGCAGTTCTTCGGGCGTGACGCCATAGTTCATGAACCGCTCGAGATAGAGCGCGGTCATGTCCATGCGTTCCGCATTGTCGAACCAGTCGCGTGAGCGCAGGCGTTTATCGGGCATTGGCTTATCCATTGTTCGTCACATTGGTCCCGGCCGCATGAACCAGGCTTGGCGCCGCATCGGATTTGCGCCGTACCAGCGTATAGGCAAGGATCTTCTGCTGCGTCCTGGGCCGCGCCTCGTTCCGGCGCGAGCGCACGATGCGCGCGATCTCGGCCACCGCCCAGGCGGTCATTTCGCGGATCGGCTGGCGAATGGTCGTGAGTTCCGGCCAGATCGTGCTGGCCATGGCCGTATCGTCGAAGCCGCAGACCGTGATGTCGTTCGGAACATCGAGATGCTGGCGGTGCGCGACAGCGACGGTGGCGGCCGCCATGTCGTCATTCGACGCAAAGATCGCGGTCGGCTGCGGATGGACGGACAGCAGCCGTTCCGCGCCCGCCATGCCCGAACGATAGGTGAAGCGGCCCTGCACGATCAGATCTTCCGAAGGCGTCAGTCCGGCATCCTCCATCGCGGCGCGAAAGCCGTTGAGCCGCCGCCCGCTGGCCACCTGTTCGGGGTTGCCGATGATGAAGCCGATCCGCTCATGCCCCAGGTCGATGATATGCTTGGTCATGTCATAGGCGGCCTGGAATTCGTCGATCATGACCGCGCCGTGCAGCCCCTCGGCCTTGCCGGGCCCGACGGCGATGGAGACCGCGTCGAGCTCGCAGGCGAGGTCGATGACCTTCTGATCGTCGCACAGCGGCGACGGCAGGATGAAGCCGTGGATACCCCCTCCCGCCAGCTTGCGCATCAGGGCCATCGCCTCGTCCGTGGCCTCGCAGCTCTGCACCACCAGATGGATGTCATTGCGGCTCGCTTCCTCCAGCGCGCCCATCAGGAATTCGCTGAGATAGGATGCCGACGGGTTCTCGAACATCAGCGCGATGCGCAGCTGTTCGCCGCCCGCCAGGCTGCGCGCCGCGCGATTGGGCGAATAGTTGAGCTTGCGAATGGCCTCCAGCACCTGCTCGCGCGTCTGCTCGCGAACGTTGCCCTCGCCGTTGATGACGCGGCTGACCGTCATCGGAGAGCATCGCGCCTCGCGCGCGACATCGGCGATCGTGGGTGCCGAATTGCCCCGCCGGGAAGCACGCTTGCGCAGCGGCTTCGGTTACTTTCCTGCTTGTTCATAACACTGCCCATAGACACCCCCCGCCCTTCGCAGCAAGCACGCTCATTCGCCCGGCGCTTCGGGAAATTCCATCGCCCGATACGCGTCAGATCCATGGCGGGCGGCACCGTGCCTGCCGGTAGTGGCAGGCCGTTCACATGCTGCCAATAGGCAATCGAGGCGTCGCGCCACCAGCGCGCTTCCCGGTGCTGGATCGCCAGCATCTCGCTGACCGAGCGGAAACGCTGCGGATCGACATAGCGTGCGAGCGACTTCCATGTAGCCTGCATGTCCTGGACCTTTGCGACGCCGCGATCGTAGCGGGCGACCAGCTCTTCCCACAGCGTTCTGCCCGACGCGGTCGTGAAATCCCATGGCAGATGGTGGAACCACAGGAGGTAGTTCTCATCCATTGCCGCCGGATCGGCCCACTGCGCGGCGACACCGGGCGCATATTGCGACAGCGCGTTGCTGCCGGTGGGCGTCCGGTCGAAGCCGATGCCGCCCCGGTCGGCGCGGTGGTAATAGCACGGGTTCCATTCGGGCCGGGCCAGGTCGCAGACCCAGGGCGCCGGTCCGTAGTGGTGGCCGGTGCCCATCAGGTGCGCAAGGCCCAGCGGCGTCATGTAATCGACCACCGCCTGGCGGCTGCCCAGCATCATCGGCACGACCGGCCGCCAGAAACTCCGGCTCGCGGCTGAAGGTCTGCGCCGCCCATTCGCGCGCGATCGGTTCGCGGATGAAAGCGCGGGATTCCACGCCAGCCGGCCGAACGCGTACCAGTTGGCCTGGTCAAAGCTGGAGCCGGTCCAGTTGCGATCCGATCCGGTGTTGGCGACGCCCGCCATGCCGGCGGGTGCGACGACCTGCGCCACGTTGCCGCCGCGCCCGGTGTCGGCGTCGAGCACTTCCTCCCACATCGGCGCGAGATAGGCGAGATGGCTTGCGAAGCCGAGATATTCCTTGGTCATCTGCGCTTCGAGCATCAGCCGCGTGTCCGGCATCGCCCCGAACATCGGGTGGAACGGTTCGCGCGGCTGGAAATCGATGCGGGCCGTTCTTGACCTGCACGATGACATTGGACGCGAATTGCCCGTCGAGCGGCACGAATTCTTCATATGCCTGCTTGGCGCGGTCGGTCTCGTCCTCTGCCGAATAGACGAAGGCGCGCCAGATCACCGTGCCGCGATCGCCCACGGCCGCGGCCAGCATGTTCGCGCCGTCGGCATGGGTGCGGCCATAGTCCTGCGGGCCCGGCTGGCCTTCGGAATTGGCCTTGACCAGAAAGCCGCCGAAATCGGGAATGGCGGCATAGATCTCGTCCGCCTTGGCCTGCCACCATGCGCGCACCTGCGGATCGAGCGGATCGGCGGTGTCCAGCCCGCCGATGTCGCGTGGCGCACTGAAACGGGCGGAGATGTAAAGCCGGATGCCATACGGCCGCCAAGCATCGGCCAGCGCGCGCGAGCTTGGGCAGATAGCGCGGGGTCAGGAAAAGCGCGCTGGCGTTGACATTGTTCACCACCGACCCGTTGATGCCGATCGAGGCATTGGCGCGGGCATAGTCGATCATGCGCGGATCGAGACGCTCGGGCAGGTGCCACCAGTCGAAGATCGACCGGCCGGCATAGCCGCGCTCGACACTGCCGTCGGGATTGTCCCAATGGTTGAGCATGCGCAGCGGCATCGCCGGACGCTGGTCGAGCGCGATGCTGCCGGAGCGCGTGCCGAGCGACAGTTCGCGCAGCAGCGCGAACGCAGCCGTAGAGGCAGCCGACGTGGTCCCGATGCCGCGATCGCGGATGCGCGTCCGCTTCGCTGCGGTGTACGCGGAAACTGCCTCGGGGCCAGCGACATCGCTGTCGCAGTCAGCAGCACGATCGGACCGCCATCTCGTCGCCACTGACCGGCCCAGCAATGAGGACAGCCCGCGGTCAAGCTCCTGCACCGCTGCGGCGACGATCGGATCCGCTTCGGGCGCGGACGGCTCCAGCTGCGGATCGAAACGTTCGAGCGCCGCTTTCGCCTGCCCCTCAAGCGGGGCATAGCGCAGCCACAGGTCGTAGCCGTCTTCTGCTAGCGCGGCGTTGGCGTGAACATCGCGGCCAGCGGCGGCCAGCGCCACGGCAAGCCGGTTGACAAGCATCCTCCCTCTCATCATGGTAGCGCTACCACAAAGCCCCGTGCAGTCAAGTCACGGAGTTGGGGAGAGAGAATTCCATGCTTATCAGCCTGCGCGCCGCCATGATCGCGGGCGCGGCCATTGCCGCGTTTTCAACTCCCCTTTCGCATTCTGCCGTCGCGCAGGAAATCGAAAGCGCCCGACCAATGGCAGATGCGCCCTATTGGGATGCGTCGCTTCCCGGTCGAGCAGCGCGTGGCCGACCTGCTGGCGCGCATGACGCTGGAGGAAAAGGTCGCGCAGATGATCAGCACCTGGACCGCCAAGGCCGAAATCCAGGACAGCGCCAATTATCTTCGATCCGGCCAAGGCGAGCCGGCCCGCTATCCCGACGGCATCGGTTTTTTCACGCGCCCGTCCGACCAGACCGGCCCCGGCAGCCCGCGCGTCACGCCGCCGCGCTCGATCGAGGAGAGCGTCCGCTATGTCAATGCGCTGCAGAAATGGGCGCGCGAGGATACGCGGCTCGGCATTCCCGTGCTGTTGCACGAGGAATCGCTGCACGGCCTGGCGGCGCAGATGCCACCAGCTTTCCGCAGGCGATCGGCCTCGCCTCCACCTGGGATCCGGACCTCGTCCGCGAGATCAACGATCCTGATCGCGGCGGAGGTCCGCGCGCGCGGCGTCCACCAGGTGCTCTCGCCCGTGGTGGACGTCGCGCGCGATCCGCGCTGGGGCCGGATCGAGGAAACCTTTGGCGAGGATCCGTTTCTTGTCGGTGAAATGGGCGTTGCCGCGGTCGAGGGACTGCAGGGCGTGGGCAAGGACCGAAGCTGGCGAACCGGGCCAGGTGCTGGCGACGCTCAAGCACATGACCGGCCACGGCCAGCCCGAAAGCGGCACCAATATCGGCCCCGCCCAGATCTGCGAGCGCAACGCTGCGCGAGATGTTCTTCCCGCCGTTCAAGCAGGTGGTGGACCGCACCGCCATCGACGCGGTGATGGCGAGCTATAACGAGATCGACGGCATCCCCAGCCATGCCAACACGCTGGCTGCTGCACGACGTGCTGCGCGGGGAATGGGGATATCGCGGCGCGGTCGTGTCCGACTATTACGCGATCGAGGAACTGGACATCGCGCCACAAGATCGCCGAGGATGTACGCGGCCGCGGCGACGCTGGCGCTCGATGCCGGGGTGGATGTCGATTTCCCCGATGGCGCCGCCTATCGCCGCCTGGTGCAGTGTGCAGGATCAGGGCCGCATCACGACAGCCGCAGATCGACCGGGCGGTCGCGCCGCATCCTGACGATGAAGTTCAATGCCGGCCTGTTCGAAAATCCCTTTGTCACCGACATGGTGCCGGCCCTCGCCTCCAACACGGCCAGAGGCGGTCGCGCTGGCGCGGCTCGCTGCGGAAAAGTCGCTCGTCCTGCTGAAGAACGACGGCGTGCTGCCGCTCGCCCTTCCGCCAAGGAGCCGATCGCCCGACGATCGCGGTGATCGGTCCCAATGCCGATGTCGCCCGGCTTGGCGGCTATTACGGTATCCCGCGCAAACGGTGACCCCGCTGGAGGGCATCCGCGAGCTTGTCGGCGACCGGGCCACGATCGTGTCATGCGCCGGGCGTGCGCATAACGCAGGAACGACGACTGGTGGGAGGACAAGGTCGAGCTCGGCGATCCGGCGGAAAACCGCCGCATGATCGCCCAGGCGGTGGAAGCGGCGCAAGAACTGCCGACACCATCCTGCTGTTCATCGGCGACACCGAGCAGACCAGCCGCGAAGGCTGGGCCGATGCGCATCTGGGCGACCGCACCAGCCTCGATCTGGTCGGGCGAGCAGAACGAACTGTTCCGCGCGCTGCAGCGCGCTCGGCAAGCCGATCGTGGCGGTGCTCGTCAATGGCCGGCCGCCCAGCTATCCGGCGTGGCCGAGAAGGGCCGACGCCATCCTCGAAACCTGGTATGCCGGGGAACAGCAGGGCAATGCCATCGCGGACGCCCTGTTCGGCCAGCGTCAATCCGGGCGGCAAGCTGCCGGTGACCGTGGCGCGCGATGTCGGGCAGGTGCCCGAATTTCTACAACTACAAGCCCAGCGCGCGGCGCGGCTATCTGTTTCGCGACGTCACGCCGCTCTATCCGTTCGGTTACGGCCTGTCCTACACCGACTTCGCATTCGGCGCGCCGCACGCTGTCGTCCGCCACGATCCGGCCCGGACGAGGGCGTGACCGTGCGCGTGCCGGTCCGAAACACCGGCAAGATGGCGGGCGACGAGGTGGTGCAGGTCTATCTGCGCGACGAGGTCAGTTCGGTCACCCGCCCGGTGAAGGAACTGGCTGGTTTCGAGCGGGTGACACTGGCACCGGGCGAGACGCGGCGGGTCGACATCCCGATCCGCGCCCGATGCCTTCGTCCTGTGGAACCGCGACATGGAACGCGTGGTCGAGCCGGGCGAATTCACGATCATGGTCGGCCCCAACTCGCAGGACCTGCAGGAAACCAAGCTGACGGTGTCGCAATAACCATGGACAGGCGTCGACGCACTCAAGCCTGTGGCCGGCGGCAGCTCGTCGGCGCTCGCGCTCGCGCAGGCGCCCGCTCGCCTTTGCGCAGGCGGGTCCGCTGCTACAAGGACCGCGCGCGCCGCATCCCCGCGCGCGTGGCCGACCTGATGGCGCGCATGACGCTGGACGAGAAGGTCGCAGCAATCCGCACGGCGTGGGCAGGGCAAGGGCGACATGATCGACGGGCTCGCCTTCGATCCGGCCAAGGCCAGCGCCGCCTTCCCCGACGGCATCGGCCACGTCACCCGCCCCAGTCCGACAAGCGCGGCGTTCCGGGCATCACCGGCGCGGCAGGCGGCACCGCGGCGCGCTGGCGCACCCCGCAGCAGACGGTCGAATTCATCAACGCGCTGCAGCGATGGGCGACCGAGGATACGCGGCTCGGGCATTCCCGTGCTGCTGCACGAGGAATCGCTGCACGGCTACATGGCGACCGAGGCGACCATGTTCCCGCAGGCGATCGCCCTTGCCGGGACATTCGACACCGATCTGATGCGGCGGGTCCAGTCCGTCATCGCGCGCGAGGTGCGCGCCCGCGGCGTGCCGCTGGTGCTCAGCCCCGTGGTCGATATCGTCCGCGATCCGCGCTGGGGCCGGATCGAGGAAACCTGGGGCGAGGATCCCTATCTCGTCGGCGAAATGGGCGTCGCCGCGGTCGAGGGTCTGCAAGGGCCCGGCAAGTTCGAGAAGCTGCGCCGACGGCAAGGTCTTCGCCACGCTGAAGCACATGACCGGTCACGGCCAGCCCGAGGCGGGCAACAATGTCTCGCCCGCCCAAATTGTCCGAGCGCGAACTGCGGGAGAATTTCTTCCCGCCGTTCCGCGAAGTCGTCAGCGCGCACATCGGTCGGCGCGGTGATGCCCAGCTATAACGAGATCGACGGCATGCCCAGCCATGCCAACACCTGGCTGCTGGGCGAGTGTCCTGCGCGGCGAATGGGGCTTCGACGGCGATCATCGTCAGCGATTACGGCGGCGTCGACGAACTGGCGACCCTGCACCATGTGGCCGCCGACCTTGAAGATGCCGCGCATCAGGCGCTGAGGCCGGGGTCGACAGCGAATTGCCCGAGGGCGATGGCCTTCGCGCACGCTGAGGATGCGGTTCGCGCAGGGCGCGTACCGCAGTCGAACTGATCGACCGCGCCTGCGCCCGGATGCTGACGTTCAAGATGCGCGCCGGCCTGTTCGAAAATCCTTATGGCGACTGCCGCGCTGACCCGCCCGCATCACCGGCAATGCTGAAGCGCGCGCATTGGCGCTCGAGGCCGCTCGCAAGGCGGCTGTGCCTGCTCAAGAACCGCAACGATACGCTGCCGCTCGATCCGCACAGGTGTCGGCCGGGTGGCGGTGATCGGCCCTAACCACGCCATCGCGCGGCTGGGCGGCTATTCATGCGTGCCCAAGCAGACCGATCAGCCTGATCGAGGGTCTGCGCCAGATCGCGCCGCAGGGTCGATTTCGTCACCGCGCAGGGCGTGTTCATCACCACCAGCGAGGACCGCTCGCAGGACGATGATCACGCTTGCCGACCGGGACGAGAACCTGCGGCTGATAGCCGAAGCGGTCGAAGTCGCGCGCGACCGCCGACATGATCATCGTGCTGCCATCGGCGATACCGAACAGACCAGCCGCGAAGGTTTCGCGCCAACCATCTGGGCGACCGCACCGACATCGATATCGTCGGCGAGCAGAACGCACTGGTCGATGCGCTGGCGGCGCTCGGCAAGCCGCTGGTGATCGTGCGCCTATCAACGGCCGCCCGCCAAGCTGGCCCAACGTGGTCGCGAAGGCCGATGCCGATGCTCGAATGCTGGTATCCGGGCCAGGAAGGCGGCACCGCCGATGGCCGAGGCGCTGCTGGGTCGCATCAATCCCGGCGCCAAGCTGCCGGTCACGGTCGTGCGCAATGAGGGCCAGATCCCCTTCTTCTACAACCATAAGCCCAGCGCCCGGCGCGGCTATCTGTTCGACGACAAAGGCCCGCTGTTCCCCTTCGGCCACGGCCTGTCCTACACCAGCTTTCGCGATTTCCGCGCCGCGGCCGGCCGAAACCGTTATGGCGGCGGACGAACCGATCGAGGTGGCCGGTCGACGTCGCCAATACCGGCAGCGCCGCGAGGGCGACGAGGTGGTCCAGCTATATATCACGCGCGAAGATGTTTCGGTCACCCGGCCCGTGCTGGAATTGAAGGCCTTCGAGCGCGTCACCTTACGCCGAGGAGAAGCGCGGACCTTGCGGTTCGCCATCGAACCGCGCCAGCTCGCGTTCTGGAACAGGGACATGGAGGAGGTCAATGAACCGGGCCCGGTCACGCTATCGGTCAGGGCCAGCAGCAGCGCATCCCTCAAGTCCGTCAAGGTGGAGATCAGCATGAACATGAGCCGGGTTCCCTCATCGATCGCCGCGCCGCGCTTGCCGGTGCTGGCAGCGCTTCCCCTGCATCGGCGGTGCCGGGATCGGACAATTCGCCGGTTCCAGGCGTCACCATCGCTGACGGCCCGTCGGTCTCAGCAGCCTGGCGCAACGTCGGCGGCACGCCGCTTCGGCAGCGCCATCGCCTCGACGCCCCGGGACGCACGATGCCGGCTCGATCCAGAACCCGGCCTATACCGACTGGTCAAGGCCGAATGCGGGCATCGTGGTGCCCGAGAACGAGATGAAATGGCAGGCGCTGCCGCCCTGCGCCCGACGGCTACGATTTCGGGCGCATGGACGCTATAGTGGCGTGGGCGCAAGCGAACAGGACCTGGCGATTCGCGGGACACACGCTGCTGTGGCACCGGCCGCAATGGTTTCCCGCCTGGCTCAACGATCTACGACTACGGCGCCAACCCGGTACGCGGAGGCCGAGCGTCTGCTGACCGAGCATATCCGCGCCGTGACCGGCCGTTATCGCGGGATGATCAACAGCTATGACGTGGTGAACGAGGCGATCGACCACGACGCGCGCAAGCCGATCGAGACGAGCCTGAGCCGCGCGATGGGCAGCCCCGAGGCGGTCATCGACCTCGCCTTTCGCAGCGCGCGCGAGCAATTGCCGGACGCGCAGCTGGTCTACAACGACTACATGAGCTGGGAGCCGCCAGCACGCGCGAACATCGTGGCGGACGTGCTGCGCCTGCTCGAAGGGCTGCGCAAGCGCGGCACGCCGGTCGACGCGCTGGGCATCCAGTCGCATATCGAGATGTTCGACATCGATCCTGCGACCGGGCGTCGGCCCCTATGACGAAGCGGAATGGCGCCGCTTCCTCGACGAGGTCACGGGCATGGGATACCGCCTGCTGATCACCGAATTCGACGTGAAGGACAAGGCGCTCCCTGCCGACATAGCGTGTGCGCGATGCGAAGGTGGCCGATTTCACCCGCCGCTATTTCGACCTGATGCTCGAGTACTCGGATCATCTGGACGACATGCTGGTCTGGGGCATGGTGGATCGGTTCAACTGGCTTCAGAACTTCGACTCCGCAAAGCGCGACGACGGGCTGGAAGTGCGCGCCACGCCCTATGACAGCAACTATCGAGCCCAAGCCGATGCGCGATGCCATTGCAGAGGCGCTGGCTGAGGCGGCTGCCTGAGGCATAAGCTCCGGCTCCTCCTTCCCACGCTCCAGACCACCGCTGACAACGAATGGGCCGTCCTGAACCGCAGGGCGGCCCATTTCCCTTGCCCTGCCCTGCGTACGCGCGCCGCCGCTTGCAAACGGAAAGCGATCGCACGTCACCACCTCTTAACCAGATGGGCCGCCCTGAATATCAGGGCAGCCCAGTGAGAGCAGACGTTAATCTTGCTTAGAAGTTGCCGCGAATGATGAACGAATATCGGCGGTCGTTCATGAAGTAGGACCGCGGTGCCAGATCCGAGGGATTCCCGGTGTAGGCCTGCGTGGTCTTGGTCACTTCGTTCAGCAGGTTCACACCCTGGACACCGATCTTGATGTTGTCCGTGATGTTGAGGAACGCCGAGGCGTCGAGCTGCCCCGTAGGCTCGTTGAAGATCGAATAGTACGGGAAGATCACGTCCGACGCCGTCAACAGGAAGCGCGAGCGCCAGTTATAGGCAGCGCGGAGCGAAATCGGTCCCTTTTCGTAGAAGCCGGCAACGTTCACATTGTGCTTGGACAGCTGTTCCAGCGGCAGGTTGCCGGGCGGAACCGGCGAGTCGTTGGGCACCTCGCCGCCGTTCAGGAAGGTGTTGGGAAGACCCGAGCTGTCGATGTAGGTGTAGTTAGCCGTGACGCCGAAACCATCCAGCGGGGCTGGCAAGAAGTCGAAGGTCTGCTGATAGGCGACCTCGACACCCTTGATCTTGCCCGTGCCATCGTAGTTCGCCGGTCCGCGGACCGTAACCTGACGGGTTTCGCCCGAGGCGTTGGTGATCGTCTCCTGCCGAACCGACTGGTAGAAGAAGTTGTTAATCGACTTGTAGAAGCCGTTCAGCGTCAGCGATCCTACCCGCGCGAAGTACCATTCCACGCTGGCGTCGAACTGCCAGGCTGTCGCGGGAACCAGCTGCGGATTGCCAGCCTCGCCCGTGAAATTGCCCGAAGTGTCGATGCTGGAGGTGAAGTAGTTACGGATGTAGCCGTTGTCCGGACGCGTCATCACCTTCGACACGGCGAAGCGCGTGATCAGGTCATCGCTCAATCCGAACCGAACGTTGAAGCTTGGCAGGAAGTAATCGTAGCTCTTGCTGGCCGGCGTATAGATGAAGCTGCCGTCCACGAAGTCCTGCAAAGCAGCGTATTCGACGGGCCCGATGTTGCAGATGCCGCCCGGCCGCGCCGTGCCTCCACCTGCAGCCTCGGGACGAGCCTGCTCTGCGCAGCGCACGTCGTAAGGATCGGCGATGTTCAGCCCGCCGAGAGTTCCCGGACCGCGCGAACTTGCCGATCGGATATCGGTACGAACGTAACGAACCCCAGCGTTGCCCGACATGCGCAAGCCGCCGAACAAATCGTCAGAGCCGAAATTCACCATGCCGTAAACAGCATAGTCATCCTGCTTTACAGTCTGGATCTCGGAAGGAAGATACCGCGAGTTACCGACCGTTCCGTCACGAGCAGCCAGCGGGTTCCAGGTTGGCGAACCGCCTCGCTCGGTCGTGATGTCCTGAACTGAACGCAGGAAATCGACCGTGCCATCGTAATTGTCGATCAGATCGCCGCTGTAGTAGTATGCTCCCGGAGGTGCAGGCACCTCGCCGCGGAAGAAGTTCGGGAATTCATACCGCTCCGAAGCGTCTTCCGGCGTATCCGCGAAATTGACCGGACGCGAACCCGACCATACTTCGGACAGCATGCCCCAGTTGTACTGGCTATAGCGCACTTCCTGTTCGCGGCCCTGATAGCGAGCGCCGGCCTGCAAACGCCGGATAAACGCGCCATCGTCGAACTCGTAGTCGAGGTCGGCTTCGAATGCATACTGGTCGCCGCTGCTGTCTTCGGCGTGGTCCATCGCCGCCCGCCAGAACTGGAAGCGCGGGTCGCTAAAGTACTGCTGGTCTGTCGCACCGGCCAGCGCCTCGCCCGGAGTGGACCAGGTGTAGCCGAGGAACTGCGGCTTGTGCGGGACGATGATCGGATACTGACCCGAAATATCCAGTTCCTGATCAGCGAAGTTCGATCCGAACACGCTGAAGTCGAGATTTTCCTTCCTTGATGTCGCATACTGGGCATCAAGCTCCAGCGTCATCCGTTCGGTGAACTCATGACGCAGGTTCAAGCTGTAGTCCTGGTTCGTAACCTCATCCATGACCTGGCGGCGGGCGAGCGAGAACTGAGAGCCGCCGATCGGCACGAAGGGAGACGCTGCCGGATCGCCGCGCCAGCCGTTGCTGGCATCCACGATATAACCCGACTGGAACAGGTTATCCTCGTTATAGACGTAATTCTGAAACTCGCCGATCGGGCACTGCGCACGCGGCGGCGTTTCGTCATTCGGATCGATCACGCCATTGCTATCGGTCACATTCGGACCGTCGGCGTTCTGCAAACAGCCCAGCGGATAGGTCGAATATTCGGCAAGATCGGGAGCAGTCTCATACGTGTGCTCACCCCAGGAATTGGTGGTGTGCGAACGGATGTATTCCGCGGTGAAGAGCGTGCGCTCATCGACGCTTTCCCACTGCGCCGAAGCGGCGAAGCCGTCGCGCTTGCGGTTGAATTCCTGCGTACGGAACTGCCCCCCCACCGGCGCTACGCGATAGTCCGCATAGTCGGCGAAACCGTCTGGTCCGCCCGAGCCAAACACGCCGCATGCCGCGTTCGGCGGCGGCAAGGTGTTGTTGTCGACATCGGAGGGAAGCGGATTGCGGCAGATAAAGCGGTTCCCGGTGTTCGCCACGGGAACCGACGATCCGTCGCGGATCTGATAGTTCGCGACCTGCAGACCGTCGGCACGGCTCTTGATCTGTGAGTACGCCCCGCTGACCAGCACGCCGAACCGGCCCACTTCCGTATCCCAGGTGTTGCTCACCAGGCCGGAGATGGTCGGTGTCCAGTCCTTCTTGAAATCGCCGTAGTTGGCCTCTGCGCTGAACGCCATCTTGAAGCCGTTGTTGTCGAACGGCTTGCGCGTGTTGAGGTTGACCGTACCGGCCAGACCGCCCTCGATCATGTCGGCGGTCGCGTTCTTGCTGATGATCACCGAACCGAGCAGTTCGGAAGGCACGTCCGCAAAGTTGAGCGCCTGACCGCCCACGCCCGTCGCAAAAGCAGTACGGCCGTTGAATTCCGAACGAACGAAGTTGAGACCGCGAACGACGACGCCCGAACCTTCGACCGAGAAGTGGTCGGGATCGTTGGAACCGGCGAAACGATTGATCGAGACGCCGGGAACGCGCTGCAGCGCCTCGGTCACCGAACGGTCGGGCAGTGCGCCGATATCGCGCGCCGTGATGGCGTCGACGACGGTATCTGCCTCGCGCTTGATGTTCTGCGAGCTTTCCAGCGATGCGCGGATGCCGCTGACGATGATGACATCGCTGGGGGCTTCGTCCTGGCCGACCTCGTCCTGCGTATCCTGTGCATCCTGCGCAAAGGCAACAGGCGAACCGAGCATGCAGCCCAGCGCCAGCGCCGAAGCACCGCCCTTCAGAAAGCTGCGGAAAATAGTTTCACGTCCAGCAGCGTCGCTGCTGCGAAGTGCATTCGCCCTCATAACAAGTCCTCTCCCCGATGATAGCGCTACCATGTTAAGGCGTGTCGCTGAATCATTTCCGAAGCAAATCTCTATCGGGATGATCTTTCTTTGGCAAGAGCGGGTTTGCAAGACTGCACAAGCGTGCCATCTTGCCACCGGGAGATTACGAGAGGGGCGCAGGGCAAAGCATGTCCGCACGAGAAGATATCGTTACCAGCAATGCGATCGACCGGATCGTCGTCGTCGGCGGAGGGACCGCAGGCTGGATGGCAGCGGCGGCGTTCTCCCGCTATTTCGACAATGGCCGCCGCAAGGTCGTCGTCGTTGAATCCGACGCGATTGGCACCGTCGGCGTGGGTGAAGCGACCATTCCCGCGATCAAGAGCTTCAACGCGATGCTCGACATTCCCGAAAATGAATTTCTTCGGGAGACGCGGGGTACCTTCAAGCTCGGCATCGAGTTCGTGGACTGGGGCCGGCAGGGCGATCGCTACATCCACCCTTTCGGCACCTTCGGCAGCGATCTGCACGGCATTCCCTTCCACCAGCTGTGGCTGCGCGAGCATGCCCGCGGCGGCGGCGGCAGGATCACCGACTACTCGATGAGCGCCGCTGCCGCTTCCCTCGGCCGGTTCGGGCGGCCCGCCGCCGGAGCGCGCTCTCCAATCTCGCGAAATCAACTACGCCTTCCACTTCGATGCGACGCTCTATGCGGTTTATCTGCGCAGGCTGGCCGAACGACAGGGCGCGATCCGGCAGGAGGGGCGGATCGTCAGGGTCCACCGCGATGGACGAAAGCGGTGACGTGACCTCTGTCGAGCTGGAGGACGGCAGGCTGATCGACGGCGACCTGTTCCTCGATTGCTCGGGGTTTCGCGGCTTGCTGATCGAGGAAGCGCTTGAAACCGGGTACGAGGACTGGAGCCGCTGGCTGCCGATGGACCGCGCCATCGCCATGCCCACTGCCAACACTGCCTCGCCGGATCCCTTCACCCGCTCCACCGCCCATTCGGCGGGATGGCAATGGCGTATTCCGCTGCAACATCGCACCGGCAACGGCCATGTGTTCTCCAGCGCGTTCATGGAAAATGAAGAGGCCGAGCGCATCCTGCGCGCTACCGTCGAAGGAGAGGAGCTGGCGGAACCGCGCACTGATCCGTTTCACCACTGGCATGCGGCGCAAGGCATGGAACCATAACGTGGTGTCGCTGGGCCTGTCCTCGGGCTTTATCGAGCCGCTGGAATCGACCAGCATCCACCTTGTCCAGAACGGCATCGCGCGCCTGTTCGGGCTGTTCCCGGAAAGGAACCATCAGCCCGATCGAACGGGACGAATACAATCGCGGCATGCGCGAAATCTATGAGGATGTGCGCGATTTCATCGTCCTGCACTACAAGGCGACGCAGCGCGACGACACGGAGTTCTGGCGCACATGCGCGACATGGAAGTCCCTGCTAGTCTTGCGCGCAAGATGGAACTTGTGGCGCCTGCACGGCCGGGTATTCCGCGAGAATGCAGAGCTGTTCACGCTGCCGAGCTGGGTCGCGGTGATGCTGGGGCAGAACATCTGGCCGGAGCGTTACGATCCGATCGCCGACACGCTGGACGAGAACCGGGTCGCGCAGGCCATGGAGCAGATGCGCGACCGGCTATCGCCAGACGGCACAGAAGCTGCCCTCGCAAGAGCAGTTCCTGCGTAGCGCCAACGCATGGGCCCTGTCGGACGAGATGCCGCTTGCGATGGGTGCGGCGCAATGAACGGCGAACCGATCCGCAAGATCGTCATCGTCGGGGGCGGGACGGCCGGCTGGATGGCTGCCGCGGCGACATCGAAGATCATGGGCCGATTTCCAGGGCTGAAGATCGAGCTTGATCGAAAGCGAGGCGATCGGCACGGTCGGCGTGGGGGAAGCGACGATCCCGCAGATCATTTCGTTCAACAAGATGCTGGGGATCGACGAGACGGAGTTCGTGCGAGAAACCCGCGCGACCTACAAGCTGGGCATCGAATTCGTCGACTGGCTGAGGATCGGGCACCGCTATGTCCATCCCTTCGGCTCCTATGGTATCGACATGCTGGGGATCGAATTCCACCATTTCTGGCTGCGGGGACAGCGGAGCGGCGTCGATATACCGCTTGACCGGTTCTCAATCTCGGCAATGGCCGGCAAGGCGGGCAAGTTCACGCATCCGCGCGCGGATCAGCCAAACTCGCCGCTGGCACGCATGGCCTATGCATTCCAGTTCGATGCCGGGCGCTACGCGCAATTCTTGCGGCGGCGGGCTGAAAAGCAGGGTGTGGTCAGGACCGAGGGGCGGATTGTCGAGGTTCTGCAGGACGGCGAGACCGGCCATGTGACTGGCGTCCGGCTGGAGAGCGGAAACGTGGTCGAGGGCGAATCTCTTCCTCGATTGCTCGGGCTTTCGATCGTTGTTGCTGGGAGAGACCCTGCGGGTCGGGTTCACGGACTGGAGCAAGCTGGCTGCCGTGCGACCGGGCCATCGCCATGCCGTGCAGCCTGGCGGGTGCAAACGAGCCCCTCACCCGTTCAACCGCGCAGCTGGCTGGCTGGCAATGGCGCATCCCGCTGCAGCACCGGATCGGCAATGGCCACGTCTATTCCTCCGCCCATATGGCGGACGGCGAGGCCGACCGACATCCTGCACGCCGATCTTGACGGCGAGCCGCTGGCCGAACCGAACCGAATCACGTTTACCGCGGGGCACCGCGAGAAGATCTGGGACAAGAACGTCATCGCGCTCGGCCTGTCGGGCGGCTTCCTCGAACCGCTCGAAATCGACTGCCATCCACCTCGTGCAAGCGGGCATTGCGCGGCTGATGATCCTGTTCCCCACGCAAGCGTTCGAGCAGAAGGAGATCGAGCGCTTTAACAAGGAGACGTTTGCGCGAATACGTCGACATTCGCGATTTCCTGGTCCTTCACTACAAGGCCACCGAACGGGACGATAGCGAATTCTGGCGCTATTGCCGCAATCTCGCGCCGCCGGACGGACTGGCGGAAAAGCTCGAACTGTTCCGCAGTTCGGGGCGCATCATCCGGGAACACAACGAACTTTTCACAGAAGCGAGCTGGCTTGCCGTACTGGTCGGGCAAGGCGTCGAGGCAGCGGGCTATCATCCTGCCGCCGCTCTTCTTGCCGAGGATGAGACCCGCCACCGTCTGGCTCATATCCGCGATACGATCGCGCAGACGGTCAGCCGCATGCCGACGCAGGACGAATATCTTGCCGGTATCGGTGCGGCCATTGCGTCTGCCGATTTCGCCCGCGCATGACCCTCCTGCCCCAGCCAGAAGCCATCACCGAGTTCGAAGGTGAGCCGAATGCCGAGCAATTCGCCGATCTGCGCGAGCAGGGCCAGCCCGTCGTTTTTCGCGGGCTTGGTCGCTGACTGGCCAGCGGTGCGCGCGGCACAGGCGGGTGACGAAGCAATCGCGCGTTATATCGCGCGCGAGCCCAGCACCCGCCCCGTTACCGCCATTGCAGCGCCGCCAAGTGCGGGTGGCCGGTTCTTCTATACCGCGGGATCTGGCGCGGCTGAACTTTACCAGCGGCCAGGGGCGGCTCGAAACGTTCCTCGCAGGACCTGCTTGCCGCCAGCACCATGTGCGACGTCCCGGCAATGGCGGTCCAGTCCGAGGACATAGCCGAGCTGCTGCCGCAGTTCGCTGCCGAGAACCGGCTTGCCCTCGTCCGAGGGGTCAGGCCGCGCATCTGGATCGGCAACCGGATACGCGTGGCGCCGCATTACGACCTGAAGGAAAACGTCGCCTGCTGCGTGGCGGGGCGGCGGCGCTTCACGCTGTTTCCGCCCGACCAGCTTGCCAATCTGTATCCCGGCCCTTTCGAACTGACGCCCGGCGGGCACGCCGGTCAGCATGGTCGACACGGCAGAGCCCGACCTTGGGAAATACCCGCGCTTTGAACGAGGCCTGGGCCAGCGGCCAGGCGAGCGACGCTGGATCCGGGCGATGCGGTCTATATCCCCTATTGCTGGTGGCACGGGGTGAACTCGCTCGACCCGCTTAACATCCTCGTCAATTACTGGTGGAACGACGGTGAGCCCGAGGGGATCGGATCACCGTACAACGCGCTATTGCATGGCGTCATGTCGCTGCGACATCTCTCGCCCCGCAAGAAAGCGGTGTGGAAGACGATGTTCGACTATTACGTTTTCGCGGAACACGGCGATCCGGTGGGGCACCTGCCCGAGCACGCCCGAGGCCTGTTCGGAGCGCCCTCGCCCGCGCTGTTCGCGCGCATGCGGGAGCTTATCCGCGGCTTGCTGCGCTAGCGCGTTGCAGAAAACCGCTGAGCCATTGCGCATAGGGCGGCGCGAAATCCAGCGCGGCCCGTGCCCTCTCGGCAAGCCTGTTCGCGGCCATGTGCGGGTCCTGCGATGGCAGGATCGGCAATCCTTCACCGGCAAATCCGAGCGCGCCCAACAGCGCGGCAAGCTCCTGCCTCACCAGCGGACATTCTTCCCAAACAGGCAGGCGCGCGCGCCGATGGAACTGGTCGATGGTACCTGCCAGCCGGTCCGAAGGGCTAACCGGGCCGAATGCCGGCCTTGCCCCGGGCGCAGCATAAAAGGCGCTCAGACAATCGCTTGCACCTTGGCTCATGAGCGCGGAGCGGCGATTATATTCGCTGCGCTCCGCTGGCTCGATCAGCCGCCCCGGCAGCATTTCCAGCAGCAAATCGATCTGGCGATGCGCCAGATCGAGCGGAAAACCAAGCAGCGGATGCAGTAGCGCGGCGGCATCTCCGATGGCGATGACATTGCCGATCCAGGCGTGCCGAACGCGCCGCGGCCGGATTTCGACGCGACTTTCTATCTCGGCCGCCATGATTGCGCGAGCGCGTTCCAACGGCAGATCGAGCGATGACGCAAATTCAAGCTGCAGTCCGTCGCGGCCTGCCAGCTCCGCAAGCCATCCGTCTTCCAGAAGCGAAATGCGGTCTTCCAGGGCAATCATCGGTTCACCCGTTGCGGCCCGGTGGAGCGCGATGGACGGCAAGCGGCTGCTCCAGTCCTCCACCGCAAACCCGTCCAACGCGGACAGAAGGCGAGCACCTGTTCCCGAGCAGTCAAGATAGAGGTCGGCCTCGATCCGTTGACCGTTCTCCACGATGATGGCGCGCAGATTGCTGCCTTCGGCAACGTCGAGCGCGGCGACCGGGCTGGCCACATAGGTCAAGCCAAGCTGCCGGGCTTTGGCGATCAAGAGGTTGCGATAGGCCGCCGGATGCCAGCGCAGGGCGTATTCCACCTGCGAAATCGGTGTCGTCCTGTCGGGAGGCGGCACGGCGAACCGGCCGCTTTGTGCCAGCAGATCGGCAAGCGAACTGTATGGCGGAGCGCTGCCGCCCTTTCCCGAACTCGCGCTCCCACCCCCCGCCAAGCCCGAGACGGCCATATCCGTGCCACCATATGGCACAGCGGTTTGGCTGCCCGCGCCGTTCCATCCGAACAACCGCGTCACCAGACGATGGCTGCCCCCCGCGCGGAGGAGGATAGCCTCTTCCGCTATGCCGAGGCGCTCGTGCAGGCGATTGGTGAATGGCAAGGCCGTTGCCGCTCGGTCGGCGAGAGCGTCCGGCGACAGAGGCAGCCCGGCGAGTACGACTTCGCAGTCTGGCAGAGCGCGCCGGACTGCGATGGCGGCGAGTAAACCAACCTGCCCATCACCCACCACGACCACGCGCCGCAACGGCTCGCGCGCGGTGCTCATGCTGCCTGCGCCAGTCGGGCCGCTTCGCTGCGCAGATACTCCGCGTGCCCCGGCATGGCGGCCACCTCGCCGTCGATCGCCTGCCTCAGCCGATCGAGAGCGGCCCTGACGCGGGACGGATCGACCTGTGCGACCCTGGCGTCATGATGTTCGGGCAGAAGGCCCTGTCCGACATAGACCGCGATCCAGCTCGGCTCGAAAAACAGGCCCTCGCCATATTTCTCCACGCGGCCGGTGCTGCGCCACAGGTCGATCTTCTCGGCCAGGCTGCCCGGCACATCCATCGTCCGCACATGGTTCCAGAAGTCGGAATCGTCGCCGGCGCGTGGCATGATAATGAAGGATCAGGAAATCGCGGATCCGGTCATATTCCATGTCGACCAGCCGGTTGAACTCGTCCCGATCCCGCGGATCGATCCGGCCGCCGACGGGGAAAAGCTCGATCAGATTGGTGATTGCCATTTGCGCGAGATAGATCGACGTCGATTCCAGCGGCTCGAGAAAGCCGCTTGCCAGCCCGACAGCGACCACATTGCCCGACCACGAGTGCCGGCGTCTGCCGGGCCGGAACCGCAGGACGCGCGGATCCGCCAGCGGAGTTCCCCTGGCGGCCTTGCGGATTATGTCGCATGCCTGATCCTCGGACACATGGGCGCTGGAAAACACATAGCCATTGCCCATGCGGTGCTGCAGCGGAATTTCCCAGCGCCATCCCGCCGGCATGGCAGTCGCGGTGGTATAGGGCGGCAACTCGCCACCGTCTTCGTGCAGACAAGGCATCGCGGCGGCACGGTCGCAGGGAAGCCAATGCGTCCAGTCTTCCCACTCCTGCGCCATTTCCTGGCCAAGCAGCAAGGAGCGAAAGCCCGAACAATCGACGAAGAGATCGCCTTCGATTCTCCGCCCGTCCTTAAGGAGTAGAGCAGTGATATTGCCGCCCATGCCCTCGCGCTCGACCGTGGTGACCAGCCCTTCGTGGCGATTGACCCCGATCGACAAGCCGAATTCACGCATGAACGGGCCGAACAGCGTGGCATCGAACTGATAGGCGTAGCCATAGGTGGACGCGAGGGACACGTCCTGCGCAGGCGGCTGGAAGCGGTTTTCGCGTGCCGCCCTGACCGCGAAGGAATAATCGCCCAGGTCCGAGGCGACACCCAGCCTGCGCAGTTCAAGCCACCAGTGATGGAAACCCACCGACTGCACCGGCTCGCCAAAACCGCCGAAGGGATGGATGTAGCTTTCGCCGATAGCGCCGAAATCGCGGAAATCGATGCCCAGCTTGTAGGTGGCGTGGGTCGCCTTCATGAAAGCGGCTTCGTCGATGCCCAGCTTTTCGACGAAGCCGCGGATATGCGGCAGGGTCGCTTCGCCCACGCCGACGATGCCGATGTCGTCGCTTTCGACCAGGTCGACCGTGGCTTGCCCGGGCAGCAGCTTGCCAGTGAGGCGGCAGTCATCCAGCCCGCGGTGCCGCCGCCAAGGACGACGACACGCACGGGATTGATGGTCTGCGGTCATGTCAGCGATGCTAGGATGTTGCAGTGGAAGACGCTAGCCTTCCAGCCTTATCCCTCCATCTCTTCCAGTTCCTTGCCCTTGGTCTCGGCGATGAACCGCTGCACCAGGAAGAAGCTGATCACCGCGCACACGGCGTAGAAGCTGTAGCTGGCCGCAAGGCCGATGCCCGTCGCCATGAGCGGGAAGGTCTGCGCGATGAGATAGTTGGCGAACCATTGGAAGAAGCCCGCCACGGCCAGCGCGCTGCCGCGGATCTGGTTCGGGAACATCTCCCCCAGCATCACCCACATCACCGGTCCCCAGCTGACGTTGAAGAAGATCACGTACAGGTTGGCCGCGATGACGGCGACCATGCCCATTTCGCTCGAAAGCACAGCGCACCTTCGGCATCCAGCGTGCCGCGGCTGAAGGCGAAGACCATCACGAACAGCGTCACCGACATGCCGGCAGAACCGATCAGCAGCAGCGGCTTGCGGCCGATGCGGTCGATCACCGCGATGCAGATGAAACAGGCCGCGATCGACACCGCGCCCGAAACGATGTTGATCAGCAGGCTGTCATTCTCGTTGAACCCGGCCAACTGCCACAGCGTCGCGCCATAGTAGAAGATGACATTGATGCCGACCAGCTGCTGGAACACCGCCAGCATGATGCCGACCCAGACGATAGGACGCATGCCCAGAAAGCTCTTCGCACCGGCAGGCGCAAGCACGTCGCGCAGGCTGGGCCGGTGGTCGCTGGTAAAGCTGTTGCGGATTTCCGTCAGCTTCGCCTTCGCCACGACTTCGCCGAACAGGCTGGTGAGAACGCCCAGCGCTTCGTTATCCCGGCTCTTGGCGACAAGAAAGCGCGGGCTTTCCGGAATGAAGAACAGCGCGAGCAGGAAGACTGCGGCAGGCACGGCCTGCGTCAGATACATCCAGCGCCATGCCTGAAGGCCGCCCCAGAAGATATTGGTGGATTCGCCGGCGGCTGCGGCAAGGGCGTAGTTCACGAGGAAAGCTGCCGTCAGTCCGGTGATCACCATGATCTGCTGGACCGTGGTCATGCGGCCGCGGATATTGGCGGGCGCCACCTCCGAGATGTACGCGGGAGAAAGAACCGACGCGGCGCCGACCGCCATGCCGCCCGCGATGCGTGCAATCACGAAGATCGTGTGCGAATCCGAAAGACCCTGGACCAACGCGCCGATCAGGAAGATCAGAGCGGCAAGCCGCATCACGTTGCGGCGACCGATTGCGTCGGCAAGCGTGCCCGCAGCAAAAGCGCCGATGAAGCAGCCAATCAGAAGCGAGCCGACGGTGAAGCCAAGGCCGCCCTCGGTCAGCGCGAATGCCGCCGTCAGACCGGTTTGCGTCCCGTTCACTGCGCCGCTGTCATAGCCGAACAGCAAACCGCCAATTGTCGCGACACCTACAATAGCCGAGATCAGAGCAAGATTTGTGCCCCCGGCCTTATCCGTGTTGGTTCCCATGAATTTCTCCCTTGCATCCGCCAATCCCTGCGGACGCTTTATGGTAGCGCTACCTATGACGCAAACAATCATGAAAGCAAGCCGTCTTGTGCCGGTGCGCCATGCAGGCCGATGGCTGTCAACAGCTTGCTTGCCCTGATCAACCTGGCTGGATCAGCCCATCCCCCGCATGAACGTTTCCCGACAACAGCCGTTCGATGAAATCCCCATGTTTCGGCAGCGTGCCGACACGTGCCGCAATCGCCGCTCGCTGGCGTCCGAGTTCCCCCTCGAGCCGTCCCTCACTCATCAGCGCGCCGATGCGGTGCCAGTGCTTGGGCTGCAGCCGCTGGCCCAGCATGACCTGCAGCCAACTCTCTGCCCGGAACAAATCGTCCGGCGCCTGCCAGGCCTGCGCTGAATCCGAAAAGCTGGCGATCCGTTGCTGCAATGAAGCCGGGATCTCCATATTGCGGCACCGACGCCAGAATGCGGAATCGTCGCGTTCTGTCAGCTTGTAGTGGAGGATGATGAAGTCGCGAACCTTCTCAAGCTCGGTGTCTGCCATGGCGTTCCAGCGGTTGCGAACCGCCGGTGTCGAACCGGCGAATGGAAACATCTGGATCAGCCGCGTCACGCCGATCATGACGAGATGGATGCTGGTAGACTCAAGCGGCTCGACAAAGCCGGAGGAAAGGCCCAGCGCCAGGCAGTTGCCCAGCCACATCTGCTGCCGCTTGCCGGTCTTGTACCGGATCAGCCGCGGTTCGTTTATCGGCTCGCCAGCGATCGTCGACAGCAATCTGGCCCTCGCCTCCTCGGGATCGAGATAGTCGCTGGCGAATACCAGCCCGTTTCCGGTCCGGTGCTGCAGGGGGATGCGCCATTGCCAACCAGCCTCGTGCGCGATCGCCCGCGTAAAGGGCGGCGGCGCGTCCTGCGTCTGGGTCTGCACGGCCCAGGCCGCGTCGGTAGGAAGCCACTCGGACCAGTCGTCGTACCCGCTGCCCATCGCCTGACCGATCAGCAAAGCGCGAAAGCCGGTGCAGTCGATGAACAGATCGCCTTCGATCTCGCGCCCGTCGTTCAGCACCAGCGCCGCGATGTGCCCTGTCTCAGCATCGCGCCGCACGTCAGCAATCTTGCCCTCGATCCTTTTCGCGCCATTGCTCTCCGCAATCTTGCGAAGAAAGGCGGCATAGCGGCCGGCATCGAGATGATAGGCATAGCTGAGAGGCGGCTTGCCTTCGGTCGTAAAGCGTTCGGCCAGCGCGGCCTCATGCTCCAGGCAGTAGGCGCCAATCGGTGCATCGATCCCGGCGTCACGGGCCTCCAGCCAGAAATGCTGAAAGTCCGCAACCCAGTTCCGGAGGGCAAATGTTCCGAACGAATGAAAGTACTTGTCGCCTGTCCTGGCCCAGTTTTCAAACTGGATTCCAAGCTTGAAGGTCGCACCCGTTGCCTCGACAAAGGCGCGCTCGTCGATGCGCAGGAATTCGTGGAAGCTGCGCGCGGTGGGAATGGTTGCCTCGCCCACTCCGACTGTTCCGATATCATCGCTTTCGACAAGAGTGACGCTGACGAGCCTGCCCAGCTGGCGAGCCAGCGCCATCGCGGCGATCCAGCCTGCAGTGCCGCCGCCCGCCACCACTACCCGTACCGGCGCAACATCCGTCATCGCTGCAGCAACCTCGTGACTTGTGCTCTCAGCCTGCGCGCTGTGGCAGCATCCCCGGCGCCCAGCGGTCCCCGGATATGATCCGGCAGATGCTCGCGAGCCTCGGCCGGATCGCCAAAGGCGTAGTAATCGAAGATCGCGGCCCAGGCCTGCCGCTCATGCTCAGGTCGCTGGCGGAGGGACAGCAAAGCATGCAGCAACGTCGTCTGCGGCGTGTCGACATGATCGGGCACCGCGTTCCACCACCAGTTCAGCAGAATATTGAAATCGTCCAGCGCCTCGACCTGATGCCACCACATCGCGGGATAGACGATGACGTCGCCCGGCTCCAGAATGCCGGATACGGCCGCTCGCATCGCTTCGGCGAAGCGGGGATAGCGGCCAAGGTCCGGCGCATAGAAATTGACCATGCTGACCACCTGCCCTCCCGGCGTAGGGTCGAGCGGACCGGGATAGAGATTGGCGATCTGTTCGGGCGGAAACAGCGTGAAACGCCGCCGTCCCGCCGCGCAGAGAGCGCAATTGTTTGAGCGATCGTAATGCGCCGCAGTGATCGTCCGGTTGCCCATCCACAGGCTGGCCACGACTGGCGCGCCGCCCGGCCCCTCGGCACCTTCTACGCCCGGATCGTTTTCAGCACGGAGGCCGGGAAAGAACAGGTCAAGGTCGGTCGAGCCGACATAGATCGCTTCCTCGACGCCGCTCAGCAGTTCGGTAAGAACGGCGGAAAGCTCCTCGCGAGAGCCCGAGAAGTTGAAGCCGTCCAGCGCGGGCGTGTAATGGAACCGGCCACGCGTCTGGCGATCCGCGCGATAGACAGTGACCGGGCGCTGGTTGTAGAACGAGAGCAGGAGCTGGCTCGCCGCATCGATCGAGCGCGTCCCGGCCTGAACGATCGGCAGATCGCGACCCGCACCGCGGAAGATGACGGGTTCCAGCGACGCCTCGACAAAGGAGTTGAGTTCACCGCCTCGCGGCATCGCGCCGTGCAGTTCGCGAATGGAACGTGGGTCCGAAAGCTCCAGCGTCGCATGCTCGGTCACAATGTCCTGCCCAGCCTCCGGTCAGCAAGTGCATTGATGTTGCCGAGCGAATGTGCCGCCATGATAGCAGGGACCAGCAGGCCCGCCTCGTTCAACTCGCCAAGCGCACCGGCAGACAGCGTGGCAATCGTTTCCGGCAGGATTGCGCTGAAATTCTCGAACTGGATCGTGGTCGTGCCGTCGACGTTGATCGAGATGGGAAGCGGCCTCACCAGTTCGTGACGCCGGAAAAGCTCGGTCATGGCGCCCCGCGCACCCTCGCCCCGATGGATCAGTTGCAAGGCCTCGATCGCATCGATCAACGCCGGGGCGTGGCCGCCATGTTCGAGGAACAGGGGAAATCCATCCTCTCCCTCGGCAGCAAGCCGGGGATGCGCCATGTCGATATGAACGGCGGGATCGTCCGTATGGGCGCGTCCGATCATCAGCGGGCCACGGCGGACCAGTGCGGGTATGTAGCGGGCCTGCCAGCCCTGCTCTCCGGCAAACAGGTTTTCCTGTGCCGTCAGCCCCAGGATCGCGACAGGCTGAAGACGATCATCCTCATCCTTCGTGAACAGAATGGGATACTCGCGCTGCACCAGCGCGAACTCTTCGGCATAGACGCCGATCTGGCCGAGCGGATCGCCTGCTTCGGCGCCGCGCGCCGTCTTGAGCCGCACGCTCGCGTGGCTCACGCTGTCGAGAGGCGCAATCGTCATGATAAGCTGTTACCGCGGAAAAATGGTGGGGAAAAGACTGCCATTCTGGATTTGGCAGCCTTTTCCCCGTTCCCTCAGGGAGGCGAGGGAAATCAGAACCGGAAACGGGCTCCGGCGTAGTAGCGAGGACGGCTGTCGACGATGAACCAGGGCTGGTTCTTCGTGCGAGCGAACGTCTCGTAGTTGGAACCGGTCAGGTTGATCGCCTCGAACGACACCGAGATCGCATCGGTGATGTCGTAGCTGACGTTCAAATCGACCTGTTCGTAAGCGTTCACGAAAACCGGGTTACGCGATGCGCCACGGCTGTTGTTCGACAGGAACGTGTCGCGCCAGTTATAGGTCAGTCGCGCCGACAGGCCATACTTCTCGAAAATGGCGGATAGGTTGACCGTGTCCGACAGGCCGAGCAGCGCAAACTGGTCGGCAGTGGTCGGGGCCGTAATGTCATAGCCGATATCGCCGCGGACAAGCGTGTAGCCCGCCGCAATACCAAAGCCCGACTCGCCGAAGAAGTGCTGACCGGCCAGTTCCATGCCGTAGATGTGGGCATCTTCGCTGTTGACCGGCTGCTGCGTCTGGAACTGGTACAGCGGATCGTTCTCGTTCGCCACGACGTCGTAGTCGCCAAGGACCGAGTCGACGAAGGTCTGGCTGAGCCCGCCCGGCGTCAGGTTCGCCTGGAACTGGCTGACCGCAGCATCGAGTCCGACCTGGTCGATCAGCGCCGTCAGCGTGAACAGGTTCACGTCCGACACGTCGAGATTGTTAGCCTGCAGATAATCCAGCGCAGCACCCGAACGCGTTCCCGGAGCGCCCGAGCTTGGGTCGCGCAGATCGAACAGGCTTTGCGTCGTTTGGCCCGTGCCCACGAAGTTGCGGACCCGCTTGTCGAAGAAGCCTGCCGACAGATAGCTCGACGGTGCGAAGTACCATTCGAAGCTGACGTCGAAGTTATCCGACTCCAGCGGGATCAGCTGCGGATTGCCCTGCGTACCGCCCGGGACACCGCCCAAGGCGGTCGGCCGGTTGGGCGCGCCCGGGTTGGAGGCAGCGAACAGCGAGCCGAAGTCCGGACGCGAGATCGTCCGGCTGAGCGACACCCTGCCCTTGAAGTTGTCGGTGATATCGACCGACACGTCTATCGACGGCAGGACATGGTCGTAGCTGTTCGAGCCCTCGACCGGCTGCTCGCCCGACGAGAGGACGGTGAGGAAGTCGTTGTCGGCCGTCCAGTCGATGCTTGCCGGGATACCCTGCAAGGTGATCGAGCGCGACTTGGTGTTCTCGTAGCGCACGCCAGCGAGGACGTTGACCGGACGCTCCAGCAGTTCGGCGTTGAGGTCGACCTGGGCGTACAGGGCCCAGATCTTTTCCTTGACCGTATTGTTCGACGTGCCGTTGACGATCGGAGATGTCACGAAGGCATTGAACAGTTCCGTGGCGTCGCCGCGGAAAGCCGTCGCGAGCGGATCGCCCTCGGAAATGCCGGTGTCGTAGTCCTTGAACTGGCAGACCATGCAGAAGGTCTGGACCAGATCGCCAGCCATTTCCTCGATGTCACCGATATTGCCGACGCCCCAGTCACCCAGGGTGTTCTGGGTGCTGGTCGTCCGGCTGTTCATGTCAGCCTCGCGATAGGAACCGCCGAACATCACGCGGTCGTCGTCACCCATGTCCCAGATATTGTCGAGGCGAACCTCCTTGATATCCTGCTCCTGGAACGCCGTCTGGCTACGCGCGATCTGCGAACCGAGGTCGGCAAGGTCGAGCACGCCATTGTTGTTGCCGTTGGAGTTGTCGAAGGTGATGAACTGCTGCGGGAACCCGTTCTCGATATTGAGGCCC
The DNA here is from genome assembly GCA_963752785.1 of uncultured Alphaproteobacteria bacterium. GTDB lineage: Bacteria > Pseudomonadota > Alphaproteobacteria > Sphingomonadales > Sphingomonadaceae > Croceicoccus. Next base: position 47,366 of record CAVVZE010000012.1, read on the forward strand.
TGATCGACGATCGACTTCTGCGCCATCGAGAACAGGGTCGAGGTATGACCCAGCGGATTGTTCGGCTGCGCCTCTGCCTTGGAATAGTGACCGTCGAGGATGGTCGTCAGCCGGTCGGTGACTTCATATTCCAGGTTCAGGCCGTAGGACCACAATTCATCCTTGGTCGCACGATACTGCTGCTCGAAACCGCCGTCCTTCGGAGCGGTGATCACGTCGTCGATATAGACTGCGGTGGCGACCTGATAGTTTCCGTCGAACGAGATCTCGTCGAACGGGCGATTGTACCAGGTGGTCTGGTCGGCACGCTTTTCTTCGGCCGCATTGCGGTAATAGGTCACGTCCGCGGTCGCAATGAACCGATCCGTAGGCGCGAACTGCGCCGTCAGCTGACCGTTGATACGCTCACGCTCGAACTCGGAATAGTTGTAGCGCGTGTCGTTGGGAATGCCGATCAGCGTGTCACCCAATTCAGGTGCATTGTTGATGATCGTGCTCCCGTCGGCGCGGCGGAAGGTCGTGCTGCTGAGGAACTGCGAATAGGGCAGGATGTTCCAGTCATTGGCCGACACCGCGATCGCGGAGTTGTGGCGCAACTGATAGCTGCCGAACAGCCCAACACCGAAGGTGCCCGCATCGTCCGACCAGTTCACGATGCCCGAAACTTCCGGCGTCACGCGCGAATAGTCAAAGGTATCGGCCGCGTCGTACACGGCCTTCGCACCGATCGAGCCGGAGAGGCCGGCTGCGCCGTCAAGCGGCCGCCGCGTCACGATATTGATGGCCGCACCGATGCCGCCGCCAGGGATCGAGGCACGGCCGGTCTTGTAGACTTCAAGCCTGCTCACGCCTTCGGAGGCGAGGTTGGCGAAGTCGAACGAACGGGTCGTACCCGACACGAAGTCGCCGTTCTGGTCCTGACCGACCGAAGCAATGCTGGCCGTGGGAAGCGTGCGCCCGTTGAGGGTGACGAGGTTGAAGCCGGGACCGAAGCCGCGTACCGTCACGCGCGAACCTTCGCCGTTCACGCGGTCGATCGACACACCGGTGATGCGCTGCAGCGATTCAGCCAGGTTGGTGTCGGGGAACTTGCCGATTTCCTCGGCCGAGATGCCATCGACGACACCCGCATTGTTGCGCTTCAGCTCGATCGAACGATCTAGCGATGCGCGAATGCCGGTCACGATGATGGTATCATCCGCCGCCGCACCGGAATCGCCAGGCTCGCTCTGCTCGTCCTGAACCGAGTTCTGGTCCTGAGCGTGCGCGATGGTAGCGCTACCAAAAACCGTTGAAAAAACAAGCCACGACGCTGAACGAGCAAGCGTCGACCGAAGCCTTGTCGCCTTCATTATCCCTCTCCTGAACGTCGGTCTGAGCGACCGATTCTTAACGCCACCTATGGCACAGGCGCCTGCATATTGCGCAGTTCAGGGGTATGTCAACGAAGGCTGGCGATAATTTCAAATCTGAACCGCCGTGCGGCAAAAATGCGACACTGGCGACCGACACAGAACTGAAAATTGGAAGCTGCGTTACAATATTTCGTGGTAACGCTCCCAAACGATACAATGCTGGTGCTGAAGGAAAAGCGCAAAAATCCTGAAATTTCAGAGCCCTGACCCGACTTGCTCCGGAGCCTTCTCTTCGGCGCCCTGCCTGTAGATCGGGCATTTAGCCGCGGGCGGCAAATCTCGCGCGCATTCTATGCCTCCTGCGCGCCTGCCGCACCTGGCGTGCAAATCCCCATTTCGCGAAACACACGCAGCGTGCGCAAGGTGATGTCGGTCTCGAAAGCCTTTTCATGCTTGGTGTCGAGAACGTAGGCTTTTAGCCTCAGCCGTACAGCGACGAAGTTCTGCATCGGCACCTGCGAGACCAGCACGACGATCGGCTTGGGCAAATAGATGTAGCGGCTCGACAATGCAGCCTCGGTCAGGATCTCGCGGGCAAGGTCGAAATCCTCCGCTGCGCCGATCAGGATATCGACGACAACCTGCATGTCGAGCGCGCCGTAGTTGCCGGATGAGCTGATGTCGCTGAGGAACTTGTTGTTCGGAATTGTGATCGTGTTGTCATCCAGCGTCTGCAACCGGACCGAACGCAAGACCAATGGCGGTGACATCGCCGTAGAACCCGCCGAAACTGATCCGGTCGCCAACCTGGAACGGGCGGTCGACAATGATCATGATGCCTGCGACGAAGGACGCGACCAGATCCTTGAGCGCGAAGCCCACGGCCACCGCCGCGGTTCCGCCGATCAGCGCGAGCAGCGTGCTGTCGACCTTGAACGACAGGGCGATCACGATGACGCCGGTGGCGATGAAGATGAAGAATTTGGCGAAGGTCGCGACCTTGTGCATCGTCAGCCTGCGAGCCGCGAACTGCGAGCTGAAGCGATTGACGAAGCCGGTCAGCAGCTTGAGCAGGAACCACGCTCCCGCAAGCACGAACAGCGAGGTGACCACGCCGCTCCACCGGATGAAGTTGCCAAGCTGCGCCACGTCGATCTCGGCGTCCTGCGCCATTGCCGGGGTTGCCGCGGTCAGCAGAGAGAGGAGCAGCATTCCGATTGTGCGCATGTTCACCCGCCTCATGGCAATGCTCCCGCGATGAGGTTCTGCGCCAGCAGAAGCCGCTTCACTTCCTGGAACCAGTACAGGGTGATCCGATAGGCTCCGCCCTGCCGCTCGACAACGCCCAGCAATTCGCAGCTGCGCAGGGTTTCGCCCACGCGGGCGGGAGGAGATCGGTGGCCAGAGCGATCTGATGCGGAGTGGCGATGTCCATCTGCAGAATGGCGCGCAGCACGAACAGGGTTCGCTGGCGGCATCGCCGCCAGCCGCGCCACGTCGGGCGCCCTGAAGGTGCGCACGCAAACCCGCCCTGTCGTCTTCTCGCGGAACAGGCTGCGCCGCCAGCGCTCCAGCGCGACCGCCGGATTCCCGCCCGTCTCATCGGTGAGCTCGGCATAGAACGCGCGGCGAGCACGTTCCTCAGGCGCGATTTCCTCCTCGAACAGCATGGTGCCGGTATCGTCGCCGGCATATTCGAAGTCCGGCTCCATACCGGCGGCCTCGCTTCGCCGTTCGATCAGTTCGACGGATCTTCGCCGCCGGCCACGGGTGCAAATGGATCTCCTGATCAAACAGGGGCCGGTCGCCACGCGCCCGCTCGAGGAACGGCCATGCGGCCCCGCCCATGGCAAAGATCCAGCTCGTCGGTCCGGGCGTGTGCCGGGCCAGGTCCAGAATGGCGTCGAGCCGCGTCAGCCCGCCAATGGCCGGGACAATGATGCGCTGCAGATCGTCCACAGCCACACAATGCGGATCGTTTTTCAGGGCATCGGCGATGGCTTCCGCCTCTGGCCTGCAACCGAGCGCCTGCCCGATCCTCTCGGCGACGCTTTCATCCCCGTCTCCCGCTTCGACATACAGATGCGGGCAGCGCCGAGGCCTTGAGCAGGCGTTCGACAACCGTGGTCTTGCCGTGCCCCCTGTCGCCCACGACCACCAGCACATGGCCCGGCAAGGGCGCGGCAGGCTGCACAGCCCTTCCCCGACGGCAATCCATCGGACACCGGCTTGCCATGGGGGCAAGCAGGCTCAGCTCCTGCGCCGACAGCGAGCTATAGCGTCCGCTTTCCTCGTCGGCCGTCGCCTGCTCGCTGGCCTTCATGCGGGCACGCTGGCCCAGGATTTCGCGGATCAGCGAAAGCTGCCGTAACCGCCGCGCGGCTATCACTCTGGCTCCTTGCACCATCAGCACGAAGCCCGCCACGATCCGGCCCAGCGCCCCGCCTATGCCGTCGGGATTGCGCGAAACCCAGCCGAGCACCTTGTTCCTGGGCGCTCCCAGCCGCGCCAGTGTCTCGATCCGGGCGCGCCACCATGTCGTGAGGACGAACAGCACCGGTATCGCCAGCAACCAGCAAAAGGTGAGCACCCAGCTGTAGATCGCCCCGCGTCCGACCAGATTGGCCGTGACCGTCAGGACCAGGCCGACGCCGACGATGATCGTCGCCACCAGTTGCAGGGAACGCCTGCGCAGCGCGGCACGCGGGTCCTCGCCTGTCCCGCCCCGTGCCATGGCATCGATGATCTGCACCAGTGCAGCGCCGGCGACGATCCAGCAGGCCACCAGCCAAAGCAATCGCATGGGTGCAGGCGTGAACAAGACCGGAAACAGCCAGTCCAGTACCAGCAGCACGAGCAGCCAGTTGAGCGGCTTCAGCGCGTGACGCAAAAGGCGGAACAGATAGGCGAGGAACGTGGACCAGATCGTCGTCGGCCTGTTGCCGCGCTGGGTGCGCTCCAGATCGGCCAGAACGCTGTCGCCCGCACGCTGCCAGAAGCGGAAGACGATTATGACGAGAAGGATCTCCAGCATGGCGATCACATGCCGCGCGCGGAAATCCATAAGCTCGCTGCCGAAAGCCTTCAGCCCGGCAAAACCCGTCGCGGCATTGTAGCGCAGTGTCAGCACGATCTGGTTCACCTCGCGTCCGACCTGGTCCAGCCCCTCCTCGCCGAAGCCGGTGATGCGCGATCGCAGCCCGGACGAAAGAGCGGGTAAAAGCGCCAGCCGTGCATCGTTCATGGTCAGCATCGCGGTGTAGAGTGCGTCGCGCTTGCGGTTCTTCTGCGCGCGATCAAGGCGGGCGAGATAGGCGATGCGGCTAACCAGCGCCTGCTGAAATTCGATCAGCCGCTCGCCGCCGGATGCGCCAGCCACCAGCGCGGGATCGATCGGCGGCACTTGCGGAGCGCTGCTCGTTTCTCCGCCGCCGCTTTGAAGGGCGTCGGAGAGATCGGAGCGGACCTCCCGCAGGGCGCCAATCAGATCCGCGTAGAGAACATCCGCGGCTGCCTCGCTTGCGGGAGCGGAAGCAACCGCCAGCACGCGCCGCTTCCAGCCCAGCGCCTCTGCCTGCACCAGCTCGATGGCCGCAGCCTCGTTCTGAAGCCGTGCCGCCTCGGTCCTGACGGCATCATGCGCAAGGCGCAGTCGCTGCCATTCCCCCGCAAGCAATTGCCGCCGCTCGGCCTCGGCAATGGCGCGCGCCTGTTTCGCTTCCGCCAGTTGCCGCGCAGCCTCATCTTCCAGCGCGCCATCTTGCAAGGTCGCACCGGCCTCGACCGGCCGCTCCTCCGACTGGGCTCTCGCGGCAGGTCCGGTGCCCCCAAGGCAGGTGAACAAGGTCAGCAGCAACGCGAAAATCCCGGCTGCACGGCGCGCGGCCGGAGCGATCGTCGTCACCCTGTGTCCTGTCAAATCCTGCTCCCCGTCGGCCGACCCGCCGCGCCTTCAGCAACAGGCCCCAACCGCTTCTTCATCTGCAGCGGCACTGGCTGATGCGCTGCCGGGACCGCTAGCGCAGCGTGAACCAATAAAAAAGAGGGAGCACGCAGCTCCCTCTTCCCTTGCAGATGCGGTCTGGCGCGATCAGCTGTCGGTATTCTTGCGAATGCGCAGATTGTTCTGCACATGCGATACTCCCGACACGTCATCGGCGCAGTCTTCCGCTCGCCTCTTTGCACCCTTCTGCGGTACCGTACCGCTCAGAGTGACTTCACCATCCTCGACCGTGACCGTAATCTCGCGTCCATCGACGTAGCGGTCATCGGTCAGCCGGTTGCAAACGTCCTCGAGGATCCGCTCGTCCGAACGCTTGTAGCCCTGCGGGCCATTGCCCCGATGGTCCATGCGGCGGCGCCTTCGGCATCTTCATCGCCGAACCAGCTGGCAATTTCGTCGCCTGCGCGGTCAAAGAACGACCTGTCGCGATGGCGATCGCGATCATAGCCGTGACGCGGGCTGTCATAGTCATAGGGCGTGGGGTATTGCGCCCCCATGCCGGACTGCCTGCCGCTGGAATAGCTGTAATACGGGTGCGCGTGCCGTATCCGAATAATCGCGCCCGCCATAGCTTTCGGACGTAAACCTGCCATAGCCGCGCTGTGAGGACGGATCGTAGTGGCCGCCACGATGGCCTCTCACCTCGCCACGGTCGCGGTCTTCGCCGCCCCACGTGCGAGAAGACCTGTTCTCTCGTGAGTAACGCCTGCCGCCTTCGTAACGATCATCTCGGCCATATCCGTCATTTTCGTCGTAGTTATCGGCGCGATACGATTGCCAGTCGCTGCGATCGTTGCGATCCTGGTCGCGGCCGCGATAGGAACGATCGTCCCATTGCTCGGGCTGATCCTGGCGATAGCCTTCGTTCTGCTGCCTGTTTCCGTATTCTTCCCGATTGTCCATATTCTCTCTCCTGCTCGTGCTTCTCAGGGGCCCCGAGAGGGGCTGATATTGATACAACGAGTGAGAGCGCCCTGCTGTCCCCGGATGAGCGCGGCCAGTGTCCGCTTCGCCGCAAAAAGCCGGCAAAGCCCGGAAAACGGTGCATCTGGACCCGTCCGCACCTGCCGCGTTCGCTGGAAATCTATCGCATCGGCATGCACCGATCCTGCTGCTTGTCGCCACAGTGGGACTGCCCCGGTTGCGAACCGGCAATGCTCAGGATCACTTGCGCAACTTCTGCCGGCGCTTCTTCATGCGCCAGATGACCCAACCTGCCGAGCGAGACGAAGTGCGCGCCGTCGATTTCACGCGCCAGAGTGCGCGACAGCGAAGGGGGGATGAACCGGTCGCCTTCCGCCCCGAGCAGGTGCAGGCGCCCTGGGAGCCGTTCAAGATCCCGCCTGACGTCCGCAAGCTGCCAGTCCGCCATCATCGCCAAGGCGCCCTCAAGATGACCCGAATACCGGAACAGCCTGCGATAAAGTGCGCGTTGCCGTTCCGGAATGCGCGAACCGGTGCTGTCGAGGATCCGGCCTACCGTCCGATCCGACGCATGGGCCGAAAGGATGCGCGGCAGCAGCGGATTGACCATGAATGGCCTGAGCAGTGCCGGCGGAATGGATGGAGCATGGCGCGAGAGCGGAGACAACGCGCCATTCAGCGCCAGCATCTCGCCCCCGCGTCCGGTATCGAGCAGCAACCGGCACGCAATCGCCGCACCCGCCGAATGACCGATGGTGTAGCGCGGCGTGGTATTCCAGCGCATCCAGCAACTGATGCAAGGCCTCGACGAGACGCTCGAGCTTCATCGATCCGCCCGGCAGCGGCGCGGTAAAGCCATGCGCGGGCAAGTCGACCATCACCAGCCGGAAATGCTCCGCAAGATACGGTACGATCGGCGCCCAGCTATGGGTGGAAGCCCCCGTCCCATGCAGCAGCAAAAGGTCTGGACCCTTGCCAGTTACCTGCACATGCCAGCGGGTGGCACGGGTTCGCACAAAGCGACTTGCTTCGCGATTGGGCCACGTCGGTCCTTCGCGCGACCAGTCGGGGCGGCTCATGCGGCGCGGGCTTCTGCCAGCGCTTCGCTGATCTGGCCGGGCTGCAGGCGCGGCAATGGCAGGGTGCGCGCATTCATCGCCTGCGCAAGCTCGCGCAGGCGGGCACCGGGTCGGGGATTGCTGTCTACCAGCACCGCGGGGATGCCGCTTGCGGCAATGGCCCGCGCTGCGTTCAGGCTGTCTTCGCGGGCAGCAACGCGATCCGTCCGCCCGTCCAGCGCAACATTCGCCCCGCCATCCGTCATCACCACGATCAGCGCGCCGCTACCGGCCTTCTCGGCCCGGATCGCCTCGGCCAGCGCTTCCATCAGTCCGGCAGCAAGAGGGGTAGCCCCGCCGCCAGGCATCGCCGCCAGTTCCCTCCGCGCGCGAGCGAGCGAGCGGGTTCGCGGAATGATCGTTTCTGCACTGGCATGGCGAAACGCGATCAGCGCCATTTCGTCGCGGCGGACGTAGCTGCGCGCCAGCACGCTCTCGACGGCCCCCTTGACCTCGGCCAACCGGGCCAGCGCCAAAGAGCCTGACGCGTCGACGGCAAACACGGTGGCCTCGCGCCTGCTGGGTTTCACGGCGCGGATACGGATGTCGGTGCGAGCGATGCGCAATATGGCTCCGCTTTCGCTGCGGCCGTTCGCGGCAGCGGCCAGCAGCGTGCCGATCAGGTCGAGCGATCCGCCCCGCCCCGGCAGACCGGCCTTGCGCCGGCCGGGTCGTCCGTGCCGGACGGCCCCTCGTCGTGCCGCCAGATGGCCAGCGGCACCGCCCCCGCCCGCAACCATGCGCGTCCTGGCGTCGGCCAGTTCAGGCAACACCGACCGGACGGCGTCAATCACGCGATCGGCCGCGCCGTCACGCTCCGTGCTTTCGCCCGGTGGTTCATCGCCGGCATCGCAGCAATCCTCGTTCGGCGCGTCGCGGGCCTTGCTGCTTTCTGCATCGGGCTCTTCCGCGGCGCTCGCACGGGGCGCCAGGACCAGGCGGCTTGCCAATTCGACCGCTTCATCCAGCGCGAAACAGCCGGTTGCAGCGCGAGCCACCCGGCAGGCATGCAGTTCGGCAGAGCTGCCCGCAAGGCCTAGCCGCATGGCCGCCTCGCAAAACGCCTTCACGGCAGGTTCGGGAAGGCTATCGACGGCTGACCCGGTAGCTGGCACAGCCCCGTCGATATCTGCACAGCCGATGCCGTCCAGGCGGATCTGCATGGCGGAGCGATGGCGAAGGATTGCCGGTACGCCAGCCGGCTCACCCTCGTCCACCAGCACGAAGCGGTCCAGCCCGGCATCGATACTGTCCGCCAGAAGCGCGGCCAGCCGCGGAGCCAGCCTTTCAGCCCCGCAGACCAGCAGGACGCGGTTGCCTAGTCGCTGCACCAGCCCCTGATGATGCACCGGCCTGCCAAGCATCAGCGAAGCGAGCAGGTCGCGCCCGCCGCGCAGCTGATCGACATCGGCAGAAGGCGCCACGCGCAGCACGCCGCTCGCGTTCTGCTCCAGCGCGCGGATCCATGCCTGCCGGGCGGGACCTTCGCGCGCATGAACGAGGATGCCGCCAGCCCCGGTATCGAGCAGCGCAAGGGCTGCGAGCGCGTCGCGCCACCTTGCGCCGGGCGAACTCACTCCAGTATCTCGTCAATGGCGCGATCCACACGGGCCGAGCCGTCGTCGCCGTCCAGCGGATCGCGCCGCAATCGATGGCGCAGGGCCATGCGAGCCGCCTCGCGCAAATGCCCGTTCTCGATCTCCGCCGCTTCGTCCAGTGCCGCCAGAGCCCGCGCTGTGCGGATCAGCACGAGTTCCGCCCGCAACCCGTCGGTGCCGAGCGCCATGCACAGCCGCGCAGCCAATTCGACCGTCTGCGGTGTCGCCGCGATCGAGGCGATGCGCGCGCGTGCTTCGACGACCTTGCGCCGGATCGCGGCATTATCCGCCTGCCACTGCGCGATGAAGGCTGCCGCGTCACGCTCATAGGCATCGCGGCGCATCACGATCTCGACCCGCTGGCCCAGTTCGCGCGGCGTACGGACATCCACCGCCAGACCGAACCGGTCGAGGAATTGCGGTCGGAGCTCGCCTTCCTCGGGATTGCCGCTACCGACCAGCAGGAAGCGTGCGGGGTGGCGTACGGATAGCCCGTCGCGCTCCACGAGGTTCTCGCCCGATGCAGCCACGTCGAGCAGCAGGTCGACAAGGTGATCCTCCAGCAGGTTCACCTCGTCGATATAGAGGAACCCGCGATTGGCCTTTGCCAGAAGGCCCGGCTCGAACGCCTTTTCGCCCGAGCGCAGCGCCCGTTCGAGATTGAGCGAGCCGACCACTCTATCCTCGCCAACGCCCAGTGGCATGTCGACCATGGGCACGGTCCGTTCGGCGCTGCGCAGATCGTCGCGTTCCCGGCATTCGTGGCACAGCCGCTCATGCGGAAGCGGAGCGCAGCCGTAACGGCAATCCGCCACAACCTCGATCGGCGGCAGCACCTCGGCCAGGGCGCGAATGGCGGTGGACTTGCCGGTTCCCCGGTCGCCCATGATCAGCACGCCGCCGATGGTCGGGATCGACGGTGACCGCCAGCAAGGCGCGCTTCATCGCTTCCTGCCCGACGATCGCGGCAAAGGGATAGGTCGATGCGGCGCTATCCGAAGCGCAGCGCGATGCGGCCAAGCGCAGGCCTTCGGCAACCGGGGCGTTCATTGATGCTCTCCCTCGCCAACCGCTTTCGCCAGCAATGCGGGGCGGCGCAATGCCCCGCCGCCAAGCCATCCGGCCACCACATTGGCGGCGTTCTTGACCAACAGGCGCGCGTGCGCAGTATGCTGGGCGCGGACCAGCTGCTTCTCGCAATAGGCTATCCACGTCAGGCGCTGCACGTCGCGGTCCCGGCACAGGCTGACAAAGCGCTCGCGCAGCCAGTCATTGCGGTACCAGACCGCCTGCATGGCGCCCAGTATGCGAAACACTTGCCGTGTTCGGCCATAAAGGCGCGGCGGGCGCCCGCCAGTTCACGCATGTCGCCAGTGTCCAGTGCGGCGGCAGCGGCATGGGCACCCATACGGCCGCACAGCATGGCGTAATAGATGCCCTCGCCCGACGCCGGAGCCACCACGCCCGCAGCATCGCCGACCAGCAGCACGTTCCTGCCGTCATCCCAGCGGCGCAGGGGGCGCAAAGGTATGGGGGCGCCCTCGCGGCGCACCGTCTCGCAGCGATCCAGTCCGCTTTCGGCACGCAGGCGAGCGACCGAGCTTCTCAAGCCGAAACCCTTGTGCGCGCTCCCCGCGCCGATGCTGGTGGTTTCGCCATGCGGAAAGACCCAGCCATAGAAATCGGGCGAAACATCGCCGCGATAGACGACGTCGCAGCAGTCGGCGGCGAAGTGGCCTTGTCCGGCATCGGGCGATCGCACGATCTCGTGATAGGCGAAGACATAGCGGCTCTTCTCGCGCGGCAAGGCCTGTCGCGCCACTTCGGAGCGGGCACCGTCAGCGCCGATCAACAAGGCAGTCTGCACCTGCCGTTCCGGCCCGCCGCGCCTGTCGCGATAGGTGACGCGTAACTGGCCATTCGCCAACCGTCCGAAGCCGGTGAACCGCCCCGTCCGGACCTGTGCGCCGGCCTTGTGCGCACGGTCGCGCAGCCAGGGGTCGAAGAAGGCGCGGTCGACCATCCCGACATAGGCACCGGGCGCGGAATCCTGCACCGCCATGACGACGCTGCGGCCGGATGGCGCAACTGCGCGCGCCGCGCCGATGCGGGTGCAGAGCACATCTTCGGGAATGGCGAAATCGCGGATCAGGCGGGGCGGGATCGCGCCCCCGCAAGGTTTGATCCTGTCGCCTCGATCGATCAGCAGAACGCGGCGCCCTTGCAGTGCAAGGTCAGTGGCGGCGGTCGCACCAGCGGGTCCGCCGCCGATGACGACCACGTCGAAGCTCTCGGCTGTCAAATCCGTCATGCTGTCACCATCGCTGGTTGGGCATCGCGGCGGATGCCGGTGGGAAGGCGCGGTAAAACGCGCGGAGCGAGCAGGAAGAGAACGGCCTCGAGAAGGAAGACCAGCATGTAGGCGGCGACCGGCTGTCCCAGCGCGATCCGCATTGCATCGGCGGTCAAGGCCCCCGCAAGGCCGCCGCCGCCCATTGCCACGGCCTGCGCGGCGCCCCACACGCCCATCCGCACACCGGCGGCCGGCCCGCTATGCGCAAGGCCCATCATCAGGCCGATGGCGGCAGCGGCATAGATGCCATTGGCAAGGCCCATCAGCGCCAGCGCAGCACGCAGAATGAACAATTCGCCGGACATGCCAGCGATTGCCACCAGCGCCAAACCGACAGCCGAGCCCGCGCAGCCAGCTATCGTCAGCGCGCGCAGCCGGTCGCGTCCATTGCAGCGCGTCAGCAAGGCCACCGCCACCATCCCGGCCAGCACGCCGCCATTGTGGAGGGAGGACAGGGCCGTCGTCGCGGCGGGCGAGAGGCCGAATGCCAGCCCCGCGTATGGCTCGAGGATCAGGTCCTGACCGCTGAAGGCGAGCATGGACACGAAGATGAAGATGGCAAAAGCGCAGGCCTGCTTGTCGGCACGGACCAGCGAAACGGCTTGCTTCCAGGCGAGCGCCTTGTTGCTGTTGGAACCCACAGGGTCCTGCGGCACCGGCCCTCGCTCCAGCCCGGGCAAGGCAACGAGCGCCAGTCCGACCGAAATTGCGGAAACCCAACATGCAGCCTCTATCAGCCGATCCATCGAAAATGGTGAAATGGCAACGCTGACGAGCGCCGTGGTGATTACGAATCCCGCGATCATGGTGATCCATACGATCGCCGCTGCCGGTCCCCTGCGGTCCGGGTGCACCCGCTCTGCCAACAACGTAAGCAGCGCCGTTCCCGCGGCGCCCACGCCAATGCCGATCAGCAGAAAAGCGATGACCGCCAGAGCGAGACCCGCGGCTTGCGCCTGCTGCGCCAATGCGGTCGCCCATGCCGCCAGCACCCCGCCGGCTCCCAGGACGATCATGCCGCCCGCGATCCAGGGCGTGCGGCTCCGCGTGCGGTCCGAACCGTGACCCCACCGGGGGCGCAGGCCCTGAAGCGCGTAGTGAAGAGCGACAAGGGCACCGGGCACGCTGGCGGCCAGGCCCAGTTCCACTACCATGACCCGGTTGAGCGTTGAGGTGGTAAATACCACGACGGCCCCGATGGCCGCCTGCACCAATCCGATCCGGACAATGGCCGGCCAGCCCAAATGAAAGGCCCCTTGGCTGGCGGCCCCGGCCATCATCCCGCCGCCGCGCGAATGGCGATGGCGCTGGCCATCATGCCCGCCACGAACAGGGTCACGCCGGTCTGGTTGTACCACGGAGCCAAAGCAAGGGGATCGCGCGCCATCCGGCGCATCGCGATCCCCTGCGCAATCAGCGAAACCGTCACGAGATCTGCTCCCAACATCAGCCCGTGCCACGCCAGCAGCGCGATCACGCCAAGCTGCGGCAAGGCCATCATCCAGCACGCCAGCCGCGCCGACGCCGAGATGCCCAGCATCGCGGGCAGCGAGCGAATGCCCGACTGCCGGTCACCCTCCACAGCCTTGAAATCGTTGAGCACCATGATACCGGCAGCGCCGAGCGAATAGAGCAGCGCGATCGGCAGCATCAGGGGGCGGGCCAATGCCGCCGCTCCGCCCGCGACGAGTGCGCCTGTCAGCCAGGCAAGCCCTTCATAGCTGATGCCGGTCACCAGCACGCCCGCGATGCCATTCGCCTTCAGCCGCAGCGGGGGAGCGCTATAGGCCCAGCCCGATAGCAGCGCGAGCGCGGTTGCCGCCAGTACGAGCGTGGAAAGGGCGGCCGCAACCGCAAGGGCCAGAAGCGAAACCGCGACCGCCACGACCAGCCCGGTGCGTCCCGGCAGAGCGTCCGGAAGGGATCGGCCGGTGCGGTTCGTTCACCGCATCGACGTGCCGATCGAACCAGTCATTCGCCGCTTGGGAAGCGCCGCACACCAGCGGCCCCGCCAAGAGGAAGCCGCCAACCGCTGCCGCGAGGGACAGCGATGTACCCGCACCGCCGCCCGCCACCAATCCGCAGCCAAAGGCCCAGACGGGAGCGAACCAGGTGACAGGCTTGAGAAGTTCGAGAATGTCCCGGAAGGCGATCGCCTGCAAACGGCCTGCTGCGCGAATCCGGTTCATGCCGTGTAATCTAAATCATACGCTATAATGCGTCAATAAAGGTTTACATCAGCCACCTCCAACGCTCTCCTCTTCATCCCGGCCGCCGTCGATGTCGAAACGGCGCAGCTTGTCGTAAAGATTCTGGCGGCTGACTCCCAGCATCTCTGCCGCGCTGGCGCGGTTGTTTCCGGTGAGTCGCAAGGCATTCTCGATGCAGAGTCGCTCGACCCTGTCCGTGACGTCGCGCACGATCTCCTTCATCGAGAGTCTGCCCGACGCCGGCAACGATGCGCTGCGCCATCTCGCTCTCATCCTGCTCGCTGGTCATGGCCGCTGTGGCGGCACGGCGCGCATTGTCGCGCGGATGCAGCATGAACAGGAAGTACTCCTCAGGCCCGAACCGAGCGGCCGCAGCGTCGAGATCGATCTCTGCCTGCTCGCCGAAGGCGGTGGTAACCGTGCTGGCGAACTCGCGCACCGTGCCCTGCTCCATCAGCCCCACGCGCAGGACGGACGTGTCGACCCCGCGCTCGCCGACAAAACGCTCGAGCTGCTGACCTACGGCATTCTCCTCGAGGCTGAGCTGGACAAGATCCACGAATGCCCGGTTCGCGGAGATGATTTCCAGATTGGCATGGGTCACCACCATGGCCGTGGGGAAACGGGCGAAAAGCGACTGGAACAGCTCGCCCGGCGACGGCGCTTCTCCATCGGTCTGCTCGATCCGAAGGACCAAGCCGAGGTGAGCCGCCGAAGCGGAAGGCCGCGGCCTGAAATCGCCGCGCTTCCCCATTGCGAAGATGCGCAATGAAATTCCCGCCCCGGCTGGACGCGGTATAGCCGCGCAGCATCTGCTCCACCCGCTCGACATCGTTCGGCGCCAGGATCGACCCGACCTTGCGCCCTAGCAGCTTGCGATTGCCTTGTCGGACATAGTCCGACGCCAGCGCATTTACGTCGATAATGGTGAAATCGTCGCCGTCCAGCGTCAGCACCGCCAGTTCCGACATGTGCAACAGCGTCTGGTATCGCATGTCCGCCTGCCGCAAGCGGGTAAAGGTGGATTCCAGGTCCCGCTGAGCAGCCATGAACCGCCTCTGCAACGCCGCCGCCTGCCGCTCGTCACGGCCGACGACCAGAACGCGGCCCGATCCCAGCCCGAACGCCTGCATGCTGATCGGAACGTCGACGCCCAACTCCTCACCCGGGAAATTGAGGTGACGCCAGCGCCCCTTTTCGCTCGTGCCGGCCAGCAGCGCCTCGAGCTTGGGGCGGGATTCGATGGTCAGATGATCGGCAAGCCTGGTGCCGGGCCGCAATTTGGGAATCTGCCCGGACAGGCCGGGATCGCCGAACGCCACGTCGCGAACAATGCCGTCCGCCGCGGTAAGCACGATCGCCAGGTCGGACATGTTGGCAACCGCCAGGGCGAACATGTCGCCATTGACGGCCCCGAACATCCGCTGAGGGTTTTCGAACGAAGATGACATATCAACCAGCGGCACGCGTCCTTGTGTCAGCGGCCCTTTACACCTCGGGCCTTTAACTTAGATTACCCGGCCCACAGCAGGATTTCCTCGAGATGTGCAATCATCTCGTGCGGATCATTCGCGGAAAAGTCCGCGCCCAGCCTGGCTGCCAGTCCCGAATCGGCAAGAACGGCAGGCCCTCCGATCACGATCCGCATTTCCGGATTGAACGTTCGCTGCCGCATCCGCTCGATCAGGCGGCGACAATCGGGCAGCAATACCTCGTTGGAAATGGACAGGCCGAATGCATCGAAATGTCGGCGTTCGCCCAGATCGACAACGGTGTTGGCGTCATTCGTCTTGGGACAGGTCACGACCCAGCCATGACGGCGCAGGCAGAAACCCACTACAAGCGCCCCGAAACCGTGCTGGTCGCCTGGCGCGCAGGTCAGGAGCACCTCGCCGTGCACTATCATGGCGACGGGCAGATCCATTTCCAGACGCATCACCGTCGTGCTGAGCTGGTTCACGGCCAGCGACACTTCGCTGAAATTGGCCGTATCCTCGGCCCACATGTCGCCCAGCAGGCGGGCGGCAGGTACGATAGCCTGCAGGACCACGTCCTCTGCGTTCATACCGTCGCATATGAGCCGTTCAACGAGGCGATAGAGGCGCTGCGCCCCTCCGGCTTCGGAGAGGGCCAGCACTGCGAGATCCCTGATCATGCCGCCCGGATCCACCTCCCACATCCGGCTGGCAGCGCTTCGACCCGTCGACCGCGAGTAAGGCGCAAGCGCTCTTGCCGGGTTCATCCCCTTTGAGATCGATCCGGTTCCCCGTCGCCTCGGGAGTGACGATACGCCCGCATCGTCCAGAAGCCTAGTGGCGAATTTCGAAGCCATGCAGCGCCCTCCGTACAGCGGATCGGGGACTCGATAGTCGTCCACGCAGTGTGACACGCTTAAAACTCAAATCAAGTGATTCTGTATAATTTTTCATACGTCCAATTTATTTGACATTAGCTGTCCGAGGCGTAAGCTTGCGGTCGATGGAGACTCGTCCATGAAGGCAGAACACACGCAGGCTGCGCCGACAGCGCTCTATACGCCGGAACAGCGCAGGCGCCGGGATCAGACCGGCTGGACGCTGGTCCAGGGTATCCTGGCCCCTCTTCAGTTCCTTGCCTTCGCGATCAGCCTCGGTCTGGTGCTGCGCTACCTCGCGACCGGAGATCACTATGCGGCCGCTACTGCCTCCATCCTCGTCAAGACCGGCCTGCTCTACGCCATCATGGTAACCGGCTCGCTATGGGAGAAAGAGGTGTTCGGCCGCTATCTCTTCGCCGCGCCCTTCTATTGGGAGGATGTGTTCAGCATGCTCGTGCTGGCGCTGCACAGCCTGTATGTGGCGGGGCTGCTGGGCGGGTGGTTTGGTCCGCAGGCGCTGATGACGATCGCGCTGGCGGCTTATGCATCCTATGTGATCAATGCGGGTCAGTTCCTGCGAAAGTTCCGGCTCGCCAGGGTCGACCCGCGGGTGACCGCATGAACGCGCCGCTGTCTCCCGATATCGCCCGAGACCCCGGCCAGCGTGCCGTGTTCTGCGGCCTGACCGGCATCGTCTGGCTGCATCGCAAGATCGAGGACGCGTTCTTCCTCGTCGTCGGCTCGCGGACCTGCGCGCATCTTATCCAGTCGGCGGCGGGCGTGATGATCTTTGCCGAACCGCGCTTTGCCACCGCCGTTCTGGGCGAACGCGATCTTGCAGGCATGGCCGATGCGAATGAAGAGCTGGACCGCGTGGTCGATCGGCTGCTTGAGCGGCGGCCCGATATCCGCCTGCTGTTCCTGGTGGGATCATGCCCCTCGGAGGTCATCAAGCTGGACCTGGCGAAGGCAGCCGGCCGCCTTTCGCGCCTTCATGCCGGTCGCACCCGCGTGCTCGCATATTCGGGCAGCGGAATTGAAACGACCTTCACCGAAGGCGAGGATGCCTGCCTCGCCAGCCTGGTGCCCGAACTTCCTGCCGAGCCTGAGGGGGCAGCGCCATCGCTGATCGTGGCGGGCGCGCTGGCCGATGTGGTGGAGGACCAGTTCGCCCGCCTGTTTGCCGCGCTTGGCATTGCCGTACAGTTCCTGCCCGCGCGCAGGGCCGCACTCGAGACGAAGGTCGGACCGAACACGCGGGTCCTGCTGGCACAGCCCTTCCTCACGGCCACGGCGCGCGCGCTGGAGCAACGCGGGGCGACGATCATTTCCGCCCCCATGCCGCTGGGCGCGGAAGGTACGCAAATGTGGTTCGCCGCCGCGGCGAATGCGTTCGGCATTGCGCCGGAACGGCTGGACAGCGCCACCGCCCTGCCCCGCGCCCGGGCAAGAAAGGCGCTGGAGACGCTGCGAGCCGAGCTGGCGGGGATGCGCGTCGCCTTTTTCCCGGACAGCCAGCTGGAGGTTCCGCTGGCCCGCTTTCTCAAGCGCGAGCTTGGAATGATCCCGACCGAGATCGGCACCCCCTATTGCAACCGCCGCCTGCTGGCCCGAGATCTCGATCTGCTGGATGCACCGGTCATCGCGGAAGGCTGCGATGTAGATCGCCAGCTGGACCGCGTGCGCGCGTCACGGCCGGACCTGACCGTCTGCGGCCTGGGCCTTGCCAATCCGCTGGAGGCCGAAGGGCTGTCAACCCGCTGGTCCATCGAGCTGGTCTTCTCGCCGATCCACGGGTTCGAACAGGCCGGCGACCTTGCCGCCCTTTTTGCACGGCCGCTTCGGCGGCGCGACAGGCTGGCGGTGTAGCGCGTGGAACTGACCGTCTGGACATATGAGGGGCCACCCCATTTCGGCGCGATACGCGTTGCGGCGGCCATGCAGGGCGTTCATCTCGTGCTGCACGCACCGCAAGGCGATACTTATGCGGACCTGCTGTTCACGATGATCGAGCGGCAGGGCAAGCGCCCTCCGGTGACCTATACGACATTCAAGGCGCGCGATCTGGGATCGGACACGGCGCAGTTGTTCCAGACCGCCGCCCGCGCTGCGGCCGAGAGGTTCCAACCGGAACTGCTGCTGGTTGGCGCATCCTGTACGGCCGAGCTGCTGCAGGATGACCCCGGCGGCCTGTCCAAGGCGATGGACCTGCCCATTCCGGTCGTTCCGCTGGAACTGCCTGCCTACCAGAAGAAGGAAGACTGGGGCGCGGCGGAGACTTTCTACCGCATCGTCCGGGGACTGGTCGGCCCCGCCGCGGCAGAGCGCCTGCCGCGACAGCAGGGACAGCAGCCGACCTGCAACATCCTTGGCCCAACTGCTCTGGGTTTTCGGCACCGCGACGACCTGATCGAGGTGCGCCGCATCCTCGACGCGATGGGTATCAGGGTGAATGTCGTCGCACCGCTAGGCGCTCGCCCCGCCGACATCGCGCGTCTGGCAGATGCGGATTTCAACGTCGTGCTTTATCCTGAAACCGCCGGGACTGCCGCCGACTGGCTTGTGCGTGCCCATGGTCAGCCGCGCACCAGCAAGGTCCCGATCGGTGTCGGCGCCACGCGCGACTTTATTGGAGAGGTTGCTGCGCTGGCAGGCGCTGACGCTACCCCCGCACTGGCGCTCGGGCCATCGAACCTGCCGTGGTATTCCCGTTCGGTCGACAGCCTGTACCTGACCGGGAAGCGCGTGTTCGTGTACGGCGATGCAACCCATGCGCTGGCTGCAGCGCGCGTCGCGACCGAAGAATTCGGCTTCGAGCTGGCGGGCCTTGGCACCTACAGCCGCACCTTTGCCCGCGATATTCGCGCCGCCGCGAAGGAATATGGTGTCGAACCGCTGGTGACCGACGATCACCTTGACGTCGAAGCCGCAATCCGCGCCGCGCAGCCCGAGCTGGTGTTGGGCACGCAGATGGAGCGCCATATCGCCAAGCGCATGGGCATCGGCTGCGCGGTCATCTCGGCGCCTGCCCATGTGCAGGACTATCCCGCGCGCTACTCGCCGCAGATGGGCTTCGAGGGCGCGAATGTCCTGTGGGACAGCTGGGTCCACCCGCTTGTCATGGGGCTGGAAGAGCATCTGCTTACCATGTTCCGCGACGATGCCGAGTTCAGCGACGAGGCCGGCCCCTCGCATCTCGGCGAAAATGGGCAGCGCGCCAGCGATCCGGCCGCGCCAGCCAATGACGATCCCGGCGCGCCGGCATGGGACGACGAGGCGGAGCGCGAACTGCGCAAGATCCCCTTCTTCGTGCGCGGCAAGGCACGCCGCAATACCGAGAGTTTTGCCGCCAGCCGGGGCGCCAGCCGGATCACCATCGACACTCTATACGAGGCAAAGGCTCATTATGCCCGGTGACGCCCCCCTCCGCATGGTGGTGCTGACGCTGGACGCGCACCTGACCCACGCGCTGGAGGAGGCCGCGGCTGCGGTGCAGACCGACCTGCCCGGCTTTGCACTGGACGTGCATGTCGCCAGCGAATGGAGCGGCAACGACATCGCCCTGCAATCCGCCCGCCGCGACATCGCGCGGGCGGATATCGTGCTGGCGCACATGCTGTTCCTGGAAGATCACTACCGCCCAGTGCTCGACGCACTGCGCAACCGGGCGGACGAGTGCGCGGCGATGGCCTGCTGCCTGTCCGCGCCGCAAGTCGTCGCGCTGACCAGGCTCGGCCGCTTCAGGCCTGGCGGCCAAGCGGGCGGACCGCTGGCATTTCTGAAAAAGCTGCGCGGCCGCAGCGACGGCAGCGGCGCGGGCGAACGCCAGATGGCTATGCTGCGCCGCCTGCCGCGCATCCTGCGCTTCGTGCCGGGCAAGGCGCAGGACCTGCGCGCCTATCTGCTGACACTCGGATATCTGCTGGCCGGATCGGCCGAGAACATGGAAGGCATGATCCGCCATCTAGCGGGGCGCTATGCCGGGGCGCAGACGGGTGAGGCTCCGCTGCCGCGCGAGTATCCCGAAACCGCGATGTATCACCCCCGCGCCCAAGGCCGGATCGTGGAACGGCTGGAAGACCTGCCGCGCCTGCAGCAGGCGCGCGGCCGCGTCGGGCTGCTGCTGATGCGTTCCTATGTGCTGTCGGGCGACACCGGTCACTACGACGGCGTGATCGCCGCCATGGAGGCGCAGGGGCTGGACGTGGTGCCTGCCTATGCCTGCGGGCTCGACAGCCGGCCAGCAGTGGAACGCTTCTTCCGCGACGCGGCCGGCAACGCCAGCGTCGATGCCATCGTGTCGCTCACCGGCTTCTCGCTGGTGGGCGGCCCAGCCTATAATGACGCAGATGCCGCAGTCGAACTGCTGTCGTCGCTCGACGTTCCCTATATTGCGGCACAGGCGACCGAGTTCCAGTCGCTGGCGGACTGGCGCGCTTCTGAACGCGGCCTGACGCCGGTCGAGACGGTGATGTCGCTTGGCATACCCGAACTCGACGGCGCCATCGCCCCGACCGTGATCGGCGGACGCGACGGCAGCGGCGGGCTGATGCATGCCGATCCCGAGCGCGTGACGACCCTGGCCCGCCGCACCGCGCGCATGATCGCGCTGCGCACGAAGCCGCGCGGCGATCGCAGGCTTGGAGTGACAATCTACGGCTTTCCGCCCAATGCCGGGGCGATCGGGTCGGCTGCCTGGCTGTCGGTGTTCGCATCGCTGTGGAACGTGCTGCGCGACCTGAAGGACGCGGGCTATGCGCTTGACCTTCCGGAAAGCCGCGAAGCGCTGGAGGATGCCATCCTCCGAGGCAACGCCGACCTCCACGGCACCCCGGCCAATGTCTTCGCCTCTATCCCCTCAGCCGACCACATCCGGCGCGAGGAGCATCTGTCCGAGATCGAGGCGCAATGGGGCCCCGCGCCGGGACGCCAGCAATCCGACGGTTCGCGCATTCATCTGATGGGCGCGCGGTTCGGCAATGTGCTGGTCAACGTGCAGCCCAGCATGGGCTATGAAGGCGATCCGATGCGCCTGCTGTTCGAGCGCAGCTTTGCCCCCACCCATGCCTTTTCAGCCCATTATCGTTATCTGCGCGAGGATTTCGGCGCCGATGCGCTGATCCATTTCGGCATGCACGGCAGCCTGGAATTCATGCCGGGCAAGCAGGCGGGCATGACCGGCGAGTGCTGGCCCGAACGGCTGGTCGGCGATCTGCCGCATTTCTACATCTATGCAGCCAACAATCCTTCCGAGGCCGCTATCGCCCGTCGCCGCAGCGCGGCGGTGACGATCAGCCACATGACGCCGCCCCTGGCGCAGGCCGGCCTTTACAAGGAGCTGGTCGAACTGAAGGCCTCGATCGGCCGCTGGCATGACCTTCCCGCTCCCTCGGAAACGCTGGCGGGTACGATCCAGGCGCAGGCTGCTGCGCTGGACCTGGCCGAAGCGGAGCCGTTCTGGACCGATCCCGCGGTAGAGATTGCGCGTCTCGGTCCGGTGCTGGCCGAAATGGAAAGCACGCTGGTCCCGCACGGCCTGCACGTGCTGGGCCGCGTTCCGCAGGGGCAAGCGGCGCGCGATCTGGCGGCCGCGATGGCCGAGGCACAAGGCGGGACGATCGAGGAGCATCTTGCCCGCATCGCCGCGATTGACGAGCTGGCGGCCCTGCGTCACGCGCTCGACGGCGGCTATGTCAGCCCCGCGCCCGGCGGCGATATTCTCACGAATGCCGACGTGCTGCCCACCGGGCGCAATATCCATGGCTTCGATCCCTTCCGCCTCCCCACCGCCTTTGCCTGCGTGGACGGCGCCGCACAGGCCGAACGGCTGCTGGAGCGCGTGCGCGCTGACGGCGCGGACCTGCCCGAAAGCATCGGCATGGTGCTGTGGGGGACCGACACGCTGAAATCGGGCGGCGGTCCGGTTGCGCAGGTACTGGCGCTGATGGGCGCGCGGCCCCGGTTCGACAGCTATGGCCGGCTGGCGGGCGCAGAGCTGATCCCGCTGGGGGAACTGGACCGACCCCGCATCGACGTAATCGTCACGCTCTCGGGCATATTCCGCGACTTGCTCCCGCTGCAGACAAAGCTGCTGGCGGAGGCTGCCTGGCTTGCTGCCGAGGCCGATGAACCGGCGGAGCGCAATTTCGTCCGCAAGCATGCACTGGCCGAAATCGCCGTGGGTACCAGCCCCGAAGATGCCGCGCTGCGCGTCTTTTCCAATGCCGAGGGCGCCTATGGCGCCAACGTCAACCACCTGGTCGAAAGCGGCAGCTGGGAGGATGAGGGCGAGCTGGCCGAGCTGTTCGCCGCGCGCAAGGGGTTTGCCTATGGCCGCGACGGCAAGGTGCGGCAGCAGGCGGATCTGCTGGGCCGGATGCTGGGCCAGGTCGGCCTCGCCTATCAGAACCTTGAAAGCGTCGAACTCGGCGTCACTTCGATCGACCATTATTTCGACAGCCTTGGCGGCATGACGCGCGCCGCCGCGCGGGCCGGATCGGACGGCGAAGGGCGGCAGGTGCCGGTCTATGTCGGCGATCAGACCGGCCACTCGCCCACGGTTCGCTCGATGGCCGAACAGGTCGCGCTGGAAACCCGCACGCGCCAGCTCAACCCCCGCTGGTACGAAGCCATGCTCGACCACGGGCGCGAAGGCGTTCGCCATATCGAGGCCGCGCTGACCAACACGCTGGGCTGGTCCGCCACCACCGGACAGGTCGAACCGTGGGTCTATCAGCGCCTGACCCAGACCTTCGTGCTGGACGAGGCGATGCGCCGCCGTCTGGCCGAGCTCAACCCCACCTCCTCGGCGCGCATGACGCAGCGCCTGCTGGAAGCGAGCGACCGCCAGTTCTGGTCGCCCGACGCCGAGACCCTCGCCGCGCTGGAAGCAGCGGGCGAGGAACTGGAAGATCGCATGGAAGGACTTGTCGCATGAACATCCTGACCCCCGTCGCCCGCAATCGCGAGGACGGCGAAGGCTCCGTCCAGGTCCATGCCGATCCCGCGCTCGAGATCGAGGGTGCGCAGGTGCTGGCGATCTATGGCAAAGGCGGCATCGGCAAGTCGACCACGTCGTCCAACCTGTCGGTCGCGCTGTCCCTGCTGGGCAAGAAGGTGCTGCAGATCGGCTGCGATCCCAAGCACGATTCCACCTTCACCCTGACCAAGCAGCTGTGCCCGACCATCATCGACGTGCTGGAACAGGTCGACTTCCATTCCGAGGAACTGCGGCCCGAGGACTACATGTTCGAAGGCTTTAACGGCGTGATGTGCGTCGAGGCCGGCGGCCCGCCCGCGGGCACCGGCTGCGGCGGCTATGTCGTGGGCCAGACGGTCAAGCTGCTCAAGGAACATCACCTGCTGGAAGATGCCGACGTCGTAATCTTCGACGTGCTGGGCGATGTCGTGTGCGGCGGCTTCGCCGCACCGCTGCAGCATGCCGACCGGGCGATGATCGTCACCGCCAACGACTTCGATTCCATCTTCGCGATGAACCGCATCGTCGCCGCCATCAACGCCAAGGCGAAGAACTATGACGTGCGGCTGGCGGGCGTCATCGCCAACCGGTCGGAAGGCACGGACGAGATCGACCGCTTCAACGAGGCGACGGGCCTGAAGCGTCTTGCCCATTTCCCCAACCTCGACGCCATTCGGCGTTCGCGGCTGAAGAAATGCACGATCTTCGAAATGGGCGACGACCCCGAGATCGTGGCGGTGCAAGAGGAATATCTGCGGCTGGCCCAATCCCTTGTCGATGGCACCGACGTGCTCGAACCGCGGCCCATGCGCGACCGCGACCTGTTCGACTTCCTGGGCTTCGAATGATGGCCAGCATCGCCCCCGCTCCCTCGAAAGCCTACGAAAGCCGCAAGGCGCAGCTGACCGATTACTTTGACCGGACAGCCGCCGACGCGTGGGAAGCACTCACATCCGACGCACCCGTCAGCCGGATCCGTGCGACGGTGCGCGCGGGACGCGATGCGATGCGCGAGCGCCTGCTGGAGCGGCTACCGCAGGACATGGCCGGCCTCACCCTGCTCGATGCAGGCTGCGGGACGGGCGCGCTTTCGCAGGCCGCGGCCCAGCGTGGCGCGCTGGTGACCGCGATCGACGTCTCGCCCCGCATGGTCGCCATCGCCCGTCAGCGCGCGGGAGAGGACGGGCGCGACATTCGCTTTCTGGTCGGAGACATGCTAGACCCAAGTTTTGGCCGGTTCGACCATGTCGTCGCCATGGATTCGCTGATCCATTACCCCCATGCCGACATCGCCCGCGCACTTGCCGGCCTTGCCGAGCGCGCCAATTCGTCGGTGCTTGTCACGGTCGCTCCGCGCACCCGCCTGCTGGCTGCGATGCACACGGTCGGGCGCATCTTTCCGCGGGGCAATCGCGCACCGGCGCTGCAGCCCATCGATGCGCAGCGGCTGTTGCGTCAGCTGGCGTCGGGCACGCTGCCCGCCGGTTTCGCCCCGCGCCTGCTGGAACGAGTGGAGAGCGGCTTCTACATCTCGCAGCCCTTCGAACTGGCGCGCACGTGAAGCTTTCGGCCCGCCTTTCGCCGCAGATGTGGCAAAAGCTGCCGACGGCGCTGCTGCCGATGGCGGAGAGCATGGAGGGCCTGCCCGCCGCGCGCCTGCTGCGCCTGTCGCTGGTGCAGGTCAGCGTCGGGCTGGCGCTGACCCTGCTTAATGGCACGCTCAACCGCGTCATGATCGTCGAGATCGGCGTGCCCGCGTGGCAGGTGGCGCTGTTCATCGGCCTGCCGCTGCTGCTGGCGCCTGTGCGGGCGCTGTTCGGCTTTCGCTCCGATGTTCACAAGTCCGTTCTGGGCTGGCGGCGCGTGCCCTATATCTGGTTCGGCAGCCTTGCGCTGTTCGGCGGGCTGGCGCTGACGCCCATGTCGATCATCCTGCTAAGCGGTGCGGGCATGGCGCCCGCCACCGCAGGGCAGGCAGGCGTGCTGCTGGCGTTTTTCCTGATCGGCATGGGCATCCATGTCACCCAGACCGCGGCGCTGGCTTTGGCGTGCGATCTTGCGCCCGAGGAGCGCCGCCCGCAGGTCGTCGCGGTAATGTATGTGGCGCTGCTGCTGTCCATGCTGGTCAGCGCGCTAGTGCTGGGCGCCATTCTGCACGATTTCACCCCGCGCCGCCTGTTCGCGGCCGTCAGCGGCAGCGCAATGGTGGTCATCGCCATCAATCTGATCGCGCTGTGGAAACAGGAAAGCCGCAACAACGCGCCCCCGCCCGAGGCGGCCTCGCCCTCGCTGATCGCAGCGTGGCGGGCATTCGACCGGCGCGGCAATGCGCGGAGGCTGCTGGTGGCGATCGGACTGACTACCGCGGGCTTCAACATGCAGGACGTGCTGCTGGAACCGTTCGGCGGCGAAATACTGGGACTGACGGTCGGGGCGACCACGCAGCTGACTGCGCTGTGGGCGCTGGGCATGCTCGCAGGCTTCGTGCTGGCCGCGCGCAAGATGCGGCAGGGCACGGATCCCTACCTGCTGGCGGGTGCGGGCACGCTGATCGGCATCCCGGCCTTTTCCGCGCTTGTCTTTTCCGGCGCGCTGGACCTGCCCTGGCTGTTCCGCTTGGGCGCGGGTGCGATAGGCTTTGGCGGCGGCATCGCGTCCGTCGCCCTGCTGTCGGCCGCGACCGCTCTGGCAGAGGACGGACGCTTCGGTTTTGCCGCCGGGGTGTGGGGCACGGTGCAGGCGCTCAGCGCCGGGCTGGCGGTGGGTCTGGGCGGGCTGGTGCGCGATCTCGCCGCGCCGCTGGCCGCCGCCACCGGGCGTCCCGATGCGCCGTATGCCATCGTCTATCATGTCGAGATCGGGCTGCTGTTCGCGGCACTGGTCGCGCTGGGCCCGCTGGCCCGCCGCATGTCCGGTCCGGAGATCATCCCTGCCCCTGGTGCCGCGCCGGTTCTGCGCGACATGCCTTTATAGATTCCATGTGATGGAGAACGTGATGGAAAACCCCGGCATGCCAAACGGAGCCTTTACCGACGGCGGACTGGTAGCTGGAATCGACCTGCCGCTGATCCTGGTCATCGCCTTCTTCCTGTTCTTCCTCTGCCTGATCTACTACCTGCGGCAGGAGGACAAGCGCGAGGGCTATCCGCTTCAGGCCGACCCGCGCGACCGCGATCGACCGCGCGTCGATATCGTCGGCTTCCCGCCGCTGCCGACGCCCAAGAAATTCCTGCAGCCGCACGGCCGCGAGCCGGTCTGGTCCCCGCGCAAGGAAGAGCGCATGCCGCTCGATGCGCGGCGCGTTCCGGGCGGCCCGGGCATGCCGTTCATTCCCAATGGCGATCCGCTGCTGTCGGGCATGGGTCCCGGATCCTGGATGCCCAAGGTGGACGAGCCGGACCTCAGCTTTGACGGCGAGCCGATATTCCGGCCGATGCGCTGGGGGCACGGCTATCGCGTCGCCAAGGGCGATGCCGATCCGCGCGGCTTCAAGATGCTGGGCTGCGACAGGAGCCCGGCGGGCGAAATCGTCGACATCTGGATCGACATTGCCGAGCACCATGCCCGCTTTCTGGAAGTTCGCCTTGACGCAGATATCTGGTCGCAGCGGGTCGTGCCAAACCCCGTGGCCGAACCCAGGGACAGCGACAATGGCTCGGATGAATCCGACACGGACGACGAGCGCACCATCGGCCTGATCGTGCACGAGGAGCATATCGAGACGCCCGAAGCCAGCGTCGACATCGTCGAGGTCGACCGCCTTGTGGCACGGAAAGCCAATCCGCCTTCCGCTGCCGATGATGACCGCGCTGGCGGCGATAAACAAGACGATGGCGAGGAGGTCGACCCTGCCGGCGAAGGCGAGCTTGGCGAGCTGCAGGAACCGCTGCCGGAAGAAAAGGCGAGCCACGATTCCGATGAAGCAAAGGGTGGAGACGAATACGAGGAAGAACGGCTGACCCCGCCGCGCAAGGGCCACATCCTGGTGCCGATGGAATTCGTGGCGGTGAACGGCCGCGCCCGCACGGTACGCACTTCTGCCATCACTGCGGCGCAGTTCGCCAACGTGCCGGGTCGCAAGTCCGACCTGATGGTCACCGCGCGCGAGGAGAACCAGATCCGCGGCTATTTCGGCGGCGGCTATCTCTATGCGACAGCTGAAAGGACCGAACCGTGGCTGTGACCCTGCCCCTGATCCTGCCCACACCCCAGACACCGTCGCTGAACGAAGCGGAACGCGCAGCCGGCCTCACCCACCCGCTTCCGGCGGGTGAGCGGATCCTGTGGCAGGGCGCTCCCGATCGCAGGTTGCTCGGCGCACGCGTGTTCCGCTTCCGTCTGCTGGGTCTCTATGTGGTGCTGGCCATGGCTTTCGTCATGGCGGCAGCTGTCCAGGGCGGCTGGCCGGTCGGACAGGCGATCGGGATGACGCTGCTGGCCCTGCCCTGTGCCGCGGCAGGTGCGCTTGTCCTTGTGCTTCTGGGCGCGCTGATGGCGCGGACCACTCGCTACACGCTGACCAATCGGCGCATCATCCTGCATATCGGCGTTGCCTATGACCGGACCGTCAGCATCCCGCTATCGGCGGTGGTCGATGCACGCATCC
This sequence comes from uncultured Alphaproteobacteria bacterium, assembly GCA_963752785.1. Lineage (GTDB taxonomy): Bacteria > Pseudomonadota > Alphaproteobacteria > Sphingomonadales > Sphingomonadaceae > Croceicoccus. Next base: position 74,868 of record CAVVZE010000012.1, read on the forward strand.
GGCCCGGATTCAGGGAGCAGGCGATATCGCATTCGCCGTCAAGGACGTGGGCGGACTCAATTACATCAACTTGTGGCCCCATGCCCGCCCCTGGCACTTCATGCCGCCGCAACCTTCGCTGCGCGCGGTGCCCGATGCGGAAGCGGCCTGCGAACTGATCGGCGAGGCGCTGGTCGCATTCAACGCCGGCGGCCGCCAGCGCGAGGCGCTGACCGGCCACGGACTGGCGGTGCCGGCATGAACCGCGCCAGCTTCATCGAATATCCGGGTCCTGGCGGCGAGCCGTCCGGGCCGGCCGGTCACACCCATGACCACGACCAGATCCATGTGCCCAGACCCGTGATCTGGCTGACTGCCGCCCTCATCGCCTTTACCATCGTCAGCATCCTGGTGGCGCGCGTTACCGAAATCGGCCTGACCCGGGAAGGCGCGCTTTCGCCCATCCGCGAAACCAGCTTCGTCGCCAGCGGCGAGGGTTACATCGGCGATCCGAACCCCGCCTCGCTGGTTGCAAGCCGCAGCGATGGCCAGCGGATCGTGCTGGCGGATGCCGGCGAGGAAGTGTTCCCGCGCCTTATCCTGCGCGGCATAGCATCCAGACGGGCCAGCGCCGGGATCGACCCTGCCACCCCGATCCGCCTGATCGAGACTGGCGACGGACAGCGTCTGCTGATCGACGACGCCACAGGACAGGTCGTGCGGCTTTCCGCGTTCGGGCCGGAAAACGGTGTGTCCTTCGACACGGTGCTGGAAGGAGCCCGCCCGTGAGCCGCACCATCCGCATCGGCTGCACGGTGGAGGTCACCAATCGCTTCGAGGAACTGGGCGCGCATGTCCGGCTGGACGGCGATTTGCCGCTCTATCCCGGCGACCGGGTAATCGTCCACGGCCGCCCGATCGCCGTCCCGTTCGGCGAAATGCTGTCCGAACGGCGCACCGCCACCATCCGCCGCGCGGGTCCCATGCGCGGTTTCTGGGCGCGCCATGTTCGGCAATGGCAGCTTACCCAGCTTTATGAAGTTGGCTTTGATGGAGAACCCGCATGAATGCCCACGCCAGCATCGATGCCGCGCGGACCACCCCCGCGCCCAGCCAGACTACGCGCATGGCGCAGGTCAATACGCTGCTCAATCCGCGCTTCTACACCACCGATTTCGACGCCCTCGACGCCACTGACGTGGCACCGGTGCGCGCGGAATGGAACCGTCTGCTGGACGAGCTGGAGGAGGACGGGAACAAGCGGCACTTCCAGCGGGAAAACGGCATTGCCGACTGGAACGCGCGCCCGCTGGACCAGCTTCCGCCCGAACTGGCGGAGGAACTTGTCGATTTCCTAGTCAGCTCGCTCACTGCCGAATTCTCGGGCTGCGTCCTTTATGCAGAGATGAAGCGCCGCGGCACCAATCCCGACATCTGCCGCCTGTTCCGCTACATGGCGCGGGACGAGAGCCGCCATGCCGGTTTCATCAACGATGCGCTGAAGGACTTCGGCCTTGGCGTCGACCTGGGTTTCCTGACGCGCGAGAAGCAATACACCTTCTTCAAGCCGAAGTTCATCTTTTACGCGACCTATCTGTCCGAGAAGATCGGCTATGCCCGCTACATCACCATCTACCGCCATTTGCAGCGTAATCCGGAGCGCTGCTTCCACCCGATCTTCAACTGGTTCGAACAATGGTGCAACGACGAGTTCCGCCACGGCGAGGCCTTTGCCCTGCTGATGCGCGCGGACCCGAAGCTGACGTCGGGTCGCAATCGCTACTGGATCCGCTTCTTTCAGCTGGCCGTCTACGCCACCATGTATGTGCGCGACCATGACCGCCCCGCCTTTTTCGAAGCGCTGGGCATGGACCCCACCGAATACGGCATTGAGGTGTTCCGCAAGACCAACGCGATCTCGCGCCAGGTCTTCCCCAGCCAGCCGGACATCGACGATCCGCGCTTCCGCAAGGGGCTTGAAGATCTGCGCCGGATCCATGTCGCGATGAAGACCGCCGGGCCGCTGCGCCGCCTAGGGCTTCGCGCCAGGGCGGGTGCGATACTGGCGCGGCTCTATTTCATGAAGCCGCAGCCCAATGTGCTGCCCGCCAACATTCGCCTCAACCCCGCCTACTGAGCGCACAGGGAAGGATCGCCATGACCATCGCTCTCGCCATGATCGCCGCCCTTGTCATCTGGTGGGCCTCGACCGTGCTCATCATCTATTTGGACGGGCTGAAGCCGGAGACGTTCAAGTACAGCTTCGCCGGTGCAAGCCTTGTCATGGTGGCAAGCCTCTATGGTCTATGGGCGACGGCGGGTGATGTCTCGCTGGGCGGAGCGTATCTCGCCTTTACGTTCGGACTGCTGGCGTGGGGCTGGCAGGAAGTCAGCTTTTATATGGGCATCGTCACGGGCCCGCGCAAAACGCCCTGCCCGCCGGACTGCAAGGGCTGGCGCCATTTCGGCCACGCGATCCAGACCAGCCTCTATCACGAGCTGGCCATCATCGCCTCGGCCGTGGTGGTCGTCGCGCTGACGTGGGGTGAGCCAAACCAGATCGGTACATGGACCTTCATGATCCTGTGGTGGATGCACCAGTCTGCCAAGCTCAACGTGTTCCTGGGCGTGCGCAATCTGAACGAGGAATTCATTCCCGAGCACCTCGCCTTCATCAAGGGCTTCCTCAACAAGAAGGCAATGAACCTGCTGTTCCCGTTCTCGGTCACGATCTCCACCGTGATCACCGTGTGGCTGGCGCAGGCCGCCTTCGCGGCGGGCGCCACGCCGTTCGAGCAGGCAGGCTACTCCTTCCTGACGGCGATGATGGCGCTGGCGATCCTCGAGCACTGGATGCTGGTTCTGCCCATGCCCGCGGGCACGCTGTGGAGCCCCGGCCTGAAATCGCGCGGCGAGATCCGGCCATTCGTGGCGGAAATCGTGGTCGGCTTCCTGGGCGCCGGCAAGACCACCTTCCTTCGCCGCCTGCTGCAGGAAGCGGATTCGAGCGAAAAGACCGTGGTGCTGGTCAATGATTTCGGCGAACTGGGCATCGACGCCGGACTGCTGGCGGGCAACGGATCCGACGTGGTCGAGCTGCCCAATGGCTGCATCTGCTGTTCCCTGCGCGGCGACGTGACTACGCGGCTGCGCAAGGTGCTGCAGGAGATGCACCCGGACCGCGTGCTGATCGAGCCGTCGGGTGTGGCCGACATCGCAGCGCTGGTCGGCGTGCTGGAAACGCCGGAGATCAAGCCACATGTGCGCGAGACGCGGCTGTGGACCGTGATCGACGCCTCGGCCTTCCTGGCCGATTACGCCCGGCTGCGGGACCATTTCGAGGTGCAGGCACGCATCGCGCCTGCCTTTATCGTCAACAAGACCGATCTTGTCGCTGCCGAGGAACTGAGCGCGGTAATCGAAACGCTGGCGGGGCTGAATCCCGATGCGAGTGTCTTTACCGCCCGCCACGGCAAGCTCGCCGACGCAATCCTGCCCGCCTCGCCGGTGCTGGTGCGCAAGGCCGAGGCGCATCACCATGTCCACGATCACGAGCATGGCAGCCACGGCCACGGTCACTCGCACGCCAGGGAAGCGCTGGGCTTCGAAAATTTCAGCATGACGCTGGACGCCCCGCTACCCCCCGCCGTGCTGCGCCCGCTGCTGGAGCGGATCGCCGCCGGGGATCACGGCCGCGTCGCCAGGCTGAAGGGTGTCGTCCCCGGTGCGGCCGGATGGCTGAAATTCGACATTGCCGGCGGGCGCGTCAGCATCGCCGCCCACGCTCCGCGCGAGGACGAGATCGCACGCGTGATGATCATTGGGGAGGCGCTCGAGCGGTCGGATCTGCGCGGTGCCTTCGAACAGGCCGGCCGTCCCGCACCGCGCCTTGCCGCCATTGCCTGAGGAGGGGAAGACCATGAACTTCGATGCCATCTTCGAAAGCCAGCTGGACAGGCTGCGCGAAGCAGGAAACTACCGCTATTTCGCCGATCTTGAGCGACACGCCGGCCGCTTCCCCCACGCGCTGCACCGATCGGGCGACAGCGAGCGCGAAGTCACCGTCTGGTGTTCGAACGACTATCTGGGCATGGGCCAGCACCCAGACGTGCTTGCCGCCATGGAACAGGCGATCCGCCAGCACGGCGCCGGCGCGGGAGGCACCCGCAACATCTCGGGCACGACCCACGCCCATGTGGAGTTGGAGCGCGAATTGGCGGACTGGCACGGCAAGGAAGCCGCGCTGCTGTTCAGCTCGGGCTATGTCTCCAACTGGACAAGCCTTTCGACGCTGGGATCACGCGTACCGAACGCGGTTATCCTGTCCGATGCGAACAACCACGCCTCGATGATCGAGGGGATTCGCCATTCCAAGGCCGAGTACCGGATCTTCCGCCACAACGACCCCGAAGATCTCGACCGGCACCTCGCGGCGCTGGACCCGGCGCGCCCCAAGATCGTCTCCTTCGAAAGCGTCTATTCGATGGACGGCGACATCGCCCCCATTGCCGAGATCTGCGACGTGGCCGAGGCACACGGCGCCATGACCTATCTGGACGAGGTTCACGCAGTCGGTCTCTACGGCCCGCGCGGCGGCGGCGTTGCCGAACAGCGCGGCCTGATGGACCGGCTGACGGTGATCGAGGGAACGCTGGGCAAGGCGGTCGGCACCATGGGCGGCTATATCGCGGCCTCGGCCAGCCTTGTCGACTTCATCCGCAGCTTCGCCAGCGGTTTCATCTTCACCACCGCCCTGCCCCCGGCACTGGCGGCGGGTGCGCTCGCATCCATCCGGCACCTGAAGAGCAGCGACATCGAGCGGCAAGGCCAGCGGGTGCGCGTGCAGCAGTTGCGCCGGGCGCTGGATCGGGCGGGCATTCCGCACATGGCAAACGAAAGCCATATCGTGCCCGTGCTGATCGGCGACGCGCAGAAGTGCCGCCGGATCAGCGACTGGCTGCTGGAGCACCACGCGATCTACGTGCAGCCGATCAACTACCCCACTGTTCCGCAGGGTACGGAGCGGCTGCGCCTTACTCCTTCGCCCAATCATGGCGAGGCGGAGATCGCCGCACTGGTCGACGGGCTGAGCGAGTTGTGGAGCCAGTGCGCCCTTGCCCGCCAGCCGGTAGCCGCCTGACGCGCAGCTTCCCCTCTACCGCAGAGCAGAAGATCGAATAGCGCCCCTTACCACGGGGCGCTATTTGTTGGTTTGGCGGCGACGCCATCATCCCGTGCAATAAAAGCGGCGGCAAAGCATCTGCCTTGCCGCCGCTTCCGGTCAGTGGACCAGCGCTCTCGCGCTGATGTCAGTCGGGTTCCCAGATCGGTACGAACGCCGGAACCTCGACGCTGGCCGGGATCCCCACCCGTGGCTTGCGCGCCAGCAGAGGGATCTGCGGATTGGCGGCAGCCACCGGATTGCCCGGTCCGCTGGGCAGCGGGCCGATGAGACCCGCGTAGTAGCCGGCCAGCATTCCCCCCGCAGGCTGCTGACGACCATTATGGCAGGTCTTGCAGCTGACCTTGGGCGGGTCGCCCGCCTTGCCCAGGTGCAGCGGGTTGGTCAGCGGCCCCAGCCGGGCGAAGACGTGCTGGTTGAGCGCGGTCGTCATGCGTATGCCCGAATAGCCCCTCAGCCGCGTTGGCGGGCTTTGCGACCAATCGCGCGCCGCCCGGCTCTGGTGGCAATAGGTGCAGTTCACGCCCAGCCCCTCGGACATCTGCATCATCAGGATATAGACCTGCTCGGCATAGTCGAGATTGTGCCCGTACGGATCCTCGCCATCGACCAGCGCCTCGTTCTCCTGCACCTGGCCGCCGATCGGCAGGCCCTGCAGCAGGAACATGCGCTGCGGCCGGTTGGGAAAGAACTGCCGGATCGTCTTGGCATCGGTGTCCCAGGGCTGCGGCTTGCCGGTGATGCCGCCGCGCGGCGGCACGATCGGCACGTCAAGATACCAGCGCTCGTTCGGGATATTGCGTCCCTGGTGGCAGGTGAAGCAGGTTACGCCTTTCGCGCCGACATGGTTGGTCCAGTTCGCATTGATCGTGCGCGTCATGCGCAGCATCTCGCGCGCGATCGACTTGCGCCGGTTGTCCGCAACGAAGTCGAGATTGTCGCCGCCGTGGCAGAATCCGCAACCTGCCTCGGGCGCGACCCATTGCGTTATCGCATCCATGGTGCGGTTGAATTCGCTGGCCGTCAGATCGCCCAGTACCTGCACATTGGTCAGCACCTCGCCCGCCAGCGGCTCTCCGTCCATCGCCGGGATCGGATCGACCTCGGGCTGAAGCGGCGGCGGCGGCTTGCTGGTGTCATTGTAGACCCCCATCGACCCGCCCGCAGGCCCGTACGAGTTGGTTCGAACGTGGATCGGCAGGATCCAGGGCGGCACCAGCAGGCCGAACATCAGGAGGCCAAACGCCAGTGCGCCCAGGATCAGGACACTTGGCTTGGGAAGGTTCATGGCACCTGCTCCATCGTCAGCGGGACTTCGCCGCCACGAAACTCCGCCGGTTGCGGCGTGGGGGCATACGGATATTCATATTCGGGGACGAGCCCGTGCTTCATGCCCCACAAATACCAGTTGTCGACCACCGTGCCGGTCAGCAGCACGCCGATCCCGCCCGTCAGAACGGTCAGGACCGCGAACCACCAGGCCCAGCGATGGATGCTTTCGAAGGTCGCGTTGAACCCCATGGTCCAGCGCCAGAACAACGATCCGCGCTCGGCCGCCGTGCCGCGGTCGATGATCTCGCGCGCCTCGCGCTCGCTGCCATAGCGGGCGGTCGCCAGAATGGTGCCGCCATGCATGGCGAACAGCATGGTCGATCCATACAGGAACACGATCGAGAGCATGTGGAACGGATTGTAGTACCAGTTGCCGTAAGTGACCGAGACCGTGGCGGTCCAGTTCAGGTGCGGGATGATCCCGAACGGGGGCGCCTCGGAAAAATCGCCCATCAGCGCCGGACGGATGATGCCGATCGACAGGAACAGAAAGATCGCGCAGGCAAACGCCAGCGAGACATGAGTGCCCATGCCCAGCGAACGCGAGCGCCGGTACAGGCGTACCCACCACAGGATGACCGACACCGTCAGGCAGAAACCCGCGATGAGCCACCAGCCGCCTTCCAGCAGCGGCGGAAACAGCTGAAGGCCGTACTTGTGCGGCGGCGGCCTAAGCCCGTCCCAGATGATGCCCTGCGCGAAACGGATCGGGTTCCAGTCGTTGGCCGCGGCAAAGTTCAGGCCGATGATCTCGAACGCGGCAAAGCCGAACAGCAGCGAGAATATGCCCGCCCAGCCCAGATAGAACGGCCCGACCTGCGGATCGCCCAGCTTCCCGAGCCAGTAGAAGTATGTGTAGCTCGGGATGCGCTTCTCGTCGGATTTCGGCAGGTTCGGCTCGCGCGCCACCGGCCCGCGGATCGTCACCTGGTTATAAAAGCTTTCATAGGCGGACATGACGAACCTTCCTCCTCCTCAGCCGAACAGGCCCAGGTCGTTCCAGATCGGTAGCTGCAGGTACCAGTCGAACCAGTATGGCCAGCCGCGCACGACGAACGGGCCGCTCACGATCATGCAGATCGCGCTCCAGAAACCGGCGTTCAGCGCCAGCAGATAGCCGGCCCGGTGGATGCCGATTTCGCCGATCGAATAGAAAATGGCGTCGCGCGCCCAGGCGTTCTCGTGCTCGGCGAACTTCACTTCCTTGCCCTTGCCCGGATTGACCGAGGACAGCACCAGCCCGCCGTGCATCGCCAGGAACATCGTCGTGCCGAAGAAGCACACGATCGCCAGCATGTGGAACGGATTGTAGTGGAAGTGATAGAACTGGTAGCCCACGTTCGACACCCAGTCGAGGTGGGCGATGATGCCATAGGGGAAGCCATGGCCCCATGCGCCCAGCAGCACCGGGCGAATGACCACCAGGCTGACATAGGCGAATACGGCAAAGGAAAAGCCGATCGGGATGTGATAGCCGATGCCCAGCTTGTTGCAGATCTCGATCTCGCGCAGCACCCACGAGACGAAGGCTCCGATCGCGCAAACGGTGATGAGCTGCCATAGCCCGCCATCTTCGAGCGGCGCGATGCCCAGGCCATAGCTCAGCGGCGGCGGCGCGATGGTGATCTGCCAGATCGTGTCGGCGTGCCCCAGCGAGGCGCCCCAGAAGATCAGCAGCGATCCCAGCGCGGCGAAGAAGATCGCGGTCACGCCGAAGAAGCCGACATAGAAGGGCCCGACCCAGAAGTCGAACAGGTCGCCTCCGACCAGTGTGCCGCCACGAACGCGGTATTTTTCCTCGAAGTTCAGCATGCTCATGGCGCGTTACCTCTGCGCGGGCGGTTTCATCGCGGGGTGGGTGGCCGCTCGCCCCATGTCCGGGCGAGCGGTCACTTGGCAGGCCGGCCTTGCGGCGCAGCCTATTGGTTCAAGGGCGGCGGAGCGACTTCGGTCGCTGCGCTGCCGGTCGAACCCGGTACGCCCTGTGCCGGCGTGACCGCTTCGGCGGGCGCACCCGGCGGAACCGCCGGATAGACCCCCACGGCCTCGACCCCGACGACCTCCATCTCGCTGGAATCGAGCCAGTTGTACTTCTCGGTTCCAAGCAGGATGAAATGGATCAGCAGGGCCAGCACGATCAGGAATGCGAACAGACCGATCAATGCCCGCCGGGGATCGAATATAAGCCAGATACTCATGGCATTATCCTCCAACAGCTTGTGATCAGACGTTCACGCCCCAGGGCGCGAAGGCGTAGGTGAGCCCGTGGGCGACGATGGCCAAAGCCAGGAAGCCCAGGAAGCTCGCGGTGAAGTAGCGGTGGAATTCCCGCGCCTCCGCCTCGGTCAGGCCGGACAGGGTCGTGTGCCCCTCCGGCCCTTCATGTCGTACTGTGTCCACCATACATAAATCTCCTTTCTGCTTTGGGGTGGTCTCAACCGGGCAAGGAGAATGCCTGGGCCGCAGCGGCCCGGGCGCGATCGAGCGCGGCGGAGAGGAAACCGGAACGCGTATCGCGCGCCGGCGCGGCCAGTTCGGCCACTATGCAGGCAGGCAGGAGAGCGGCGACCAGAAAGCCGAAACCGGCTCCGTGCGTCTCCCTGCGGTATTCGGCGCCTTCCGGCGATGCCGGGGGAACGATGGGCGTACTGGCCATGGCGTGTTCTCCTGTCGTCATTCCTGAAGTATCTTTACGCGCGCGCTGCCCAGCGTGGCGGCATCGACGGTGCCGCGCGAAGACCGGCGGGCCTCGGCCTCGGCTGCATCGCGCAGCGTCTTTGCGGCGGAGATGCGGGTCAGCACGGGCTTGGCGGCGATGGCGGCCTCGAAGGCGGCCTGCGCCTCTGCGTCCCAGGCAATCTCGCCCGATGCGCGGGCGGGCGTCGCTTCGACAGCGTCGAGCCTGCCGGCGAGCGGAATGACATGGAAAAGCATGTCGAACAGCGCGTTGCACACTTCCTGCACCAGCCAGACCGCGCCCGAGTAACCCATGAAGGGCGTACCGGGATGGCGGCGGATCGCGGCGCCGGGAAAAGACGCGGGGATATAGGCGGTGCTCGCCTTTGCCTCGGCCAGATACATGCGTTCGTTGATGCTGCCGAACAGGACCAGCGGCGGATTGGCGGCAATGCTTTTCCGCACATGGTCGTTGTCGGGCTTCTCGCCTGCCTTGCGCGACACGGCCAGCGTGCAGGGCATGCCCATCTCGTCTGCCAGGAAATGGCGGATGCCGCGCGCGTGCGTCTCGTTGGCGACGATTGCAAAGCTGGCGGTCGCGAAGAAATCCTGCGTGACCGAGCGCCACAGGTCCCAGATCGGTGCCAGCGTGGTGCGCTTCTCGCGCTCGATGAACGGCTCGGGGTCGAGGCCCAGCTCCGCGCCCAGCGCGCGCAGGAACCGGGTGGTCGATTCCATGCCCACCGGCGCCTGGAAGAACGGGCGTTCCAGCGCCTCGCACAGGGCGCGGCCATATTCGCGGTAGAGGCAGATATTGGCGTCCGCGGCGGGCAACTTCTTGATGTCGGCAAGCGCAGTGCCGAGCGGAAATTCAAGGTTGATCTCGGCCCCCAGCCCTTCGACCAGCCGCCGGATCTCGGCAAGGTCCGACGGCATGTTGAACATGCCATAGGCGGGGCCGATGATGTTGACGCGGGGCCGCTCGCCCTCCTTCCGGGTGCGCGGCCGGTTCTTGCCGCCGAACTCGGTCCACAGCCACAGCAGCGAGCGATCGGCACTCTGCCACTGATCCTCGTCGATCGTGCGAGGCAGAAAGCGCTTGAGGTTCGACCCCTCAGGCGTCAGGCCTCCGCCGATCATCTCGGCGATGGAACCGGTGACCACCACTGCGGGTCTGTTCGGATCGAGCGTCCTGCCCGCCCGGGTCAGCGCCTGTTCGGTGCCGTTCTTGCCCAGTTCCTCTTCAGACAGACCGGTGACGCGGATCGGCAGTTCATGCGGCGGCAGTGCATCTGTATAATGCAGCACCGACGTCACGGGCAGGTTCTCGCAGCCCACCGGACCGTCGATCACGACCTGCAACCCCTCGATCGCGCAAAAGGCATAGACCGCGCCCCAGTAGCCGCCTGCCCTGTCATGGTCCTGCACCAGCATCAGACTGCCTCCACCGGAGCTTCATCGGGCGCGAAGAAGGCGCGCATGGCATCCATCCTTTGTTTGCCCGCAATGGCCTGGTTGACGACTTCCGCCACGGAACCCGCGCCCGCCGGGCCCATCAGCGGGCGCGCCGAAATCAGGTTGGTGAAGTAGAGCGCAGGTGTCCCCCGCTCCTTGGCGTGCTGCACGACGGGCGTCGTGCCGATGGCCAGATCGGGTTCGAACGTGTCGAACGCCGCCAGGTCCTGCTCCAGCGACGCGCGGAACTGCACCGCCACGCCCCGCGCCTGCAGCCATTCGGCGTCGTGCGACGACCATGGCGTCTTGGGACAGGCTGTGCCGACATAGCGTAGGTCCGCCCCGCTCTCGATCAGCAGCCGGGCCACCAGCAGTTCGGACCCTTCATAGCCCGACAGCGTGATCCTGCCTGCGACGGGGTTGGCTTTCAGCACGCCCCCGATTGCGGCACGCATGGCGTTCTGCGACGCGGCAAGCTTGTCGCCCGCTATGCCGAACGCATCGGCAATCTGCGCCAGCCAGGCATGCGTGCCTTCCACCCCCACCGGCGCAGAGCCGACGACGCCGGCGACCTGCCGCCTCGAACTCGCGGATGCTGGCGGTGTAGAACGGGTGGATCGCCGCCGCGACGGGGCAATCAAGCGCCGCATACAGCTCGCGCCATTCGCGCACCGGCACGGTCGGCCCTGCAGCCAGGCCCAGCGGGGCGAGCATCTGGCCGATGACCATCGGGTCGGCCGGAAACATCTCGCCCAGCAGCGCAACGCCCGGCTTGCCGCGTTCCAGGTCGCGCGGGGCGCGCACCGGCCCCTCGCCGATCTCCTTGCGGGCATAGGCGAGCATCGCGCCCGAAAGCACATCCTTCGCCTCTGCATGGGTGGGCACGCCAAATCCGGGCACATCGATGCCCACGATCCGCACGCCATTGATGCTGTCGGGCAGCAGGCGCAGCGGCACGCCGCTGGCAGTCGGCACGCACAGATTGGTGACCACGATCGCGTCATAGCGGTCGGGGTCGGCCATCAGCTCGACGGCTTCCTTGATGTCCTCGAACAGCTTGCCGGTGACGAGTGTCTCCGAATTGAACGGCACATAGCCGACCGAACGGCGCGCACCGTAGAAATGCGACGTGAAAGTCAGCCCATAGACGCAGCAAGCCGATCCGGAGAGGATCGTCGCCACCCTGCGCATCCGCAGGCCCACGCGCAGCGAACCGAACGCGGGACACATGCTTTGCGGCTGGTCGTGTGGTCCTTGCGGATAATCGGCGGCCAGCCTGTCCAGCACCTCACCCGATCCGGCCTGCGCCGCCTTGGCGCGGATCGCGGCCTTGTCGCCGTGGCAGCCGGCCTGGTCGTCGGAAACGGGGCCGGTCACGCGGGCACCTCGTCGTAATGGACCTCGAGCGACTTGCGTTCGGGCACAGGGCGGCCATGCATGTCTTCCAGGCTGGCGGGCTGAAGCACGACGCCGCGGCCCACCGCCTCGGCCGAGAACAGGTCGAGCAGCCCGTCCTGGTCCAGCGGCGAAGGCGCCACGGGAGGCGCTTCGGCGACATTCTTCGCCAGCTCCTCGAACAAGGGCGCCCAGCGCGTGCCCGGCATGCCGACGATCTGGTAATTGGCGCTCTTGCGGCGGATATCCTCGTCAGCGGGGATCGCGGCCAGCACGGGTATGCCGACGCGCTCGGCAAAGGCAGCGGCCTCGCCCGTGCCGTCGTCCTTGTTCACCACCATGCCAGCCACGCCGACATTGCCGCCCATGGTCTTGAAGTAATCGACCGCCGAGCAGACATTATTGGCGACATAAAGCGACTGCAGATCGTTCGACCCGACCACGATCACCTTCTGGCAAAGGTCGCGCGCGATCGGCAGGCCAAAGCCTCCGCACACGACATCGCCTAGGAAATCGAGCAGCACGTAATCGAAACCCCAGTCGTGGAAGCCCAGCTTCTCCAGCGTTTCAAAGCCATGGATGATGCCGCGCCCGCCGCAGCCGCGGCCCACTTCGGGCCCGCCCAGTTCCATCGCGAACACACCGTCGCGCTTGAAACACACATCCTCGATTCGGACCTGGTCGCCCGCCAGCTTCCTGGCCGAGCTGGTCTCGATGATGGTCGGACAGGCCTTGCCGCCGAACAGCAGGCTGGTCGTGTCGCTCTTGGGATCGCAGCCGATCAGCAGCACGCGCTTGCCCTGCTGCGCCATCATGTAGCTGAGGTTCGACAGGGTGAAGCTCTTCCCGATCCCTCCCTTGCCATAGATCGCGATGATCTGGGTCTTGCGCGGCTCGGCGTCCAGGTTGGCGGCGTCGAGCTGCAAGCGGTCACGGGATCGGGGAGCGGTCATTCGTGTCTCCAGTCGAGAATCATCTTGCGGCAGCCCGGGTCTTCGAAGGCACGGGCATAGGCCTGGGCGGCATCGAACGCGGGCGCGCGATGGGTGATGAGGTTGTCAAGCGACAGTCGGCCGCGCTGCAGCAGCTCGCGCACGGCGGCCATGTCCTGAGCGGTCCATTCGGCGGCGATGCGAAAGCGTGCCTCGCGCATGAAGGCGGGCGCAAAGCGAAAGCCCACGCTTCCATCGTAGAAGCCCGCCAGCACGATCTCGCCGCCCTTGGCGAGACGGCCCACAAGGGCGTCGACCAGCGACGCATCCCCGCTGCAGTCGATGATGCAGCGATAGTCGCGGCGGGAGTCGTCATCAGGACGGCAAACGCGATAGGACCCGTCCCCATCGCGCCGGGCCGGATCGGTTTCCCAAACGTTCGGCGGCGCGTCGCCCCGTGCGATGGCAATGCGGGCGACCAGCCGGCCCAGCGTGCCATGGCCGACGATCAGCTCGGGGGCATGCGCTCCCCGCGCGGCAAGGGCGTGGTGGGCGGTCGCTGCCAGGGCAAGAAGGATGCCGCGTTCGTCGCCGCTGTCGTTGGCGACCAGCCTTGACGCCGGAACGACCAGACGGCGGGCGGCGGCTCCGAACAGCGGACGCACATCGGAAAAACAGGTGGAGCCAGGTACGAACACCCGGTCGCCGCTGCGCCATGTCGTGGACTGGCCGGGGTCCGCCACCTCGCCAACCGCTTCGTAGCCGGGGACAAGCGGATAGCCCATTCCCGGGAAGCTCGGCATCCGGCCTTCCCACAGCAGGCGCTCTGTTCCGCCTGAAATGCCGTGATGGGTGACATGGACGATGACGGCGTCGGCGCAGCGATCCGCAATCTCGACCTGACGCAGGGTAATGCTGCCCGGCTTTTCGATGATCACGGCGGCGGTTTGCACCAGCGGCTCCTTTCAGCGGTCGGGCCGACCAGACGGTCGCCCGAGTCACCGTCAAGTTAATGCAACACCGCTATATGTCAATTATTCTTTACGGCTGCGTATGTCCGGATGGTCAGCAGCGGCGATGGTGTGAGCAGCCTGCCCTGCGGACGAAGACCGGCCTGCACGGCCAACTCATCTATCTGCTGCGGCTGGCGCAGCCGCCCCGATCCAAGCGCCGCAAAATAGACCGCGAAGTAGGCCGTCGCTTCCGGTCCTGCCGCGCCGGCCATCGGCTCGGCCGCGATCAACCGTCCGCCGGGCAACAGCGCTGCCGCTGCGACCTTCAGCAGCCGCAAGGCTTCATCGTCGTCGCGGTCGTGAAGGAGGCGGCTGAACAGGACGCAGTCCGCATTGACTGGAAGAGCCGCGCCTTCCGGCAGGTCGTGCACGGTAATCCTGCTCGCATCCTTCTCCGCCGCGAAGCGCTGCCGCGCAATCGCCGCGACCGCAGGCAGATCAGCCAGGTGCAGTTCGGCCATTGGCGCCGACGGGGCAATCGCCTGCAGCAGGGCACCCGTTCCACCGCCCACGTCGATGATCGTGCGGAAACGGGCAAAGCGTACTGCAGCAAGCAGCAGCGGAACGACGAATCCTGAAGAAATACGCATCAGTTCGCTGTATTCGCCGCTCTCGCCCGCATGACCGGCATAGGGCCAGAACCGGGCCAGATCTCCGGTGCCCGGCCGGGTGAACACGTCCGCAGCATCGGACAGATCGCGATAGAGCAGGCGATTGTGCCGGATCATCGCGACGATGCCCGGATCGGTCGCGATGACCAGGCCATTGATGCTCAGGCTGATGGCGGCGCCGCGACGCTCAAGCAACCCTGCCGCCAACAGCGCCTGCACCAGCGCATCGCGGCCGGCGGAAGGCAGTCCGAGGCTGCGTCCAAGCTCATCATCGCTCATTGCCCGCTTGCGCAGCAGATCGAACAGGCCAAGCTCGATCCCGGCAGCCAGAGCCTGACTGAAGACAAATCCGCCGACCAGTCCGAACAGTTCGCGCGTATGCCGTGCCGCCCTGCCCCGGCCGAACGGCAGGCGGGCAAGCCTCTCTCGCCAGTCCGGATCGCCCAACAGGCGATCGCGCAGCGCATGGAAACGATCGCGGATCATCCAATAAGAATTACATATTCAAACGACAATTGAAATATACACTTCCCCGTGCCATGCTGCCGGCAGGAGGATCGCTCGATCGATCACATGCTCGTCATCGGCGCCGGAATTGCCGGCCTGACCGCGGCCCTTGATGGCGCTGCACAGGGAGCGCGCGTCACCCTGCTTGAGAAGGCTCCCTCTCCCGGCGGCAAGATGAGCGCGGTAGAGGTGGGCGGCCGCCAGATCGACTGCGGCCCCACCGTACTCACCATGGCACCGGTCTTCATGCAAATGTTCGAAGACGCCGGTCTCGACCTTGCCGATTTCGTCACCCTGCGCCGGGCCGATACGCTGGCGCGCCATTTCTGGAGCGGCGAGGCCACGCTCGACCTGCATGCCGACCGGCAGGCCAGCATTGATGCGATCGGCCGCTTTGCCGGACCCGCGGATGCGCGCGGATACGCTACCTTCAGCAAGCAGGCGCGCAAGACCCTTGAGTTCCTGCGCCCAACCTTTCTGGAAGCCGAAAAACCGGCGACGCCGCTTCACATGTTGTGGCGCGCAGGTATTCGCGGGCTTCCCGGCTTCCTGGCACTCGATCCCTACCGATCCCTCGCCGCCATGGTGCGCGAGCATTTTTCCGATCCTCGCCTCAGGCAATTATTCGGTCGCTACACAACCTATTGCGGCTCCTCGCCCTATCACGCTCCCGCCACACTGGCCCTCATTGCCGAGGTGGAGCGGGACGGTGTGTGGCAGGTGGACGGCGGCATGGCAGCTTTTGCGCGGGCCATGCTGTCCGCATGCCGCCAGCTAGGCGTCGAGGTCCGGCTGGATTGCGAGGTCGCCCGGATCGAAACGCAGGGCGGCCGAGCAACAGGCGCGCGCCTGGCTTCGGGAGAGCACATCGCCGCCGACCGCATCATCCACGCGGGCGACCGCGCCGCGCTGGTTGCCGGATTGTTCGGATCGGACGTTGCGCGCGGCCGGCGCCTGCGGACGCAGGAACGGTCGCTGTCCGCCTTCACCATCGCTGCCGTGGCCCGCACACGGGGCGCCGATCTGGCGCATCACAACGTGTTCTTCTCCGACGATGCCAGGGCGGAATTCGCCTCGCTGCATGACGGAGCCATGCCCTGCGACCCGACCGTCTATCTGTGCGCGCAGGACAGGCCATGCGGCCCCGAGCCAAAGGACGAGCGGATCTTCCTTGTGCTCAACGCCCCGGCGAACGGGGACCAACATGTCTTCAGCGAAGAGGAACGCGAACGATGCATGACCGGGGCCCTCAGCAGGCTGGAGAGTTGCGGCCTTCGCCTGACACTGCACTACCCGCCTTCGATATCGACACCTTCGGATTTCGAACGCCGTTTTCCTGCGACCGGCGGGGCACTTTACGGCCGGGCTTCGCATGGGTGGATGGCTTCGTTCCTGAGGCCCGGCGCACGAACCGCGATCCGGGGCCTCTATTGCGCGGGCGGCAGTGTCCACCCCGGCGCGGGCGTGCCGATGGCCGCGCTTTCGGGCCGGATCGCGTGCCGGGCAGCACTTCGGGACCGCAGTTCGACGTGGAGCTTCCCCAGGGCGGCTACGCGTGGTGGTACATCGACGCATTCAGCGCGGATCGCCGGCACTCGCTGACGCTGATCGCGTTCCTAGGCAGCGTGTTTTCCCCCTATTACGCGCATGGCTATCGCGCCGAACCGCTGGACCATGCGGCGCTGAATGTCGCGCTCTACGGGCCCGGCGCGCGCTGGACCATGACCGAGCGAGGCGAGGAATGCCTGCGCCGCGACCGGTCGCACCTGTCGATCGGGCCCAGCTCCCTGCACTGGAATGGCGAAAAGCTGGTGATCGACATCGTCGAGACCACGCCTTGGCTGCGCCGCAAGGTGCGCGGGCGCGTCAGCATCTACCCACACGCGCTGGTCGACCGGCCGCTGGCCCTGGGCCGGTCCGAGCGGCACTTCTGGTGGCCGATGGCACCCTGCGCCCACGTAGAGGCGGAGTTCGACGATCCGGACCTGCGCTGGTCGGGCACGGGCTATCTCGACATGAACATCGGCGCCGAACCGATCGAGAACGGCTTCGCGCGCTGGGACTGGGCTCGCGCAACCATGCCCGGGGGACGAACGGTGGTGCTCTACGACCTGCTCCCGCGCGAGGGATCGCCCGCGTCGCTCGCGGTCCAGTTCGATCCCGCGGCCGAGGTGATGGAAGTGGACTTGCCCGCCCCACAGGACCTGCCGCCGACCTGGTGGCTGATGGGCCGCCGCACCCGTGCCGATCGCGATGCCCGGGTGAAGGTGCGCCACACCTTTGAGGACACGCCCTTCTATGCCCGTAGCGCGCTGGATATGAAGCTGTTCGGCGAAAAGGTTGAGGCGATGCATGAAAGCCTGTCGCTCGACCGGCTGCGCTCGCCGCTGGTGCAGTTCATGCTGCCCTATCGCATGCCGCGCACGGCCCAGCGGCGCACCCTTCCGCGCGTGCCATGGCCGATCCGCGCCCGGCCTGCGGATGATGATCGCTGGACATAAGGTTGCACCAGGCGGTCGCGAACCCCGTCAGAACATTACCGGAGACAAGTGCTGGGAATAGGTGGCGGAGCGGGAGGGATTCGAACCCTCGATACGGGGTTACCGTATACACACTTTCCAGGCGTGCGCCTTCGACCACTCGGCCACCGCTCCGCTTGCCTGTCCCATAAGGGAGACGCGCCCTAACCTCGGCGAAGGGATTGTGCAAGGCACCAGATGCGTAAAACTGCATTCCGGCTGAATGCACTTTCTAGATGGCCAGCATAGCCGTGCCAATGCGCGCGAAATAGGCGCACATCGCTTCCTGCGCGCTCTCGCTCAGCCGGATGATCGCGCGGCGGCGATCGGCAGGGTCGGGCAGCCTCTCGAACAGGCCGGACTGTGTCATCTGCCCGATCCAGCGCAGGGCGGTGGTCGCCGGTACGCCCGAAGCAATGCAGAGGCTGGACACACACACCTCGCTGCCTTCGGCGCGCGCGGCAGTCAGGTCTAGCAGCATGTCCCAGGCCGGGTCCGCGAACAGATCTCCTTCGAAGAAGCTGGCGCGCAGCTGCCGCTGGCGGATCATTTCGCGCAGCAGGGCAGCGGGTGGCAGCTTGCGCTCCAAATGCTTGCCTTCACCACCCTGCGACAGGTCAGCCGCAGGTCGAGCCATATAGGCGAAAGATGGCGACCGCAGCTGATCGGGGGCCCCGACCTCCACCGGCATCCCGCCCAGCTTGCGTGCCAGCGAGTGGACCTGCTCGGTCAGGCGGACGAGCGCCAGCTGATCCTCTCGCGCAAGTTCGTGGACCGAACGGCCCGGCAGGCGCGCCAGCGCCGCACCGATCGCCAGCGCATATTCGGCAGGCGAGGGATCGATCAGGAATTGTGCATCGCAACAATCCATTGCGCCGAACACCGCATCGATCGCCTCAACCTTTGTCGAAACGACAAGCTGCGTCCCGCTTTGCGCCGCCCGGGCATCAAGCCGCGCAAGTGCCGCCAGGAATTCGACACCGGGAGCAGGAATATCGATAACGACGATATCGCCGAGGACAAAGGCTTCATCCGACAGCAGCCGCTCGAGTGGGTCCGCCTGCCGCAGCAGCAGGCCCGCCTCCAGCAGCTGATCGACCAGTTCGGCCCTTATCCGCGGCCTGTCCGACAGGACCGACACGGGCACAGAGGCCAGTTCCGGTCCAGCAGCGGCTTCATCCGCGTCATCGAATACGAACGGCTGGGCAATCTGCATGATTCGGCGTTCCCCTTTGACGGGGAACAACTAAGGAACATTACGGAAACAAGTCAAGACGTTCCTTGGCGCTTGCCGATCAATCCATGAAAGGATCGCGCACCAGGATCGTGTCCTCCCGCTCGGGACTGGTCGAGACCAGCGCCACCGGCGTCTCGATAAGCTCCTGAACGCGCTGGATATACTTGATCGCCTGCGCCGGCAGGTCGGCCCAGCTGCGCGCACCCGCTGTCGTCTCGCGCCAGCCTTCCATCTCTTCGTAGATCGGTTCGACCCGCGCCTGTTCCTGCGCATGCGAGGGGAAGTAGTCGAGGATCCTGCCGTCCAGCCGATAGCCGGTGCAGATCTTCACCATCTCGAACCCGTCGAGCACGTCCAGCTTGGTCAGCGCGATGCCGGTCACGCCGGAAATGGAGCACGACTGCCGCACCAGCACCGCATCGAACCAGCCGCAGCGGCGCTTGCGCGCCGGTGACCGTGCCGAATTCATGCCCGCGCTCGCCCAGCTTCTGCCCGGTTGCGTCTTCCAGCTCGGTCGGGAACGGGCCCGAACCGACGCGGGTGGTATAGGCCTTGACGATGCCCAGCACGAAGCCGGTGCTCGACGGCCCCAGCCCCGAGCCGCTTGCCGCCGTGCCGCTGACCGTGTTCGAACTGGTGACGAACGGATAGGTCCCGTGATCGACGTCGAGCAGCACGCCCTGCGCCCCTTCGAACAGGATCTTGGCGCCCGCCTTGCGCACCTTCTTCAGTCGCTTCCACACCGGCTGCGCGAATTGCAGCACATAGGGCGCGATCTCGCGCAGCTCGGCAAGCAGCTGCTCGCGGTCCACCGGCTCCTCGCCGAAACCGGCGCGCAGCGCGTTGTGATGCGCGCACAGCCGGTCGATCTGCGGGTCCAGCGAATCGAGATGGGCAAGGTCGCACACGCGGATCGCGCGGCGGCCGACCTTGTCCTCGTACGCAGGGCCGATACCGCGTCCGGTCGTGCCGATCTTGCCGGCACCCGCAGCCGCCTCGCGCATGCCGTCGAGATCGCGGTGCAGCGGCAGGATCAGCGGGCAATTGTCGGCGATCGCGAAATTCTCGGGGTTGATCGTCACGCCCTGCGCGGTCAGCTTCTCCACCTCGGCCTTCAGCGCCCAGGGGTCCAGCACCACGCCATTGCCGATAATCGACAGCGTGCCGGTGACGATGCCCGAAGGCAGCAGCGACAGCTTGTAGGTGACATCGCCCACGACCAGCGTGTGGCCTGCGTTATGGCCGCCCTGGAAGCGCACCACCGCATCGGCACGGCTCGCCAGCCAGTCCACGATCTTGCCTTTGCCCTCGTCGCCCCATTGCGCGCCGATCACCGTCACATTGGCCAAAACATTGCCTTTCAAGCCTAGGAATCTACCCGTAGCGGCGCTTAGGGACTGGCGCTGCGCACGGCAAGGGGATCGGCGCGGTAATTACCCGTCCGTTCGGCTCAGCGAAAGCATTCGCGCTCTAACAGGAGCGTCATGAAAGCGATCGCCTCTCTCTCCGCCACGCTTTGCGCCGCCAGCCTGGCCGCGGCGCCGTTCCTGGCACAGGCGCAGGTTTCGGCCCCCGCCCCCGCTTCGGTTCCGGCGGCCGAACACTGCGCCTGCCGTGCCCGCGCAGCCGGTCACGCCGACCGCACGGGAACTGTCCTTCGGTTCGCACCCGCTGCAGCGGCTGGACTTCTACCGCTCGGCAGTGCCGGGGCCGCGCCCGCTGATCCTGTTCGTCCATGGCGGCGCATGGGTCGGGGGCGACAAGTCGGATTCCACCGGATCGGCCAAGATCCGCCATTACACGCAGGCCGGCTACCAGCTGGCGAGCGTGAACTATCGCCTGCTGCCCGAGGTGGACATTGAGCGTCAGGCCGACGATGTCGCCGCTTCGCTGGCCGCGCTGCTGGACCGGGCGCGCGAACTGGGCATCGATACGCGCCGCGTCGTGCTGATGGGGCATAGCGCGGGCGCGCATCTCGCGGCGCTGGTTGCGACCGATCCGCGCTATCTGGGGCGCTATGGGCTGACGCCCGGAGATATTGGCGGCGTGGTGCTGCTGGACGGGGCCGCCTATGACGTGCCCAGCCAGATCGTCGATGCCGGGCCGCTGCTGGGCTTTGCCTATCAGGTCGCGTTCGGATCGGGATCGCCCGGCAATTGTCGCTCTCGCCCGCTGCCCATGCCGACGGGGACAATGCGCGCGACTTCCTGCTGCTGCACGTCGAGCGACCCGATGCCGAGCGGCAGGCCTATCGCCTGGCCGAGGCGCTGCAGAGCGCCGGAACGCGGGCTGCCGTGGCGGGCGTACCGGGACGCGGGATGGAAGGGCATAACCGGATCAACGCCATGCTCGGCCGCAGCGATTCCCAGGCGACACCGATCGTCGATGACTGGCTCGCGGGTCTGTTCGGCTCCCCGGCCACTCCCGCCCGACCGCCCGGACTAGATCGACTGCGGTCCTGTCGCGCCCAGCACATGGGTGCAGCCCAGCGCCTTGCCGTCGTCCGTGTCGTGCAGCGCCGCGCGCGTGCGCCAGCCGTCGGCGCGCAGCGCGGCGGCAGCATCGCGGTCGTGGCCCAGCGGCAGGAACACGATCCGCCTGGCAGGCGTCAGTGCCATTCGCGTCGATCAGCGGATCGGGATAGAGCGAGAAGCCGGTCGCCACTCGTCATGCGCTGCCTGTCCGGGCTTTGCCTCGCCCGACACGCGATAGGTGCCGCCGCGCCCCAGCGCGCCGCGCAGCCCCTCGGCATAGATGGTGAAGCCGAACCAGCTCTGGTATTCGAAGCCGTGCCGTTCGGACGGGTCCAGCGTCAGCCGCGCGGCATCGCCGACCAGCGCCGCGATTTCGCGCAGCGCGGCGATCCGCGTGCTCAGCGCACCGCCGTCGATGATGGCGCGGTCGAACTCCTCCAGCTTGGCGATCGCGCTGTCGAACGGGCCGGTCGCATAGAGCAGCGGGAGGATAGGCCTCGCCGCCCGCGGACGCCAGCCCGCCCGCATCCTTGGCGTCAAGCTCGCGGCGCACCGCGTCGACTGTGTCCGCATCCATCGGATGCGCGCGCTCGGCCAGCGTGTCGACGAGATCGGGCAGGGTGAAATCGACCGAGATGCCGCTCGCGCCCGCGGCCTTCAGCGCGTCGATCGCCAGCGGCGACCGTCTCGGCAGCGGCAGCGACATTGTCGGCGCCGATCAGTCTCGGCGCCGATCTGCAGATTGCTCGCGCTCGGGCTCCAGCCCGTCGCCCGCTGATCCGCAGCACCTGCCCGGCATAGCACAGCCGCATCGGGCGCGGCGCTTCGCCAAGACCGGTGGCGGCGATGCGCCCCACCTGCACGGTCATGTCCGCCCGCAGCGCCAGCGTGCGCAGGGACTACGCGGGTCGACAAAGCGGAACATCCGGCCGCGGCCGCACCCCCGCCATGCGCGCGGCGATCGAGCTTCTCGAACTCGATCAGCGGCGGCTGCACCGGGTCATAGCCATGGGCCGCCATCGCATCGGCCATCGCGCGGGTCACGCGCATCGCCTCGGCGGCGCGCGGCGGCAGGCGGTCGGCCAGCCCCTCGGGCAGCAGGTCGGCGATCGGGCGCACCGCTGCGCGGCGGGCGAATGGCAGTCGGCTTGGTCATCGTGAGGCGCGTGTATGCTGGCACGCGGGACGAGGCAAGGCGCTTGCCGCGCCGCCCCGCCCCGCACATGGCCTGCCTAGAACGACAGCGCCTTCACGATCTTCACGCCTGGCGTGTCGCAGGCCTTGCTCGATCACGTCCTGCGGGATCGGCTGGTCGACCGACAGCAGCAGCACCGCTTCCCCGCCCGCTTCGCGGCGGCCAAGGTGGAAGGTGCCGATGTTGATGCCGTTCTCGCCCAGCAGCGAACCGATGCGGCCGATGAAGCCGGGCGCGTCCTCGTTGACGACATAGAGCATGTCGCCCGTCGAGGTCGGCCTCGATCCCGATGCCGAAGATCTCGACCAGGCGCGGCGGGTCTTGCCGAACAGGGTGCCGGCGACCGATGCGCTCGCCCTGGCTGGTCGCGACCGTGACGCGGACCAGCGTCTGGTAGTACGCCTTCGCGCTCGTGCCGGATCTCGCGCACGTCGAGCCCGCGCTCCTTGGCGAGGAACGGCGCGTTGACCATGTTCACGCTCTGCGAATAGCGCTTCATCAGGCCGGCCAGCACCGCGCCGGTGATCGGCTTATGGTTGAGCTGCGCCGCCGCGCCTTCGACCTCGATCCCGATCGCGGGCGAGGTTGCCGTGGGCGAGCTGCCCGACCAGCGAGCCGAGCTTTTCGGCCAGCGCCATGTAGGGCTTGAGCTTCGGCGCTTCCTCGGCGCTGAGAGCGAGGGCATGTTGAGCGCGTTGGTGACGCCGCCGTTGACGAGGTAATCGGCTCATCTGCTCGGCCACCTGCAGCGCGACATTGACCTGCGCTTCGGTGGTCGAGGCGCCCAGGTGCGGGGTGCAGATGAAGTTCGGCGTGCCGAACAGCGGGTTGTCCTTGGCCGGCTCCTTCGCGAACACGTCCAGCGCGGCGCCGGCGATATGGCCGCTTGTCGAGCAGGTCCTTCAGCGCCGCTTCGTCGATCAGCCCGCCGCGCGCGCAGTTGACGATGCGCACGCCCTTCTTGGTGCGCTCCAGCCGCTCGCGGCTGAGGATGTTGCGCGTCTCGTCGGTCAGCGGGGTGTGCAAGCGTGATGAAGTCGGCGCGCGCGACAGCGCTTCCGAGATCGACCTTCTCGACGCCCATCTCGACCGCGCGCTCCTCGGTCAGGAAGGGATCGTAGGCGACGACCTTCATCTTCAGGCCCGAGCGCGCGGCTGGCGACGATCGAGCCGATATTGCCCGCGCCGATCAGGCCCAGCGTCTTGCCGGTGACCTCGACGCCCATGAAGTCGTTCTTCGGCCATTCGCCGGCCTGGGTGCGGCGCATTCGCGGCCGGAATCTGCCGGGCGAGCGCCATGATCATGCGCGATGGCGTGCTCGGCGGTGGTGATCGAGTTGCCGAACGGGGTGTTCATCACCACCACGCCCTTGGCCGAGGCGGCGGGGATATCGACATTGTCGACGCCGATGCCGGCGCGGCCGATGACCTTCAGATTGGTCGCGGCCTCGAGGATCTCGGCCGTCACCTTGGTCGAGGAGCGGATGGCGAGGCCGTCATACTGGCCGATGCTGGCGTTCAGTTCGTTCGGGCGTCTTCGCCGGTGATACGTCGACGTCGCAGCCGCGCTCCTCGAAGATGCGCGCGGCGTTGGGGTCCATCTTGTCGGAAATGAGGACTTTCGGCTTGGTCATGGTAAGCCTTTCGTATCTCTGTGAATTTCAGGAGGTTGCGGGCGGAACCTGCAGTTCCGCCCGTCGGGAAGGATCAGGCGGTCAGCAGGCCGTAGGCCCAGTCGAGCCACGGGCCGAGCGCCTCGATATCCGCGGTGTCGACGGTCGACGCCGCACCAGATCCGCAGGCCCGGAGGCGCATCGCGATAGCCGGCGATGTCATAGGCCGCGTCCTGATCTTCGAGCAGCTTGGCGAACTGCTTGATGAAGCCGGCATCGGCGTCCTTGACCGTCAGGCAGACGCTGGTGTTCGAGCGGATCGCCGGCTTCTGGACCAGGTGGCCCAGCCAGTGCCGCGCCTCGACGATGGCGTCCAGCGCCGCCGCATTGGCGTCGGCGCGGGCCTTCATCGCGGACGCGCCGCCGATTTCCTTCGCCCATTCCAGCGACACGATCGCATCCTCGACCGCCAGCATCGAGGGGGTGTTGATCGTCTCGCCCTTGAAGATGCCCTCGATCAGCTTGCCGCCCTTGGTCAGGCGGAACACCTTGGGCAGCGGCCACGACAGGCGTGTAGCTTTCCAGCCGCTCGACCGCGCGGGGGCCGAGGATCAGCACGCCGTGCCCGCCCTCGCCGCCCAGCGCCTTCTGCCACGAGAAGGTGGCGACATCGATCTTGTCCCAGGGGATGGTCTGCGCGAACACCGCGCTGGTTGCGTCGGCGAAGGACAGGCCTTCGCGGTCGTCGGCGATCCAGTCGCCGTTCGGCACGCGCACGCCGCTGGTGGTGCCGTTCCAGGTGAACAGCACGTCGTTCGACCAGTCGACCTGCGACAGATCGGGGATCTGGCCGTAATCGGCCTTCATCACGGCGGGGTCCAGCTTCAGCTGCTTGACCGCGTCGGTGACCCAGCCCTCGCCAAAGCTTTCCCACGCCAGCGTGGTGACCGGGCGCGCGCCCAGCATCGTCCACATCGCCATTTCATAGGCGCCGGTGTCCGAACCGGGCACGATGCCGATGCGGTGCGTCTCGGGCAGCTCGAGCATTTCGCGCATGAGATCGATGCAATACGCCAGGCGCGCCTTGCCGATCTTGGAGCGATGCGAGCGCCCAAGCGATGCGGGATTCGAGTTTTTCGGGGGACCAAACCGGCGGCTTGGCACAGGGACCGGAAGAGAAATAGGGACGCTCCGGCAGCGTCGGTTTTGTATCAGTCATTTAAGACTCTCCTTGCAGAGAGCTCGCGCGGCGTTGGGACCGCGTGGCCCGTCGGCCGAACTAGAGATGTTCGCCGCCGTGTCAAGCGAATGCCGCGCCGACGCGTCGGACGGTGGTTCCTGCACGGTGAAGCCAGAGGGCGCAAAACCCATGGAAAAATGCATGCTCGCGCTACGGACGCGCTGGCCCGACAGGCTTAAGGATTGCAGCCATGGACCGCGCACCTCCCGACCAATCAGCCTTGTATCGCAGCCCGCTGCCGGCGCGAATCGGACGGCACCGGAGCGTGGGCGCTGCTGGTCCTGCTTACCGCCTGCGCGCCAGAGGCCACGCGTGAGATACCGCGGACCACGTCCCGGCATCCGTCCGGACAGGACGCACGGCTACCCCTGTCGTCACGCCGAAGATCGTGTCTGCCGCAGCCGACTGGCCGAACTGGGTGCCGATTTCGTGCCGCTGCCCGATCTGGCCGCCGGGTCGTGCAGTTCGACCAATGCGGTCACGCTCTATCATCTCGCCAGCGACAATACGCGCGTGGTCGTCACCAATCTTCCGCGGATCTCGTGCACCCTGTCGCAGGGCCTGTCGAACTGGACGCGCTTTGGTGCCAGCCGCGCAGCGCAGCAGATCCTGGGAAGCCCGGTGGTAAAGCTGGAAACCTTTGGCAGCTACAACTGCCGCAATGTCGCTGGCTCCAGCCGGCTCAGCGCCCATTCCACGGCCAGCGCGGTGGATATTTCCGGCTTCGTGCTCGCGGACGGGCGGCGCATCACGGTAGAGGGCGGCTGGAATGGCAGCAGCGCCGAAAGGCAGTTCCTGCGGACCATCCACGACAGCGCGTGCAAGAGGTTCGGCACCGTCCTCGGTCCCGATTACAACCGCGCGCATGCGGATCATCTGCACCTCGAACTGGGCGGCGGCGGCTTCTGCCGATGATGCTTGATCGGCGGCGGCCCTTTCCCTAACCCGCTGCGTCGGTCGGGACCGCCTGACAGAGCCTTCTTCTTAGAGAAAGCGTCCGGTTCATGGCCCGGCAGCCGAAATGCTGAATTGAAAGATCGTCGATGGAAGCCTTCCTGACCTCTACCGCCGTCGTGGCGCTTGCCGAAATCGGCGACAAGACGATGCTGCTGGCCATCGTGCTGGCTGCCCGGTTCCGCAGGCCGTGGCCCGTCGTTTGGGGAATATTGTTCGCGACCATCGCCAACCATTTCCTGGCCGCCCTGCTTGGCGCCACCGTCGCCGATTTCCTGGACGGTGAGTGGTTCCGCTACGCGGTGGCAGCAGGCTTTGTCGCCATGGGCCTCTGGACCCTCGTCCCCGACAAGCTGGATGAGGACGAGGAACCGAAGAGCCGCGGCGGCGCGTTCCTGACGACATTGATCACCTTCTTCTTGGTCGAAATCGGGGACAAGACACAGATCGCGACCATCGCGCTGGGCGCCCGTTTCGACGCGACGCTGGCAGTGACGGCAGGCACGACGCTGGGCATGATGATCGCCAATGTTCCCGCGGTCTTCGCCGGCGACGCACTGACGAAGCGGGTTTCGCTGAAGGCGATACGCTTTGTTGCGGCTGCGCTGTTCATTGTGATCGGCATTGTTCTGGCGGCGCAGACGGCTGGCTGGCTGGGCTAATCGCCGCGCGACCGCCGCTCTTTAGGGCAGCCGTCCAGCAGGATGACGTCCCCGCCTTCATGCATGCCCTGACCGAAAGACTGGCCATCCAGCCTCGCGGCAAGCGAAATGCGCGCTGCCGCGTCAGCGCGCCATTTCCAGCAAGATCCAGGCCGCCTCGAGAGCTTCGTTCATCGCCTCCAGCATGCTGCCGAAGCGCGCCAGCCGGCATCGCCCAGATAGCAGCCGTCGCGGCGATCGGTGACAATGAAGATCTCCTATCCAGACAGAGCCTGCAGCCCGCAATTGCGCGTATATTTGGCTCGGGCCGTTCCGCGATCGATCGGCGGCATTGATCTTGCCGCTTCGTAGAACCCATCGAAATCGCCGAGGCAGGGCGGGCGAAGCGTCAGCCGCTGGGTGGTAATGGCAGGTCCGCAGGGAAGTAGGGGCGGCAGGTTCATCGGGCATGAACAAACCTGCCGCCCACCAGGAGCAATCATTGGCGCCAGTCAGCAAGCCCGGCCTCAAGACATAATCGCACCGCTTCGGCGGCGTGGCGTGCGCCGAGTTTCTCCATCATGTTGCCGCGATGGATCTCCACCGTGCGGGGGGAAATGGCCAGATCCCGCGCTATCACCTTGTTCGAGCAACCCTCGCTCAACCGGTCGAGTACTTCGCGTTCACGGTTGGACAGCATCGCGATGCGCATGCGCGCCTCCATCGCGCGGCGGCGATGGCGGGCCTGCATCTCTGCCTCTCCCGCCACGCGGCGCAGGGCAGTGGCCAGTTCGTCCGCATCCAGCGGATGGGCAAGATAGTCGAATGCACCCGCGCGCATCGCGGCGACCACGCGGTTCATTTCAGGATCACGGGCCATCGCAATGACGGGAAGCCAGGTCCCCCGTCGCGAGATGTCGTCCATCAGGGCGATTGCGCCGCCGTCCGCCGGATCGTCATTCGCGATGACGATGCCCTGGCCGGGCAGGCGCGCCAGAAGCTCTTCGGCCCCCTCATACACCTCGGCATGATGGCCAAGCTCGAAGATGGTCCGCGCGAACGCGGCACGATTGCGGGGGTCTGCGTCGACGATGTGAATGATGATGCGCTGTTCCATGACCGCGAGCATGTCGCCCGTCCGGCACAGCCGCCACTAAGGACAATTCCGTAATGGACCTATTGAATTTGTTTGTCTTTCATCCGGGCGGAATGCCGTCAAAAGTCGATCCGCAATGGATGTAATCTCCTAGTCGACCTGGCAATCGGCCAGGCCATCAGTCAGGAGATCGAGGGGAAATCTACACCGGTCCGCCTGCGCTCACCGCACCGACTCGCCCAGATCATCAAAGCTGTAATCGGGCAGCGAATGAAACGCCGTCCGCAAGGCATCGCTCCAGCTTGACGAGATTTCCTGGAAATAGGGATCGCTGGCCATGATCCGCCTTTCGTGCAGCGGATCGAATCTCGTCCCGCTCCAGCACCAGCACGTCGAGCGGCATGCCTACCGAAAGGTTCGCCGCGAGCGTGGAATCCATCGATACCATCAACAGCTTGACCCCGTCCTCGAAGCTCATCGTGCGGTCATAGCCGCGGATGATGATGGGCCGGCCGTATTTGGTTTCCCCGATCTGGAAGAAGGGCGTGTCTTCGCTCGCCTCGATGAAATTGCCCTCAGGGTAGATGAGGAACAGGCGGGGCTCCATGCCCGCGATCTGCCCGGCCACGATCAGGCTGGCGGAGAAACGCGGGCCGCCTGCTTGTCCATCGACCGACATCTGGCGCTCCTCGATCGTCGCGCGCAGCAACTCGCCGACCTGATTGGCGACCTGAAACATCGTTGTGCATTTCAGGATCGACGGTTCGCGGTCCTCTGGCGCCTTGTTGCGTTCTTCCAGCTTACTGACGACAGCCTGCGTGGTCGCCAGATTTCCCGCCGTCATCATCGAGATGATGCGATCGGAATCGGACCAGTGAAACATCTTGCGGAAAACGGAGATGTTATCGACGCCGGAATTGGTGCGGGTGTCGCTCATCATGACGATACCCTTTTCCAGCATCATGCCCACACAATAGGTCACTCGCAGCCCTCATCCATCCAGTGATCGCCCGGCCCGGGGGACAGCCCGAGCCCGCCTGCCTTTTTCGGTTCGGCGGCGCTGCGACATTAGCGGCAAATCGTTCAATTCACAGGGCTGGACCGGACTAATCCTGTGGGCTGAACGATCCGCCGGAATCTGTCTCGTCCTGCTGCGACTGCTTCTGCTGCGTCTCGCTTTGCGACTGGCCGCTACCGCTGCTGCCCTGGCTCTGCGACTGGCCGTTCTGCGACTGCCGCTGCTCCTGCCGCCTGATTGAAAGCGTCACGTCCAGCCCGCCGTCGCTGCCGCCCAGCGAGATGCCCTTCACCGGCGCGGCCTCTGCATAATCCTGTCCGGTGGCGACACGGACATAGCGTTCATCCGGGCTGATCTGGTTGGAAACGTCGAACCCGACCCAGCCCAGACCGTCGATATGCGCTTCTGCCCAGGCATGGCCTGCGTCCTGCTGCTCCTGCCCGTCCATCATCAGATAGCCCGACACATAGCGCGCCGGTATGCCCAGATGACGTGCGCAGCCGATGAAGATATGGGCATGGTCCTGGCACACGCCTTCGCCGGAAAGCAGCGCTTCCTCAGCGCGGGTCGCGCTGTCGGTGCGGCCCGCGCGGTACGCAACCTCGTCCAGGATCGCGGCAGACAGTTCGTGCAGCATGGGCAGCGTCTCGGCCCCGCGCTCGAACTTCTCGGCCAGAGCCCGCATGCGCGCGCCGGGGCGCGTCAGATCGGTGTGGCCGGAAAAATGCCAGCACGGCAGATGGCCGGCATGGCGCCCGATGATGCCGTGGTTGTCGGCAGTCTCGATCGTGCCTTCGCAATCGATCACCACTTCCTTCACCCCCGGCTCGATCGCGATCAGCACCGTGGTGTTCATGTTGTGGTCGTCGAACTGCAATTGCTCGTAGGCGCCCTCATAGCTCATCGTCCAGTTCAGCACGCGCTGCCCGCTGGTCGATTTCGGCGTCAGGTGCAGGCGCTGGAGCGCGTGCACGACCGGATCGTCAAAGGAATAGCGAGTGCGGTGATGGACGGCGAGGCGCATGGGACGTTCACGATCTCCTACGATCAGTCGGCAAACCTGTAGTCGGTTTCAACAGCATGGGCGATTTCGGAATTGTCGGCGATGAAATCCGACAGGAATTCGTGCAGGCCCTGTTCGAAGATGGAGTCGATATCCATGTCATGCAAGCGCATGTCGGCCTTGCGCATCAGTTCGTGCGCGTGCAGCTCCTCGCCATATTGCAGTGCAAGATTGCCCAGATTGGTGCGGATCTTGGCATAGCAGAACGCCAGCGAGCGCGGGAACCGGCCGTCCAGGATCAGGAAATCGGCGATCCCCTTGGAATCCATCTGCCCGGCGTTCAGCCAGCGATAGGCCCGCTCTGCACCCAGCGAGCGCAAGATCGTCTCCCATTGAACATTGTCCAGGCTGGACCCGACGTATGAAAGCGAGGGCAGCAGCACGTAATACTTCACGTCGAGGATGCGCGCGGTGTTGTCCGCACGCTCCACGAAACTGCCGATCCGGGCGAAATTATAGATGTCGTTGCGCAGCATCGACCCGTCCATCGCGCCGCGCACCAGCGTCGCCTCGCGCTTCACCGCCGCGATGGCATCGCCCAGATTGGCCTGGGTCACGGGGCGCGAGAGCAAGTCGCTGATCTGCAGATAGCTTTCGTTTACCGCCAGCCACAGCTCTGCCGTGATGACGTTGCGCACCGCACGCGCATTGGTGCGGACCTGCCCGATCAGGGAAAGGATCGAGTTGGGATTGTCCTTCTCGCGCAGGATGTAGTTCCACACCTGCATGCCGGTGAATGTGCCATTCTTCTCCAGATAGGATTCGGTCATCCCCGCGGTTTCCAGGACCGAGCTCCACTCCTGCTCCGCCGTGATCGAATCGCTGGTCAGCGCCATGCGAAAGCCCGTGTCGAGAAGGCGGGCGCAATTCTCCGCCCGCTCGAGATAGCGGAACATCCAGAAGATGCCATTTGCACTGCGACCGAGCATTATTCCTCCAGCACCCAGCTGTCCTTGGTGCCGCCCCCCTGGCTGGAATTCACCACCAGCGACCCCTGCTTCAGCGCCACGCGCGTCAGCCCGCCGGGCGTGATGTCGATGCCGTTGGGGCTCATCAGCACGAAGGGACGCAGGTCGACGTGCCGGGGGCTCAGCCCCCTCTTCGCCAGGATCGGTACGGTCGACAGCGACAGGGTGGGCTGGGCGATATAGTTCTGCGGATTGGCCTTCAGCTTCTGGACGAACTTCGCGATCTCGCGCCTTGACGCGGCGGGGCCGATCAGCATGCCATAGCCGCCCGATCCGTGCACTTCCTTCACCACCAGTTCGGAAATATTGTCGAGCACGTATTTCAGCGCATCCGGCTCCATGCAGCGCCAGGTCTCGACATTGGGCAGCAGCGCCTTTTCGCCGGTGTAGAACTCGACGATGTCCGGCATGAAGCTGTAGAGCGCCTTGTCGTCCGCGATGCCAGTGCCCGGCGCATTGGCAATGGTGATCCCGCCCGAACGATAGACATCCATGATGCCCGGCACGCCCAGCATGCTTTCCGGGTTGAACGTCAGCGGATCGAGGAAATCGTCGTCCACCCGGCGATAGATCACGTCCAGCGGCTTGTACCCGCGCGTGGTGCGCATCTGGACCCGCCCGTCAATCACGCGCAGATCGCTCGCCTCCACCAGTTCCGCGCCCATCTGGTCAGCCAGGAAGCTGTGCTCGTAATAGGCGGAATTGTAGATGCCCGGCGTCAGCACGGCGATGGAGGGCTTGGCTCCCGCCGCTCCATCGAATGCCGGCGGCGCACAGGCCGCCAGGCTGCGGGCCAGACGGCGCGGATAGTTCGACACCGGCGCGACCTTCACCCGCGTGAACAGTTCGGGGAACATCGCCATCATGGTCTCGCGGTTTTCCAGCATGTAGGAAACACCGCTGGGCGTGCGGGCATTGTCTTCCAGCACGTGAAAGTCGTCCGGACCCGTCCGGACAAGGTCGATGCCGGTGATATGGGTATAGATTCCGCCCGGCGGCGTGAATCCGCACATGTGGGGCAGGAATGCCGCATTGCCGCGCAGCAGCCATTCGGGCACCCGGCCCGACCGCACGATCTCCTGCCGGTGGTACAGGTCGTGGAGGAAGGCGTTGAGCGCCCTCACCCGCTGTTCGATCCCGCGCGACAGGCGGCGCCATTCCGCAGCGGTGATGATGCGCGGAACCGGATCGAACGGGATCAGCCGTTCCTCCGCCTCATCCTGGCCATAGACGTTGAAGGTGATGCCGGTGCGGCGAAAGAACGCCTCCGCCTCGCGGTGCTTGCGGCGCAGCGCTTGCGGATCCTGCTCGTCCAGCCAGGCCGAATAGCCCGCATAGGCTGTTCGGACGGACCCGTCCGCATCATGCATTTCATCAAAGATCGGCTGCTCGTCCCGGCTCATGCGCTATCGCTCATGAGTCGAGGTTGTCTCTGCTTTTTTGCTGCGTTGCAAGATGTGTAAAACTTTCGGGTGATTCCGCCAGCAAGCGGGACACCGCCTCGATCGCGGCGGGATGCCAGGCGAAACCCATGTGGGTGCAGCGCACCGCCACCGTATGGTCGCGCTCTCCCACCTTGCCGCAGGCGCAGTGGCGATGGACGACACCGTCCTGCGCGCTCCACATCGCGACGGTCGGGACCGGCGGCTTGGCCGCGAATTGCCCCCCGACGGGCGGCTCGTCGACCGAATGACCCGCAACCGCGTGATACAGCCGCCAGCCATTATTGCCATGCATGTCGCCGGAAAAGGGCGATCCCATGGTGATCACCATCTCGACATGCTCGGGCAGTCGCTTGGCCGCCTCGCGCGCGAAGACGCCGCCAAGGCTCCAGCCGACAAGCGTGATCTTGCGCTCCTCTGCGCGCGATACGCGGCTGATGCGCGACAGCAGCCGGTCGAACCGGTCCTCGCTCGCGCCCAGGTTCCAGCCGAGACCCCAATCGGTCACCGAGTGACCCGCCTCGGCCAGCGCCTTGTGCATCGGCGCCATGCGCCACGGGTGCGAGCCGAAACCGGGGAGCAGCATGACGGCGCGCGGCCGGTCCGGCGCGGCGACATCCATCTTGCCATAGGCCATGCGGAACACCGCGGGTGCGGCCAGCGAGGCCAGCTCCTTCAGCAGCAGCCGCGACGAAGGCGTCGCCACCCCTTCGGGCTGCGGGCGAAGGGCGAGCGACTGTCGCCGCTGCCATTCGCGCAGCAGGACCGCGAAGCCCTTGCCCGGCCGTCCCGGCTTGCCGCCCGTGCGATCCCGGTCCGCGGGTGCAGTCGGCGCAGCTTTTCGGTTCTGCCCGGCCTCATCCGGCCAGTTCGTCGTCCGAAAAGACGCGCCGCCCCCGTCGGAAAGGGCCTGGCCGGAAGGAATATCGTCGGGTTTCATGCAAGAATTCTGTAACAGTGTTCGCATCGCTTAACCAATGCGAAAGCGGCCCCGCGGTTTCCCGCAAGGCCGCTTCGAACCGCGCGCGGGACCGCTGTCAGGCGGCGCAATCGCCGGTGCGCGTCTGCTTCATCCGCATGGTCATGGATACGGTCTGGCCCTGCGCGGTCATCTTGGTATCGGCCGTGATGTCGGAACTGGTCGAGCTGACCGTGCCGTTCATCGCCAGGTTCATGGTGCCGCCTTCAAGATCGCACACTGCCCGCGCGCTGACCTTGCCGCCATCGACCGACATGTCGTTGAAGTTGCACTGGGCATCCTGCGCGACCTGCCCCAGTTGCTCCTCGAAGCCTTTGGCGGCTTCTTCGGGCGTCAGGCAGAAACTGTCGGCATAGGCGCCTTCCATCGCGCTGCGCATCTGCTCCAGCATGCCTTCGGGTGCGCCCGGCATGTCGAAGCTGACGACCTCTACGTCAAGGTCGTATTGACCCGGCTGCGGCGTATCGAGCTTGCCGAATTCCCGCGCCGCATCCTCCACCGCCATGGGTGTCTCGCCGGCGCCGTCCTCCGGCTCTTCCGAACAGGCGGCAAGCGCCGCCACGGCGACAAGCGCCAGTCCCGAAGTCTTCCAGAAACCCATCTTCATAATCGCTCCCCTGCTGTGCGTTGCGGTGGTGGCATCGCAGATGGCCATCCGCTTGGCAATCGAGCGCGGCAATCGTGCGGGCCAGCGGAATTGCAAGCAGTCACCATCGCACCCATATCATGCGCCATGGCCGAACTCGTCATCCGTCGCGGACTGGAAGAGCCCGACACATCCGGCAATTTCACCCCCCACCGCCCCGCACGGCCCGAAAAGTCGATGCCCGGCAAGCGTTTCGAACTCGTGTCGCGAATACGAGCCGGCCGGCGACCAGCCCACCGCGATCGCCGAACTGGTCGAGAGCGCGCGGCAGGACGAGAAGACGCAGGTGCTGCTGGGCGTCACCGGCATCGGGCAAGACCTTCACCATGGCCAAGGTGATCGAGGAGCTGCAGCGCCCGGCCCTGATCCTTGCGCCCAACAAGATCCTCGCCGCGCAGCTTTACGGCGAATTCAAGAGCTTCTTCCCGAACAACGCGGTCGAGTATTTCGTCAGCTATTACGACTATTACCAGCCCGAAGCCTATGTCCCGCGCTCCGACACCTATATCGAGAAGGAAATCGAGCGTGAACGAGGCGATCGACCGGATGCGCCATTCGGCCACCCGCGCGCTGCTCGAACGCGACGACGTGATCATCGTCGCTTCGGTCTCCTGCCTCTACGGTATCGGCTCGGTCGAAACCTATTCGGCGATGATCTTCGACATCAAGACGGGCGAGACGTCGACCAGCGCGAAATCATCCGCAAGCTGGTCGCGCTGCAATACAAGCGCAACGACGCCGCCTTCGCGCGCGGCAATTTCCGCGTGCGCGGCGACAATCTGGAAATCTTCCCCAGCCACTACGAAGACATGGCCTGGCGCATCAGCTTCTTCGGCGACGAGATCGAGGAGATCAGCGAGTTCGACCCGCTGACCGGCAAGAAGGGCGCGAGCCTGGACAAGGTGCGCGTCTACGCCAATTCGCACTATGTCACGCCCGGCCCGACGATGAAGCAGGCGGCCGAGGCGATCAAGATTCGAGCTGGCCGAACGGCTCAAGGAACTGGAAGCCGAGGGCAGGCTGCTGGAGGCGCCAGCGGCTGGAGCAGCGCACCAATTTCGACCTCGAAATGATCGCCGCCACCGGATCAGCTGCGCGGGGATCGAGAACTATTCGCGCTTCCTGACCGGCCGCCTGCCCGGCGAGCCGCCGCCGACGCTGTTCGAATATCTGCCCGACAACGCGCTGCTGTTCGTCGACGAAAGCCACCAGACGGTGCCGCAGATCGGCGCGATGTCCAAGGGCGACCACCGCCGCAAGATCACGCTGGCCGAATACGGCTTCCGCCTGCCGAGCTGCATCGACAACCGCCCGCTGCGCTTCAACGAATGGGACGCGATGCGCCCGCAGACCTTCGCCGTGTCCGCCACGCCCGGCAACTGGGAAATGGAACAGACCGGCGGCGTCTTCGCCGAACAGGTGATCCGCCCGACCGGCCTGATCGATCCGCCGGTCGAGATCCGCCCGGTCGAGGACCAGGTGCAGGATTGCATCGACGAGTGCCAAGAGACCGCCGCGAAGGGCTATCGCACGCTCGTCACCACGCTGACCAAGCGCATGGCCGAAGACCTGACCGAATTCATGCACGAGGCGGGGGTGCAGGGTGCGCTACATGCACTCCGACGTCGAGACGCTGGAGCGCATCGAGCTGATCCGCGACCTGCGGCTGGGCGTCTATGACGTGCTGGTCGGCATCAACCTGCTGCGCGAAGGGCTCGACATTCCCGAATGCGGGCTGGTGTGCATCCTCGATGCCGACAAGGAAGGCTTCCTGCGCTCGCGAAACCTCGCTGATCCAGACCATCGGCCGCGCCGCGCGCAACGTCGACGGGCGGGTGATCCTCTATGCCGACCGCATCACCGGCAGCATGGAACGCGCGATGGCCGAAACCGACCGCCGCCGCGAAAAGCAGCGACGAATACAACGAGGAACACGGCATCACGCCCGACCACGATCAAGCGCCGCATCGCCGACATCGTCGCCCACACCGCCAGCCGCAGGACAGCGTCATCGTCGACACCGGCGACGACGAGCGCAACAACCTCGTCGGCCACAATCTGCGCGCCTACATCGAAGACCTCGAAAAGCGGATGCGCGACGCCGCCGCCGATCTGGAGTTCGAGGAAGCCGGCCGCCTGCGCGACGAAATCCGCCGGCTGGAAGCGGACGAACTTGGCCTGCCCGACGGCGAGCAAAGCGCGCGCCGATCGTGGGCCGCAGCAACGAGGGCAAGCCGGGCACGCGCAAGATGCGCTATGGCAAGACGCAGCGGAAGTGGAAGAAGTGGCCGCGGAAACCGCTTTTTGCGGCAAATCGAGTGAAAAAACCGGCGCCGCAAATTGCGTTCTGCCGCCGATGCCCGCATGACGCTTGGCATGATCAAGAGCTTTCATTCCGCACGCGCTTGCCGCGCTTGCCCTCGCCGCGTTCTGCCCTCGCCACCGCCGATCCCGCGCAGGATGGCGCAGGACTGACGCCAAGGCCGAGGCGGCCAAGCCTGCCGCCGACTACAGCCCAATGCCGCATCCAGCGACTTGACCGGCACCTTCGGCGGGCAAGCGCATCCCCTATACGCGCCACCATCGCGGACACGATGCTGCAAGGACGAGGATGGCAAGGCCGAAGCGGTGATCGTCACCACGTCCTATGTCGCCGACCCGGCAGACACCTCGCGCCCGGTGTTCTTCATGTACAATGGCGGCCCCGGCTCGGGCTCGGTGTGGCTGCAGATGGGCGCGTTCGGGCCAAAGCGGGTCGCGATCCCGTCCGACGCGCGCGATGATGGCGGCGCCGCCCTATCCGCTGGTCGACAATCCCGGAAGCCTGCTCGATGTCGCCGACCTCGTGTTCATCGACCCGCCCGGCACCGGCTTCAGCCAGCTGACCAAGGGCACCGACCCCAAGAAATATTACGGCCTCAAACAGGATGGCCGCGCGGTCGCCGATGTGATCCGACGCTGGATCAACGACAATGGCCGCTGGTCCTCCCCCAAATATCCTCGGCGGGGAAAGCTATGGCACCAGCCGCACCGCGATGGTGGTGGATGAGCTGGAGGGCGGCACCTACAACGAT
This sequence comes from uncultured Alphaproteobacteria bacterium, assembly GCA_963752785.1. Classification (GTDB taxonomy): domain Bacteria; phylum Pseudomonadota; class Alphaproteobacteria; order Sphingomonadales; family Sphingomonadaceae; genus Croceicoccus. The sequence goes on from CAVVZE010000012.1 coordinate 112,109, forward strand.
GTCGGCCTCAACGGGCGTGATCCTGATCTCGACCATCCTCGATTTCGCCGGCGTGAGCCGACGCCGGGGAACGAGATGGCCTATGTCGTCGCGCTGCCCAACATGGCCGCGACCGCGCATTTCCACGGCAAGGCGCAGGCCCCTTCGGTCGAAGGCATGGCCGAAGAAGCGCGCCAGTTCGCCATCGGCCCCTATGCCACCGCGCTGCTGAAAGGGCAGGATCTGCCGCAGGCCGAACGCGCCGCCGTGCGCGCCGAACTTTCCCGCCTGACCGGGCTTGTCGGAAGAATATCTCGAACAGGCCGATCTGCGCGTCACCGATCAGCGGTTCTACAAGGAACTGCTGCGCGACCGGGGGCTGACCGTCGGGCGGCTGGATCAGCCGCTACACCGGGCGCGATTACGACAATGCCGGGGAAACGCCCGACAATGATCCCAGCTTCTACGGCATCGATGCAGGCTATGCCGCCGCGATCAACAGTGGATGCGCGAGACGCTGGGTTACAACACCGACCGGCAATAGTCACGATCGGCAGCGTCGGCGGCAGTGGGACTGGTCGCTGGGCACGGCTGGGGCGCACCAACGCGTATCTCAACATCGCGCCGCTGATCTGGCAAGGCGATGCGCGAGAACGCGGACCTGCGGATGTTCGACGCGCAAGGCTGGTATGATTTCGCCACGCCGTTCTTCGCCGCGGAATATTCGCTGTAGCGCACCGGCTTGATCCGTCGCGGATCGAATACCGCTATTACGACGCAGGCCACATGATGTATATCCGCGACGAGGACCGCGCAAAGCTGTCCTCCGATATCAGCGCCTTCATCAATGCGCGTTAAGGCAGGCCTGCTGCTGGCGGCGCTGGCCCTTACGGCCTGTTCGGGCGATGACGAGAAGACGGCGGGCGGGCCGATCCGCCTGCAACTGGACGATGCCAGGACCGCACCGGACGAGATCCCGATGCCGGGCAAGATCGATCCGCCCGAAGCCCGCTGGGTCAGCAAGGGGCAAAGCGCGATCTATGGCGAGCCGGGCATGCCCGCCCTGCTCGACGCTCTCGTGCGAGAACGGCCTGGTCAGGGCCGTCCGCAATGTTCCCTCGGACGACGGTGCCAAGGCGATGCTGGCGTTCGTGGGCTATCGCGGCATCCTTCGCCTGCCCGTCAGCAATGACGGCAACGAATGGAGCGGCGCGCTGGCGTCGAACGATCCCCATTGGATCGCACTGACCGGCGGGCCGTTCTATGCCACCGTCGCGGGCGGCGGAAAGGTCATCTTCCCCGCCTCCTCCACGCTGGGACAGCTGGTCGACAGCTGCAAGACCAGGCTGGCCGGGCGCAATGGCGGCGGCGGGGCGTAAGCTAGAGCTTGCCGAACTTTTCCTCATAGGCGGCGGTGTCGCCCGAGGCGAGGTAACGCGCCTGCGTGCGCCAGTCATCACGCTCGATCCGGCCTGCAAAGCGGCCCATGCGCAAATCGATCTCCTGCACGTCGGAATCGCTCCACGCCGCGATCTGGTCATAGCGTGATATGCCCATGGACGAGAGCAGCTCGGCCAGTTTCGGCCCCACGCCCTTGATCCGCAGCAGATCGTCCGCCTGCCCCCCATGGGCGGCCTCGTCGTGCATCTTGACCGCCGCAGCCACGGCCTGGGCGTCGCGCGGCGTATCGGGCATCTGGTCTTCGGACGCGTGCTTCGCCTTCTCGGCGGCCTCGTGCTCTTCCTCGGCCATCAGCGCGGCGGCGGCCACGGCCACTCCAGCGCCGCCAATCGTTTCAGGCACAGCGGGAGGCTCATGTTCGTGCGTGGGCCGGCCCGCGCTGGCGGGCGGCGCATCGATGAACGCCTGGTTGCGCTGGGCAGGCGCGACGCCCTCGTCCAGCACGTCGGGGCGATAGCTGCGATCGCGGGGCTTCTTCGGCCTTGCGATCAGCCAGACGGCGATCAGCACGGCCACGATCACGACCAGCAGGAACGCCAGCCAGTTCGACTGGATCATCTCGACCATCTAGATTTCCTCGCTCTTCCCAAGTGTCTCGCCGCCAGTGCGGCGTTTGTTCAACTGACGCCTTGCACGCTGCCGCGTCAAGCGTGCAAGGCGCGCGCGGCGCTGCAGCCAGCTCATCATCAGCGCCAGCACGGCACCATAGATGATGAGCATGAAGACCATCAATTCGACCCAGAGCGGCATGATTTCCTCCTAGCCCGCGTACGGCCTAACCCGCATCCGGAACATCGATCGGCGTCGGGCGCAGCGGCGCAACCTCGATCACCGAGAATTCGATGCGGCGATTGGCAGGGTCCTCGGGCTGCAGGCCCTCGATCGGCCGGGCGGAACCCAGCCCCGTCGCCCGCAGCGAATCGCGCGGAAGACCGCGTTCGACCAGCGCATCACGTACCTCGGCCGCCCGCTCGCGCGAGAGCCGCAGATTGACCGCGGCATCGCCGATCGCGTCGGAATGTCCGGTAATCGGCAATGATGCTGCCCCGGCAGGGCTTCAGCGCCGTCGCCACCTCGTCCAGCAGGATCTGGCTGTCCGGATCGATCTGCGCGCTGCCCTGGCCAAAGCGGATCACGCGCACCGACAGCAGCGTCTCGACGTCGCGCTGGCAGTGGAACGGCCCGGTCTCGATCTCCGGCTCGGGCGCGACGACGCTGCGCGAACGGCTGTCCCAATGTGCGCCGCCGACGCCGGGCAGATCGGCGACCGCGCGTGCGACGCGGGCGCGGATGTCGTCGGGCAGATCCTCTCCCCCGCTCAGCACCGGATGACGCGTGGGCCAGCCGGCAGAGGTGGTGAAATCGGCGGTGATGCCCGTGCCGCCATTGGCGGCAATCGCGCGCTCGGCCCGCGTTTCCAGTCGCTCGACAAGATTGCGGCCCGTCTGCGCGTGGGCGAACAGCGCAATGCAGCCGACGATCACCGCGCCGGTAACGATGCGCAGCCAGTCCGGTATCTCGAACAGAATTCTCATTCCCGGCGTCCTAGCGCTCCATCCCCGCCGAAGGAAGCGCCTCCTCCGGCGCGGCCGCGGCGGCCTTCCCGCCAGATTTGAACAGCACGCGGTCCTCCGGTCCAAAACCGCGCTTCCAGATCACGAAACCGTAAGTGACCAGGATGGCGGGCACGCCAAGGGCGAGTTCGACCCACTCCGGCATCAGCGTGAACAGATAGCCCACGACGACGGCAGGCGCGATCGCCCAGATCAGCGGCCAGCGGAAATTGTTGATCGATTTGCCCAGCATGCGGCCCAGCATGCGCGACTTGGTGATCGACGCGAAGCCCAGCGCCAGCCCCAGCGCCAGAGCGACCGATGCCGCCTGGAACGCCTCGGGCAGGTTCAGCCGCTGCGCCAGCGTGATCAGGCCCACCGCCAGCGCCGCCTGCAGGCAGATCGTGGCGATCGACACGGCCAGGTTACGCATGCGCGCCAGATAGACCAGCGCCGCTTCGGAAACGACCGCCGTGGCGGCGACAACCTCGGCCAGCAGCAGGAACGCCAGCGCGCCGGTACCACCGACGAAGCCGGGACCGACCAGCCCCATCACCGCCTCGCCCGTGATCCCCAGCGCCAGCGCCACCCCGGTCTGCGCCGCGATAATCCAGAAGCCAGCCTGGCACACCTGCCGGGCGATGGCGGCATAGTCCTTCTCGTTCAGCTTGCGCACGATGACGGGACCCAGGATCGGCTCGAAACTGGTCTTCAGCTTTTGCGGCAGGCTGGCGACCTGCACGGCAACGTAATAGATGCCGACCGTGGCGGGGCTGACGAAAAAGCCCAGGATCGCGATGTCCAGCCTGCGCGTGCCCCATTCGATCGCGTCGGCCAGCGCCAGCGGCAGATTTTCGCGCGCCAGGCGCAGCAGGCGGATCGTCTGCGGCGCCCAGCCTTGCGGCACGCCATACATGCGCAGCATCGGGACGAACGCAGCGACCGCCGCCGCAAGGACGGACAGCAGATAGCTGATCGCCAGCCCGCCTTCTGCCAGCGCGGGCACGAACAGCAGCGTGCCTGCCGCGATGGACAGCACCCACGGCTCGACCACTGCCCGGCTGCGCACGGTGGCGGCGATGTTGTAGCGGAACGCCAGCGCCGCCAGCATCACCTCGGTCAGGGACAGGAAGACCAGCGCGAATGGCAGCAGCAGGTCCCAGCGGCTGTTCATGCCGTTGGGGAACATCGGTTCCGGAAACACGAACAATATGCCCGTCAGCAGCGAGGAGAACAGCAGCGACAGCAGCAGGGCGTCGGCAATGACGGCGGCTTCCTCGCGGTCGCCCTGTCCCATTTCCTTGGCCAGTCCGCGCTTCAGCCCCAGCGTCGCGAGCTGTCCGCCGATCTCGATGATGATCAGCGCCGATGCGAACCGCCCCAGCTGGTCCGCGCCATAGAAGCGCCCCGCGATGAACAGGAACGGCAGCCGCGCGACCAGCCGCAGCAGGAAGCCGAAGAAATTGGTGCGGCCGCCCTTCGCCAGCGTGGCAAGATCGCTGGAGCCGCCCTCGTCCCGCGCTGCCGGACCGGCCATGTCGGGGCCGGTCACGGCGTTTCCATTTCCGTGCGCAGCGGGCGCGCCAATATGCCCTGCACCATGTCGGTCACGCTGACCTCGCCCGCCAGCAGGTCGCAGACGGCATCGGTAATCGGCATGGCGACGCCCATCTCGTCGGCAAGGTCCTTCAGCACCGGCGCGGTGAAGGCGCCTTCCGCCACGGTGCGGCGGTTCGCCATCAGCTCCGCGGCTGGGATACCCTCGGCCAGCGCGCGGCCCAGCGAGAAATTGCGGCTGGATGTCGAGGAGCAGGTCAGCACCAGATCGCCAAGCCCGCACAGGCCAGACAGCGTCTCCGCCTGCGCGCCGCGCGCAAGTCCGAAGCGCAGCATTTCGGCGTAGCCACGCGCGATGGTGGCGGCCCGCGCGTTCTGACCCAGCGCCAGCCCGTCGACCACGCCGCACGCGATGGCGAGCACGTTCTTGACCGCGCCGCCAATCTCGGCCCCGATGATGTCGTCCGAGTAATAGGGCCGGAAACTGGGCCGCGCGATCTGCGCCGACAGCCGCTGCCACTGCGCATCGCCGCGCTTGCATGCCAGCGTGACCGCGGTCGGCAATCCTGCTGCCACCTCATGCGCGAATGTGGGCCCGGACAGGACCGCAAGCTGCGCATCTGGTGCCGTATCATGCGCCACCTCGGCCATCAGGCGGCCGCTCCCCGCCTCGATCCCCTTGGCGCACAGCACCGCATCGCCGCGCAAAGCCGGAAAGCGCCCCGCCCATGACCGCTCCCAGATGCTGGGCAGGGGTGACGATCAGCAGCGTGTCGTAGCTCGGCAAAGGACGCCAGCTCGCTACTGGCGACGATGGAAGAGCTCAGCTCCGCATCGGGCAGATAGACCGCGTTGCGCCGCGTGGCGTTGATCGCGCTCGCAACTTCTTCCTCGCGCGCCCACAGCGAGACGGGCGCGCCATCGGCGGCCAGCATCTGCGCGAGCGCGGTGCCCCATGCGCCCGCACCGATCACGCCGATCCGCGCCGCTGTGCTCATGCCTTCACTCCCGCTCCGCGCACGGTCTCCGCATCCGGATCGAGCGGCCAGCGCGGCCGCGCCGAGACCGAAAGCGGGTCGCCGCCCGGCTCCACCAGCCCCGCGGCCAGCCGCTCCTGCCCGGCCCACGCGATCATCGCCGCATTATCGGTGCACAGTTTCATCGGCGGCGCGGCAAAGGCAAGTCCGTGCTTCGCCGCCAGCCCTTCCAGCGCGCCGCGCAGCGAGGCATTCGCCGCGACGCCGCCCGCAACGACCAGCGCCGTCACGCCCGGCGCCTGCTGGAGGGCGCGCGCCGTGCGGTCGATCACGCAATCCATCGCAGCCTGCTGAAAGCTGGCGGCAAGGTCGGCCGGATCGTGCAATCCGCTTTCATGCGCCCGCAGGACCGCGCTTTTCAGCCCCGCGAAGGAGAAATGCGGTTCCGCCGATCCCTTGCAGCGGGCGCGGCAGGGGCAACCGCGCGGGGATCGCCACCGCGTGCAAGGCGTTCCACCGCCGGACCGCCCGGATAGCCGAGGCCCAGGATCTTGGCGGTCTTGTCGAAGGCCTCGCCCAGCGCATCGTCGATGGTCGTGGCCAGGCGGCGATATGCGCCGACACCGCGCACCTCCAGTATCTGGCAATGCCCGCCCGATGCCGAGCAGCAGCAGATAGGGAAATTCGAGCCCGGCGTCGGCCAGCCGCGGGCTGAGCGCGTGCCCTTCGAGATGGTTGACCGCCAGCAGCGGCTTTCGCGCCCGCCATGGCCAGCGCCTTGGCGGTGACGAGGCCCACCATCACCCCGCCGATCAGGCCCGGCCCGGCGGTCGCGGCGATCGCGTCGACATCGCCCAGTTCCATGCCGCCTTCGTCCAGGACCCGCTCGACCATCGGGGCCAGCACCTCGACATGGGCGCGGGCGGCAATCTCGGGCACGACGCCGCCATAGGGCGCGTGCTGCGCGTCCTGCGAGGCGATGGACTGCGCGACGATGGTGCGGTCGTCCGCGACCAGCGCCACGGCGGTTTCATCGCAGCTCGATTCGATGCCAAGCACGATGCGGCGGACAGGCGGAGCGGCAGATTCCACCGGCATCGCCTGCGCTGTCAAATCTAGGCCTATCAGTGGACGGGCTGCTCATGGGAACTTCCCCTGAACGCTTTGCCCCGCTAGCACAAGCCGCTGCATGACACGTCCGACACCACAATCCCCGCCCCGTACGCTGCGCCTCGGCACGCGGCGCTCTCCGCTTGCGATGGCACAGGCCTACGAAGCGCGCAGTCGGCTTGCTGCCGCCCACGGCTGGGCCGAAGATGCGTCGAAATCGTGCCCGTGCTCGCCAGCGGCGACAGGATCCAGGATCGCCCGCTGGCCGATATCGGCGGCAAGGCGCTGTGGACCAAGGAACTCGATGCCTGGCTGGGCGAGGGCGAGATCGACTTCGCCGTGCATTCGATGAAGGATGTGGAAACGATCCGGCCCGATGCGCTGACCATCGCCGCGCTGCTGCCGCGCGCCGACGTGCGCGACGTGCTGATCGGCGCGACATCGCTTGCGACCATTCCGCGCGGAGCCCGGCTGGGCACCAGTGCTCCGCGCCGGGCCGCGCAGATGCTGAACCTGCGGCCGGATGTCGTCATCGTGGGCTTTCGCGGCAATGTCGCGACCCGGCTCGCCAAGCTGCAGGCGGGCGAGGCGGACGTGACCCTGCTGGCCGCCGCCGGGCTGGAACGGCTGGGCGAAACCGGGGTCGGCCACCCGCTGGACGCTGACGACTGGTTTCCCGCGCCGGCGCAGGGCGCGATCGGCATCGAATGCCGGACCGATGACGCGGCGATGCGAGGCTGGCTCGCCGCCATCGACGACGCGACCGACCCGCGCGCAGGTCATGGCGGAGCGCGCCCTGCTGCTGGCGCTGGGCGGCAATTGCCACAGCCCGGTCGCCGTCCGCACTACCGGCAGCGACGTGCTGACCATGCGCGCCGCCGTCTTCAGCCCGGACGGCATCTTCCGCGTGGAACGCGAAGCGCAGTTCCCGGCGGGCGACGACGCCGCCGCGGCCCGGCTCGCCCGTGAACTGCTGGCGGATGCGCCTGAAGCGGTTTCGACCTATTTCAGCGGCCCTCCGATGTGACTGCGATCATCACGATCCGCCCCGCTCCGGGAGACACCGCCACAATAGAGCGCGGCGCGCATCAGGGCCTTTCCATCGTCAGCCACCCCCTCTTCAGCGTCGGCTCCTTGCCATGGGTGGTTCCCGATGCTGAAGGCTTCGATGCGATACTGCTGGGCAGCGCCAACTCCCTGCGCCACGGCGGGGAAGGCCTTCATGCGCTGGCCGCCCTCCCCGCTCTCTGCGTGGGCGAGACCACCGCAGAGGCAGCGCGGGAGGCAGGTTTTTCGGTGATCGCGGTCGGCGCGCGCGGAATGCAGACGCTGCTGCCCCATGCCGAGGCGCGCGGACTTACGCGCCTGCTGCGCCTGTCGGGCGAGGCGCATGTTCCTCTCGATCCTCCTCCCGGCGTCGCGATCGACACGCGCGTCGTCTACACCGTGCGTCCGAAGCAGGCCGATCCGGCGCTGGCGCATATCCTCGCGGGCGGCGCCATCGTCCTCCTCCACTCGGGCGAGGCGGCCAGCCATTTCGCACGGGAATGCGACCGGCTGGGCGTGCCGCGAAGCGCGATCGCGCTCGCCTGCCTTGCGCCTCGCATTGCCGAACGGGCAGGCGAAGGCTGGGCCGCCTGCCGCCATGCGGCATCGTCCGACGATGCCGCCTTGCTGGCCTTGGCGGATCAGATGTGCCAAAGCGGCCTTCCAGGAAAAGTATAGCACCGATGGCTTCCACCCCGCACGACGATGCCGCGCCTCTTGGCGCGGGCAAAGGTACCAACCGGTTTCGCAAACTTGCGGCCAGCGTTCTGCTGGCGTTCGCGCTTGGTCTGACGCTCGCCTTTTACCTGGCGTGGAGCACCGGCTGGCTGGCGGAACAGCCGCTTGAGCCAGCAGCCGACACCCCTGCGGTAAAGGCAGCACCCCCTGCAGATGCGGAACTGACCGCCGCAGCCCCCCTGCCAGCCGTTCCAGCCGGCGAAATGACGGTGGCGATGCGGGTCGGCGACCTGGAGCGCCGCCTGAACCGGCTCGACATGCAGGCCGAGGCCGCTTCGGGCAATGCCGCCCGGGCCGAGGGGCTGCTGGTCGCCTTCGCGGCGCGCAGGCTGGTCGAGCGTGGTGCGCCACTCGGCTATCTGGAAAATCAGTTGCAACTGCGTTTCGGCAACGCGCAGCCCAATGCGGTTCGCACCATCATCAACAGCGCGCGCAATCCCGTAACGCTGGACCAGTTGCGCCAGGGATCGACAGAATCTGCCCGAAACGGCAGTTACCGAGTCCGAAGACCTGTCCGGCTGGGCGCGCATCAAGGCAGAGATCGCGAACCTGTTCGTGCTGCGCCGGGCGGACGCGCCCTCTCCGCAGCCTGTGGTGCGGCTTGAGCGGGCGCAGCAATTGCTGAACGACGGGCGGGTCGAAGCCGCCGCGGCGCTGGTCGAACGCCTGCCCAACCGCGAGGCGACGCGCGAATGGCTGGAAAATGCGCAGCGCTACGTCGCCACGCAGCAGGCGCTCGACCTGATCGAGACGGCGGCGCTGCTGGAACCGCGCAACCTGTCGGATTCGCAAGGCCAGCCGGTGCGCCAGCCCAGCCCCGCGGCTCCTGCCGCCAACGCGGCCGAGAACGCGCCCGAAGCGGCGGAACCTGCCCCCAAGACAGGCGCGGCCCCGCAGCGGTAGACCGGCTCAGGCGTCCTGCAGCAGTTCGGGCAGCGTCCCCGACACGCCGCGCGCTTCGTCCATGAACCAGCGCTTCAGCGGATTTGTCCGCTCGATCGCGCTCATGCCCAGGCGGCGGACGGCGCTGGCGGTCCTGCCGGGCACACCGAACAGCCAGGTGAGGCCATCGGTCGCCACCGCCACCATGAAATCGTCAAGCCCGCGCCAGTCCTGATAACGCTTCAGAAGCTGCGCATCGCCAAGATCTAGGCCGAGCCGCACTCCCTCGCCGAGCACTTCGGCCAGGGCGGCGGCATCGCGCAGGCCCAAATTCAGCCCCTGCCCCGCGATCGGGTGGATGCCATGCGCCGCATCGCCCACCAGCGCGAGCCGTTCGGCAGTGATGGTCGGCGCATGGTGGAAACCCAACGGATAGGACGATCGCGGGCTGGCGAGTTCCAGCTTGCCCAGCAATCCGCCCATGCGCTTCTCCGCCTCGGCCAGGAAAGCGCGCTCGCCCAGCTTCAGCCACGCGGCGGCGTCTTCCTCCGCCACGGTCCACACCAGCGCCGTGCGGTGGCGGCCCATCTCGTCGTCTTTCATCGGCAGCAGCGCGAACGGCCCTGCCGGGTAGAAGATCTCCCACGCGATACCATCGTTGGGCTTTTCATGCGCCAGCCCGCAGATGATCGCACGGTGGCGATAGCTCCACTTCGCCACGGCCAGTCCAGCCTCGTCACGTGTGGGAGAGCCGCGCCCCTCGGCGCCGACCAGCAGGCTGCTTTCGAAATCGCGTGCCATCGTCCAGCACGGCCGCAACGCCATGCGCGCCGCGTTCGCGCGATGCGACGCGGGAATTGGGGTGATAGGCGATCTCCTCCACGTCCTTCACCGCCTCGAACAGGGCGAGCCTCAGGCGGCGGTTCTCGAACATACGGCCCAGCGATCCCTCCTCGGGCGCGGGGCGGAAATCGCAGTTCGCCCGGCTTCAGCTGGTCGCTGACGGCAATCTCGGTGATCGGGCTGGCAAATTCCTCGAGATGTTCGCGCAGGCCGATATTGCCGAACAGGTTCCAGCTTGCGGTCGAAATGGCCGAGGCGCGGCCGTCGAACCCTTCCGCCGTCTGGGATGCGGGATCGGCGGCATCGATGACGTGACTGGTGATGCCTTGCCGCGCCAGCGCCAGAGCCAGCGTCAAGCCGACTAGCCCGCCGCCCACAATCACGACATCACGCCTGTTCGCATCGACCATATTGCTGCCCTTAAGACCGTCGGGACGGGGAAACATGGACATGGCGCTAGGCTGCGCCTAAATCCCCCGCAGATTTTCGACTAGTCCTGCGACAGATGGCTGTCCGCCCGCCACGGCGCAAGCCCCATCGCAGCGCCGCAATGAATTCAGAGTGCAAGCCGATCCCATGACGGACCCCTGCCGATCCAGCGCAAAGCGCCCGCTTCCGTGCTGGCGTGGGTGTGGGCGATCTTTGCCGCATGTGGCTGTGGGACCGGCCTGGGCGCAGGACAGCTCCGACCACATCGCTGCGCAGCTGGTTGCCGAACGCGCGGCGCAGCCCGGCGCGACAATCGAGCTCGGCATCGCGATGCAGCCTGAGGAAGGCTGGCACGGCTATTGGCTGAACCCCGGCGACGCGGGCTTCGGGATGGAGCTGGACTGGGATCTGCCCAAAGGCGCGACAGCCGGTACGCCGTCCTATCCGACGCCCGAACCGCTGCTCATCGGCTCGCTGATGAACCATGTCTATGAAGGACCCTATGCGGTCCTGGTGCCGCTGAAGGTGCCCGCCGATGCCGCGCCAGGATCGCGCCTGCCCGTCCGGCTGAAGGCGGGATGGCTGGCCTGCACCGACAAGATCTGCGTGCCCGAGCAGGCGGAGCTGACGACCAGTGTCGCGGTCGCCCGACCCGGTGAACGGCCTGCCGGCAGCACCGATTTCGCGCGCTGGCGGCAGGCCCTGCCCGCTCCGCTCGTCGATACTGGCCGCTATACGATCGACGGCAGCGAGCTACGCATTGCCATCCCCCTCGCTTCGGGCGCGGCGGTACAGGATCCGCATCTGTTCTTCGCCGACGACGGCTATGTCGATTATGCCGCTCCGCAGGAATTTTCGCGCCAGGGCGACTGGCTGATCGTATCGACACAGGCCCGCAAGCAGGCCTCGGCGGACAAGCCGCTCGAAATGGTCCTGCGGCTCGATCCGTCGGGCACCGGCATATCCTTCACGGCAGAGCCGGGCACGGTCGCTGCTGTCCGGGGTAGCGGATCCGTACCCCAAAGCCTGCTGGGCAGCGCCGGTCTTGCCCTGATCGCGGCGGCCTTTGCGGGCGGATTGCTGCTGAACATCATGCCCTGCGTGTTCCCGATCCTCAGCCTGAAGGCGCTGCATCTGGCGCGCGCGGGCGGCGATGGCGGCGAAGCGCGGCGCGAGGCGCTGGCCTATACGCTGGGCGTCGTGCTGGCCGTGCTGGCCCTGGGCGCGGCGATGCTGGCGTTGCGGGCGGCGGGAAGCGAGATCGGCTGGGCTTTCCAGTTGCAGGAACCGGCGACGCTGGTCCTGCTGCTGGCGCTGGTCGCGGCGATTACCGCCAATCTGGCGGGCCTGTTCGAATTTACCCTGCCGGTACGCGTGGAGAACAGCGGGGGCGGCGCGTTCATGACCGGCTTGCTGGCCGCAGTTGCCGCCACGCCTTGCACCGCGCCGTTCATGGCGGCGGCGATGGGCGCCGCCCTGCTGTTGCCCCCGCTACAGGCGCTGGTGCTGTTCGCCGCGCTGGGGCTGGGTCTCGCCGCGCCGTTCCTGGCAATCGGTTTCGTGCCATTCCTGCGCCGCATGATGCCGCGTCCGGGACCCTGGATGGTCAGGTTTCGCCATATCATGGCCATTCCGATGGCGCTGACCGGTCTCGCTTTGCTGTGGCTGTGCTGGCGGCTGGGCGGCACTGCCCTGCTGGCGGGCGGAGCGGCGATGGTCGTGATTGTGCTGCTGATCTGCTGGCTCGCGCGGCAACGGCAGAGGCGCGGCCTGTCCGCACTTGCGCCTGCGATGGCGGCCTGTGTCGTCGTCCTGGCAGGGTCGGCGGCGGCCAGCGCGCTCGTCTCCCCGACTGCCGCATCGGGAAGTGACATGGCGATCCCCGGTTCCATCCCGTTTAGCGAGGAAGCGTTGGCGCGCGCGCGTGCGCAGGGGCCGGTATTCCTCTACTTTACCGCCGACTGGTGCGTGACCTGCAAGGTGAACGAGAATGTCGCCATCGCCCGGGACCCGGTGATCGACGCGTTCCACAAGGCCGGCGTCACCGTGCTGGTGGGAGACTGGACCCGGCGCGATCCTGCGATCACGCGCTTCCTCGAAAGCCAGGGAGCGGCGGGGGTTCCGCTTTACCTGTGGTACGCGCCCGGCACCGCTGCAGAGCAGCTGCCGCAAGTTTTGCACAGTCAGCTGCTGATCGACAGGGCGCTCTTGCCCGCTTCTGCTGCGGGCTTGTAACATTCATTACAGGTAATGTTTGCTGGAACCGGCCGGTTCGCGCCGCGTTTCAGATTGGCCGGGAAGCCAGGGATCGCCGGCAGACGGGTATCGGATCGACGAACCAGAGCAAAGGTTCGCGCGAAAGGTGGGCGACAAGGAATGACTGCGGTTGGACCCGTGCCACGCATGGAATGTAGAAAGCGACCAGTGATTCTTCTTGTTGAAGACGAAATGATCATAGCCTTCGATCTTTGCGACCGGCTCGAGGATTGCGGGTTCGAAGTGGATGGCCCCTATCCCAGCGTTGCACGGGCGATGGCCGCCCTCACCGCTCTCAGGCCAGAGGCGGCTGTTCTGGATGTCCAGCTGACCGATGGCGACGTGATGCCGCTGGCCGACCGGCTGGCAGAGATGAAGATACCGATCATCTTCCATTCCGGGCATGCCAAGCCCGAATTCCTCAAGCAGCGCTATCCCGATGCGGCGGTCTGCGCCAAACCCTGCTCTGCCGGCACCCTGGAGGATTCGCTGCGAGCCGCGCTTGTCCAGGACGATTGACGACCGGCTTGCCTGCTATCGCCTGGCCACCTAAGCGAAGTCTGCGTCATTCGGGCGCAGCATGAGAATGGGGCGGCGCATGGGGCTTATCTGCATATTCAACGGACCCAATCTGAACCTGCTGGGCACGCGTGAGCCCGAGATTTACGGCTGTGACACGCTCGATGACGTGGAAAGCCTTTGCGCCGACCATTGCCGCCGTCTTGGCCATGCGATGCGGTTCATGCAGTCGAATTCGGAAGGCGACCTCGTCACCTGGATTCAGGAATCGCGCGGCAAGGCCGACGGTATCGTGATCAATCCGGCTGCCTATACCCACACATCCATCGCCATTCGCGATGCGCTGACCGCCTTCGACGGTCCCATCGTCGAGGTGCATATCTCGAATGTCCATGCGCGGGAGAGTTTCCGTCACCACAGCTATGTCTCCGGCATCGCGTCCGCCGTGATCGCCGGCTGCGGGATAGCTGGTTATGGCTATGCGATCGACACCGTTTCGCGGCTGATGGCCAAGGACTGATCCGCCCCGACATCCGGCGCGCCGCGCAACTGGCGTGCCGGGATCCATGACCTCGATATGGCCATGGATCGCGGGATTACCGCCTCCCCGCCAGCGAAGATGCGCGCAGGCGGTCGGGTGTGATCCTGCAGATGGAGGGCGGCGAACGGAAAGCGGTTCGCCGGCCGATGTGAGATTAGCCTTTCCTTCCCAAGCCGCACTCGGGGTCAGCGCAGTTCCGCGACCAGCTTCAGCACGCGCTCGGCATGCTCCTTGCGGCAGATCAGCAGATCGGGAAGCGATACGTCCTCACGGTTGTAGCGCAGCGGCGATCCATCGATGCGCGAGGCGTGAAGGCCGTGCGCTAGCGCCACGGCAGCGGGCGCGCAATTGTCCCATTCGTACTGACCGCCCGAATGGAGGTAGATGTCCGCCTCGCCGCGGATGATCGCCATGGCTTTGGCCCCGGCGCTGCCCATCGGGACCAGCTCGGCGCCGATTGCTTCGGCGACCGCCTTGCTGTCCTTGCCCGGACGCGTGCGGCTGACGACCATGCGCAGCGTGCCCGGCGCAGGCGGCAGGGTGGCGATCCGGTCGGTGCGAAGCACTTCGGGCACGCCGGGCAGCGCGACCGCGCCAATCACCGGCTCTCCCTTGATGGCCAGTCCGACATGCACCGCCCAGTCGGCTCGGCGCTCGCCATATTCGCGCGTGCCGTCCACGGGATCGATGATCCAGACGCGGTCCTTGTTCAGCCGCTCCAGCGTGTCGCGGCTTTCCTCGGACAAGACGCCATCGTCAGGCCGCTGCGCCGCGATGGCGCGCATCAGGAAGGCGTTGGCGGTGTTGTCGCCCGCGCTGCCCAGCGGCTTGCCGTCGATAAGGCCGCTGTCGCGCACCTCGACAGCGATGCGCCCGGCAAACTCCGCCAGCCGCGCCGCCAGTTCGGCATCGTCCTTGATGATCGTGTCGCCCATCGTCACCACCCCAGCACGAACTCGACGATGCGGTCGGCGGCTTCCTCGGCCGTCATGCTCGTCGTGTCGATACGGATTTCCGGGCTGGCCGGCGGTTCATATGGGCTGTCGATGCCGGTGAAGTTCTTGAGCTCACCCGAACGCGCCTTCTTGTACAGGCCCTTCACGTCGCGCGCTTCGGCAACGCTGAGCGGTGTGTCGATGAAGACCTCGACGAATTCGCCTTCCTCCATCATCGCGCGCACCATGTCGCGCTCGGCGCGGAACGGGCTGATGAAGGCGGTGACGACGATCAGCCCCGCATCGGTCATCAGGCGCGCGACCTCGCCCACGCGGCGGATATTCTCGATCCGGTCGGCATCGGTGAAGCCCAGGTCCTTGTTGAGCCCGTGGCGCACATTGTCGCCGTCGAGCAGGAAGCTGTGCCGGTTCATGCGGTGCAGCCGCTTCTCGACCAGGTTGGCGATCGTCGACTTGCCCGAACCGGAAAGCCCCGTGAACCACAGCACCCTGGGCGTCTGGTTCTTGAGGTCTGCGCGGGCTTCACGCGTGATGTCCATCGCCTGCCAGTGCACGTTCTGCGAACGGCGCAGGGCAAAGTGGATCATGCCCGCCGCAACGGTCTGGTTGGTGATCTTGTCGATCAGGATGAAGCCGCCGAGCGCCTTGTTCAGCCGGCCCTGGTCGTCGCGATAGGGCAGGAAGGTCAGCGGCTTGTCGGTCACCATCTCGGCCACGCCGATGGCGTTGAGGTCCAGCGTCTTGGCCGCCAGATGATCCAGCGTGTTGACGTCGATCTGGTACTTGGGCGGCTGCAGGCTGCACGACACGGTCTGCGTCGCGCATTTCAGCCAGTAGGAGCGGCCCGGCAGCATCGCCTCGTCCGCCATCCAGACGATGGTGGATTCGAACTGGTCGGCGGTTTCGGGCGGATTGTCCGCCGCCGCGATCACGCTGCCGCGCGATACGTCGACCTCGTCCTCCAGCGTGATGGTGACCGACTGGCCTGCCTGCGCCTCGTCAAGCTCTCCGTCGAAGGTGACGATGCGTTTTGACCCTGCTGGACTTGCCCGAAGGCACGATGCGCACCGGATCGCCCGGCTTCACCGTGCCGCCCGTGATCTGCCCGGAAAAGCCCCGGAAATCGAGGTTCGGGCGGTTCACCCATTGAACCGGCATGCGGAAGGGCTTCGCCAGATCCTCGTCCGCAGACAGTTCCACCGATTCCAGATGCTCCATCAGGGTCGGCCCGGTGTACCAGGGCGTCTTGGGCGAAAGCGCGGTGATATTGTCGCCCTTGAAGCCCGAGATCGGGATGGCCGTGAACGCCTCGATCCCCACTTCCTCGGCGAACTCGCGGTAATCCTGCACGATGTCGAGGAAAGCGGAGCGGTCGTAATCGACCAGGTCCATCTTGTTCACCGCCAGCACGACATGCTTGATGCCGACCAGATGCGCGAGATAGCTGTGCCGCCGCGTCTGCACCAGCACGCCCTTGCGCGCATCGACCAGGATCACGGCGAGATCGGCGGTCGATGCGCCCGTGACCATGTTGCGCGTGTATTGCTCGTGCCCCGGCGTGTCGGCGACGATGAACTTGCGCTTCTCGGTCGAGAAGAAGCGATAGGCGACATCGATGGTGATGCCCTGCTCGCGCTCTGCCGCAAGGCCGTCGACCAGCAGCGCGAAATCGATCTCCTCGCCCTGCGTGCCGACCTTCCTGCTGTCGGACTGCAATGCGTCGAGCTGGTCCTCGAAGATCATCTTGGAATCGTAGAGCAGCCGCCCGATCAGCGTGCTCTTGCCGTCGTCCACGCTGCCGCAGGTGATGAAGCGCAGCATGGTCTTGTGCTGGTGCGTTTCCAGATATGCGTCGATATCCTCTGCGATCAGCGCATCGGTCTTGTAGACGGGCTCTTGTCCGATATCGGCCATCAGAAATACCCCTCCTGCTTCTTCTTCTCCATGCCCGCGCCGCCGGCATCCTTGTCGATCACGCGGCCCTGCCGCTCGCTGGTGGTGGTCAGCAGCGTTTCCTGGATCACTTCGGAAAGGGTGGTCGCCTCGCTCTCCACCGCTCCGGTCAGCGGGAAGCAGCCCAGCGTGCGGAACCGAACCGAGCGTTCGGTGATCTCGGGCAGTTCGCCCATCACCTGCTTCAGCCGCTCGGGATCGTCGGCCATGAACAGGCCGCCTTCATAGATGAAGGTGGGGCGCTTTGCCGCGAAATAGAGCGGCACGATCTCGATCCCCTCAAGCTGGATGTATTGCCAGATGTCCAGCTCGGTCCAGTTCGAGATCGGGAAGACGCGGATGCTCTCTCCCTTGGCCTTCTTGGCGTTGTAGAGGTTCCACAGCTCGGGCCGCTGGTTCTTGGGGTCCCAGCCATGGCTGGCGGTGCGGAAGGAAAATACCCGCTCCTTGGCGCGGCTCTTCTCCTCGTCGCGGCGCGCGCCGCCAAAGGCCGCGTCGAAGCCATATTTGTCGAGCGCCTGCTTCAGCCCCTCGGTCTTCCACATGTCGGTGTGCAGCGGGCCGTGGTCGAAAGGGTTGATCCCGCGCTCCTTCGCCTCGGGGTTCTGATAGACCAGCAGCTCCATCCCGGCATCCTTCGCCGCCTTCTCGCGCAGCTCGTACATCGCCTTGAACTTCCAGGTCGTATCGACATGCATCAGCGGGAAAGGCGGCGGGCTGGGATAGAACGCCTTCTTGGCCAGGTGCAGCATCACGGCACTGTCCTTGCCTACGGAATAGAGCATGACCGGGTTCTCGGCCTCTGCCACCACTTCGCGGATGATGTGAATGCTCTCGGCCTCAAGCCGTTCGAGATGTGTCAGTGCGCGGGGCAAGATACGCTCCCTTCGTCGGGTCGCAGAAAAGATGGGCGGTGTTCGGCCAACGGATAGCCAGCAGCGTTTTGCCTAGGTAGAAAAAATTGCTTTAGGTGGCTGAAGTGAACTTTGGGCGCCCCTGGCGCCGGCAATCAGTTCAGCTGCCAGAACTGCTGGTTCAGCAATGTAGCAAAGCAGACCCACGCCAGATAAGGAACCAGCAAGGCTGCCGCCAGCCGGCTGACCCGCGCGAAATAGGCGATGGTCGCAATCACCAGCACCAGCAGCAGCACGATCCAGAAGAAGCCGACGGCAATCAGATGCAGGCCGAAGAAGATCGGCGACCAGAGCAGGTTCACCACCAGCTGCACCGCGAACATGATGAGCGCGGGCTTCCTGTGTTCCTTGCGGTCGCTGGCCAGCACCAGGGCGAGTGCGAAACCCATCATCGTGTAGAGGATCGTCCAGACCACGCCGAACAACCAGCCCGGCGGGTAGATCGCCGGCTTCGCCAGCATCTCGAACCAGGGGCTGTTTTCCGCCGACCCCGAAACCGAGCCCGAACCCAGGCCCAGCAGTACCACGACGGGCACGCAGATCAGCGCCCACCAGAGAACCGACTTCCTGCGATAGCTGGGGACATGCTCTGGCTGCGACGGCAATTCGCGGGCGTCATCGTTAGCGGGTCGTTCCATGCAGTCTCCAACCTTCAGGCAGAGGCCCGGGTTCCCCGCCCGGCCCAGATCAGGAACTCGATATTGCCCTCTGGGCCTTTGATAGGGCTCTCGGTCAGCCCGCGAACGGTCCAGCCTTCGCCCTGCAGCCAGTCGGCCACCTCCTCGCAGACGCGCTGGTGCAGCGCGCCGTCCCGCACCACGCCGCCCTTGCCCACTTCCTCGCGCCCCACCTCGAACTGCGGCTTGATCAGCGCGAGGAGCGTTGCATCCGGCGCAGCCAGCGACAGCGGCACGGCCAGCACCTTGGCCAGCGAAATAAAGCTGGCGTCGCATACCACCCAGTCGCAGGCGCGGTCGATCTGGTCCGCTGTCAGAATGCGCGCGCTGGTCTGCTCCAGCACGGTCACCCGCGGATCGCTGCGCAATTTCCAGGCCAACTGATTGGTGCCCGAATCGACTGCGAATACATGCTCGGCGCCGCGCTGAAGCAGCACGTCGGTGAACCCGCCGGTGGAGCTGCCGATGTCCATCGCCATCGCCCCGGCAGCGCTGAGCCTGAAATGGTCGAGCCCGTGGGCGAGCTTGATGCCCCCGCGCGATACCCAGGGATGGTCGCGTCCGCGGACCTCGACCGGCGTGTCGGCGGGCAGTTGCTGGCCCGGCTTTGCGATTTTTGTTTCGCCCGCAAAGACCACCCCTGCCATCACCAGCGCCTGGGCCCTGCTGCGGCTCTCGGCCAGCCCGCGGTCCACCAGCATCTGGTCGACCCGCATCTTGCCCGGCTTGCGGTTCGTGACGGCGGTGGGATTGTTATTGCGCGATTCTGTCATCTTCGACCGGCAGGAGGAGGCGCTCTGGCGGATTGGCGCTTGAGCAAGCGGACAAGGCTTCGCATAAGCACCCCATGACGCCAACCCGCAATTCTTCACCAGCCCCTTTCAATCCACTTTCAGAGGAGCAGCGCCTGTCTCTCGCACGCAGCGCCATGCGGCGCTGCTGGGCGATCACGGGCACCATGATCGCGGCCAGCGGCCTGTTGCTGACAGCCGCCTGCGCGCCGACCCGTCCCGCTCCGGCACCTGCGCCCTCGCCTGCCCCCGCGCCGGCAGCGACCATCACGCCTGCGCCCGTGACGCCGCAGCATTCCATCGCCAACTGGGCCGATGTACCCGTCACGCCCGGAACCTGGACCTATCGCGCCGATGGCGAAGTCTCTCGCGCCTTGTTCGGCACGACGCAATCGGGCGCGCAGTTCACCATGGCGTGCGAAAAAGCGAGCCGGCAGATCCGCCTCTGGCGCGCAGGCATGCCCGCAAGCGCTGCCGATACGGACATGACCGTGGCCACCACCTCGGCCACGCGGACCGTTCCCGCTGCCGTTCAGACGGGGCCGATGCCGCAGCTGGTCGCCAGCCTCTCGCCCAACGATTCGCTGATCGACGCGATCGTGTTTTCGCGCGGGCATTTCGCGGTGGGAGTGACGGGGCTGCCCCTGCTGGTGATGCCCAGCTGGGGCGAGGTGGCGCGGGTCGCGCAGGACTGCCGCCGACAGCCGCGACGCAATTCGCGTCAAGCCGCCGATGCTGACGGTGAATAAAAGCAATTCAGGTCTTGTCGTCGCGGCGCAAAGAAAGCACCTTGCGAATCAAGGACGGGGCGACGGGTTGCGGCTGACGCCAGCGGCGCCAGACAGGCCCGGAACCCGCCCCGCCCCGCCGCACGCAAGGCACCTGGGGCTTGCGGATGCGCGGCAGTCTTGGCCCCGGCGCGAAAGGAGGTGATCCGATGTCTCATGGTCCAGCAGAGAGGTCGGTGAAGTCCACCACGAGGCATTATCGCTGAATTTCTCGCCGCCCCTGTATCTTTCAGAAAATCCCTTTCTGCAAACATCGTGGGCGCGCACAAGCGATAGAGGTTTCGTCAGGGCGGCACTTCCTGGCCGCTGACCATGCGAAACCCCGTGGCGGGCTTCCGCTGCGGGGTTTCTCATATATGGCTCGATTGTTTCGCCTCGCGGCAGCTGCCGATCGCTTCGTCGCACAGGCGGAAACCTTCTTCCGCCCGCTGCATTGAAGTCGTATGGCGCGGTATCGAAGGCTGGAGCCTTTTGTCCGCAGACCAGCATGACCGTACGGTCACAGTTTCTCGCAACTGCAGCGAAATGATGAATGTCCCGCTGCATTTGCAAAATGTTTGCTTTCCGGATATACGGTAAAAAGCACGTCACACGAATAGCGGGGGTAATATGCTGCTGAAGAACATCACTGCCGCGGTTACAGTCGCTGGACTGGCGACGACACCGATTGCTGCGCATGCGGCGCCTCTTGGTACCATTGGCGCGAACAATGTCCGGATCGCCGGTCCCGCAGCGTCGTCCAGCAAGCTTGGCCGCGACAATGACGGAACCCTGATCATCCTTCTGGGTCTCGCCTTGATCGCTGGCGGGATCATCGTTGCCACAAAGGGCGGCAACGATGACGATACGGATCAGCCGCCCGTCAGCTTCTAAGCTGCCTGCCGGAATTGAAAAGGCTGCTCAACCGTTTTGGTTGGGCGGCTTTTTTATTGCCTGCGCACCGCGTCGCGCTTCGCCAACTCTCTTTTCGTACATTTGCCAAGCGAAACCGGTGACGCCATCCCAATGGCCTGAACCGGTCGAATGATTCGCGGCCGTCACGACACAAGGGAGAGAGAGAATGGGCGATACCGTCACTGTCAGCGTCGAAAACGGCATTGCGATCGTCACGATCGCCAACCCGCCCGTCAACGCACTGGGCCAAGCGGTGCGGCAGGGGCTCGACGCGGCGGCAGAACGGATCGCCAGCGATGGTGACATCCGCGCCGCCATCATCCGCGCGGACGGAAACACCTTTCCAGCGGGCGCAGACATAGCCGAATTCCCCGACGTTCCGGCCCCGCTTCACGGCGACGTGTTCGGCAAGATAGAGGCATTGCCCAAGCCGGTTGTCGCCGCAATCCACGGAACGGCGCTGGGCGGCGGGCTCGAACTGGCGCTGGCCTGCCACTATCGGGTCGCTGCGGAGGGCGCCCGGATGGGCCTGCCGGAGGTTCAGCTCGGCCTCCTTCCCGGCGCTGGCGGAACGCAGCGGCTGCCGCGGCTGATCGGTGCGGAAGCCGCGCTTGGCATGATGCTGACAGGCAAGCCGATCGATACCGCCAAGGCGCTGAAGGCGGGGCTGATCGACGAGCTGGTCCCCGCCAGCCAGCTGGACGCCAGGGCTTTCGAGATGGCGACAGCACTGATGGCAAAGGACGGCCCGCTGCCGCGCGCCTCGCAGGACAGCGAATGGACGCGCAAGGACCGCGGCGATCCGGGACTGTTCGAGCGTGTAAAGGAGGCGCACGGCAGGCTGTTTCGCGGCGTGATCGCACCCGATGCGATTGTCACTTGCGTCAAGGCCGCGGTCGAACTGCCGTTCGACAAGGGCATCGAGGTCGAGGGAAGCGAGTTCTCGCGCCTGCTCGCGTCGGACCAGTCGCGCGCGCTGATCCATGTCTTCTTTGCCATGCGCGAAACCGCCAAGGTGCCCGGGATCGGCAAGGAAACACCGCTGATCGACATCAGGAGCGTCGGTATCATCGGAGCCGGGACCATGGGCGGCGGCATCGCGATGTGCTTTGCCAATGCAGGCATCCCGGTGAAACTGGTCGAGGTGAAGGCCGCGGCGCTGGAGCGCGGGCTGGGCGTCATCCGCAAGAACTACGAGAACACCGCCAGAAAGGGCCGCCTGACCGGCGAACAGGTCGAAGCGCTGATGGATTCTATCACCGGCACGCTGGACATGGAGGATCTGTCGGAAGTCGATCTGGTGATAGAGGCAGTGTTCGAGAGCATGGAGATCAAGGAAAAGGTGTTTACCCGCCTCGACAGTATTGCGAAGGACGGCGCGATCCTGGCGAGCAATACCAGCTTCCTCGACATCAACCATATCGCCGCGATGACCAGCCGGCCCGAGATGGTGCTGGGCCTGCATTTCTTCTCGCCCGCCAATGTCATGCCCCTGCTGGAAGTGGTGCGCGGCGACAAGAGTTCGGACAGCGTGATCGCGACCGGCATGAAGCTGGGCAAGACCCTGCGCAAGACGCCCGTGCTGGCGCGCGTGTGCGACGGTTTCATCGCAAATCGCCTGATGTTCCCCTACATGGTCGCCAGCCAGCAGATGCTGCTTCGCGGCACACCCATGCAGGAGATCGACTCGGCGATGAAGCGTTACGGCTTTGCCATGGGGCCGATCGCGCTCCTCGACCTGATCGGCCTGGATGTCATCACCTTCCCGGGCGAAATGACGATGACGGGCGAGTTGGTGAAGGCCGAACGGCGCGGCCAGAAGCTGAATGGCGGCTTCTACGATTATGATGAAAAACGCCGCGGCACCCCTGCTCCCGCTGCGCTCGAGATCATCGACAAGGTGCGGGCCGCCAACGGGGTCGATGCCGCCCCGCCCCTTTCCGCGGACGAGATCCTGACCGGGCTGCTCTACCCGGTCGTCAACGAAGGGGCCAAGATCCTGGAGGAAGGCATCGCGCTGCGGGCAGGCGACATCGATGTCACGGCAATTCTCGGCTATAACTGGCCCTCGTACCAGGGCGGCCCGATGTGCTGGGCCGATATTCACGGCCTGCCGAAGATCGTCGCCGGACTCGAAGCCATGGGCATCAAGCCCGCGCGGATCCTTGCCGAAAAGGCAGCTTCGGGCGAGTCGTTTACCTGATTGCGCTCGCGGCGGCCTCAGCCGGGCGCGTGCGTCTGGGCATAGGCCGCCGCGGCTCCGAACAGTCCCGGTTGCGGATGGGTGATCAGCTTCACGGGAACCTTCTGCATCAGCCCCTTGAAACGGCCCTTGTAGATGAAGCGGTCGGCGAAGCCGGGCATGGTCAGCTTGTCCTTCAGCCGAAGGCCCAGCCCGCCCGCGATCACCACGCCATTGGCACCATGCGCCAAAGCAAAGTCACCCGCCGCCGCGCCGAGGATCATGCAAAAGCGCTCGCAAGCCATGACCGCCACCGGATCGCTATCGGTCAGCGCAGACAGCCACAATTCTCGATCGTCGCCTGACGGCATGGGCATGTTCTCGATATGCGCGATCGCCTCGGCAATCTGGACGATGGCCGGGCCGGAGCACATGCGCTCGACCGAGACGCGGGGAAAAACGCCGCGCACGTGGTCGAGTATCTGCTCCTCCACGCGGTCCTCGGGCGCGAAACCGATATGCCCGCCCTCGGTAGGCTGGACGCGATAGGCTCCATCGCCCGTGTGGATCAGCTGGGCGACGCCCAGCCCCGTGCCCGGTCCGGCAATGGTCGTGACGCCGTGATCGGGCAGCGTCTGGTCCGGACCGGAGAGATGCACGAAATATTCGGGCTGCACGCGCGCGACTGCATGGCCAACGGCTTCGAAATCGTTGATCAGCACATGGCTGTCGACGCCCAGCTCATCGGCCAGTTCGGCAGGCCGGATGACCCAGTGGGAATTGGTGAAGCGGATCTCATCCTCGTTCACCGGGCCTGCCACCGCGATCGAGGCGGCGCGAGGCAGCGGTTCCGGCTGCGTCTTCTCAAACCGCTTCCATGCAGCGGCCAGACCGGATACGCCGCCCGTCGCGAAGGTCGTCGGCTCGCCCATGTGCTGAACGCGGCCATCGCCGATTTCGACTATGGCAAAGCGCGCATTGGTGCCGCCGACATCGATTGTCACAATTTTCACAGAATTCCCCATCACCCAAGCCTAATGGCCGCCCACCCGGCGCCAAGCAACATATCTATCGGGGAAGCAGATAGGCTCCTTGCGGTACGGGATCGTCGAACCGCTTTACGCTTCCCGCCAGCGCCTCGGACACGAGATGGTTGATCAGTTCCGGAAAAAGCAGCGGCTCATCCGCCGCTTCCCACAGGAAGAAGCCGTAGCTGCCGGGTATGGCATTGATCTCGTTGAACCAGATCTCGCCCGTCTTGCTGTTCGACATGAAGTCGATGCGCGGCGCCCCGCGGTGCCCCAGTGCTATGAACGCGCGGCGAGCGTAGTCGTGGATCGTGGCCTTCATCTCATCGGGCAAGTCGGGATTGATGTCGCGGGTTAGCGACAACATGCCCTCCGACGGCAGGAAAGAACCCTTCGACCCGCCACCAGACGACAGATATTTCTCCTTGAAATCAAGAAGTTCTGCGCCGCTCTTCGGGCGTTCTATTGCCGACAGCTTGACGTCCTGTGCATCGCGGTCCCAGCGCATGGCGATGTTGTATTCGACCAGATTCTGAACCTGTGGCTCGATGATCGCAAGATTGTCCTGCGCCAGCACATAGGCGACCAGCGCGGGCAGATCGGCCGCACTTTTCGCCAGGCCGACGCCGATCGAACTGCCCAGGTTGGCGGGCTTTACGATGGCGGGAAAGCCGAACTTCGCCTCCACCTCCGCGATCAGCGCGTCGGTGTCCGCCAGCCTTGCGCGATTGGCGGTCACGTGATCGAGGACGTTGACGCCGGCCAGCTTCACCAGCGCCTTGGTCGCATCCTTGCGCATGGCCATGGCGCTTGACCCGGCGGCAAAGCCCGTGACCGGGATGCCCAGCAGCTCGAAGTGGCCCTGCAGCCGCCCGTCCTCTCCGAACGGGCCGTGGAACACGGGCAGCACGCAATCGATCGGCGTCTGCTCACCGTCCTTGAGCGTCTGCATCACCGGGCCGCGTTCGCTCCAGCGGAAGAACACTTCGGGCGCGCCGGAAGGTTTCGGCTTGAACCGCCTGATATCGCGCAGGAAAGGCGCGGAGAAGAAGCGGTTCTCGAAATCGGTGTAGACGGGGATCACCTCGATCTCGCGCACGTCGCAGCCGTCCATCAGCTGGTGCGCCGACACGACCGACACGTCGTGTTCCTGGCTTGCGCCGCCGAACAGCACCGCGACCCTCAGCCTGTTGTCATTCGCGCCCGTCATGCCTGCTCCGCCATTCGCGCTATCCCCAGTTCCAACGCAGGCCACCCACAGGGCATCGCCTGCCAATCTTGTGCGCCGCATCTGGCGCTGTAAGAAGGGCGGCATGAAGCCTCCCCATCATATCCGGATCGGCACGCCCGGCGCACCGAAAGTGGCGTTTGGCCACGGCTGGGACCGGTCGCATCGCGATTTCATCCCCGTTGCCGAAGCGCTTGCGCCGCTTGTCGATGCCTACCTGTTCGATCTGCCCGGTTTCGGCAAGAGCGAGAGGCCCGATGATGCATGGGGAACGGTGGAATACGCCGATTACATGGCGCGCCACATGGTCGACCAGCTGGGTTTCGACCTGTGCACCTGGGTCGGGCACAGCCTGGGCGGGCGCATTGGCCTGCGCCTGGGTCGCCGGTCGGGCGGATTGATCGAGCGGCTGGTGATCGTCGCCGGGGCGGGCATCCCGCGCCGGACCAGCAAGTGGGAACAGATCAAGCGCAAGCGCAGCAGCGCCAGGTTCCAGCGGCTGAAAGCGAATGCGAGGGACGAAGCCGAACTGATCGAGCTTGAAAGGAAATTCGGCAGCGTGGATTACGTCCACAGCCGCGAAACCGGCATGCGCGACATCTTCACCGCCACCGTGACCGAGGACCAGAGCGCCGACCTGCCCCGCATCATGATGCCGACCACGCTGATCTATGGCGCAGAGGACAAGGACACCCCGCCCGAGATTGGCCGCAAGATCGCGTCGCTGGTGCCCCATGCCAGCTATATCGAGGTGCCGTTCTGCGACCATATCTCGATCCTTGATCGCGGCCGACACCAGATCGCGCTTGCCATCAAGGAAGGACTGCCGGGCGGTGCGCCTACCGCGGCTCACCCTTCAGGAGCCAAGGCATGATCCTCGCCCCGATCGCGATCTTCGCTGCCGCCTTCGCCTTTCTGCTCTGGGTGCGGCTGCACACGCTGCTCACCTATTTCCAGCAGGAGGAATACGATTCCCGCCGCTTTCCCGCCGCGATCCTGCGCATGCGGCTCTACGACGTGCGCGCCAGCGTGGTGCTGCTGGTCCTGACCGGCATCAGCGCATTCGCCTATTCCAGCGGCAACATGCTGAGCCTGTCGGTCGCTGCCATCCTGGCGAGTGCGGTGATGCTGGCCGCCATCGCGTGGCAGGAAAGACAGTATCAGTACAAGAAACCCCTCGCGCTGACCGAACGGGCGCGGCGCATTCGCAATGTCGCCGCAATCATCTGCGTGCTGCTGGTGCTGCTGGCGTCGATGGGGCCAATCCAGGCGCTCATCGCGGTGCAGCTTCCGCCGGTCGCCCTGATCATCGCCAACGCCATGTTGCAGCCGGTGCAGGACAGGGTAAACGAGGGCTATGTGTCCGAGGCGCGCGACAGGCTGGCGCGGCTCGACCCGATCCGCATCGGCATTACCGGCAGCTTCGGCAAGACCACGACCAAGCACATCTTCGCCGAGGTGCTGGGCGTGTCGGCGCCGGTGTTCTATTCGCGCGGTTCGATCAATACCGTGCTGGGGCTCACGCGCCACATCCGCGAACGGCTGCAGTGGAGCCACCGGTTTTTCATAGCCGAAATGGGCGCCTATGGCATCGGTTCGGTCGCGCGGCTGTGCCGTTTCGTGCAGCCTGATTTCGGGATCGTGACCGCAATCGGCGACGCGCATACCGAACGCTTCGGATCGGTCGAGAATATCGCCAAGGCAAAGTCGGAACTGGTCGAATCGGTTTGCGAAAAAGGCGGCACCGCTGTCGTTGCCACCCAGGTGATGGACTACGCCCCCTTCCGCGGCCTGGCCGAGCGCTATCCCGGACAGGTCGTGACCGTGGGGCCGGAGGAAAGCGCCGATATCCGCATCGTCAGCGCCGCGCTGGAGGATGCCGACTGGGTGATCACGCTGGACGACCGGCGGCCCGAAGGCTTTGGCACGCTGCGTTATGAACTGCCGCTGCTGGGCGAGCACAATGTCACCAATTCCGCGCTGGCCGTGGCGATGGCGGCGATCATCGACCCTGCCATCGCAAAGCGCATCCCGCTCGTCACACCGGATGTCGAGCAGGTGCCCCACCGCCTGCAGAAGCGCGAGAGCCCCGGCGAACCGCTGGTACTGGATGACGCCTATAACGCCAACGAGGCCGGCTTCCGCAATGCGGTCGCGGTGGCTGAGGAACTGGCGCGCCAGCGCGGCGGCCGCTCCATCCTCGTCACGCCCGGCATTGCCGAGCTTGGCATGGAGCACGACCGCGTCCACGCCAAGCTGGGAGAATATGCAGCCGGGCATGCCGATGTCGTCTATGCCGTGAACCCGTCGCGCATCGCCAGCTTTACCGGCGCCCTGGCGGCAGCGGGCAAACCCGCGGTCGAGGTCGCCAGCTTCAGCGATGCCCGCAAGGCACTGAAAACCGACGCCAGACCGGAGGATGTCGTGCTGTACGAGAACGACCTCCCCGATCTGCTGGAGGAAAAGCGGCTGCTGTGACAGCGGCGGGTGTTACAGAATCGCGGGGAAAAGTGCGGTCGTCCCATGCGCCGCTGCGACGAGTGATGATAATGCGCAGCAGGACGCACCATCAGGAGCCGACATGAACCTTCGCATCGAGGACCGCTCCCGCATCACCGTTCACGGCCTCTACCGGATTAGCAACGGGCGCGAGCGTGCAGCCATGATCATCGACCTGTCCGCCAAGGGCTGCCGCCTGCTCGAACGCATGCACCAGCTTCCCGTCGGGGCGGACATCATGCTCACCATGGGGCACATATCCGCCTTTCCAGCGCGCATCTGCTGGAACGAGGGATCGTTCTATGGCGTGGAATTCAAGCGCCCGCTGCATCGCGTGGTGCTGGAGCATCTGTATCGCGGGGGCGCACCGGTCCTGCGTGCGCCCACCGGCGAAGACGTCGATGTCGAGGACGCCGGCTAGAGCGTCTCGAAAATCGCGCCAAAATCCTTGCCGCCCAGGCCGGCCGCATCGGCCGCCGCATAGATTTCCGCCGCCTTGTAGCCCAGATCGACCTTGGCGCCGCTACGCTCGGCCGCATCCATCGCCAGCTTCAGGTCCTTGAGCATCAGCGCCACCGCGAAACCGCCCGTATAGCCGTTGTCGGCGGGACTGGCCGCGCCCACGCCAGGCGCGGGCGTATAGTCGTTGAGCGACCAGCAATAGCCGGTCGATTTCGAGCTGATCTCGTGAAACTTCTCCATGGCCAGGCCATTGCGCTCGGCCAGCTTCAGCGCCTCGCACGTGCCGATCATGTGGCACGCCAGCAGCATGTTGTTGCACATCTTGGCCACTTGGCCTGCCCCGGCGTCGCCTGCGCGGATCACCGCCTTGGCCATGGGCTCCAGCACGCTTTCGGCACGGGCAAAGGCGCTGTCGGTGCCGCCCACCATGAAGGTCAGCGTTCCGCCGTTCGCCGCCGCGATACCGCCCGACACGGGTGCATCGACCATCGTCGTGCCCGGCGGCTTCGCCATCTCGATCACCTTGCGCGCGGTCGCGACGTCGATGGTCGAGCAATCGATCAGCAGTGCGCCGGCGGGTGCGTGACCGATCACGTCGTTGGCATAGACCGCCTCCACGATCTGCCCGTTGGGTAGCATGGACACTACCGCATCCACGCCCTCCACCGCTTCGCGCGCCGAGCCAAACACGGCGCAGCCGTGCGTCCTCAGCGTGCTTCAGCGCCTGCTTCACTGAGGTCGAAAGCGCGCACATCGTGACCCGCTTTTGCCAAATTCGCGGCCATGCCGCCGCCCATGTTGCCCAGTCCGATGAAGGCGATCTTCATGCTTCACATCCTCTCTGCTTCGTTGTGCGGCGAAACGTCTCAGCGCCCCTTCCACCTGCCTTCGCGCTTCTCGACAAATGCGGACATGCCCTCAGCCTTGTCCTCGGTCGCGGCCAGGATCTGGAACATGCGCCGTTCGGCGATCAGACCCTGATCGAGCGTCGTCTCGAAGGCCATGTGCACCATTTCCTTGTTCATCATCGCGGCCATCGGCGGCATGGCGGCGATCTTGGCGGCCGTTTTCAGCGCATCGTCAAGCAGGTCGTCTGCCGGTACGACCCGCGCGACCAGACCGGCGCGCTCGGCTTCTTCGGCATCCATCATCCGGCCCGTCAGGCACATCTCCATGGCCTTGGACTTGCCGACTGCGCGGGTCAGGCGCTGCGATCCGCCCATGCCCGGCGCGACGCCGAGCTTGATTTCCGGCTGGCCGAACTTCGCGTTGTCCGAAGCGAGGATGAAGTCGGCCATCATCGCCAACTCGCACCCGCCGCCCAAGCGCGAAGCCGTTAACCGCCGCGATCCACGGCTTGCGCGTCTTCTTGACGAGGTCGGCTGTCCAGCCGGAGAAGAAATCCTCGAGGAAGAAATCGGCCGCCTGCTTGTCGACCATCTCCTTGATGTCGGCGCCCGCAGCGAATGCCTTGTCGCCGCTTCCGGTCAGCACCAGGCAGCGCTGGCTCAACGTCCGCCTCATAGGCCGCGAAGGCATCGATCAGATCGGCCAGAACCTGCGAATTCAGCGCGTTTAGCGCCTTGGGCCGGTTGAGCGTGACCAGCGTCACGGCATCGCGCTTTTCGACGAGGATCGTTTCGTAGCTCATAGAGGCTTCCATTCCTGTTCTGGCGGGAGCGGCGCGAAGACCGCATCGACAGCTGCGGGGTCGATCCCGTCGAGCCGTGGCGGGCTTCCACGTCGGATCGCCGGTCTTGTCGACGATCAGCGCGCGCACGCCTTCGGCGAAATCGGGCAGCATGATGGCGCGGCCCGCTGCGCGATATTCCATCTTCATGTTGTCGGCGAAGTCTGCCGACCTTGGCCCCTTCGCTCAGCTGCCGCAACACGAGTTCGCAGGTCATCGGGCTCTTGCTGCGCAGCGTCTTCAGTTCCTTGGCCGCCCAGTCGCCTCCGTCGGTTTCGAGCGCGTCCATGATGCTTCGCCAGCGTGTCGCCCGCAAACAGCCGGTTGATCCGTTCCATGTTGCCCTCGATCCGCGGTTCGGGCGGCATCGACCGACAGCGCGATCAACGTGCCTTCGATCTCGTCGGGGTCGGCGATGATGCGAGCCTTGGCCTCGGCCATGGCGCTGCTGTCGAGGTAATGCGTGCCGAGTCCCGCCCACAGGCATTCGGCCCCGTCGAGCCGGGCGCCGGTCAGGCCCAGGAACTTGCCCAGCTGCCCGGCAGGCGCGAGAGATACCAGCCGCCGCCAACGTCGCAGATCAGCCCGATGCCGGTTTCAGGCATCGCATAGCGCGTATTCTCGGTAACAACGCGGTAGCGTGCAGGCTGCGATATGCCGACACCGCCGCCCATGGTGATCCCGTCCATGA
The DNA here is from genome assembly GCA_963752785.1 of uncultured Alphaproteobacteria bacterium. GTDB lineage: Bacteria > Pseudomonadota > Alphaproteobacteria > Sphingomonadales > Sphingomonadaceae > Croceicoccus. The sequence continues at coordinate 142,754 of CAVVZE010000012.1, forward strand.
AAGCGACGACCGGCTTGGGAAAGGTGAACAGCAGGTGGTTGAGCTGATATTCGGTATAGAAGAACGCACGCCCGGAACTGCCGCCATCTTCCAGCGCAGAGTTGCGCAGCAGCGTCACGTCGCCGCCCGCGCAGAAGCCGCGCCCCTCGGCGTGGTCGATGATGACCGACCTTCACGTCGTCATCGTCGCGCCATTCCACCAGCGCGGCGATCATCGCCTCGCACATCTCCATGCGTCAGCGAATGGATCGCCTTGGGCCGGTTCAGCGAGATGTGGCCGCTTTTGCTTTCGGCGGTTCCGTGCGTGTGGATCAGAATGTCGCTCATCGCACCATCTCCCGGCCGACGATCATGCGCATGATCTGGTTGGTGCCTTCGAGGATCGAGTGGACGCGCAGGTCGCGCCACAGCTTCTCGACCGGATATTCCTTTAGGTAGCCGTAGCCGCCGAACAGCTGCAGCGCGTCGGTCCACGACCTTGCTGCCCGTCTCGGTCGAGATCATCTTGGCCATGGCGGCGAAGCGCGTCTTGTCCGGCGCGATCCCGCCGTCACCTTGGCCGCGGCAAGATAAAGCAACGCGCGCGCAGCTTCCAGCTCGGCCGCCATTTCGGCCAGCGTGAACTGCGTGTTCTGGAAATCGGCGATGGCGCGGCCGAACTGCTGGCGGTCCTTCACATAGGCCAGCGCCTCGTCGATGGCACGCTGCGCCCCGCCCAGCGAGCAGGCCCCGATATTAAGCCGTCCGCCGTCCAGCCCCTGCATCGCGATCGCGAAACCCTGCCCCTCGGAGCCCACGATGTTCTCCTTTGGCACCTTCACCTTGTCCAGGATCAGCGCTGCGGTCGGCTGCGAATTCCAACCCAGCTTCTTCTCCTGCGCGCCGAAGGAGACGCCCTCCATGTCCTTTTCGATCACCAAGCAGGTGATGCCCTTGGGACCGTCCTCGCCGGTGCGGACCATGGTGACGTAGAGCTCGTTCACTCCGCCGCCCGAGATGAATTGCTTCGACCCGGTCACTTCCCAGTGATCACCCTTGTCGATAGCCTTGGTCTTCAGTGCCGCGGCGTCGGATCCCGATCCGGGTTCCGTAAGGCAATAGCTGGCCAGCCTTTCCATGGTGACCAGCGAAGGAAGGTACTTGTCCTTCACCGCATCGCCGCCGAAGCAGTCGATCATCCAGCTCGCCATGTTATGGATCGAGATGAAGGCGCTGGTCGAAGGGCAGCCATAGGCCAGCGCTTCCATGATCAGCGCGGATTCCAGCCTGCCCAGCCCGATCCCGCCCGATTCCTCGGACACGTAGATCGCGCCGAACCCCAACTCGCCCGCCTGCGTCAGCGTGTCGCGAGGCAGGATCTTCTTCTCGTCCCATTCGGCAGCGTGCGGCGTTATGGCATCGGCGGCAAAGCGCCGCGCCATCTCCTGTATCGCCTGCTGGTCTTCGGTAAGTTCGAACTGGCCTGTCATGCTTCCTCTGTTCTTCTGAATGGCGTCGCCCGGGTGCTCAGCCGCAGCTGATCCGCTCGACCGCCATGTTATCGTTATAGGATACGGTCAGCCGATCTGGCCGGAAGTCCATCGTCATCGCGCTGCGCGGCGGAGCCCAGCGCAGGGTCCTTGCGCCGGTCGCCGCCAGGAGCTCTGCGCCCAGCGCTGCGGTCGCGGTCTGGCCGATCCGATCCTGCACGGGTCGGCATTGCAGGTGGCGTCGGCTCCGCGCCTGACCGGCTCCGGCCCGCCCCGCCGCCTGCCGTGCAGCCGAGCCAGCGCGAATGGCCGCAAGGGTGAGCATCGTCGCCGCGCGCCTCATGGTCATGCCCTTCCCGCGTGCATCGGCGATATTCAAAGGCGCCCGGCATGGCGTCCTCGCCCAATTCCCGCCGCACGAGGACATCACCGCCGTCGCGCATTTCCAGCCGCATCTCTCGCGTCCACTCCATGCCCTCGCCCTCGAACGCGAACAGGCCCTGGACCGAGTCCGCTCCGACGCTTGCACTGTCGCCCAAGGTGCCGACGGACTCGTAGAAGGTGAGCGTATCCTCCCCGATCTCGAGCAGGCCCTTGGCCGCTGCGCCTCCCTCGCAGTCCGCGGCGTTCATGCCCCACTCGCCGCGGAACTGCGCCGGGATCACACCTGCGTGGTCTGCCGGTGCACCCGCATCCTGCTGCGGACCGGGCATGGCCACCGGTTCGCCTGCCTGCCTCGTCAGGCTCCGACGGCGCTTCTCCGCAGGCCCCGATGGCCAGCACGCCGGCGATGGCCAGCGTGCGGCATGTTCGGGCGGCCCAATTCATTCCATGGCATGGCGTCTCCTTTGCGATCGCGTCGGCATTTTCCCTGTCAACGCCGCATAGCGCGGTCGTGTCCCGCAGGGATAGTGCCGCGCGCGGTCACAAGGTAGGGATCAGGAACGCATTCGCTCCGTCGCCCACACCGCCGTCGGGCCAGCGCTGGGTGACGGTCTTGACCTTGGTCCAGAAGCGCATGCCTTCCATTCCGTACTGGTTGGTGTCACCGAATGCGCTGCGCTTCCACCCGCCAAAGCTGTGATAGCTGACGGGCACCGGGATCGGCACGTTGATGCCGACCATGCCCACGTTCACCCGCGCCGCGAATTCGCGCGCTGCGTGACCGTTGCGGGTAAAGATCGCGACGCCATTGCCGTACTGGTGCTTCGACGGCAGCGCGACCGCTTCTTCGAAATCCTTGGCGCGAACCATCTGCAGCACGGGACCGAAGATCTCTTCCTTGTAACTTTCCATGTCGGGGGTCACGCGGTCGAGCAGCGTGGGACCCATGAAGAAGCCTTTTTCGTGCCCCTGAAGGCTAAGCCCGCGACCATCGATCACCAGCTCCGATCCCTCTCCCACTGCGGTTTCGATCCAATTCTCGATGCGGGAGCGGTGCTCGGGAGTGACGACGGGACCGTAATGCGCATCGGGATCATTCGAAACGCCGACACGCAGAGCCTTGATGGCCGGAATCAGCTTTTCACGCAGGCGGTCGGCCGTTTCCTCACCCACCGGCACCACCACGGGTAGCGCCATGCAGCGCTCGCCCGCCGAGCCGAAGGCCGCGCCGGTCAAATCATTGACCACCTGGTCGAGGTCGGCGTCGGGCATGACGATGCCGTGGTTCTTTGCGCCGCCCATCGCCTGCACGCGCTTTCCGGCAGCGACACCGCGGTTATAGACATAATGCGCGATGTCCGAGGAGCCCACGAAGCTGACCGCCGCAATATCGGGATGGTCCAGAATGGCGTCGACCATCACCTTGTCGCCATGAACGACCTGCAGCAGCCCCTCGGGCGCGCCAGCCTCGACGAACAGCTCGGCCAGCCGGACCGGAACGCTGGGATCGCGCTCGCTCGGCTTCAGGATGAATGCGTTGCCCGCCGCGATGGCCATGCCGAACATCCACATCGGGATCATCGCAGGAAAATTGAACGGGGTGATGCCCGCGCCGATCCCCAGCGGCTGGCGCATCGAATACACGTCGATGCCGGTCCCCGCGCCGACCGTGTATTCGCCCTTGAGAACCTGCGGAATGCCGCAGGCGAACTCGATCACCTCCAGCCCGCGCTGCACGTCGCCCTTGGCATCGTCGACCACCTTGCCGTGCTCGCTCGACAGCAGCTCGGCGAGCTCCTGCATGTTCTGCTCGATCAGTTCCTTGAAGCGGAACATCACCCGCGCGCGGCGCTGCGGATTGGTCGCGGCCCATTCCGGCTGCACCTTCTTCGCGATCTCGACCGCACGGTCCAGCAGGGCAGCATCGCCCAGCGGCACCTCTGCCTGAACTTCGCCCGTCGAGGGATTCCAGACTTGGTGCGTGCGGCCCGTTGCCGCGCCTGCTCCGCCTGCGATGAAGTGGTCTATCGTGCGCATCACCCATCTCTCTCCGTGGTTACGAGGCATCAAACAGCGGCCCCAGCCTATTGCCAAGCACCATCGCAGGGCGCAGAGTTGCATGCAACGATCAAATTCACGGCATGGTGCTGCAAAAATGCAGGATTTGGACTGGAGCGACTTTCAGGTGTTTCTGGCCTTGGCCCAGTCGGGCCGGACCGGTGATGCGGCTAAACTGCTGGGTGTCGACGCCACCACGGTCAGCAGGCGGTTGAAGCGTTTGGAAACAGGGCTTTCCGTCGCGCTGTTCGAACGAGGCCGCGATGGTCATCAGTTGACCGAAGCGGGCGAGGAACTGCTGGAACAAGTGTCCACCATGGCGCGGGCGGCCGCCAAGATCCGCGACGGAGCAGAGGGGGGCGAAGGCTTGGCCGGAACCCTGAGGATCAGCGTATCGGAAGGTTTCGGCACCTGGTTCCTGGCCCGGCACATCCCGGCACTCGCCGACGCGCACCCGGCGCTGACCATCGACCTGGTCGCCAGTAGCGGCTTCCTCAACCCGTCACGCCGCGAGGCCGACATCGCGGTGATGCTATCCCGCCCGCGATCGGGTCAGCTGATCGCGCGCAAGCTGTCGGACTATGCGCTCGGCCTATACGCTACGCGCGCCTACCTGGACCGGGCAGGCACGCCTCAGGAGCCGGAGGACCTGACTGTTGGCCATCGCCTGATCGGCTATGTGCCAGAGCTGGTTTATGCGCCCGAGCTTGTCTACCTGGATGAGATCCATCCCGGGCTGCGCGCCGCCCTGCGATCATCCAGCATCAATGCGCAGCACCGGCTGATTGCGCGGGGCGCAGGGCTGGGAGTGTTGCCACGCTTCATCGGAGATGCGGATCCGACGCTGGTGCGTCTGCTGCCGGATCGATCCATCCTGCGCAGTTTCTGGATCGTCACTCATGCCGACACCAATTCGCTGGCGCGCGTGCGGGCGGGCACCGAATGGCTGATCGACATAGTGGCAAAGCACCGTTCGGTGCTGCTCCCGCGCTGAACGCAGGCGGGGCGATGTGAGCTCGCCCCGCCCTGCACCGTCAGATATGCAGCGCGCGCCCGTAAGCGGCCAGCACGCTTTCATGCATGCTTTCGCTGATGGTCGGGTGCGGGAAGATCGTGTTCATCAGCTCGGCCTCGGTCGTCTCCAGCGTCTTGCCTATCACATAGCCCTGAATCATCTCGGTCACTTCCGCGCCAATCATGTGCGCGCCTAGCAGTTCGCCGGTCTTGGCGTCGAACACAGTCTTGGTGAAGCCTTCCGCCTCGCCAAGTGCGATCGCCTTGCCGTTGCCGATAAAGGGGAACGTGCCGGTCTTGACCTCATAGCCCGCTTCCTTCGCCTTCAATTCGGTCATGCCGACGCTGGCGATCTGCGGGTGGCAATAGGTGCAGCCCGGAATGTTGGCACGGTCCAGCGGGTGCGGGTGAACGTCCTTGTTGCCCAGTTCCTGCGCGATCGCTTCGGCTGCCGTGACGCCTTCATGGCTTGCCTTGTGCGCAAGCCACGGGCCCGGAGTGCAATCGCCGATGGCCCATACGCCCTTCACATTGGTGCGGCCATAATCGTCGATCTGGATGAAGCCGCGATCCGCCTTGATGCCCAGCTTCTCCAGCCCGATCTCCTCGGTATTGGGGACGATGCCGATGGCGACGATGACGTGGCTGAATTCGGTTTCTTCCGCCTTGCCGGCCTTGTCGGTGATCTTCGCCTTGACCGACTTCGCCGTCTTGCCGGTAATCTCGACCTTCGCGCCGGTCTTGATCGTCATGCCCTGCTTGGTCAGCGCCTTTTCAAGGAAGGCCGAGACGTCCTTTTCCTCGACCGGCACGATGCGGTCCATCATCTCGACGACCGTGACATCGACGCCCATGTCGTTGTAGAAGCTGGCAAATTCGATGCCGATCGCGCCCGAGCCAATGACCAGCAGCTTCGTCGGCATTTCCTTGGGCGTCATCGCGTGGCGATAGGTCCAGATGCGGTCGCCATCGCCGGGGTTGCCTGGCAGGTCGCGAGCACGCGCGCCGGTGGCGACGATGATGTGCTTCGCCGCAAGCTGTTCAGTGCCCTTGTCGCCCTTCACTTCCAGCTTGCCGGGAGCGACAAGCTTGCCGCTGCCCATGTGGACCGTGATCTTGTTCTTCTTCATCAGGTGCGTGACACCCGAATTGAGCTGCTTGGCCACCCCGCGCGAGCGCTTGACCACCGCGTCCAGATCGGCCTCGATCTCCTTGGCGGCAAGGCCGTAATCCTTGGCGTTCTGCATGTAGTGGTAACATTTCCGCCGAACGCAGCAGCGCCTTGGTCGGGATGCAGCCCCAGTTGAGGCAGATGCCGCCCAGCAGCTCGCGCTCGACAATGGCGGTCTTCAGGCCAAGCTGCGCGCAGCGGATCGCCGAGACATACCCCCCGGGACCCGAACCGAGCACGATCACGTCATAGCTGTCTGCCACTTTGCAGTCTCCTAACCCTCTATCGGGCGCGGTCGCCCGTTGTCATCTATTGCCACGAAGGTGAAATCCGCCTCGGTCACTTTCACGGCCTGTTCCTCGAAGCGGTGGCGGCGCCATGCCTCGACATTGATCGTCATCGAACTGCGTCCGACACGCGTGATCTCGCCATATACCGACACCTCGTCCCCGACGGACACTGGTGCATGGAATAGCATCTTGTCCATCGCGACGGTGACCGCGCGGCCCTTGCCATGGCGCGAGGCGATCAGTCCCGCGGCATTGTCCATGACGCTGACCAGCCAGCCGCCGAAGATGTCGCCATAGACATTGGTATCGGCGGGCATGGCGACCACGCGGATCGCAGGATCGCCTGCGGGCGGCTTGCCGTCGTCAGAGGTCATGCGCGCGCGGACCCTCTCAGGCCAGCATGCCCAGCGGGTTCTCGACCAGTTCCCTGAACGCCGCCATCAGGCGAGCGCCGTCCGCCCCGTCGATGGCGCGGTGGTCGAAGCTGCCGGTCGCGCTCATCATCGTGGCGGGCACGATCTCGCCGCTGTCGTCCACGATCGCGCGCTTCTCGCCCGCGCCGATAGCGAGGATCATGCCCTGCGGCGGGTTAATGACGGCCTCGAACTGCTTAATGCCCATCATGCCCATGTTCGACAGGCTGGCGGTGCCGCCCTGATATTCCTCGGGCTGCAGCTTGCCTTCGCGGGCGCGCCCGGCAAGATCCTTCATCGCCTTGGCGATCGAGCTGACCGACCGGCCATCGGCATCCGAAATGATCGGCGTGATCAGCCCCGCCGGAATGCGACACGGCGACCGAGATGTCGGCACGCCCGTACTGGATCAACTCGCTGCCAGAGAATGCGACATTGCATTCGGGCACCGCGATCAGCGCCTTGCCCAGCGCCTTGACCAGAAGGTCGTTGACCGAGACCTTCACGCCCTGACTTTCCAGCGCCTTGTTGATCTCGCCGCGCAAGGCGAGCAGCTTGTCGAGCCTGACGTCGACGGTGAGGTAGATGTGCGGAACCTGCTGCTTCGATTCCGTCAGGCGGCGCGCGATGGTCTTGCGCATGCCAGACAGCTTGGACACCTGGTGCGGAATACGCGCGTCGAGGATGGCGCGGGTCTCGTCCGACATCTCGACCGTAGAAACCGGAGCGGCGGCAGGCGCACTGGCGGCGGGTGCTGGTGCGGCCTTGGCGGCGCCGCCCTTTGCACCCTCGATATCGGCCTTGACGATACGGCCACGCGGACCGCTGCCGCTGACCTGCGACAGGTCGATGTTCTTGTCCGCCGCCATCCGGCGCGCCAGCGGCGAAGCGAACACGCGCCCGTCCGAAGACGCGGAGGCCGCACTTGCAGACGGCGCAGGCGCAGGTGCAGGCGAACCGGCAGGAGCATCCGACTTGGCCGGAGTGGGCGAAGGAGCAGTCGCCGCCGCCTCGCCGCTCTTGGCTGCCTCGTCCAGATCCTCGCCTTCCTCGGCCAGAACCGCGATCACGGTACCGACCTTCACGTTCTCGGTCCCCTCGTCGACCGAGATCGCCGCAATCGTACCCTCGTCGATGGATTCAAATTCCATCGTCGCCTTGTCGGTCTCGATCTCTGCGATGATGTCGCCGGGCCCGATCTTGTCACCCGTTTTCACGAGCCACTTGGCCAGGGTGCCCTCTTCCATGGTGGGGGACAAGGCTGGCATCTTGAGAGAGATCGGCATGATCGGCAGCATTCCTGGTTCGATTGCTGACCATCCCGGCGGAGGCAGGATGGTCCTTTACGGTCATATTTCGTCGCTTATCTCTAGCCTTAACAGGAACGGGTCAAGGGCGGAGTTGCCTTGCCGCTATTGCGAAAATTGGCGCGCTGCCGCAGGCTTTGCATCTAAAGCAACTGGCAGGCCGAATTTTGCAATGCGTATCTATCTCGTCATCATGGACGAAACACCGGAATCCCGCACTGCGCTGCGTTTCGCCTCGCGTCGCGCGGCGGACACGGGCGGCGCGGTCCACATCATCGCCGTCGTACCCAAACAGCAATTCGTCGCCTTCGGCGGGGTACAGGCCACGATCGAGGAAGAAGCCAAGAGCCGCGCCGAAGTGCTGGTGATGGCCGCCGCCGGTTCGCTGTTCGAGGAATTGGGCCGCATGCCTTCAATCGCGGTCAAGGTTGGCGATGCGACGCGCGTGGTGCAGGACTATCTGGCCGAGCACGAGGGGATCGCCGCGCTGGTGTTGGGCGCGGCGGCAGACGGCCCTCCCGGTCCACTGATCGCCCATTTCGCGGGACACAGGGCCGGACAGCTGCCCTGCCCCCTGATGATCGTGCCCGGCGCGCTGACCGATGAGGAAATCGACGCGCTAAGCTAGCGCGCCGTTTTCCCGTTCAGGCGGTTGTCTTTCTTTTGACGGTCGCTGTGCCGCGTGCCGGGTAGTCCTTGTCCTTCACGATATCGATGCCCTTGAGCAGTTCGTCGAGCGGCGGTCGCGTAAAGGGTGCGCTCTGCACCTGCGCGAAAAACAGCGTTCCGTCGGAGCGCACGAGGAACAGACCCGGCTCTGAAAACAGGTTCGGTTCGTCCGAACCCTCGCGCTTTTCGGACAGGTAAAGACCCCATTCGCGCGCCTGATCGGCCGAGAGGTCATAGGCAAGCGGCAGGTCTCCGGTGTTCCATTCGCGGTCGACCACCATCGCGCGGTCTTCGCTGTCCATCGAAACGGCAAAGATCGAAACGCCGCGCTTGGTGAAATCCTCGAGTTTGCCCGCCACCTGTTCAAGGTAGGATTTACAGATCGGACAGTGCTTGCCGCGATAGAACACCAGCATGGTCATGAAACCCGGCGACTGATGCGAAAGGTTGAAGCGCGCATCAATCGTCAGCGGAAGGTCGAGTTCGGGAACCTTGTCGTTGGGTATGAGCATGAATTTCTCCTTTTCACCCGAACGGACGGGCAAGAGGATCGTTTCATCGGCCCCTTACTTCTTGCGACCCTACTTCTTGCGGCCCTGGTGCCGTATATTGCCGGGACGGCCCCGTTTTCCCACGACATGCTTGCCCGCCTTGTCGTGGCGAATCGGCGGCTTTCCCTTGCGGCGCGGGGCCGGCCTGCCACCGCGCGGTTCGATGCTGCCCGCATATTCAGGCGGCTCGAACTTAAGCGCGCCGGACAGTGGATTGGCTTCGGCCAGCCGCAGGGTCAGGCGGTCGCCGGAACGGAAGGTCGTGCCGCTTTCCTGCCCGACCAGCACCTGCGCCTTGTCGTCATAGTTGAACCGTTCGTCACCCAGCACCGAAACCGGCACCAGACCGTCACCCCCGACGCCCAGAATGGTTGCGAAAAGGCCGAATTTCTGCACGCCGGTGACACGGGTTTCGAAGGTTTCGCCCACGCGGCCCGACAACCATGCCGCGACATAGCGGTCGATGGTATCACGTTCGGCCTCCATCGCGCGGCGTTCGGCGCGGCTGATCGCCTCGGTCACGCGGTCCAGCGATTCGCGGTCGCGGTCGGACAGGCCGCTGCCATCGGGGATGGCGTTCGATTGCGGTTTCGGCTGCTCAAGTCTGTATCCATCGACCAGCGCCCGGTGGACCAGCAGATCGGCATAGCGGCGAATGGGCGAGGTGAAATGCGCATAGCTGCCCAGCGACAGTCCGAAATGCCCCGCATTGCGCGGCCCGTAATAGGCTTGCATCTGCGTGCGCAGGACCTGCTCCATGATCAGTTCCTTCTCCGCCACGTCGCTCACGTCCTTGATCAGGCGATTGAACAGCGAAGGGGTGATCACCTGCCCCAGCGACAGGCTGCGGTCCATGGTCTTGAGGTAGTCGCGCAGCGAGACCAGCTTCTCCCGGCTCGGCGTTTCGTGGACGCGATAGACGACGGGCGCAGCCTTGGCCTCCAGCGCCTTGGCGGCGGCGACATTGGCGGCGATCATGAAATCCTCGACCACCCGGTGCGCGTCGAGGCGTTCGCGCACGACGATGGCATCGATTCGGCCCTTGTCGTCCAGCACGACCCGGCGTTCCGGCAAGTCGAGGTCCAGCGGTTCGCGGTCGTCCCGCGCGGCGGCCAGCAGTTTCCAGCAGGCCCACAGGTTCTTCAGATGCTCGGGCGCGTCGCCCTTGTCGATCCGTTCCTGCGCGTCCTCATAGGCAATCACCTCGTGAATGCGCACGATGGCGCGAGTGAAGCGGAAGTTCCTGACGCGCCCGTCGGCGTCGATGGTGAGGTGGCAGGCCATCGCGGCCCGGTCCTCGCCCTCGCCCAGAGAGCAGACATCGGCGGACAGGACTTCGGGCAGCATCGGGAGGACGCGGTCGGGGAAATAGACCGAATTGCCGCGCTTCCGTGCCTCTCGGTCGATCTTCATGCCGGGGCGGACATAGAAGCTGACATCGGCAATTGCGACCAGCGCCTTCCACCCGCCCGGATTGTCGGGATTGTCGTCGGGCGCGGCCCAGATCGCGTCATCATGGTCGCGCGCGTCGGCGGGATCGATGGCGACGATGGGCAGGCCGGTCAGGTCCTCGCGGTCGTCCTTCGACAGCGGCAGCCGGGCGGAGGTCTGCGCCTCGTCCAGCGTCTCGCTGGTGAAGACATGCGGGATCTCGTACTTGTGGATCGCGATCAGGCTAAAGCTCCTGGGCGCGAGCGGGTCGCCTAGCACCTCGGTCACCTTCACGCCGGAACGCGGCGACTTGCCGGCTGGCTCGGCCAGCACCAGCTGGCCTTCCTCCGCCTCGCCCAGATCGGCAATGGGCATGGAATTCCGCACGGATTTCTCGACCGGCGCCAGCCAGCCCTTGCCGCTGGAGTCGATCTCCACCACGCCCATCAGCGCTTCCTCGCGGTCGGGCAGCTTGCGCATGACATGGGCGATCCAGCCCTTGCCCGCCTCTTCGGTGCGGGCCAGGATCCGGTCGCCCTTGCGCAGGGCCGGATAGGCGCGCTTCGCCTTGCCCTTGGGTTCGACCACGCGCAGCCGCGGCGGCGCCTGTCCGCTGTCGGGATCCCACGTTTCCGGCACGGCGACTGCCTCGCCCTCGTCGATTTCGACCACGCGCAGCACGGTCACCTTGGGCACGCCGCCCATGCGGTGATAGGCGGTGCGCTTGCCGTCGATCATGCCTTCCTCGGCCATGTCCTTCAGCAGCGCCTTGAGCGCAATCTTCTCCTGCCCCTTCAGCTTGAAGTGGCGCGCGATCTCGCGCTTGCCGATGGGGATGTCGGAGCCCTTGATAAGCTCCATGACCTGCTGCTTGCTGGGCAGGCCTTCGAATTTCTTGTGATGTGCCATTGGGGCTTATGTGGCCCCGAGGGGCCCGCTTGCCAAGCGGTCGCTATTCGCCGTCCGGCAGTGGATAGAAAGCGCCGCCCGGAACTGCAGCCGAAACCGGGCTTTCCGCGCCATTCGCCGCGATGGCCGAAACGCCGACGATCCAGTCGTCCCCGCGCAGGTCCAGCGTGTCGCTGGTCGTGCCGGCCGAAATCTCGCGCACGCGTTCCCATGCCGCATCGTCGGTACGCCGGCGGTATAGCGCGTAGCGCTCTGCTCCGTCCGACGGCTCCCACTCCACCAGCGTATCGGGCCGGACCGCGGCATCGGCAGTCACGCGCGGCGGCATCGGCGTGCTGCGCCAGCCTCGCCAGCGCCGCGCATTCAGCCGCGTCACTCGCGCCAGATAGGGGAAGTCCATTTCGCTGGGCACGTCGCCATAGAACACTCCGTCCTCGGTACGCAGGTCCTGGTGCTGGTGCTCGTAATCCTCGACCGCGACCGAGAAGCGGACCGCGGGAAAGCCCTTTTCCAGCAACGGCAGCTGGTCGCCGCCGCGGCCCATGCGGTCGGCGCGCCAGATCTGCCGCACGCTCAGCGCGTCGTCGGCATCGCTTTCGGCCAGGTCCGCCAGCCAGCGCGACAGATTGCGCCCGGGCGCGTCGTTCTCGCCCCCGTTGCGGCGCATGTTCGCACGTTCGTCATCGCCGGCATCGGCGCGCGACCCTTCGGAAAAGACGCGCACATGTTCATTATCGAATAGCCGTCCGATCCGTGGCTGCCCCCGACGATATCGTTGTTCAGCACGGCCTTCACCGTCCAGCCCTGCTCCTCGGCATAGTCGGCCAACAGATTGCCGCCATACAGCCCCTGCTCCTCGCCGGAGAGCAACGCGTAGACGATGGTCGTGGGGTAAGCTGATGCGCGACAGAATCCGCGCCGCTTCGAAGACCAGGGCGGTGCCCGATCCGTCGTCGTTCGCGCCGGGCGCATCGCTGGTGAAATCGAGACGGATCGGAGGCACAGCGGCTGTCGATATGGCCCTGAAACGATCACGACTTCGTTCGGGCGTTCGGTGCCCCGCTGGATCGCAAGCACGTTCACGCAGCCGGGTGGGTGTGGCGACGCGCGGCCCTGCGATGATGCGTTCGGGCAACGCGATTTCAAGGCAGCCGCCGCAATCCGCGAGATGCCGGCGGAACTCGGCCTCTGCCCATCGGCGCGCCGCGCCGATGCCGCGGTCGGGTGGTCCTGCACCGACAGCGTGTGCCGGGTGCCGAAGCCGACCAGCGTATCGATATCGGCGCGCAGCCGCTCTTCCGAGACGTCCGATCAGCCTCGCCCTGGGCCGCGGCTGGGCGTGGAGACAAGGGGGTGCTGGCAAGCGCGATCAGCGCGGCGAAAGCAGGCGGGTTCTCATGCCCCGCACTGTGCCTTGCCCCCATGCTCTTGGCAAGACCCGTGCCTAGTAGGCGCGGGCGATATAGATGCGTTCCGCCGCCGGTTCGCCGGTGAAGATGCAGGTGCCTCAGGCCTGTCTCCGCCGCTCGGCACGTTGCGGACGGTCAGCTTCAGCGCCTTGAGCTTCTCCACCACCGCATCCAGCGCCGCGCCGGTCGGGCTGCGACCATGACTGCGCGACCCAGCCGGGATTTTCCGCTCCTTCGCCGAAATACTCCGCAACGCCGTCCAGTCGGTGATGCCGGCGCGTGATGTTCGCGTCGCGCCGGGTCCGCGCCTCGTTGAACAGGCTCTGCTGGATTTCCTCGAGCAGCCCCGGCGGCGTTGAAGATGAAGTCGTCGCGCGATTGCCGTTGCATGTCGGGCTTGCCATCCTCGCGTCCACAGCCGGTCGCGGCGCAGTATCGAGACCTGTTCGCTCGCCATGTCGCGGCGGGCCGACCTCGACGATGATCGGCGCGCCCTTGCGCACCCAGTCCCAGCGCTTTTGCGCTGCCTTGCCGGGCTCGCTGTCCAGCAGCACGCGCGACAGGTTCGCCGAAGCGCGGTTCTGCGCGGCCAGCGCCGTCGCGCAGATCTCCTCGCAATAGGCCAGCAGTCGCTCGTCTTCCGGCTTGTCGCGCAGCATCGGCAGGATGACGATCTGATGCGGCGCGATGCGCGGCGGCACGCGCAGCCCGTCATCGTCGCCATGCGTCATGATGACGCCGCCGATCAGCCGGGTGGAAATGCCCCAGCTGGTCGTGTGGCAAAATTGCTGCCGCCTTCGCGGTCCTGGTACTGGATGCCGGCGGCCTGCGCGAAATTGGTGCCGAGATAATGCGAGGTGCCGGCCTGCAGCGCCTTGCCGTCCTGCATCATCGCCTCGATCGACCAGGTCTCGACGGCGCCGGGAAAGCGCTCGTTCTCCGGCTTTTCGCCCGCGATCACCGGCATCGCCAGATCATCTTCGGCGAAGGCGCGGTACACTTCCAGCATCCGCAGCGTCTCTTCCATCGCATCTTCGCGCGTTTGCGTGCGCGGTATGGCCTTCCTGCCAGAGGAATTCGCTGGTGCGCAGGAACATCCGGGTGCGCATTTCCCAGCGCACGACGTTGGCCCATTGGTTGGTCAGCAGCGGCAGGTCGCGCCAGCTCTGGATCCAGCGGCGCCATCGCGTCGCCGATGATGGTTTCCGACGTCGGGCGCACCACCAGCGGCTCTTCCAGCTTCGCCTCCGGGTCGGGGATCAGCCCGCCGTTCTCGTCCGCGATCAGGCGGTGATGGGTGACGACCGCCATTTCCTTGGCGAAGCCTTCGACATGCTCGGCTTCCGCTGGCGAAATAGGACGAGCGGAATGAACAGCGGGAAATAGCAATTGTCGTGCCCGGTCGCCTTGATCCGGTCGTCCATCAGGCGCTGGATGCGCTCCCAGATGCCGTAGCCCCACGGCTTGATGACCATGCAGCCGCGCACGCCCGATTCCTCGGCGAGGTCGGCGCTGGCTGATGACTTCCTGATACCAGGCGGCAAAGTCGTCTTCGCGCGTGACGGTCGAGGCGTGACGGATCTTGGACACGGGACTTCCGATTCCTGATTAAGCTGCAAAACGTGCGCCAGAACTGTTAATCGCGGCAGCGCGTGACGTCAAGCTGCGCAGCTTATTTGCCGAGTTCGTCCAGCTTCTTCTGCATCGCGGCCATCTGCTCGCGCAGTTCGTCAAGTTCGTCGCTTTCTGCGTCGGCGTCGGGCTCTCGGCAGCTGCTTCGCCCTCTTCCCGGCTTGGCGCCCGGCATGAACGCCTCGGTCGCGGCACTTGCATCATCGCCATATTCTGTCTCCGCCAGCTTGGCCAGCGGATTGCTGCCCATCGCTTTCTCGAACGCCTTCGCGCATCTTCGACTGATTGTCGCGGAAGTTGGCCATCGACGCTTCAAGGTAGTGCGGCATCATCGACTGCATCGAATTGCCGTACATCCCGATCAGGTCGCGCAGGAAGCTGACCGGCAGCATCTGCTCGCCGTTCGCTTCTTCGTCCATGATGATCTGGGTCAGGATCTGAATGCGTGATGTCATCGCCGCTCTTGGCGTCGAGCACCTGGAATTCGTGCCCTCGCGCGTCATCTCGGCAAGATCGTCGAGCGTGATGTAGCTGGACGAAGCGGTGTTATAGAGCCGCCGATTGGCGTATTTCTTGATGATGATCGGACCATCGTTCTCGTCTTATGTCCGCCACGTATCTGCCAAGACCGGATTGCACCGTTAATCGAGCATGCGAAGACAACCTGAACATCCATGGCCCGAATAGCGAGCCGTGCTGCAATATTTGCTGCAAATGCTAATAGCACGTTGAACAGCCTGCAAGCTATCCCCGACGTAGCCGCAGGCCCGCAAGCGTCAGCAGTTCGTATTGCGACAAGCCGGATAGTTCCGCCGCCCGCGGCAGGTGCGTATCGGCACTGCGAGCCAGTCGCCCTTCGCGCAAATGCGGCGCAGCGGAAAGGTCGATCCCGACCATGTCCATCGATACCCTGCCCAACGACGGCAAGGCTCGCGCTGTCCTGCGCTGTGAACATGCCCTTACCCGACCAGCAGCGCAGGAAACCGTCGGCATAGCCGAGCGAGACGATCGCCACCCGCATGTCGCGCGGCGCGGTGAAGCTGGCGTTGTAGCCCACGGTTTCGCCCGCCTGGAGGCTGCGGACCTGCAGGATCGCCGCTTGCGGCGCTGCGACCTGCGCGGATCGTCCCGCCAGTTCCGCCGCGCGGGACGCCGCCATACAGCGCAAGGCCCGGGCGGGTCAGATCGAAGGCATAGTCCGGCCCGAGCGCGATCCCGGCGCTGTTGGCCAGGCTCGGCGGTCCGGTGCGGCACTTGCTGCACGACTGCGCGCGCGAACGCGGCGCTGCTGGCACGGCGTTCAGGTCGCTGTCCTCGTCGGCCGAGGCGAGGTGCGACATCAGGACGTCGATATCGAGCGCCGCAATGGCCGGGTCGCCGATCTCTCGACATCGATGCCCGAGCCGGTTAATGCCGGTATCGACCATCAGGTCGCAGAGCCCGCCGCCGCGTCTCGCCAGCGGCGCGCCTGATGCAGCGTGTTGATCACCGGCACGCACGCCAGCTGCCGCGGCGAAAGGCGCACTTCCGCCTCGTCAGCGGGCCGTGCAGCACCGAGATCGACGCGGCGGTCGCATGGGCGACGACGCTCGGCAACTTCGCTCCAGTGCGCGACGAAGAAATCGCGCGCACCCGGCCTCGCAGCAGCATGGGCAGACGCCGGCCCACGCCCAGCCCATAGGCATTGGCCTTGACCGCCGCGCCGCGCTGCGCGCTGCCCGACAGATGGTCCAGCGCCCGCCAGTTGTCGGCGAGCGCCTCGCTGATCGATGGCGCAGCCGCAGTGAGTGGCGGGGGAAGCTGCGGCCGGATCATTCAGGCATTCATCGGCGAAATCGCGCGGCGGACCGCCTGGAAGGCCCCACCACGCCACCGACCAGCCGAAGCGCCACGCATCGCCCAGGTGTACCACAGCCCGGCATAGGCATTGCCGGTGCGGGCGATGATATAGCCGGCGATCAGCGGCAGGAATCCGCCGAGATAGCCTGCCCCGATGTGGTAGGGGATCGACATCGAGCTGTAGCGGATGCGCGGCGGGAACATCTCGGTCAGCAGCGCCGCGACCGAGCCGTAGGTCAGCGCCGACAGCATCGCCCAGACAGCAGCAGCAGCGCCGATGATGCCCGAGGATGTTCGGCAGCGGCGGGCTGCTGCGTTCGAAAAGTCGTAAGCCGTCCTGCAGCCAAGCGCTGCCTGGATGCGTCGGCGCGCCGCGGCCGCATCGTCGCCAGCCAGATCGCCGGCCGATCGTCGACCGGCGTCGCCGCCCGACCGTCAGCGGTCAGCGCGTTGCACTGCCGGACGGCTGTAGGGCACGCCGAGTGACGGTCAGGTCCTCGAGCAGCTTACCGCAATCGGTCTGCCTGCTCGCTCGGCGAAGGGATCGTAGTCGGCAATCCGGCCCGGCGACGACGACCGGCGCGCTGTTCGGCCGCTGCGCGCGAGCGCCCGGATTGGCGAGCGCGCCCAGGCCCCAGAACAGCGGGAACAGCAGCAGCAGCGTCAGCGACCGCCCCGATGATGATCGGCTTCTTGCGCCCGACCCGGTCCGACCAGTTGCCCACGAGAACGTAGAAGCCCATCGAGAGCAGCCCGCGACAGCAGCATGCAGTTCCACCGTCAGCTCGTCGACCCGCATCGGCCCGCGCAGGAACGACAGGCCGGAGAAGAAGGCGGTGTACCAGATCGTCGTCAGGACGCCTGTCACGCCGAACAGCGCGACGAAGATGCGCTTCTTGTTGCCGGGATAGGTGAAGCTTTCGACGAAGGGGTTGTCCGCAGTCTCGCCGGCTTCCTTCATCGCCTGGAACACCGGGCTTTCGGACAGTTTCAGCCGCATCCACAGCGATATGGCGAGCAGGACGAGCGACAGCAGGAACGGCACGCGCCAGCCCCAGGCGGCGAATTCGTCCGCCGGGATCAGGGAGCGGCAGGCGAGCACCACGATGATCGACAGCACGAAGCCGCCGACGACGCTCGCCTGGATGAAGCTGGTGTAGAAGCCGCGCTTTTCCGGCGGCGCGTGCTCGGCGACATAGATCGCCGCGCCGCCATATTCGCCGCCCAGCGCCAGGCCCTGCAGGATACGCGAAGCAGGATGACGATGATCGGCGCGGCGATGCCGATGGTCGCGGCGCCGGGGATCAGCCCCACGCCAGCCGTCGCGATGCCCATCAGCGTGACGGTGACGAGGAACGTGTATTTGCGCCCCAGCCGGTCGCCCGAGAAAGCCGAACAGGATCGCGCCGAGCGGACGGAAGCCGAAACCGACCGCAAAGCCGGCCCACACCAGCAGCAATTGCAGCGTCTCGTTTCCGCCGGGAAAGAACGCCGCGCCGATCAGCGCCGGCGAGCGTGCCGTAGATGAAGAAATCGTACCATTCGAAGATCGGTGCCCGCGCTGACGAGGCCGCGATGACCAGGCGGATATCCTTCTCGCTCGGATGCCTGTCGAACGCATGGTGCGACTATCGCCCTGGCTGCTCATGCTCGCTTCCGTCTCCCCCTTCGCAATCCCTTGCGCGTCGAAGCGACTCTGCAAGCCCGCGCGGCCCGGCGCTTGGAAAGCGCGATCGACGGGCGGCCTTCCACGGCAAGCAGAATCGCGCCGTGGCGGGCCGGGATAGGCGCGCGCAGGCCGATCAGGTCGACGATGCCGGGCCAATCGGGCAGTCGGCCTTCGTCGCCTGAGCCAGCCGCGGATCAGCTGCTCATGCGCTGCAGTCGATCGCGTGCTGGTCCAGCCCCGCGGCGCTGCGCGCGAAGATGGCCGCCGACGCCTGCCCGATCGCGCAGGCCTGACCTGCATTCCGACCGCGATGACCGCGCCGTCGTCGTCGAGCGACAGACCGATATTGCAGCGTGCTGCCGCAGCTGACGCGAACGCGCCTCGCCGCGCTGAGCGAGAGCGTCCGCCAAGCGGGAAATCGCGCCAGTCGAAAGGCGGCGGCCAGCATTGCGGCGTATAGAGGCGAACAGCGTTCATCGATGGCAAGCTACGGCGACCGGCGTCATCAGATCGCCCGGACGTCGTCCCGCAGCTGCGCGCGCCGCTCGGCGATCATCTCGACCAGCGCCTTGCTGAGCCTGCATCGACCGACCGGATAGGTGCGCGCCAGCTGGTGATCCAGGTCGGCCGGCCGCTCGCACCCCAGACGCTGTCGTAGCCGAGCACCAGCAGCGAGAAGCGCGAGCACCACGATCACCGCCCTTGAGCGCGCCGAAGCCCGAAGCCCAGCACCCGGTCGATCGGCCCGAGGACGGAATTGCGCGACTCGCCGCCCGCC
Source organism: uncultured Alphaproteobacteria bacterium (assembly GCA_963752785.1). Classification (GTDB taxonomy): domain Bacteria; phylum Pseudomonadota; class Alphaproteobacteria; order Sphingomonadales; family Sphingomonadaceae; genus Croceicoccus. The sequence continues at coordinate 161,747 of CAVVZE010000012.1, forward strand.
CAGCGCGGCGATGAGCTTCATCGCGGCATAGGGGATCAGCAGCAGCAGCGCGAAGGCGAGCAGGCGACCGCAATGTCGGTAGTCCTGAAAGAATTCCGTCAGCGCGGCCGTCAGCGGCGTGTGCAGGTAATGGATCGCGAAGATGCGCGAGCGATCCAGGCCGCGAGCGACAGGACCTCCTGCACGAAGCCGCGCATGAAGCCGCCGACCGCGGCGACGCCGACGATCACCAGCACGATGAAATCAAATCCGGTCATAGACCATTCCGGGATCGATGATGTTAGTCTGCGCCCATCACCCGGTCAACGAGCTTGGCAAGCTGGTCGAGGGCATCGATAACGCCGATCCCCGTTCGGAGCTTGCCCGTGCGTTTCAGACAGGTCCGAAAGCCATGTCAAAGCCCAGCTTGGCTGCTTCCCGCAGCCGCAGCGGCGCATGCGCGACCGGGCGGATTTCTCCCGCCAGCGAGACTTCGCCGAACCATGCCGACTGCTGTCGGCAGCGGCTTGTCGGCGAGCGCCGATACCAGCGCGGCGGCCACCGCCAGATCGGCGGCCGGGTCGGTCAGGCGATAGCCGCCGGCGACATTGAGATAGACCTCCGCTGAACAGAAATTGAGCCCGCAGCGCGCTTCCAGCACGGCGAGCAGCATGGCGAGCCGGCCGTTGTCCCAGCCGACCACCGCGCGGCGCGGCGTCGCGCCCGATTGCAGCCGCACGATCAGCGCCTGGATTTCGACCAGTACCGGCCGGGTGCCTTCCAGCGCGGGGAACACCGCGCTGCCTGCCAGCGGCTCCTCCCTGCCGGACAGGAACAGCAGTCGAAGGGTTGGCGACTTCTTCCAGCCCTTCCCCTGCCATCGCGAAGACGCCGATCTCGTCCACCGCGCCGAAGCGGTTCTTGAGCGCGCGCAGGATGCGGTACTGGTGGCTGCGCTCGCCTTCGAAGCTCATCACCACATCGACCATGTGTTCCAGCACGCGCGGCCCGGCGATGGTGCCGTCCTTGGTGACATGGCCGACCAGGACCAGCGCGGCGCCGTTCTCCTTGGCGTAGCGGATCAGTTCGAACGCGCAGCCGCGCACCTGGCTGACCGTGCCGGGCGCGCCTTCGATCGTGTCGGAATGCATGGTCTGGATCGAATCGATCACCAGCAGTGCGGGCGTCTCCATGCCGCCGAGCGTGGTCAGGATGTCGCGCACCGAGGTCGCCGCGGCGAGCTTGATCGGCGCATCGGCCAGCCCCAGGCGCGCCGCGCGCAGCCGCACCTGGCCGGCCGCTTCCTCGCCGCTGATATAGACCGCGCTCTCGCCCGCCGCGCGCGACGCTGGCCGCGGCCTGCAGCAGCAGCGTCGACTTGCCGATGCCCGGATCGCCGCCCATCAGGATTGCCGAGCCGGGCACCAGCCCGCCGCCCAGCGCGCGGTCGAATTCGGCGAGCCCGGTCGGCTGCCGCACCGGAAGCGGCGTTCGGGCGTCGAGCGCGTCGAATGCGACCGGCCGGCCGCCGCCCGACAGATCGTGCTTCGGCGGAAAACACCGTCGCGGGCGCGTCTTCGACCAGCGTGTTCCATTCCGCGCAATCGGCGCATTGCCCCTGCCAGCGGTGCGAGGACGCCGCCGCAAGCCTGGCAGACGTATCTGCGTTTTGGTTTGGCCATGGCCTCGCTTATCGGGAACAGATGGGGAACGCAATCGGCGAAAATTGCGCATTTCACGTTCAATTCGCTTGGCATTCCCGGCCCTCTGCTGCCACAGTCACGACGATGCGGCAGAAGGAATTGCGGATTGCGCTGGTCTGCTATGGCGGGGTCAGCCTGGCGGTCTACATGCACGGCGTCACCAAGGAAATCTGGCACCTCGCCCGCGCCAGCCGCGATGTTCCATGCGACGAGCCGCTCGCGTCAATGGGGTGCAGCGGGTCTATCGCGAGTTGCTGGACGCCATCGGCGGAACATGGTGAAACTGCGGCTGCGCGTCCTGCCCGACATCCTGACGGGAGCGAGCGCAGGCGGCATCAATGCCGTGTTCCTGGCCCAGGCGATCTACTACGGGCCGGTCGCTCGATCCGCTGACCGGCTGTGGCTTGACCGGGCGGACGTGCGACGTGCTGGTCGAGCCCGAGGCGCGCCCGGGCAACCGCTTTTCGAAATTCTGGGCGCAGCCGCTGGTCGAATATGCTGCTGCGGCGGCCCGGCAATGCGGTTTCGCGAGAGCGTCGCGCCGGAGACACGCGGCGAGGTAGCGGCGAAAGGTGTCGCGCCTGATGCGTGGCGCTGGTTCGCACCGCCGTTCTCGGGCAGCGGGTTTTCGCGCCTGCTCGAGACGCGCTTGACGCGATGGCGCAGAAGGCCGACGGGCCCGCTGCTGATCCGCCCGGCCATCCGATCGACCTGTTCGTGACGGCGACCGATTTCCGCGGCTACCCGTCGCTGCTGCGGCTGCAACCCCGCCATGGCCAGCGAGAGCGAGCATCGCCTGCCGATCGGCATTCCGGGCGCGCATGGCGGCGGAGGCGAGCATGGCGTCGCCGACCACTGACCTGGTCTTCGCCGCGCGTGCGACCGGCAGCTTTCCCGGCGCCTTTCCGCCGCTGGACGATTGCTGAAGATCGAGCGGCTGGCCGCCGAGCGGGAGACGGGCTGGCCGAGCCGTGACGCGTTCCTCGCGCGGGTGATGCCGCATCATGCCCAGGCCGACGACCTGGACACAGGTCGCGCTGATCGATGGTTCAGTGCTGGTCAACGCGCCCTTCGCCGGGGCGATCGCGGCGCTCGGACGGGCGTCCTGCCCACGCGCGAGGTCGACCGCCGCTTCATCTATATCGATCCCGCACCCCGACGCTTCGCCGAACGGCCGCCGAACAAGGAGGAACCGCGGGCAGATCGGTTTCTTCTCGTCGATCTTCGGTTCGCTGTCGGCGATCCCGCGCGAACAGCCGATCCGCGACAATCTCGAACGTATCGACGCGCAAGCCGGGAAGCCGCGCGCCTGCGCGCCATCGTCGACGGGCTGCGTCCCGAGGTCGAGTTGACTGTCGACCGCTTGCTGGGCCGTACGCTGTTCCTGGACCGTCCGACACCGGACCGGCTTGCAAAGTGGCGCCGACGTGCCCAGCAGGCTGCAGCCGAGCAGGCCGGCTTTGCCTTCCATTCCTACGCCCGCAGCAAGTTTGCCGGAATCGTGGAAAATCTTGCCAACCTTATCCACCGCGGCATTCCCGGAGAAAAGCCTGCACGCGAAAGCGTGATTGCCATGCTTTCAGCCCATTTCCAGCATGAGGGACTGGGCAGTCTTTCTGGTGGCAGGCTGGGTGCGAGCGAAGAGGCGATCCTGTTTTTTCGCACGCATGATCTGGGATTTCGGGTCCGGCGGCTGCGCCTGCTGGCGCGGCGTCTTTCGCCCGATGATGTCGGGGGTTCGTTGCCGCATGCCAAGCGGGAAGTGGCGCGCAAGGCAGTGTATGACGCGCTTTCGATCTATACCAGTATCGGCGGGGTCGGCCCGCTCGGCGATGATTTCGGCGAACTGGCTGGCAAAGTGCTGGCCGATCCCGGTGCGGCGGTCGACTGCATCGCCCGGGTGCGCGACCTGGCGGCCACCGATACGAAGGTCGATGCGCTGCTGGTGGAAGGGCTTGGGCAGCTGCCGCGCGAGCAGCGCCGGATCATGCTTCTCGCTTATCTGGGCTTTCCCTTTTACGACATCGCGACCCTGCCGCTGCTGGGCGCCCGCGGCTTCGACGAGTTCGAGCCGATCAAGATCGACCGCATTGCACCCGAGGACGCGTCGGCCATTCGCCCCGGCGGAGCGTCGACCTGTCTGCGCGGAATCGAGTTCTACAATTTCGGCGCCTTTTTCAGCCGCGCCTATCGCGAGAACGACTATCTGTGGGGCCGCCTGCATGGGGCGGACCGGATGATCGGGATCGTCGCCTCGACCCTTGGACCCGAGCAACACCTGCCAGACGAAACCTTGTCGGCCATCCGCTACGAAGCGTTCCTGGCGATCCTTGAAGAGGAGCAGGAAGCCGGCCTGTGCCGGACCTCCCTGATCGAAGCGCTGCGCAAGGAGGTCGAGGCGAAGCGGACTGCCGAAGCCAAGACCTGACGCCTAGCGCTTCGTAAAGTTCGCCTTGATCCGTTCAAAGAAGCCCATGGCGTCGGGGCACTGCGCCTTGGTTTCGCTCTGCTGGAATTCGCGGAGCAGCTCCTTCTGCTTCGAGGACAACTTGCGCGGGGTTTCGACCTGGATATCCACCACCAGATCGCCGCGGCCGCGGCCCTGCAGGACGGGCATGCCCTCACCCCGCTTGCGCAATTGTTCGCCGGACTGGACGCCTGCGGGGATGTTCACGGTAATCCATTCACCGTCGAGGCCCGGCAGGCTGACCGTACCGCCCAGCGCCGCCTTGGTGAAAGTGATCGGAACCTTGGTGAACAGGTTGGTGCCGTCGCGCTCGAATACATCGTGGCGCCGCACGTGCATGAAGATATAGAGATCGCCAGACGGCGCGCCCTGCGGCCCCGCTTCGCCCTTGCCGGACAGACGGATGCGCGTGCCGGTTTCGACACCCGGCGGCACGTTGATTTCCAGGGTCTGCGGCATGTCGACCCGGCCCTCGCCGCGGCAGACACGGCAGGGCTTTTCAATGACTTCGCCGCGTCCGTGACAAGTGGGACAGGCGCGTTCGACGACGAAGAACCCCTGCTGCGCGCGCACCTTGCCGAAATCCGCCACAGGTTTCGCAGCCGCGCTTGCCGGTGCCGGGCTCGGCGCCCGATCCGCCGCAGGGATCGCAGGTCTGCGACACCTCGATCGTAATCTCGGTGTCCTTGCCATGGTACGCTTCTTCCAGCGTAATCTCCATGTCATAGCGCAGGTCCGCTCCGCGCCGCTGGCGTCCGCCTGCCGATGCGCCGCCAAATGCGGAGCCGAAGATCGTCTCGAAGATGTCGCCGATGTCGGAGAAACCCTGCCCGCCGCCGTGGCCGCCGCCGCCATTCGCCGCCTGCTCATACGCAGCGTGGCCAAAGCGGTCATAGGCAGCCCGCTTCTGCGGGTCCTTCAGGCAGTCATACGCGCGGCTGATCGCCTTGAAGCGCGCCTCTGCATCCGCGTCGCCCGGGTTGCGGTCCGGGTGAAAGCGCATCGCCAGCTTGCGATAGGCGGACTTGATCGTCTTGTCGTCCGCCGAACGCTCGACTTCCAGCAGTTCGTAAAAGTCGACTTCGGTTTCCACTCAGCCTCCGTAACGTCCGGCTTGCCACATAGCTTCACCGGATCGGCTTGTTCAATTTCATGATCAGCGAGAAGCGACCCTCACCACGACTGCGCGTTCCGTCCGCGCCGACCTGATCGTGCAGGCTCGCCAATGCATAGACCCGCGGGTCTATCGGCAAGGTTAACGCGGCCGGTTAACCGTTGTTTGCCCATTAGACCCGCGGGCTGCTTTTCAAGTCAGGCCCTGAAGCGGGCGCGGATAGATTATGACGACTTGGTCTCGCCCTCGCCGTCGCCGTCGACTTCCGAGAATTCGGCATCGACGACATCCTCGTCTCCGCCAGCCTCGCTGCCGGCAGCAGCGCCATCCGCCGGAGCAGCTTCGGCCTGCTGCTTCTCATAGATCGCCTGGCCCATCTTCATCGCCTTTTCAGCCAGCGCAGAGGACTTCGCGTTGATGTCCTCGACGTTCTCGCCTTCCAGCGCGGTCCGGGTCTCGGCAATCGCGGCCTCGATCTCGGACTTGAGGCCAGCGTCGATCTTGTCGCCGTTCTCCTTCAGCTGCTGCTCGGTCGAGTGGACAAGGCTGTCGGCCTGGTTGCGCGCCTCGGCCCGTGCCTTGCGCTGCTTGTCCTCCTCGGCGAATTTCTCGGCGTCCTGCACCATCTGTTCGATGTCAGTGTCGGAGAGGCCGCCCGATGCCTGGATGCGGATCTGCTGCTCCTTGCCCGTACCCTTGTCCTTGGCGGACACGTTCACGATGCCATTGGCGTCGATGTCGAAGGTCACCTCGATCTGCGGCACGCCGCGCGGAGCGGGCGGGATACCGACCAGGTCGAACTGGCCCAGCATCTTGTTGTCCGCCGCCATCTCGCGCTCGCCCTGGAACACGCGGATCGTCACCGCCTGCTGATTGTCGTCAGCGGTGGAATAGACCTGCGACTTCTTGGTCGGGATCGTGGTGTTGCGGTCGATCATCTTGGTCATGATGCCGCCCAGAGTTTCGATGCCCAGCGACAGCGGGGTCACGTCGAGCAGCAGCACGTCCTTGACGTCGCCCTGCAGAACGCCCGCCTGAATGGCGGCGCCCATGGCCACGACCTCGTCCGGGTTCACGCCGGTGTGCGGCTCCTTGCCGAAGAAGTTCTTCACCGTCTCGCGCACCTTGGGCATGCGGGTCATGCCGCCCACCAGCACCACGTCGTCGATTTCCTTGGCGGTGACACCGGCATCGGCCAGCGCCTTCTTGCAAGGCTCGAGCGTGCGCTGGATCAGGCGGTCGACCAAGCGTTCCAGATCAGCGCGGCTGATGTTCTCGACCAGATGCAGCGGGGTGGTGCTGCCGCCTTCCATGCGAGCGGTAATGAACGGCAGGTTCACCTCGGTGGTCTGCGCGCTCGACAGCTCGATCTTGGCCTTCTCGGCCGCTTCCTTCAGACGCTGCAGCGCAAGCTTGTCCTTGCGCAGGTCCATGTTCTCCTTCTTCTGGAAGGATTCGGCCAGATATTCGACGATCGCGCTGTCGAAATCCTCACCGCCCAGGAAAGTGTCGCCATTGGTCGACTTCACCTCGAACACGCCGTCGCCGATTTCCAGGATCGAGATGTCGAACGTGCCGCCGCCAAGGTCATAAACCGCGATGGTCTTGCCGTCCTGCTTGTCGAGACCATAGGCCAGCGCCGCGGCGGTCGGCTCGTTGATGATGCGCAGCACCTCGAGGCCAGCGATCTGGCCCGCGTCCTTGGTCGCCTGGCGCTGCGCGTCGTTGAAATAGGCAGGCACGGTGATGACCGCCTGCGTCACGGTCTCGCCCAGATAGCTCTCGGCGGTTTCCTTCATCTTCTGCAGCGTGAAGGCCGAAATCTGCGACGGCGAATAGTCCTCGCCGCCGGCCTTGACCCAAGCATCGCCGTTCTTGCCCTTGACGATGTCATAGGGGACCAGCTCCATGTCCTTCTTGGTCATGGGGTCTTCGAAACGGCGGCCGATCAGGCGCTTCACCGCGAAAATCGTGTTGTCGGGGTTGGTCACCGCCTGACGCTTGGCCGGCTGGCCGATCAGCCGCTCGCCGTCCTTGGTGAAAGCGACGATCGAGGGCGTCGTGCGCGCGCCTTCGGAATTCTCGATCACCTTGGGCTTGTCGCCATCCATCACTGCGACGCAGCTGTTGGTCGTGCCGAGGTCGATACCGATAACTTTAGCCATTGAGTTTGTTCCACCCTTCTTCTTGCGGACACCGCGTCTGGCACACTCCCCATCGGGGCAAGCGGGCGCTTTGCGGCTCTAGCGATTTGTGGGGGCGATATAGGCGCGGTTTTCGGTGGCACAAGTCTGCCGCGGCTCCTATCTGGTCGCTATCGACAATTGCCAGTATCTCAGATTGGATCGCCATGCGCCGCCTGTTTGTTCTCGCAGCCTTCGCCTTGCCCGCCGCTCTTGCCGCATGCGGCGACACGACCGAACTGGACGAGAGCGAGCTGCAGGAAGAGGCGATCGCCAACGATGCCGGCGACGCCGAGCTGGGTCTGGCGCTGTCGCAGGCGCGCGTAAGGCTTCCCGCTGTCGAGGGACGTCCGGGCGTTGCCTATTTCGACCTCGTCTCCAACAGGGACGAGCCGGTGCGCATCGTATCGGTCGAAGTGATGGGCGTCGGCGAAGCGGAGATGCACGAGACGAAGGAGGAAGACGGCGTGACCGTGATGGCCAGCGCCGGCTCGATCCTGCTCGAACCGCGAGAGGGCGTGCGCTTTGCGCCGGGCGGCTTTCACGTCATGCTGTTCGACATCGATCCCACACTTGCGGCCGGCGACAGCACGGACCTGACGGTCACGCTCGAAAACGGCGACAAATTCTCTACCACCGCGCCGATACTGGGGCCGGGCGAGGTCATGTCCGAGATGGACATGCACGGCACGGAAACCGTTCACTGAGAGGTGCCGCGTGAAGACGGGCGCCCAGTTACACGCCTGTCCTGCGGGCGGCTCGCGCGGGCTGACCGACGGAGAGAAGGCGCTGGTCGCGTCGGTGTTCGGATCGGCAATCGATCCCTCGCCAGTCACGATCAGGCGCCGCAAATGGTTTCCCCTGCAGCCCGGCAACACGGTTATGGCCCCGTGCGGCCATATCCATTTTCCGGCCGATCACGCGCTCTACTGCGATGATTTCACCACGGGCTCGCTGGCAGCTCGCGGGCTGTTCATCCACGAGATGACGCATGTCTGGCAGGCGCAGCAGCGAGGGAAGTACTGGCTGGTCCTGATGCGGCACCCGTTCTGCCGCTACGAGTACACGATCCGGCCCGGTCAGCCGCTGCACAGCTATGGCATCGAACAACAGGCGGAGATCGTGCGCCACGTGTTCCTGCTGCGCAAGGGATTCGCGCTGCGCGGGGCGCCGCCGTTGCACCAGCTGGAAAGCATATTGCCGTTCTAGCCGCGCCGGCTCCGGATCCGGCGGCGTTATAACATTTCACATACGCGCAATCCTTGTCGACAGTTAACATTGCTTGCAATACAACGACCTTCTTGCGGCCCCCGGCCTCAGCCGGGCCTTTTCGGCTAATCGTGGGAGGCCGCGTGCACATCAGCAGAATGGATCTTCTAGGCGGGCTTGAGACGCCGCTACAACGCGTACTCGTCGGTATAGCTTTCGGAATCGTCTGTGCGCTTGCGATGATCCTGCTGCGCGGGCTGGTGAACCTGTGGGCTCCGACATCCGGAGCCTTTGCTCTGGTCTATCCCACCGTCATGATCGCGACGCTCTATGGCCGGTGGCATGCGGGTCTGGTCAGCTATGTGATCAGCTTCGGCTGGGCCTGGTGGCTGGTCCTGCCCGAGGTCCATTCGTTTCGCTTCGAGGTGGCCACCGATCCCTCGCGCGTGGCGATCAATGCGTTCAGTGCGATGATCGTCGTGATCTTTGCCGAGGCCTGGCGCCGTGCCGTCCGCGAAGCCGCCGTCGCCCGCGATCTCGAGATCGAGCGGCGCGACATGCTGATGGCCGAACTCGAGCATCGCACCAAGAACAACTTTGCCCTGGTCGCCAGTCTGCTCTCGCTTCAGAAACGCCGGCTCGACAATCCCGCCGCTTCTGCCGCGCTGGACGAAGCCATTGGTCGGGTCAGCACTTTCGCGAGTGCCTATGAAAACCTGACCGAGGCGCATGGTGAGGGCGTTCAGGTGAGCATGAAGGACTATCTGGGCGATCTGGTGCGCCGCATCGCCGATGGGGTGTTCGACAACAGCGTTCAGGTCGAGGCCAGGATTGAAGATTGCCCCATGCCGCGCCAGACCGCAGTGGCGATCGGGCTGTTCGTCAACGAAGCGCTTACCAATGCGGCGAAATATGCGTTCCTTGACCGGCAAGACGGCAAGGTCGCGCTCTCCTTCGCCTGCCAAGACGACGGCTGGCAGTTATGGATCGAAGACAACGGCATCGGCGATGCCGGGCCGCGGAATCCCGAGCAAAACAACAAGAGGCCCGGCCTCGGCGCGGGCCTGATGAAGGCATTTGCGCAGCAGGCCGAGGCCGATCACGATATCATCATTAAAGAGACGGGCCGCACCGTCACCCTCATACGGTCAGCGAACTGATCCGGTCAGGTGCCGGGCGGCCCTGGATTGCCTGATCAATCGCGGCAATCGTTGTCCAGATAGCCCGCGTCGTTATATCCGTCGCAATCGTCGTTCTTGTCGGTGAAATAGCCGATGGCTCCACCAGCCGCCGCACCGACAGCGGCAGCGGTACCCACGTCTGCGCCAGTGACGGCACCAACGCCGGCACCCGCTGCGGCGCCCAGGCCAGCGCCTTCCACCGCATAGTTATCCGCGCAGCCAGCCGTAGCCAAGGCAGCACCGGCGATGAGGGGCAAGGACAGTTTCTTGATGTTCATGGCAATTCTCCGCATCGAGTGATTGCTAACTCAATGCGGAAGCTGGCCAAGACGTTCCCGCACGCCGCTGGCATCAGCGACCAGAGGTGACCTCTGGCCGCTGATGCGAGCGACCAGCGCGCGGGCGTCAGTCGGGCTTCTTGGCCACTCCCACCATGGCCGGGCGCAGCAGGCGATCCTTGATCATGTAGCCGGCCTGCATTTCCTGCACGACGGTGCCCGGTTCGGCATCGTCGGTCGGAATTTCGAGCATCGCCTGATGCTGGTTCGGATCGAGCGGCAGGCCCACTGGCGGCGATCCGGCTGATGCCATGCGACGCGAACACCTTGTCGATCTCGCGGCCCGTCGCCTCGATACCTGCGATCAGTCCTTTCCATTTCTCGTCCTCGCGCAGCTCTGCGGGAATGGCATCAAGCGCACGCGACAGATTGTCGGAGACCGACAGAATGTCGCGAGCAAAGCCGGTCGCGGCATAGGCGCGCGCGTCGGCGATCTCCTTCTCCATCCGGCGGCGCAGGTTCTGCGTGTCGGCCTGGGCGTAGAGCACCTGCTGCTTCGCCTCGTCCAGCTCGGCGTTCAGCTTGCCCAGCGCTTCCTCGATGCTGTCCTCCGCGGCATCCTGGCCTTCGCCATCGCCGTCGATCATGTCCTCGGGAACGCCCTTCAATTCGTTCTCGGCTGCTTCGTCGCGGGTCGTTTTGTCGTCGCTCATGGGCTGTTTCTGTTCAACTGACTAGCTGGCCCAGGCTGCGCGCGGTGAAATCCACCATGGGGACGAGCCGCGCGTAATTCAACCGCGTCGGACCGATCACCCCGACCACGCCGATCACCTTCCCCTCGCGATCGCGATAGGGCGATGCAATGACCGAGGAGCCCGACAACGAGAACAGCTTGTTCTCCGACCCGATGAAGATGCGGGCCCCATCGGCCTCACGCGCATTGTCGAGCAGCGCCGCGACCTGCTCGCTGCGCTCGATGTCGTCGATCAGCATGCGGATCCGTTCGAGATCACCGACAGCAGCCTCGTCCAGCAGGTTCGCCTGACCGCGCACGATCAGCACGGGACGCCTCGCCGCGTCCTCGCTCCATACAGCCAGGCCGCGCTCCACCAGTTCGCGGGCGGCGGCGTCGAGTTCGGCGCGTTCGCTCGCGATCTCGCGGTGCATGGCCCGCGCCGCTTCGGCCAGTGTGCGGCCCTGCAGGCGCGAGGTGATGTAGTTGGCGGCCTGCTCAAGCGCAGCCGGATCAGTGCCGCTTGCCAACGAGACCACGCGGTTCTCGATATCGCCGTCCTCGCCAACCAGCACGGCCAGCGCACGGTCGTCGCCCAGCGGGACAAGGCTCATCTGCTGCAGCCGCGGTTCGCGGGCAGGCACCATCACCACGCCCGCGCATGCCGACAGGCTCGACAACAGGGCGGACGTGCGTGCCAGCGCCGTCTCGACCGGCCCGCTGCCCGACAGTTCCCGCTCGATCACCGCGCGTTCGGCGGCGCTGGGTTCGGCCACCTGCATCATGCCGTCGACGAACAGGCGCAGTCCCGTCTCGGTCGGCAGGCGTCCGGCGCTGGTATGCGGCGCGGCCAGCAGCCCCAGCCGTTCCAGATCCGCCATGACCGACCGGATCGAGGCGGGCGACAGGTCCAGCCCGCCCGCCAGCGTCTTCGATCCCACCGGCTGCCCGTCGCTGAGATAGCCCTCGACGACGAGGCGGAATATCTCGCGCGCGCGGTCCGACAGTTCGAGGAGCGGTGGGCTGGGCATGGCAGTGATCTAGGTAGTGGCGCCGCGCCGCTCAACAAGAATCGCGCATGGCCTCGCGGCCGACCAATTCGCGTCTTGCACCGCGCGGGCAAAACTTTCACAGGGGCGGCCGTAATTGAACACGAACTGCAAAGGTATTCCCATGCGCCCATCCGGCCGCGCCGCCGACCAAATGCGGACCATCTCGATCGAGACCGGCTTCACCAAACATGCCGAGGGTTCGGTCCTCGTCAGCTTTGGCGAGACCAAGGTGCTCTGCACCGCCAGCGTCGAGGAACGCGTCCCTCCGTTCCTGCGCGGCAAGGGCGAAGGCTGGGTGACGGGCGAATATTCGATGCTGCCTCGCGCCACTCACACGCGCGGCAGCCGCGAGGCGGCCAAGGGCAAGCAGTCGGGCCGCACGCAGGAAATCCAGCGCCTGATCGGGCGTTCGCTGCGCTCGGTGACCGACCTCAGGAAACTGGGCGAGCGGCAGATCACGCTGGACTGCGACGTCATTCAGGCCGACGGCGGCACGCGCACCGCCGCGATCAGCGGCGCATGGGTCGCGCTGCGCCTTGCGGTCGAGGGGCTGATGAAGTCGGGCGCGATCAAGGACGATCCGCTGACCCGCAAGGTCGCGGCGGTATCGTGCGGCATCTGTAACGGCACTCCGGTCCTCGACCTCGACTATGCCGAGGATTCGAGCGCCGATGCCGATGCCAATTTCGTCCTGATCGAAGGCGGCCACATCGCCGAGGTCCAGGCCACCGCCGAGGGCGCGACCTATGACGAGGAGCAGCTTCTGCGCCTCCTGCGCCTCGCCCGCACCGGCTGCGACGAGATCTTTCGCGCGCAGGCCGCTGCGGTCGCCGGCGCATGACGGACGCTCCCCGCCTCGGTTCCGGTTCGCTGGTCATCGCCACGCATAATTCGGGCAAGCTGAAGGAGATTTCGGCCCTGCTCGCGCCTTATGGCATGAACTGCATTTCGGCAGGCTCGCTGGGCCTGCCCGAACCGGCCGAGACGGGGACCACATTCGCCGAGAACGCGCTGATCAAGGCGCGCGCTGCGGCGGAAGCATCGCAGATCGTGTCGCTCGCCGACGATAGCGGGCTTTCGGTCGATGCGCTGGGCGGCAGGCCCGGCGTCTACACCGCCGACTGGGCACAGCGGCAATGGTTCGAAGGCGATCCGGGCCGCGACTGGTACATGGCCATGGGCAAGGTCGAGGGGCTGCTGGCCGAGCAGGGCCCCGACGTCGACCGCAGCGCCCATTTCTCTTGCACGCTGGCGATCGCCTGGCCCGACGGCCGTCACGCCGTCTACGAAGGCCGCGCCGAAGGATCGCTGACATGGCCGCCGCGCGGCACGCTCGGCTTCGGGTATGATCCGGTGTTTGTACCGGCGGGCCGCGGACAGACTTTCGCGGAGATCGACCCCGGCGAAAAGCACGCGATCAGCCACCGCGCCGACGCCTTTACCAAGCTGGTTGCAGAGCAGTTCGGCGTCTGATCCGGTCGTTCTTCTGCGGCCACACGCCTATGCACAGGAACCTGCCGCCGGGACCCGGCCGTTAAGAAAATCTCAATAACCGCACCCGCACAATTCCCCCAGAAATCTCAAGCTCAGGAGATTTGTGTGGGTCGTCTCAAAATCACCCCGATCATCGATCAGCAGGCCATCAAGGCGCGGTGCCGCTACCGCATGGGGACGGGTGTCTCGTTTCCCGCCAATCTGGTGGAACTGACGCAGGAAGGCGCCCGGATCGAAGGCATTTCCCGCCAATTGGGGCCACGTGACAGGCTGACCATCTCATTCGGCGGCCTGTCGGCCATCGATGCCGAGGTGCAATGGATCGAGCGCGGACAGTCGGCGCATCTGCGCTTCATCAATCCGCTCTATCCGGCGGTCCATACCTTCGTGCTGGCCCGGCTGCGCGGCGCGCACTTCGAAGTCCGGCGGCCCAGGCCGAAGCCCGTCTTCCGGGCGTGCTGCTGACCGGCGCTCTGGCGCCCCGGCCGTGGATCGGCTAATGAATTGCCGTTTCGGCAATTGTGCCTGCCGGCGTTGGGGAGCTGAAGCTGAGCGATGTGCGTTGCTGCCGTGGCATGGGATTGCCATCCCGACCTGCTGCTCGTCGCCATCGCCAATCGCGACGAGTTCCACGAAAGGCCCACCGCGCCGCTGGACCGCTGGCGCGACACCCCCGACATCATTGCTGGACGCGATCTGCGCGGCGGCGGAACCTGGCTCGGCGTCTCGGAAGAAGGCCAGTTCGCGCTGCTCACCAATTTTCGCGATCCGGCGGGCTTTGTTGCAGACAGGCCTTCGCGCGGCGCGGTGGTAGCCGACTTGCTGGCGGGACATGAGCCGACGCAAATGGCCGCGATGAACCCGCTCAATGCATTTCACGCCGCTCCTGGCCGGGCACGCTTCCTCACCAACTATCCAGAAGCGCGCGAAGATACGCTGGCGGGCGGCATCCATGGATTGTCGAATGGGCCGTTCAGCCAGCCCTGGCCAAAGACGGCCCGGCTGTCCGGCGACCTGGCCGATTGGCTGAAGCGCGACGCCGCGGACATCGAACCGCTGTTCTCTGCCCTGCGAGCCGAAAGCCCGCGTCCAGCCGACCCGGCCCCGGTCCATGCACCCGAACCCGATTACGCACCCGTCTTCATCGCCGATCCCCGCTATGGCACCCGTTGCAGCACAGTCGTCATCATCGGGCGGGACGGTTCGGGCCTGATTGCAGAGCGCCGCTTCGATGCTCTGTCGCAGCCGGCCGGAACACGCCGCATCGCCTTCCGCTGGCCTGCCTAGAGTACGGGACGGCCTAGAGTACGGGACGGCCTAGAGTACGGGACGGCCCATCGTGTTACCAGCAGGCCAGTACCGGCAGACCAGCCAGTCCTGACCGCCGCCCGCCGTCACCGCGCATCCGACCTTTTGTGTGTCGCGCCAGATAAGCTGCGTGTAATGCCCTACGTCGCGCCATTGTCCGGTCGTCGAGACATCCGGAAAGGTCCCGCGCGTGAAATAACGCTTTTCCTCGACAAAGGTCTCGATCATCTCCTCGGCGGAGTAATATAGCTCGGACCCGCGCCACAGGTTCTCGCCTGCTCCGCGCCTGGCAGAGGGTTCGGAATGGATCATGGCCTGCCTGCGCGCCAGTTCATCGGCCCATTGCTGCGCCTCGGCGGCGAGCCCCGCGTCCCATCGCAGCGCGGGAACGCCGACCTGCGCACGCTCCCGGTTATGGGATGCCAGCAGCCGTTCGGCGAAGGTCCCGGCGGGCACGCTGTCAACGCGCGGATATTTGTCGGAAAAACCCCATTGCTGCTGCGCCGCCGCAGGCAGCACCGCCGCCGCCATCGCGCCCAAGGCGGCCAATCCCGTCATGATCCTGTATTTCATCTGCGCGTCCATGTGCATTCGTCCGGTCAGCAGACTTGACTTGATGCGCTGAACAGGTGCTGAAACGCGGGCATGGCGCTGGCGCTTTATATCCATTGGCCTTTCTGCCTCAAGAAGTGCCCGTATTGCGACTTCAACAGCCATGTGCGCGGCGGCGTCGACGTGGCTGCCTGGGAAACCGCACTGCTATCGGACATGGAGCATGAGCGGGAGGCAACCGGCCCCGATACGCTGACATCGGTCTTCTTCGGAGGCGGCACCCCGTCCCTGATGCCGCCCGCGCTGGTCGAACGGCTGATCGCCCGCGCCGTGCAGCTATGGGATTCAGCGCCCGGGCTGGAAATCACGCTCGAGGCCAATCCCTCATCGGTCGAAGCCGCCGCTTTTGCCGATCTGGCCCGCGCGGGCGTCAATCGCGTGTCGCTGGGCCTGCAGAGCCTGGACGACGAAGCCTTGCGCTTCCTGGGCCGCCTGCACGACGCCCGCGAAGGCATTGCCGCACTCGAGGTTGCGCAGCGGGCGTTCGAGCGCGTCAGCTTCGACCTCATCTATGCACGACCTGGCCAGTCCGCCGCCGAGTGGCAGGCCGAACTTGAGCGCGCGCTGACGTTCGGTACGGGCCATCTCTCGCTCTATCAGCTGACGATCGAGCCGGGGACGCGGTTTGCCACCGACTACCGGATGGGCCGCTTCGACCTGCCCGAGGATGATCTTGCCGCCGACATATTCACGCTGACCCGCGAGATGACTGCGCAAGCGGGCCTTCCGGCATACGAAATCAGCAATCATGCCACGCCCGGTCAGGAGAGCCGCCACAACCTCACCTATTGGCGCTATGGCGATTATGTCGGCATTGGCCCCGGCGCGCATGGCCGGCGCCTGTCCGTGGCCACGCAGCGCCATCGCAAGCCCGAAAACTACCTCTCAGCCTGCCGCCGCAACGGCCATGGCATGTCCGAGAGCCGCCATCTTTCCGCCGCCGAACAGGCATCCGAGGCGCTGATGATGGGCCTCAGACTGGAGGAAGGAGTGGATCTCGCGCAGATGGCGCAGCGTTTCGGAATCGCCGCCCAAAGCCTCATCGATGCGGACAAGGCCAGATTCTACGAAGGACTGCGCCTGATCGACCGCGATCGCGCACGTCTGCGGGTCATGCCGCAGGGCATGGTGCTGCTCGACGCCCTGCTGGGGGAACTGGTTTCCGGCGAACTGTTGGCAGCGACATGAACCCGCGCGCCGACCTGCTGGAGCAATGGCATGATCATCTGGCGTACGGGCTGCGCCGCTCGCCGCATACGGTACGCGCCTATGGCGACGCGGCCCGGCGGTTCCTGGAATGGCTGGGTGATGACGCGGACTGGCGGCAGGTCGCTGCCTGCAAGGCCGCGGACATGCGGCGCTACCTGGCGATGCGGCGCGGCGGCGGGCTGTCGAATGCCTCGGCCGCGCGCGAATTGTCATCGCTCAAGGCGCTGATCAAGTTCGCGCTGGCGCAGTCGGGAAACGAGGATCTGGCCCCGCCCCGCCTGCGCGGCCCGCGCGTGGCGAAGGGGCTTCCGCGCGCGGTGACCCCGGACGAGGCTGTGAACCTGGCCGACACCGCGGCCGAAAATTCGGACACCGACTGGATCGGTGCGCGCGACCGGGCGGTCCTGCTGCTGCTGTACGGCGCCGGTCTTCGCATCGACGAGGCGCTGTCGCTGGACTGCGCGGTTCTGCCGATCGGCGAAACGATCATGGTGACCGGCAAGGGCCGCAAACAAAGGGTCGCGCCCATCGTGCCACTCGTGAAGCAGGCGATCGACGACTATCTCGCTCGTCAGCCGTGGCCGCTAGGTCCGCGCGATCCGCTGTTCCGCGGGGCAAAGGGCGGCCGGCTTTCGCAGGGCGTGGTGCAGAAGACGACCGCCAAGGCCCGCGCCCTGCTGGGCCTGCCTCCCAGCGCCACGCCCCATGCGCTGCGACACAGCTTTGCAACGCATCTGCTGGCGGCGGGCACAGATCTGCGCAGCCTGCAGGAGCTGCTGGGCCATGCCAGCCTGGGTTCCACGCAGATCTATACCAAGGTCGATGCGGCGACCTTGCTGGACGTGTACCGCGATGCCCATCCCAGGGAGCGCGACGAGTGAAATCGCTGTCGCCGGTTGATAAGGACCCCAAGGCGTAATTTTCTTGTTCTTGCGGCCATCGGGACCGCATGCCTGCCCGGACCCGCCATTGCCAGCGAAGCCGATCGCACCGTCTACAAGCCGGTGCAGCCATGGGCCCTCGGCTATTCGCGCGACAGCTGCAAGTTGAAGCGTGTGTTCGCCTCGGGCGATGCGCAGCTGGCGCTTCAGATAACGCAGTATGCGCCGGGCGACCTGATGCCGGTGACGATCGTCACCCCCGATGGCCTGAGTGGCGGCGAAATCGGCTATCGGTTCGGTGACACCGGCGATTTCGAGGAAGTGAAGCCGACGCGGTTGATCTGGAAGAACTTCAGGGGCGACCTGTTTTCGGCAGGATGGTCGACCGGTCTTCATATGGATCGGTCCGCTGACGCCGCTGCCGGGCAGGATCAATGGACCAGGGAAAAGCGTGACGCGGCCCTTTCGGACATCGATCTCATGCAACTGAAACAGGGCCTCGGGGATATCATCGAACTTGAAACGGGAGAGTTGCTCTCGCCCATCAAGTCGCTCGACGCCTGCCTCGACGAGCTGACGACCCACTGGAATATCGATCACGAAGCGTCGGGCAAGCTAAGCCGCCGGGTCAAGCCGGTCGATCCTCAAGGCTTCGGGCGGCGTATCCAGGATGTCTATCCGGCTGAAGCCTTGAAACAGAATAAACTCGGCTGGATCGCGCTGCGGGTGGATGTCGACGCGCAAGGCAATGGCACCGAATGCCACATCCAGAACGACCATGATGTCTCCTCGTTCAGGGAAACATTGTGCAAGAACGTGCTGGGCGAAGGGCTTTACGAACCGGCGCTGGACCAGTCCGGCAATCCCGTTGCAAGCTATTTCGCGACGATCGTCAAATACAACCTGCATTTGTGAGGATCCGGCCATTGCGCTGGCTCCGCAATCAGGCATCCTCGTCGGCAGGTTCTCGCGGTTTCCAGGTCACCACCCGGAAGACATAGCCGATCAGCATCAGCCCGATCAGCACCCATGTGCCTAGGCCGACCCAGTGCTCGAAGTCCTTGACAAAGCCTGCCAGCAGGCTTGCCCCCGCGATCAGGATGGCGTTCCAGATGGCGGAGCCCGCGGCGGTGAAGATCAGGAACCGCCACACGCTCATATGCGCAAGCCCGGCAGGCAGCGAGACGATGGTGCGCATCAGCGGTGAAAACCGCAGGAAGAACACGACCCATTGACCATGCTTGCGAAAGAAGCGGCTGGTATCCTCGACATGCTGCCAGTCCAGCGTAAGCCAGCGGCCATGCCGGTCGATGAAAGGCTTCAGGCGCCGATAGCCGTATTTGTGGCCCACCCAGTACCAGACGTAATTGCCGGCAAGCGATCCGACGGTGCCCCAGATCAGCAGCGGCACGAACGCCATCGAGCCGCGCGCGACAAGAAGGCCGCCGACGCCCATGATCACTTCGCTCGGGATCGGTGGGAAGATGTTCTCGATCGCCATCAACAAGGCGATGCCGAGATAGCCGCCCGTCTCGATCATGTTGATGATCCAGTCAGTCATTGGGCCATCAACGCGGCAGAGCCGTTATGGCTCCCCTTCAACGGCCGAGCCGTGCCTCTATCGCGTCCCAGATCATCGCTGCGGTGTCCGTGCCATTGAAACTGTCGATCGCGACGATGCCCGTGGGACTGGTGACGTTGATCTCGGTCAGCCATTTGCCGCCGATGACGTCGATCCCGACGAAGACAAGGCCAAGTTCCTTCAGCTGCGCCCCCATCGCCTCGCAGATTTCCTGCTCGCGCGGGGTCAGCAGCGCGCTTTCGGCATAGCCGCCCTGCGCCAGGTTCGATCGGAACTCCCCCTCGCCCGGCTTGCGGTTGATCGCGCCCGCGACGACGCCGTCGATCAGCACGATGCGCTTGTCGCCCTCGCTCACTTCGGGGAGGAAGGGCTGGACCATGAAGGGTTCGGGCCAGGTGGTGTTGAACATCTCGACCAGTGCGGACAGATTGCCGCCGTCCTTGTCGATCTTGAACACCGCCTTGCCGCCATTGCCATGCAGCGGCTTGATGACGACCGCGCCGTGCTCCGCCATGAAGCTGCGCACTTCCTCGATCCGGCGGGTGATAAATGTGGGCGGCATGAAGCGCGCGAAATCAAGCACATAGACCTTCTCGGGCGCGTTGCGGACGGAAACCGGGTCGTTCACGACCAGCGTCTCGCCCTTCAGCCGCTCGAGCAGCCAGGTACCGGTCAGATAGCCGATGTCGAAGGGTGGATCCTGGCGCATCAGCACGACATCGATGTCGCTGCCGAGGTCGATGGTGCGGTGCTCGCCCATGTCGAAATGGTCGCCCTTGACCTTGCGGACCGTTACCGGAGCGGCCCATGCGGTCACTCGCCCGCTGCCCGAACCATCGGACTTCCAGCTGAGCGAGCGTACGTCGTAGTGGAACAGGGCATAACCGCGCTCCTGCGCCGCAAGCATCAGGGCGAAGCTGGAATCGCCAGCGATGTTTATCGTTTCGATCGGGTCCATCTGGACGGCGATGCGCAAGGGATGGGGCACAGTGCTTCCTTTAATGGCAGGCATCAGAACTGGCCTGCGTTCTCCAGATGGCGCGGCGGCTGGCCGGGTGCAAGCAGCAGCACGTCGATCCGCATGTCGTCGCCCGGCTGCAGGAAGCGGTGCGCCTCCGCCTCGGCCGCGGCGCAGACCCGCGACAGGCGGCGCGCGTCAATGGCGGTGTCCAGTCCGGCCGCGTTCTGGCGCCATTTGACCTCGACAAAGGCCACGATGTGGTCCTTGCGCGCCACCAGATCGACCTCTCCTGCCGCATTTCGGACGCGGCGCGCCAGAATGTCCCAGCCGCCGGCGTGCAGGAACAGCGCGGCCTCGTCTTCGCCGCGGCGGCCCTGCTTTTCGGCACGACTGCGGCGGATGGCTTCGCCCTTCACGCCTTCAGTTCCATCGCGCGTGCGTACAGTGTCTTGCGGTCGAGGCCGTGTGCCTTTGCCAGCTTCGCCGCCGCCTGGCTCGGCTTGTCGGTCACCAGCGCCTTGGCCAGCAATGCGTCTATGTCGATGTCCTCCACCGCTTCGGCGACGGGAGGGCCGATCATCAGCACGATCTCGCCCCTTGGCGGATGGTCCGTGTAATGGGCGGCCAGTTCGCCGGCCATTCCGCTGCGGCATTCCTCGTGCATCTTGGTGAGTTCGCGGCCTACTGCGATAGTGCGCCCCGGCAGGGCCTCACCGATCGCCTCGAGCGCGGAGACGAGGCGCGGCGCGGTTTCGTAGAATACCAGGCTGCTGCGCACGCTGCTCAGTTCTGCCAGCACGTCGGCGCGCGCCTTTGCCTTTTGCGGCAGGAAGCCTGCGAACAGGAAACGGTCGGTGGGCAGGCCCGAAATCGCAAGACCCGCCACCACCGCGCTCGGCCCCGGAACGGTGACCACGCTAAGGCCCCGCTCGCGCGCTTCGTGCACCAGCCGATAGCCGGGATCGGAAATCAGCGGCGTGCCCGCGTCGGAGACCAGCGCCACCGGCGCGCCGGCCACCATGTCCAGCAGCCCTGCGCGCGCGCGTTCGTCGGCGTGGTCGTCATGGCGAATCAGGCGCTTCTTCAGCCCCAGGTGCTGCATCAGCCGCCCGGTGACGCGCGTATCCTCGCACGCGACAGCCTCTGCCCCGCGCAGGACGGAAATGGCGCGCAGGGTGATGTCACCAAGATTGCCAATCGGCGTCGCTACAATATAGAGACCCGGTTCGAGGGATTCATCGCGTTGGTCCATGATCCGCGCTGATGCACGCCGTACTCTGGGAGATGCAAGCATGAACACGCGGGTCGCACCCAACTCCGCGCCTTTTGACGACCGTGCCGCTGCTGGCGGGGCGAATCGCCGTCGCGCGATCCGTCTTGGCATCATGGGCTTTGGCGCGCTGGTGCTGGCAGGCTGCAAGGGCATCATTCCTGACGGCGGCGGCGCACCCCCTCCCCCGCCGCCGCCGGTCGAGGGGCCGAGTGCGGGCGCATTGCCCGATGTCGACGAGGCACGCCACCGCGTCGCGCTGCTGGTGCCGATGTCGGGCCAGAACGCCGCCGTGGGGCAGAGCCTGTCGAACGCGACCACCATGGCGCTGCTCGACACCAATACGTCGAACATCCGCATCACCAGCTATGACACGGCCAATGATCCGGCCGGAGCCGCGCGGCGTGCGATCGCCGATGGCAACCGGCTGATCCTGGGCCCGCTGCTGGGCGAGAATGTCGATGCGGTGCAGGCCGTGGCACGGCCCGGGCGCGTGCCGATCATCAGCTTTTCCAACGACAGCCAGGTGGCGGGCGACGGCGTCTATGTGATGGGCCAGATCCCCTCGCAGTCGATCGAGCGGACCATGTCCTATGCGCAGCAGAACGGCATCACGCGCTTTGCCGCGCTGGTGCCCAGCGGCGAATATGGCAAGCGCGCTTCGGATGCGATGCTGGCGCATGCCCGCCGCACGAAGACGCAGGTCGCTGCGATCGAGACCTATGACCGCGACAATGCTTCCTTGGCTGCCGCGGTTCGCCGCCTGCAGCAAAAGGGCGACTACCAGGCCGTTCTGATCGCCGATGGCGCGCGCATCGCGGTCAGGGCGGGCCCGCTGCTGCGCGACGCGGACCAGATGGCCAAGGTCCTTGGCACCGAGTTGTGGAGCGGCGACGCGCAGATCGCGCAGACGCCCGCACTGCGCGGTGCGTGGTTCTCGGCCGTGTCGGATGCGCGGTTCCAGCGGCTGTCGGACAGCTACAAGAGCCGGTTCGGTTCGGCCCCCTATCGCGTATCGGCGCTGGGTTATGACGCGGTGCTGCTGACCATCCGGATCGCGCGCGACTGGCAGCCCGGCCAGCCGTTCCCGGTGGCGCAGCTGGACGATCCGGCCGGGTTCCTTGGCCTCGACGGGGCGTTCCGCTTCGACGACGGCGTGGTAAAGCGCGCGTTCGAAGTGCGCGAGGTGACGGTGAACGGGATGAAGGTCATTTCGCCCGCCCCGACCAGCTTCGAGTGATCTGACCGGACAGGCGGCGCCAGGTTCCAGGCTACTGGGGCTTCAGGGCTACTGGGGCGCCGCCTCGCCCTTGAGGGTGGGAAGGGTCTGCGAGGCGGCGCCCGTGCCGGCTCTCACCCGTCGGGAGCCGGGTGGGGGAAGGAGAGCCGAAGCGGCGGCCCGTCGGGGATCTGCCGGACCGTCAGCCAGTCGGTTCTACCCCGCCGTTTCTCTTCGGTAAAACGATTAAATCTTACCACAGTGATCGGCTGGGGCGATCAGCGCACCACGGCATTGCTCATAACTTGCCGCGCCAGCTTGATCGCAGGGCCTTTGCGGGCCTAGCCTTGCGGCCATGCCACAGGACAATTCAGAAGATCTTTTCGACGCCAAGGCCACCGCCGCCGCGAAAAGCTATGACAGCTCCTCGATCGAGGTGCTGGAGGGGCTGGAGCCCGTGCGCCGCCGCCCGGGCATGTATATCGGCGGCACGGACGAACGCGCGCTACACCACCTCGCTGCCGAAGTGCTCGACAACTCTATGGACGAGGCGGTGGCTGGCCATGCCAACCGGATCGAGGTTACGCTGGAAAAGGGCGAACCGGGCACGGCGGGCCGCATCACCATAGCCGACAACGGGCGCGGCATGCCCATCGACGAGCATCCGAAATATCCGGGCAAGTCGGCGCTGGAAGTGATCCTGACGACGCTGCATTCGGGCGGCAAGTTCTCGGGCAAGGCATACGCCACCAGCGGCGGCCTGCACGGCGTGGGCGTGTCGGTGGTGAATGCGCTGTCGGCGCTGACCCGCGTCGAAGTGGCGCGCGACAAGAAGCTGTACGCGCAGGAATTTTCCAAGGGGCACCCCAAGGGACCGATCGAGCATATCGGCGCGGCTCCTAACCGGCGCGGCACGACGGTCACCTTCACCCCTGATACCGAGATCTTCGGCGCGCAGAAGTTCAAGCCCGCGCGGCTGTTCCGCCTCGCCCGGTCCAAGGCCTATCTGTTCGCGGGTGTCGAGATCCGGTGGAAATGCGACCCCGAACTGGCGAGCGACGATGTCCCGGCCGAAGCGGTGTTCCAGTTCCCCGGCGGTCTGGCAGACCATCTGAGGGAACAGGTCGGCAGCCGCGAATGCGTGACCAGCGAGTTCTTCGCAGGCTCTCAGGATTTCCCCGCGAACGAGGCAGGCGATCAGCAGGGCCGCGTCGAATGGGCGATCGCATGGCCGCTGTGGTCCGACGGTTCGTACAGCTGGTACTGCAACACCATCCCGACGCCCGATGGCGGCACGCATGAACAGGGCCTGCGCGCGGCGCTGACCAAGGGGCTGCGCGGCTTTGCCGAGCTGGTGGGCCAGAAGAAGGCCAAGGACATCACCCCCGACGACGTGGTCACGGGCAGCGAGGTGATGCTGTCGGTGTTCATCCGCGACCCGCAGTTCCAGTCGCAGACCAAGGACCGCCTGACTTCACCCGAAGCGGCGCGGCTGGTCGAGAATGCGGTGCGCGACCATTTCGACCATTTCCTTGCCGACAACATGGACCGCGGCAAGGCGCTGCTGGGCGCGGTGATGGAGCGGATGGACGAACGGCTGCGCAGGAAGCAGGAACGCGAGATCAAGCGCAAGACCGCGACCAATGCGAAAAAGCTGCGCCTGCCCGGCAAGCTGACCGATTGCAGCGGGGAAACCGGGGCGGAGACCGAGCTGTTCATCGTCGAGGGCGATTCGGCAGGCGGCAGCGCCAAGCAGGCGCGCGACCGCAAGACACAGGCGATCCTGCCAATCCGGGGCAAGATCCTGAACGTCGCCAGCGCCAGCGCCGACAAGATCCGCGGCAACCAGGAAATCGCCGACCTGACGCTGGCGATGGGCTGCGGCATTCGGAAGGACTGCAATCCCGACGATCTGCGCTATGACCGCATCATCATCATGACGGACGCCGATGTCGACGGCGCGCATATCGCGACCCTGCTGATGACCTTCTTCTTCCAGGAAATGCCCGAGATCGTCCGGCGCGGGCACCTGTTCCTGGCCCAGCCGCCGCTCTACCGGCTGACCGCGGGGAAAGAGAGCCGCTATGCCCGCGACGACGCGCATCGCAAGGAGCTGGAGGAAACCGTCTTCAAGAACAAGAAGGTCGAGGTATCGCGCTTCAAGGGACTGGGCGAGATGAACCCCCAGCAGCTGCGCGAAACGACGATGAACCCCGAGAGCCGGGGCCTGATCCGCATCACCCTGCCGACCGAATACGAACAGCGCGCGGGCGTATCTCGCCTGGTGGACGAGCTGATGGGCCGCAATCCGGAACACCGGTTCAATTTCATCCAGAACCGCGCGGGCGAGCTGGACCGTGACATGATCGACGCGTGACGGGCCCCGCCTCTGGCGCGCCTGGCGAGAACCTGCCCGATCCGCTGATACGGCGGATCCACCTGATCATCGTGGCCGTGATGGAAGTCGTCATGGCGGGCGAGCTGGTGGTGCTGGCCGTGGGCGAGCGGTGGATGGGTCTGTTCCTCGTGCTGATGCTGATGGCGGTCATCGGCGTGCCCGCCCTGTTCCCGCAGAAGCTGCCGGTGTTCATCCCGGTGGAGATTCAGATCTTCGTCGTATTGTTCATCTTCGCCACTTTGTTCCTGGGCGAAGTGCGCGACTATTACGAACGCTATTGGTGGTGGGACCTGGTGCTGCACGCCAGTTCGGGCGTGCTGCTGGGGCTGCTTGGCTTCCTGTTCGTCTATATGGTGAACGAGAACGAGCTGGTCGACGTGACCATGAAACCCAGCTTCGTCGCGTTGTTCGCGTTCTTCTTCGGAGTCGGCATAGGCGCCTTGTGGGAGATCCTGGAGTTCGGCGCGGACCAGCTGCTGGGCATGAACATGCAGAAGCCGATGCTGGGCGATCCTTCGGGGCTGACCGACACGATGTGGGACCTGATCGTCGACACGCTGGGTTCGGCGGTGATCGCGTTGGCCGGCTGGCGATACATGCTGCGCGCGCGGCGGGAGCGTACGGATTACTGGCTGCGGCGCTTCGTCCGGCGCTATCCGCGGCTGTTCGGGCGCTGATTGGCGGTTTTTCGGCGCGCTTGCCTTGCTGCGATGCGGTATCTAGCCTGCCCCGAAACGGACTGAGAGGCAGGAACCCAGCATGCAGCGCTTTACCGGCACCGAGAACTATGTCGCGACCGACGATCTGAAGGTCGCCGTCAATGCCGCCGTGACACTTCGGCGTCCATTGCTGGTGAAGGGCGAGCCGGGCACCGGCAAGACCGTGCTGGCGCATGAGATCGCCAAGGCCATCAACGCGCCGCTGATCGAGTGGGGCGTCAAATCCACCACCAAGGCGCAGCAGGGCCTGTATGAATATGATGCGGTCGCCCGCCTGCGTGACGGACAGCTTGGCGACGAGCGCGTCCACGACATCTCCAATTACATCCGCAAGGGCAAGCTGTGGGAGGCGTTCACCTCGCCCGAACTGCCCGTGCTGCTGATCGACGAGATCGACAAGGCCGATATCGAGTTTCCGAACGACCTGCTGCAGGAACTCGATCGCATGAATTTCGACGTCTATGAAACCGGCGAGCGGATCGAGGCGAAGGAGCGGCCCATCGTGGTCATCACCTCGAACAACGAGAAGGACCTGCCGGACGCCTTCCTGCGGCGCTGCTTCTTCCACTACATCAAGTTCCCCGACCCCGAGACGATGGCCGAGATCATCGAGGTGCACTTCCCCGGCATCCAGCAGCGGCTGGTGTCGAAGGCGCTGGAGATGTTCTATGAAATTCGCGACGTGCCGGGGCTGAAGAAAAAGCCCAGCACCAGCGAATTGCTCGACTGGCTGAAACTGCTGCTGGTCGAGGACATGCCGCTGGAGACATTGCAGCAGAAGGATCCGACCAGGGCGATCCCGCCGCTGCACGGCGCGCTGCTGAAGAACGAGCAGGATGTGATGCTGTTCGAACGCCTCGCCTTCATGGCGCGGCGGGAACGATAGAAGCGGATCGAGGGGGAGCGATGCACCTGCGGATCGTGAAAAGCGCGGCGCTGGCTATCGCGGCGGTGCTGTCCGCGGCGACGGCGCGGGCGGAACCGCAGCCGATCGAAATAGCCAATGATGTCAGCTGGGTGCACGAGGATACGGGTATCACCGCCCCGCCCGAGATCGATGGCCTGCGCCGGTTCAAAGCCACTTCCTTTTTGCCGAACGGATCGAACAACGGTTTTTCTATAGCGGCGAGGACGAGGGGGAGTTGCTGTCGCTCTACGTCTATCGCGCGGGATCCGTCGATGTCGCGATGTGGGGCGATGTCGCCATGATGTCGATGGCCAGCAGCAGAAACTATGAGGGTCTCGACTATGGGCAGGGACGCGTCTCTCTGTTCGGGGATGACGAGATCGGCGCCGACAGCGGGATACGCTTCGTCGTGCCCGTCGAGGGGAAGTTCCAGTCGACCGGTCTTGCGCTCCATACGCTCGACGGCTGGCTGGTGAAGCTGCGCTATTCCTCTGCCGCACTGGACCCGCAGGCGCTTGATGCGCGGCTGGCGCAGCTGGTCCGGCAAATCGCCCATACGTCCCCCGCCCAGCCCGCGCCCGCCGCCTGTCGGGTCGAGCAATGTGGCAAGCCGATCAAGACGAAGAAGGCCCGGCGCGCCACGCTGGACGGGGCGCAGATGCTTCTGCAGGCGATGGGCCATTCAATCGCATTCGAGAAGAGCGAGAAGCCGGCCGAGGAGAGCGCGGTTTCGAGAGCGCCGAGCAGGCTGTGCCGCGACATGCTGGAGTCAGAGGGCGCAATGCTCGTCTATTGCCCCGTCGATAGCGAGCATGGCTATCGCATCGCACCGGGCGACAGCGGCATCTCGATCTCCGTCTCCCAAGGCATGCTTTCGGATGATGACGAAGCCTATTGGGCGGCCCTGTCGAACGGCAGCGCGGTCGAACTCTTTCGCCCTTTCGCTGGCCTGCCCCGCGTTGAGCAAACCATGGACGTCGTTTCTACCGAAGCACCGGTGGCCGCAGTCACCCGCAAGCCGGAAGGCGGCAGCGACGTGAAAATCCTGGCGCTGGAGTGATCCCATGCTTCTGAGTTTCCTCGACGAACTGCGAAGCGCGGGCATTTCCGCGAGCCTCAAGGAGCATTTGCTTCTGCTGGAAGCACTCGACCGCGAAGTGATCGAGCGTCGTCCGGAGGATTTCTATTACCTCTCGCGCGCAGTCTATGTGAAGGACGAGGGGCTGCTCGACCGCTTCGACCAGGTGTTCCAGAAAGTGTTCGAGGGCGTGCTGTCGGACCTTGACGACGACCGCGCCGATATTCCCGAGGAATGGCTGCGCGCCGTGGCCGAGAAATTCCTGACGCCTGAGGAAATGGCGAAGATCGAGGAACTGGGCGACTGGGACGAGATCATGGAGACGCTGAAGAAGCGTCTGAAGGAACAGGAAGGCCGCCACCAGGGCGGCAACAAGTGGATCGGCACCGGCGGGACCAGCCCATTCGGTCATTCCGGCTACAATCCGGCGGGCGTGCGCATCGGCGGGCAGTCGCGGCACAAGCGCGCCGTGAAGGTTTGGGAAAAGCGCGACTTTGCGAACCTCGACAACACGAAAGAGCTTGGCACGCGCAACATCAAGGTGGCGCTGCGCCGCCTGCGCCGCTTTGCGCGCGAGGGAGCGGCGGAGGAGCTCGACCTCGACGCCACGATCGCGGGCACCGCGCGGCAGGGCTGGCTGGATATCCGCATGCGGCCCGAGCGGCACAATGCGGTGAAGCTGCTGCTGTTCCTGGACGTCGGCGGATCGATGGACCCGCACGTGAAGCTGGTCGAGGAGCTGTTTTCCGCCGCGACCGGCGAGTTCAAGAACATGGAGTTCTTCTACTTCCACAACTGCCTGTACGATTTCGTCTGGAAGGACAATGCGCGCCGCTGGCAGGACCGCACGCAGACGTGGGACATCCTCCACAAATACGGTCACGACTACAAGGTGATCTTCGTCGGCGACGCGGCGATGAGCCCCTACGAGATTTCGCACCCGGGCGGATCGGTCGAATACATGAACGACGAGGCGGGCGCGGTGTGGCTGCAGCGCGTGGCGCATACCTATCCGGCCACCGTCTGGCTCAACCCCGAGGCGGAGCGGGCGTGGGACTACAGCCAGTCGAACCGGATGATCCGGCAATTGCTGAACGAGCGCATGTATCCGCTGACGCTGAGCGGGATCGAGGACGCGATGCGGCAATTGAGCCGCAAGCAGGGGTGAGCCCGCCACCCACGGGGCGGCGGCGGCCCGAATCTGTCGGTCAGTAAAGCAGGAAAGGCGCGATCTCCTCGCGCCAGTGCGCCTCGTCCCTGGCCGCGATCGCGTCGAGGTCGGCAGGGATGGATGCCGGGTCGTCGACCCATTCGCGCAGCGCCGGGCCGCCGTTGATGACATCGATGGCCAGTCGGTCGAGTTCGTATTCGTACGGGAAGTCCCGCCACAGTTCGTAGTCCGGATACAGCCTGCGGATCGCCTTGAACGCCAGCGCCTGCAGCCGCCACGGGCGAAAGGCGTGGTGGTCGTAGAACGCGCCCTCGGCATGGACCATCAGCCCGGAGCAGAGCGTGCCCGCATGCTTGTGGAAGGTCGGTTCGAACCAGCATTCGCGCAGCGCGCAGCCCGCCAGCCAGTCGGGCGCGAAGCCCTGCATCTCTGCCAGGATGGCCCTGGCGTCGAGGTCGGGCGCGCCGAACAGCACTTCCAGCGGGCGGGTGGTGCCGCGTCCTTCCGAAACGGTTGCGCCCTCGATCATCACCGTGCCTGCATAGGCGCGCGCCATGTTGAGATTGGCGGCATTGGGGCTGGGATTGATCCAGACGCGGTCATCCGGCCAGCCGTGGCCGGGGGCGGCATCGGGCTGCCAGCCCTCCATCCCGATCACGCGGTAACCGACGTCAAGGCCGAAATGGCTGATGAACCAGTGCCCCATTTCGCCCAGCGTCAGGCCGTGGCGCATCACCATCGGACCCGCGCCGACGAAACTCTCCTGCCCCGGCAGCAGCAGCGTGCCTTCGACCGGGCGGCCCGCGGGGTTTGGACGGTCCAGCACCCAGACCTCCTTCCCCGCTCCGCCGCAGCCTCGAGCATGTAGAGCAGCGTGGTGACGAAGGTGTAGATCCGGCAGCCCAGGTCCTGAAGGTCGAACAGGAACACGTCGGCGGTCGACATCATCTGTCCGGCTCGGCCGTCGCACCTCGCCGTACAGGCTGAAGACCGGGATGCCGTAGGCCGGGTCGGTCTCGTCCGCCGTCTCGACCATGTTGTCCTGCTTGTCGCCCTTCAGCCCGTGCTGCGGGCCGAAGGCGGCGGTGAGCGCAATATCATCGCACGCCATCAGCGCGTCGAGCGAATGGGTGAGGTCCGCGGTGACCGACGCCGGGTGTGCGACCAGCGCCACGCGGCGGCCCTTCAGCGGTGCGCGCAGGGCCGGGTCTGCCAGCAGGCGGTCGATGCCGAACTTCACTTCGGGATAGGACATCAGGCTGGCTCGATCTCGTACAAGAAGGAATCGGGATGGTGAAAGTCGGGCCGCGCCGCCGGATGCGCGAGCGCCCAGTAGGACAGGTGCCCGCCCTCCTCTTCCAGCACCATCGACAGGTTGGCGCGGGTAAAGCCGGTGATCTCGCGCGGGTTCAGCCGGGCATCCAGCACCACCATGGTATCGCCGATGCGCACCGAGACTTCCGGTAGTTCCAGCGGCTCGTACGGACCTGCGGGCTGGCGGTAGTCGCGAAAATCGTAGGCGGCCCAGCGGCCCGTCGGCGCGAAATTATATTCGCGGTAGCCGGGCGTCTCGGGCGCGAGGAAAAGCTCGGCGCAGCTGTGCTTCCACAAGGTCCTCGCCCCGGCCCCGGCCGGTGAATTCGGGCAGGACCAGCCGGTCGATGCCGGTGATCCGGTAGCGCGCCAGCAGGCTGCCCCCCGCGGCGGCGCCGGTTCCGGGCAGGCGGATCAGTTGTGCTTCCACCCGCTCGATCGCGAGCGGCGGCGTTTCGGGATGGCAGATCAGGCGCGACATGCGCCCTTCCTGCCCAAGCCTTCGCGGCTGCGCAATCGCCGTGAGGCAGCCTGTGCGAAACTGCGTCTTTGCCCCCGCCGATCCGCGTGCTAACCGCCGCCCCACCATGAGCCAGTACAACTCCGATCTGCTGCGCCTGCTCGACGAGCGGGGCTATGTCCACCAGATGACCGATGCCGCCGCGCTGGACGCGCTGGCGCAGAAGCAGGTCGTGCCCGGCTATGTCGGTTTCGACGCGACCGCATCGTCCCTGCATGTCGGCCATCTGGTGCAGATCTTCCTGCTGCGCCGCCTGCAGCAGGCGGGGCACAAGCCCATCGTGGTGATGGGCGGCGGCACGACCAAGATCGGCGATCCTTCGGGCAAGGACGAAAGCCGCAAGATGCTGACAGCCGAGCGAATCGAGGAAAACATCGCCGCGATCCGCCCGACGTTCGAGCGGCTGCTGGATTTCGGCGGGCCGAACGCGGCGATCATGGTCAATAACGACGAATGGCTGTCGGCGCTGTCCTATATCGACCTGCTGCGCGACGTCGGCCCGCATTTCACGATCAACCGGATGCTGACCTTCGATTCGGTCAAGCTGCGGCTGGACCGCGAGCAGCCGCTGACCTTCCTCGAATTCAACTACATGATCCTGCAGGCATACGACTTCCGCGAATTGTCGCGCCGTCACGGCTGCCGGCTGCAGATGGGCGGCAGCGACCAGTGGGGCAATATCGTTAACGGGATCGAGCTGGGCCGCCGCGTCGACGGGACCGAGCTGTTCGGTGTGACCACGCCGCTGCTGACCACGGCGGACGGCAAGAAGATGGGCAAGACCGCCGCCGGCGCCGTGTGGCTGAACGACGACATGCTTCCTGCCTATGATTTCTGGCAGTACTGGCGCAATTGCGACGACCGCGACGTGGGCCGCTTTCTGCGGCTGTTCACCGATGTCCCGATGGACGAGATAGCGCGGCTGGAAGCGCTGGAAGGCAGCGCCATCAACGAGGCGAAGATTCGCCTTGCCGATGAAGTCACCGCCTTGTGCCGCGGCGAAGGCGCTGCCGTTTCCGCCCGCAAGACCGCCGAGGACGTGTTCGCCCGCGGCGGCGTGGGCGAGGATTTGCCCGAACTTTCGCTGCCTGCCGAAGGCATGCCAATCGTCGCGGCACTGACTGCAATCGGCTTCACCAAGTCGAATGGCGAGGCGAAGCGCAAGGTGGCCGAAGGCGCTGTCAGGCTGGACGACGTGGCGGTGAACGATCCGCAGATGATCGTGACGCCCCGCACTGACCAGCCGACCAAGCTGTCGCTGGGCAGAAAGCGCCACGGGCTGCTGACACTGCAAGGCTGATCGAGACTTCACCGCAATCGGCAGAAGAATAACATTTTTAACGAAATATTCGCCAATTCCGCCTAGCCAGAGTGTTCTGGATCAGGAGGAGACGAGCAGTGCTTGGCGGCGCCCAACTTTCGGTAACGGATCTGCGCCGCGCGGCGCGTCATCCGGTCGATTATCCCGTGCTTGCCGAGCATCGCCGCCTGGGTGACGTTCACCTTCAGATCGTCAATCTTTCCGCCAACGGCTTCATGATCCAGGGCGAAAACCCGCTGGGACGGGGCGAGCGCGTCCTGATCCGCCTGCCCGTCATCGGCCGGATCGAGGCGCATGTGATCTGGGTGGCGGACGACCGCGCCGGGTTCCAGTTCGAACGCATCGTGCGTCCCGACCTGTTCCGCCAGCTGGTCGAGGAGATGCAGCCCCGCGCCAGGGGGCGGCGGCGCCGCGGCTGATCCTGCAGGTTGGCGCGCATTTGCTTGCAATCGCCGCGCCAGCGCCACACATCGCGGCCTATGACAGAAGAATCGCTCAAGAACATCGCCCTGCTGATCGACGCGGACAACACGACTCCGCGCGGTATCGACCCGGTGCTGACCGCGCTTGCCCAGCTGGGGCAGGTGAATATCCGCCGCGCATACGGCAACTGGGCCAAGCCTGCCCTGACCAAGTGGGCGGGATTGACCAATCGCTACGGCATTCGTCCCCAGCAGCAGTTCGACCTGACCAAGGGCAAGAATGCCACCGACATGGCCATGACGATCGACGCGATCGACTTGCTCTATCAGGGCAAGGTCGACGGTTTTGGCATCATGAGCAGCGACAGCGACTTTACGCCCCTCGTCACCCGGCTACGGCAGGACGGGCTGACGGTCTATGGCTTCGGCAGCGCCAAGACGCCCGATGCGTTCCAGAACGCCTGCACCCGCTTCATCGACATCGACGCGCTGATCGCCGGTGACGAGGATATCGAAGAGGGCTCGACCCAGACCGCCACTTCCAAGCCCGAGAACAAGCCGCGCATCGACGACGAGATGATCGACCTGCTCGGCAAGTCGTGGCGCAATGCCAAGCGCGATGCCGACGGCTACGCGAGGCTCAGCGAAGTGGGCCAGATCGCGGGCAACCGGTCCAGTTTCGACGTGCGCAACTATGGCTACAAGCGGCTGAGCGATCTGCTGCGCTCTCTGGAACAGTTCGACGTTACCGAAAGGGACGGGCATCTGGTGGTGAAGCGGCTGCGCTGAACGTCCGCGAGAAGGCGAACGGCAACCAACAAAAAAGGGCGGCTCCGCAGGAGCCGCCCTTTCCATTGATACGATGTAACGCCGATCAGCTGGACTTCATGTCCGTGTAGGCGATCCATGCCTTGGCGAGCGACGCGCGATTGCCGCCAGTGATCTCGCCAAAGGCCTGCCTGGCCTCTGCCATCTTGCCCTGGTCGCTGAGAGCGATGCCCAGGCCCATCTGCGCCTTGGCCTTGTCCGCCGCGCCGGTTTCAAGCGCCTTGCGGTACATGGCTTCCGCCTCTGCGGCCTTGCCATAGCCCAGGTAGGTGTCGGCCACCGCGAGCGCCTCGTTGCCGGACGCGCTCTTCGCGTCGGTGTTGAGCTCGCGCAGCGTCTGGTCGTAACGATCGGCGCCGACGCGCTTGGCCTCGGTCACCATCGTATTGCCCGCGGGCAGCTGGTTCGACGTGTCGGTAAAGGTCTTCGCCTCACCCGGACGACGCAGCGGCTGCATCAGCTCGATATAGGTCAGCGCCTGGCGGTTGTCGGTGATGCCGTTGTCGCGCGCCATCAGCCGCAGCAGGTCGAGCTGCTCTTCGTCCGTGAAGTTCGGGGTATAGACCTCGACGATCTTGTAGGCCTGGTTGCGCGCCTGCTGGCGGCTGTCGGTCTGCAAGGTCAGCAGGCCCCACTGATAGGCCTGGTCCGTCTGGCCCTGATTGACGGAAGCTGCAAGTCCATCGAAGGCCCAGCCCTCCGGAACCGGCTGGCCAGCCGCCTGACGGGCATCGATCATCGACTTCAGCTTCGTAAGTCCCTCTGCCGTCATGTCGTCGCGGAAATAGGCGTCGACCAGCAGCTTTTCGGCGTTGTTCTCGGTGTAGCCGCCATCGACCGCTTTTTGCAGCGCATTGCGGGCCGCAGTGTAATCCTGCGCATTATACGCGGTCTGGCCCGCGAAATAGTAATAGCGCGGCAGTTCCTCGGCCGGCAGCTTGCCGCTGTCGATCATCAGGTTGATGCCTTTGCTCTGCATGCCGAAGTCGGCCATCTTCTGTCCGACGTTCAACTCCATCTGACCGAAGAACAGCTTGTCGTCGGGGGTCGTCAGTGTCGGCCGGGCAGCGTCCATCTTGGCGGTCACGCCGCCCATCAGCTGGTCGACACGGGCACGGGCCGCCTGAAGCTGCGACTGCGCCGCAGTGCGCGCGGCATCGTCGTTCGCGGACAGAGTGTTGTTGAGCGCGGTCATCGCCTGTTCCGACGCTGCCTGCAGTTCGGGATTGTCAGCCGTGCCGTTGACCAATTCCTGGATCGCGACGGCATGGGGCTGAAACCCCTCGGAAATTTCAAGGCTGGACTGCTTTTCCTGCTTTTTCTTCTGGGCAGCTTCGGCAGGCGCGGAAACGCCCGCGACTCCTGCAACACCCAAGGTCAGGGCCAATGCCATGGCCACGTGCGAAACGGAACGCTTCATCGAGTACTCCTTTGACTTACAGGCTTGGCCCATGCGCCGAGGGAGGCGCGGTGCCATGATCTCTCTCAAGAAAACTTCACTCACAAAAAATCGCGAACCAGATGGCGGGGAAAGCCCCGCATGGCAACCGGTTCGCGCCGTAAAATTCCCAATACAAGGCCAATCAATAGCAAGACGCGACTGAATGCGGTTTGAATGGCAAGGCTTTGGCCGTCGGCTGGTGCCCCGCGGATGGCATCACGGGGGCCAAGAAGGGATCGTCTGTGGAAAACGGACCCTTACGCCCTGCCCGGCCGTCGGCTTCGCTGGCCTTAGGCGGCGCCCTCGCCTAGTCTGTCGGGCAGCAAAGCCCCTCACGTGACATTACCAGAGCAGAACCCGCAGTGAACGATATTACCGAGCTTCCCCCTCAGCCGGGCCCCGACATCGAACCGATCGACATCGTCGACGAGATGAAGACCAGCTATCTCGATTACGCGATGAGCGTGATCGTGTCCCGCGCGCTGCCCGACGTGCGCGACGGGCTGAAGCCGGTACACCGCCGCATCCTCTATGCCGCGCAGGTCGGCGGCTATCACTCCAACCGGCCGTTCCGCAAATCGGCCAAGATCGTCGGCGACGTGATGGGTAATTATCACCCGCACGGCGACAGCGCGATCTATGACGCGCTGGCCCGCATGACGCAGGACTGGTCGATGCGCCTGCCGCTGATCGACGGCCAGGGCAATTTCGGATCGATGGACCCGGATCCGCCGGCGGCCATGCGCTATACCGAAAGCCGGCTGGCCAAGGCCGCCGACATGCTGCTGGCCGACCTGGACAAGGACACGGTCGATTTCGTCGACAACTACGACGGTTCGGACCGCGAGCCTTCGGTCCTGCCCGCGCGCTTCCCCAACCTGCTGGTCAATGGCGCGGGCGGCATCGCGGTCGGCATGGCGACCAATATCCCGCCCCACAACCTGGGTGAGGTGATCGACGGCTGCCTGGCGATGATGGACAATCCGGCCATCACCATTGACGAACTGTTCGAGATCATTCCCGGCCCCGATTTCCCGACCGCGCCGCTGATCCTGGGCCAGTCGGGCGCGCGGGCAGCCTATCGCGAAGGTCGCGGATCGATCCTGCAGCGCTGCCGTCACGAGATCGAGACCGGCCGCAACGACCGCCGCTCGATCGTGCTGAAATCGATTCCCTATCAGGTCGGCAAGGCCGGTCTGGTCGAGAAGATCGCCGATGCCGCCAAGGACAAGCGGATCGAGGGCATCTCGGACATCCGCGACGAGTTCGAACCGCGAAGGCATGCGCGTGGTCATCGAGCTGAAGCGCGACGCCTCGCCCGAGGTCGTGCTGAACCAGATCTGGCGCTATACTCCTGCGCAATCGAGCTTCCCGGCCAACATGCTGGCGATCCGTGGCGGGCGTCCGGAAACGCTGAACCTGCGGGACATACTGCAGAGCTTCATCCATTTTCGCGAAGACGTCATCACTCGCCGCACCAAGTTCGAACTGAACAAGGCGCGTGAGCGGGCACACATCTTGCTGGGCCTGGTCATCGCGGTGTCGAACCTGGACGAGGTGGTCCGCATCATCCGCGGTTCCGCTACCCCTCAGCTGGCGCGCGAGACGCTGCTGGCGCGCGCGTGGGAGATGGGCGACATCGCGCCCTATATCCGACTGGTCGAGGCGATCGAGGAGCACGAGGATACCGGGGACGCGGCGGCCTACCGGCTGTCGGAGCGTCAGGTTCGCGCCATCCTCGAACTGCGCCTCCACCGCCTGACCGCGATGGGCCGTGACGAGATCGGCGACGAGCTCGAGAAGCTGTCGGTCGACATCCGCGAATATCTGGCGATCCTCGGCGACCGGGTAAAGCTGTACGGCGTGATGCGCGACGAACTGGTCGAGGTGCGCGACAATTTCGCGACGCCGCGCCTGTGCGAGATCGCGCCCGCATGGGACGGGCTTGAGGACGAGGACCTGATCGAGCGCGACGAGATGGTCGTGACGGTCACGATGGACGGCTATATCAAGCGCACGCCGCTCTCCACCTTCCGTGCGCAGCATCGCGGCGGCAAGGGCCGCTCGGGCATGAGCACGAAGGAAGAGGATGCGATCTCCTCGCTATTCGTGACAAGCACGCATAACCCCGTGTTGTTCTTCTCGACCAGCGGCAAGGTCTATCGTCTCAAGGTCTGGAAACTGCCCGAGGGCGGGCCGACGACGCGCGGGCGCCCCATCGTCAACCTGCTGCCCGCGCTCGATCCGGGCGAGACGATCGCCACCGTCCTGCCCCTGCCCGAGGACGAGGACAGCTGGGGCGCGCTGCACGTGGTCTTCGCGACCGCAATGGGCAGCGTGCGGCGTAATTCGATGGATGCGTTCGCCAACATCCCGTCCAATGGCAAGTTCGCCATGCGCTTCGAGGAGTGCGTCGGGCGACCGGCTGATCGGCGTGGCGTTGCTCGACTCCGCCGACGACGTGCTGCTCGCCAGCCGCGACGGCAAGGCGATTCGTTTCGCCGCCGAGGACGTGCGTGAGTTCCAGTCGCGCACCTCGACCGGCGTGCGGGGCATGACGCTTAAGGATGGCGACGAGGTCGTCTCGCTCTCGATCCTCAAGACGGTCGAGGCCGATGCGGAAACCCGCGACGCCTATCTGCGCGTTGCTCCGTGGAAGGACGAGAATGCCGTCCGGACCCAGGAACAGCAGGCCATGGCCGACGCGGAGGAGTTCGTCCTCACCGTCTGCGCCAATGGCTATGGCAAGATCAGCTCGGCCTATGAATATCGCCGCACGGGCCGCGGCGGTCAGGGCATCGTCAATATCGACAACATTGCGCGCAACGGGCCGGTGGTGAACAGCTTTGCCGCCAATGTCGGGGATCAGCTGATGCTGGTGACCGACAAGGCCAAGCTGATCCGCATCAACCTGGCCTCGCTGCGCGTGCTGGGCCGCAACACGGCGGGCGTGCGCCTGTTCGACGTGGACAAGAACGAGCATGTCGTGTCGGTTGCGCGCATCGATGAAGAAGAAGCACCGGAAACCGAAGCAGAGGAAGCGATCGTCGAGGAAATGATCGGGCGGGATGCGCAGGAAACGCAGCCCAGACCGACGATGGACCGCGACGACAACGCTCCGACCGAGGAGTAACGGAGGCAACAGGCCGGGCGGCGTTTCGCCGTCCGGTCGGTTAGCCCCGCTCCCTCCGCAGCATAGTGACGACGCCCGTCGCCACGAGCAATTGACCGCCGTAGTAAAGCGGCCAGACCAGTTCCTGCGCCGATTGGCCGATCAAGCTGCCGCTGTCGACCAGCCGCGCCTGCACCCCAATCAGCAGCAGTTCGGAGAACAGATAGAGCAATGCGCCCAGCCCCACCCGCTGGCGCGGGAAGCGGCTGAGCCACGCCATGGCCGCGGTCACTGCCAGAAGCGCCGCCGACGCCGCAACCGCACCCTGCCCCGTTTCCCCTGCCATCAGGAACCAGGCCAGCACCGGTGCGATCACAACCGCCGCAAGCCCTGCGGCCATGACGGCGGGCTTCACACCCGGCCGATGATTGCGCCAGTACAGCGCGATGGCGATCAGCTGCGACAATGCGTGCGCCAGCCCGCCCCAGCCATATTCCAGCGTCGTCAGGCTATCGCCGACCGCAGCGGCCAGCATGACCAGCGCGATCAGCACCCCGTCGGTGCCAAGCGAACGCTGCCAGGCATAGATTGCCAGCAGTCCAACCGGCATGCCCCGCAGCAAAAGCTGATAGATTCCGGGCGTCTGTGTCCCCTCGATCGCAAGCCACCAGATGATGGCGGCCGCGATGGACAGCAGCAGCCATGGGCGGCGTTCGATCAATGCGCGTTTTACCATCGGGGCTCCATCTGGCCATTTTCGGATCGGGGCGGCCTGATTGCATTTGCCAAGCCATGGGCGCAATCGCTAACCGGCGCGCATGAGCACAAATGCACAACAGATCCACATCATCGGCGGCGGCCTCGCCGGGAGCGAAGCGGCGTGGCAACTGGCGCGGCGCGGTTTTACCGTCCGCCTGTCGGAAATGCGCGGCAGGCGGCGATAGCACGCGACGCCCACCATACCGACGGGCTGGCGGAACTGGTCTGCTCCAATTCGTTTCCGCTCCGACGATGACACGTCGAACGCCGTCGGGCTGCTGCACCACGAGATGCGGCAGCTGCGATTCGCTGATCATGCGTGCCGCGGCTGAGGCGCAGGTTCCTGCCGGTTCGGCGCTGGCCGTGGACCGCGACATCTTTTCCGCCGCATGTCGAAAAGCGCGCTGGCCGAACTTCCCAACCTCACCGTCGTGCGCGAGCGGATCGATGCGCTTCCCGCCGAGGGACTGACCATCGTCGCCACCGGCCCGCTGACCGCCGCCGCGCTGGCGCAGAGCATCGGCGCGGCAACCGGAGCGGACAGCCTGGCCTTCTTCGATGCGATCGCGCCGATCGTCCACCGCGAGACAGTCGACATGGACATTTGCTGGATGGCCAGTCGCGCTGGGACAAACCGACTGCCATGGGGGGCGACACCAAGGACTACATCAATTGCCCGATGAACAAGGAGCAGTACCTCGCCTTTCGCCAGGGGCTGCTCGACGGCGAGAAGACCGAGTTCAAGGAATGGGAAGCCAACACACCCTATTTCGAAGGCTGCATGCCGATCGAGGTCATGGCCGCGCGCGGTGTGGACACGCTGCGCTTTGGTCCGATGAAGCCTGTCGGCCTGGACAATCCGCACACCGCCACGCCTGAATTCCCCAAGGGCCGCTGGCCCTATGCCGTGGTGCAATTGCGGCAGGACAACGAGCTGGGCACGCTGTGGAACATGGTCGGCTTCCAGACCAAGCTGAAGCACGGCGCGCAGAAGGAACTGTTCCGCACCATTCCTGGGCTGGAGAACGCCGAATTCGCGCGTCTGGGCGGGCTGCACCGCAACACGTTCCTCAACTCGCCGATCCTTCTGGACCGCCAGCTACGCCTGAAATCCGCGCCGCATATCCGCTTTGCCGGCCAGATCACCGGCTGCGAAGGCTATGTGGAAAGCGCGGCGGTCGGGCTGATGGCGGGCATGATGGCGGCCAGCGAATTGTCGGGCCGCGACTGGCAGTCGCCGCCCCGCACCACCGCGATGGGCGCGCTTTTGTCACACATCACCGGCGATGCCGAGGCGGAGACCTATCAGCCAATGAACGTCAATTTCGGCCTGTTTCCGATGCCCGACGAAGCTGTGAAGAAGAAAGACCGCAAGCGTGCCTATACCGACAGGGCCAAGCGCGACATGGCCGAGTGGCTGGGCCGGGCCCGGATCGCCGAACCCGCCTGATCGGTCAGCAGGAGCACTTGCTGGCAGCTTTGGGCGGGCGGCGCTTGGGCGCGCTGGTGGCGAATTCCGCTGGCGTCAGGCGCTGGTTACTGTCACCGTCCATCTTCTCGAACCGGTTGACGGTGGTAACTGCCCATTCCTCGAAAGTCAGCAGATTATTGCCGTCCGCGTCGAGCTTGCGAAAGGCACCAACGCGGGTTGAGAGCATCTCGTTGCGGGTGATCTCAAGGTCGCGGTTGCGATCATAGCGAAAGAAGCGCTGCTGTTCGCGCGTCAGTTCCACCGCCTTCGGCAGGGCGGGACCTTGCATGTCACCGACATCGGCGATGGGCAAACCTTCGGGATCAGCCGGTTGCTCCAAAGTGTCCTCGACCTCGGGCAGAGGAGCGGCCGGGCTCTCGACCGCCCTGCCCTGCCACCAGAACACACCGACGGCGACCAGCAACAGCGCCCCGAAAGCGCCAATCAGCATCCAATTCATCTGCAACCTTTCCCGCCGTTTCCGCGGCCGCGCATATACCAGTGATGGTTAAGGAACCCTATCGCCCGGTCAGGCCGGCGCGCATGGCTGCAAGGAAATCTCCGGCGCCGCCGATGGGACGCCTGTCCTCCGCTGCCCTCTCCGCCATGACCCGCAGGACACCCAGCGGACGCATTGCCCGGTCGAGCCGGCGCTTTGGCAGGTCGGACGAACGGAGCAGTGCCATTGCCTTCTCGCGCTCTTCATCATTCGACAGATGGATGGCGATGTCGGCCAGCGACCAGCGATAGGCCTGGCGCTCGACCTCCGATCGGTCCGCAGCGCTGCCGACAATGTGCGCAAGCCCGGCCATTGCCCCCGCCCGGCCGTCGGACAGCGCCGCGAAGGACGTGACGGGCAAGGGTATTTCGCCGACCATCGCTTCCCAGCTATCCGCAAGTGCAGTCAGAGCTGCGCGCTGCGCATCCCAGATCGACAACATTGCAAGCAACGGCTCTCCCGCAGGCCATTCGCTGGCAGGACGAGAGAACATCTCGCGCCACCAGGCCAACCGGATCTGCGCCAGCATCGGCTCGCTTGCCTGCGCCACGATGCGCGCCAGTCGGCGATCGAGCTGCATCAGCGCAGCCCAGTGCGGACGCGCCTTTGCCGGTGCATAGGCCAACGCAAGTTGCAGCGGCGGATTGATCCCGTCTTCGTCCGGCGATGCATCTCTTTGATATCCGACGGACTTCTCGGTTAAGTTTTCATTTACCATGTTTCTTCGCACCGTGCTTACCAGAGCGGCGGTACTTCCTGTCATGAAATTAACTGCACACTCCGCTTTCGCCTCGGCAAGTTCGGAGAATCTTTCAGCAGGGAGTCCGCGCGCTTATGACGAGCATCGAACCGGCACGCAAACGCCTCCGCCGCCTTGCCCGCGGCTTGTTGTCCTGCACGGCGGCCCCTCGCGCAAAGCGGTTCGCCCACGACCGCAAGGGCAATGCCACCATGCTGGTCGCCTTTGCCATGCCGATGGTGATCGGCGGCGGCGGCATGGCCATCGACTTTGGCCAATACTACCTGTGGAAGCGCGAATTGCAGTACGCCAACGACCAGGCAGCCATCGCGGCGGCATGGGAAGTGCTGGACAGCGGCAGCACCGCCAAGATGGCGGATCGGGCGAAGAACGCCTTTGCCGTGAATGAACAGATCACCGCCGGATTCAATACCGACCCTTCGGTTCAGCTCGCCAATTATGCAGGCGGCGTCGGCAATTCGGTAATCGTGACGTCGAGCGCGACCAAGCGGCTGCCGTTCACATCGTTCTTCACCAAGAATGCGACCACCGTCAGCGTTTCCAGCCAGGCTGCCTTTACCGGGGGGGCCACCGTTTCCAGCTGCATGATCGCCGTCGACGAGCATAGCGGCGGAGCGGTGACGATCGGGGGCAATGCGGTCTTCACGGCGCAATGCGGAATTGCAGCATTGTCCAATTCGGCGAAGGTTTGCACCGGCGGGTACGACGCGGGGGGTGGCTGCCTCGGCTGGACGGGCGAGGATGCCATTTCGGATAACGGCAACAGCTATGAGATCAAGGCCGGATCCATCGCCACCGCCGGGACCGTCAGCGATACGCTGACCGCCAAGGCGGAGGCTAATGGCGACACGGTGATCGAACATGCCAGCAATCTTGCCGATCCCTTCGACGGCATCGAAGCTCCCTCGAGCGAAGGCGTCGGACCGGGCACCTATGTCTGCAAGGCGACCGGCAAGAAGACGCAGGCCACCATCGATGCCTTCAACGCAGGCAAGACTGCAAGCGACAGGCTTGTGCTGGGCGTCGCTTATCCCGGTGTCTACGAAGGCGGGCTATCGCTTGGCTGCGATACGACATTCAAGTCGGGCGTGTTCTTCATTCGCGGCGGAACGCTGACAATCAACGGCAATTACACCGTGCAGAGCGAAGGCGGCGTCATGTTCGTTCTGGAGGACGGCGCCAATTTCAAGATCAATGGCGGCGCCGATATCAACCTGTCGGGCATGGATGAAACCGAGCTGCGGAACCTGGGCTATACGGCCGAAGAAGCACATCGGATCAACACGATGCTGATCTTCGAGGCAGACGGCAACAATGCCAGTCATGGCAATGTGCTGAACGGAAACAGCAATACGTTCCTTAACGGCGCGCTCTACACCAAGGACAACATCCTCGACCTGTCGGGAACGGCCGACGTGGCGAACGCGTGCCTGCTGCTGGTGGCAAGCAAGGTGCACCTGACCGGCACGCTGAACATGACCAAGTGGTGCAAGGATCCGCCGACCACCCTACCACCATCATCTTCGGCAGCGTCTCGCTGGTGGCGTGATGAGGATGAAGACCTTGCTTCACAAGCTGCGCGGCGACGCAAGCGGATCGGCCCTGATCGAGACGGCGTTTGTCGCGCCGTTCCTGATCCTGATGAGCCTTGGCGGCGTGGAAATCGCCAATATGGTCAAACGCCAGCACGAACTGCAGAACGCAGCTTCGAAGGCGGCCGAGATCATGATGGCCGCCCACCCCGAGGACGAGGCAGCGTTGGCGATCGTCATGCAGCAGCTCGCGGCCGCGATCCAGGCGGACACGGGCCTTGCGACCAGCGCCATCGGCCCCTCGGTCGAACCGGACGAAACCAAGAATGACGTCGCCTATGTCATGACCCGCTATCGCTGCGGGAATGCGACCAATTTCAAGAAAGCGGACACTGGCTGCACCAACTCTCCCAATGCCGAACGCTTTGTCGTCTTCCTGCTGCGCGACAAATATACGCCCGTCTGGACCGACTACGGACTGGGAGACGATCTACAGTACCGCGTCGAAAAGTCGGTTCAGATCGGGTGACGCCATGACCAGCCAGATCCGACAGTTCCTTAGGCGAATCCATCACGACCAGCGCGGTGCGGCCGTGATCGAGTTCGCGATCCTGGGCCCGGCATTGATCGCGATGCTTCTGGGGGTAATGCAGGTCGGGCTCTACATGCAGGCCCAGAACGCGCTCAGCAGTGTTGCTGGCGACATGAGCCGCTACATGTCGGTGGAGTATCAGAAGGACAACGAGATCACCAACACCCAGCTCGAGGCGCTGGCCTATACGCGCGCGGTGTCGGCACCCTATCTGCTGAACGGCTCGCGTGTCGGGACGACCGCCACGAATGCGACATCCCAGCCGATCGCCAATGTTCGCGAAATCGAACTGACGCTGACATATCAGGTGCCGAATGTCTTGGCCTTCGCCACGATGGGGCCGATGCAACTCAGCTACAAGAAGTCGATCTTCGTCACGATCACCTGATCACTCCGGCGACCGCCTGTCGCCGCGGACTTCGACAAAGGCGCATACGAAAAAGGCCCGCCATTACGGCAGGCCCTTTCCCTTCAGCTCAAGGACCAGTCAGTCCTTGTAGCAGACCTTCTTCGCAGCCTGCACGATCCGGTCGGCGTCGATCAGGGCCAGCTTTTCCAGATTGGCCGCATAGGGCAGCGGCACATCCTCGTCGCTGACGCGCAGGACCGGAGCGTCGAGATAGTCGAAGCCGCGTTCCATGCAGATCGCGCTGATCTCGCTGGCAATGGAACAGGCCGGATAGCCTTCCTCAGCGACAACTAGGCGGTTGGTCTTCTTCAGCGATTCCAGCACCGTATCGGCATCGAGCGGACGCAGCGTGCGCAGGTCGATCACCTCGGCATCGATCCCCTCGCCCGCCAGCTTTTCGGCTGCCTCCAGCGCGAAGCCGACGCCGATCGAGTAAGACACGATCGTCACGTCCGATCCTTCGCGCATGATGCGGGCCTTGCCGATCGGCAGGACCCAGTCGTCGACGTCGGGGACGTCGAAGCTCTTGCCGTACAGCAGTTCGTTTTCGAGGAAGACGACAGGATCGGGCGAACGGATCGCAGCCTTCAGCAGGCCC
Organism: uncultured Alphaproteobacteria bacterium; assembly: GCA_963752785.1. Taxonomy (GTDB): domain Bacteria; phylum Pseudomonadota; class Alphaproteobacteria; order Sphingomonadales; family Sphingomonadaceae; genus Croceicoccus. The sequence continues at coordinate 206,033 of CAVVZE010000012.1, forward strand.
TTGGCATCGCGGCTGTCATAGGGCGCGATCACGACCAGGCCGGGCACGCTGGCATACCACGGGCCATAGTTCTGGCTGTGCTGCGCGCCGACGCGGCTGGCGGCACCGTTCGGACCGCGGAACACCACCGGGCAGCGCATCTGGCCGCCCGACATGTAATTGGTCTTCGCCGCCGAGTTGATGATGTGGTCGATCGCCTGCATCGCGAAGTTGAAGGTCATGAACTCGACGATGGGTTTCAGGCCGCCCATGGCCGCGCCCGTACCTATGCCGGCAAATCCGTATTCGGTGATCGGCGTGTCGATCACGCGCTTGGGCCCGAACTCGTCAAGCAGGCCCTGGGTCACCTTGTAGGCGCCCTGGTATTCGGCGACTTCCTCGCCCATCACAAAGATGGTGTCGTCGGCGCGCATTTCCTCGGCCATGGCGTCGCGCAGCGCTTCGCGCACGGTGACCGACGTCATCGCGGTGCCCTCGGCAATCTCCGGATCGTCGGCGCGTTCCCTGGCGGCAGGCGGCTGCGCACCACCGGTATCCGCCTCGCGCCCGACATCCTTGCCTTCGCCAGGAACATCCTTCACCGCGGATCCGGCCGCATCGCCGCCGACGTCGCTGGCATCGCCGTCCAGAACGGCGATGACCGTGCCGACCTTCACGTTCTCCGTCCCCTCGGGAACGGTGATCGCGCCGACGGTGCCCTCATCGATGCATTCGAACTCCATCGTGGCCTTGTCGGTCTCGATCTCGGCGAGGATGTCGCCGGGCGACACGCTGTCGCCTTCCTTGACCAGCCACTTGGCCAGCGTGCCTTCCTCCATCGTCGGGGAAAGCGCGGGCATCTTGATCGCGGTTGCCATCAGTAGCTCTCCACCAGAACGTCGGTGTAGAGTTCGGACGGCTCCGGCTCGGGCGAGTTTTCCGCGAAATCGGCGGCTTCGTTCACTTGCGAACGAATGGTCTTTTCAAGCTCTTTCAACTTTTCCTCGTCAACGCCGCGCTTCAGCAGTTCGGCCTTCGCAGCCTCGATCGGATCGCGCTTGTCGCGCATTTCCTGCACTTCCTCACGCGTGCGGTATTTCGCGGGGTCGGACATCGAATGGCCGCGATAGCGATAGGTGCTCAGTTCCATCAGGACCGGGCCGCCGCCGCCGCGCACATGGTCGAGCGCGATCTCGATCGCGCCGCGCACGGCTAGCACGTCCATGCCGATCGACATCCATGCCGGGAATGCGGAAGGCGGTGCCGCGGCGGTGGAACTCGGTCTCTGCCGAGGAACGCGCGGTGCTGGTGCCCATGGCGTACTGGTTGTTCTCGATCACGAAGATGATCGGAAGCTGCCACAGCGAGGCCATGTTGAAGGTCTCGTATACCTGGCCCTGGTTGGCCGCGCCGTCGCCGAAATAGGCGAGGCAGACGCCGCCGTCTTCACGGTACTTGTGCGCAAAGGCGAGACCCGCGCCAAGCGGCACCTGCGCGCCGACGATACCGTGGCCGCCGTAGAACGCATGCTCGGTGCTGAACATGTGCATAGAGCCGCCCTTGCCCTTGGAAATACCCGCCTGGCGACCCGTAAGCTCGGCCATGATGATCTTGGGATCGATGCCATAGGCCAGCATGTGGCCATGGTCGCGATAGCCGGTGATCACGCTGTCCCTGCCCTCAGCCAGAGCCGATTGCAGGCCGACCGCGACGGCTTCCTGACCAATATACAGGTGGCAGAACCCGCCGATCAGGCCCAGGCCATAGAGCTGGCCCGCCTTCTCCTCGAACCGGCGGATGAGCAGCATCTGCTCGTACAATGCCATCAGCTCATCGTCCGACGGCTTGTAGGAGCCGGCCTTGTCATAGGCTTCCTGCAGGCTGCGGAGCTTGAATTCGGGATCGTCAGTCGGGGGCGTTACGCTATCGGCTGCCAAGTCGGTATCCTCGTCTCGCATCAGGGCTAATGGGGAGGATGCCCTGATTTCGCCGGGACGCTATATTATCACTTGGGCAATGGGCGCAAGCGATTGACCCGCAATTTGAAATGAGCATGACGAGCGTGCACTTGCAAAAATTGCACGCGATACTGCATCATTTGTTCAATCGCGTGGGACAACGATCTCGTCAGGGTGCGCAACATTCAGGTTGTTACGAAGCAGTTCACCGACCAGATCGGGGTCGGCGTTCTCTGGATCGAGCAGTTCGACGCGATTGGCGACGCGGTCGCGTTCGGCCCTGAGCTCGGCCAGCTGCGTCTCGCGATGCTCAAGCTTCTGCCGCGAGTCCGCCCAGGCGCTGACACCCGTCGGCCCGACCAGCGCGAGAGCCGCGAATGCAACGATCCCGGCCGCCGCCGCGACCTGCCCCAGCCCCCGCCGCCGCGCCCTGGCCGGAGCAACCACGCGGCGTCCGCGGCGGACCAGACCAGGGTCGCCCTTCGGTGCCTGATGGCCAGGATTCCTAGCATCGTTCATGACTTGCAGGAGAATCACACAAAGGCGTGGGAATCAAGCGGCTTTGCGCACTTTTGCCGCCAATCGGCGAACAAATGCGGCGAATAGCCAAAGTTCCGGAAGCCGGGCCACGAGAAGGAAACAAATCGACCGGCCCAGTCTGTCTGGACCGTTGCCGAACCGACAGCAAAAATCACGAGTGGCGCGGCAGCCTCTTTGCGACACATCGTAAGCATGATACCGCTACCATGAAACAGTTTATGGCACCGGCAAAACCGGGCCGCGATGGGGGTAAGGGATGATGACGGCAAGTCGGCGGGACGTTGTGCTGGGCATGGGCGCAGGCCTCGCCACCGCTTATGGTCTTGGGTCCTCAGGAAAATCGGCGGCCGCCGAACCTCGGCGGAAGCTGGGCTACGCAGTCGTCGGGCTCGGCTATTATGCCACCAGCCAGATCATGCCGCGCATCGGGAATTGCGAACACGCCAGGCTGACTGCACTGGTCAGCGGGACGCCCGAAAAGCTTGCCCGCTATGGCGAAGAGTACGGAATTCCGAGCACGCATCACTACAATTACCAGAACTTCAATTCCATCCGCGATAATCCCGACATCGACATCGTCTATGTCGTGCTGCCCAACTCCATGCACGCCGAATACACGATCCGCGCCGCGCAGGCGGGCAAACACGTAATGTGCGAGAAACCGATGGCGATCAGCGCGGCCGAGTGCGAGGCGATGATTGCCGCCTGCCGCCGGGCGGGCACCAAGCTGATGATCGGCTACCGCTCCCAGTTCGAGCCGCATAATCTTTATGCCATGGCACTTGCGAAAAGCGGCGATATGGGGCCCACGCAGATCATCACATCGGAGCATGGTTTCTACGCGCAGCCAGACCAGTGGCGTCTCGACCGCCGTCTGTCCGGCGGCGGATCACTGATGGACATCGGCATCTACAGCCTCAACGCAGCGCGCTATCTGGCCGGTGAGGAACCCGTTGAGGTCATGGCCATGGAATTGACTGACCGCAGTGATCCGCGCTTCGCCACGGTCGAGGACAAGATCGACTTCCAGCTGCGCTTCCCCTCAGGCACTATGGCGAGCTGCGTCAGCTCCTATTCCTCCAATCACAACACCTATCGTTTTCATGGCCGCGACGGGTTTCTGATGGCAGAACCGGCAACCTCGTATACCGGTCAACAGCTATGGGTAAATCGCGACGGAGAGACCCGGCAAGTCGTCCTGCCAACCCCGGCCAAGGACCAGTTCGTGGCGCAGCTCGACCATTTGCCCGAAGCGATCTTCGCGGGCGTGGAACCGCGCGCATCGGGCGAAGAAGGATTGCGCGACATGCGAATCATCGAGGCGATCTATCGATCCGCGCGCGAGGGTCGCGCCATCCGGCTGGCCGCATCGTGATGGCCAATCGACGCAGCGTGCTGGTTGCCGGCACGCTCCTCGCCGCCAGCGCCCGCTTTCCCGCGCTGGCCGCCGCATCTGCCAGGCCGCTGACTGCGGCGCAGGAAAGCCGCATTGCCGCGCTGGTGCGCGCCATGACGCTGGACGAGAAACTGGGACAGATGACCCAGATCGCCGGCGGGCGGCAGATCGCGCTGAACTCGCGGCTGGATGCCGCCGCGCTTGACCGGGTTCGCGCAGGGCGCGTCGGATCGTTCCTGCATGTCGCCGGGGCCGAACCGCTGCACGCCCTGCAGCGCGTCGCGGTAGAGGAATTGCGCCTCGGCGTCCCGCTGCTGTTCGCGATGGACGTCGTGCATGGCTATCGCACCATCTTCCCGGTGCCGCTGGCGATGGCGGCCAGCTTCGATCCCGATGTGCCGCGGCAGGCTGCGCGGGTCGCGGCGACAGAGGCGTCGGTCAGCGGGCTGCACTGGACCTTCGCGCCGATGATCGACATCGCCCGCGATGCGCGCTGGGGCCGTGTCGTCGAAGGTGCAGGCGAAGACCCGTACCTGGGTTCGCGGATGGCGGTCGCGCAAATCGATGGATTCCAGACCGCCAATCTTGACAATCGTGATGCCATGCTGGCCTGCGCCAAACATCTGGGTGCCTATGGCGCGGCGACGGGCGGTCGTGATTACGACAGTGCCGATCTGTCGGAAAGGACGCTCCGCGAAACCTATCTTGCGCCTTTTCACGCCGCTGCCGATGCAGGTGTCGGCACGATGATGACTGCCTTCAACGACCTCGCGGGCGTGCCGACGACCGGCAACGCCGATCTGGTGCGCGGCATCCTCAGGAAGGAATGGGGTTACCAGGGTCTGGTGGTCAGCGACTGGAATGCGATTCTGGAGCTGATCGCGCACGGCGCCGCCGCCACTCCTGCCGAGGCAGCCGCGCTGGCCCTGCGCGCGAGCGTGGACATGGACATGACCAGCGACACCTATGCCGACCATCTCGGCACCGCGGTCGCGGCGGATCCCTCGCTGCTGCCGCTGGTGGACGAGGCGGTGGGGCGCATCCTTGCTGCCAAGGCGAGGCTGGGACTGTTCGACGATCCCTATCGCCATGGTGATGCGGCGCGGGAGGCTGTCGTGCTCGGATCGGCGGATCACCGCGCGGCTGCGCGCCGGGCGGCACAGCGCTCGATCGTGCTGCTGCGCAACGATGCCGATACGCTGCCGATCGGTCGCGGCCGAAAGATCGCGCTGATCGGGGCGCTGGCCGACGACGCATCCAGCACGCTCGGTTCCTGGCGCGCGCGGGGCCGCGTGGAGCATTCAGTCACGTTGCGACAGGCACTCGGCGAAGTGGCCGATGTCGAATATGTGCCTGGCGTAGAACCGCGCAGCGATGACCAGAGCGGCATTGCTGCTGCCGTCGCCGCAGCGGCGCGTGCGGACGTGGTGGTCGTTGCGCTGGGCGAGGATTACGATTACTCCGGCGAAGCGCGCAGCCGCTCCGATATTTCGCTTCCGGGTGCGCAGAGCGCGCTGATCGAAGCGCTGCGCGGCACCGGCAAGCCGATCGTCGCCGTGCTGATGAACGGCCGCCCGCTTGCGCTTGAGGATGCGCTGACGGGCATTCCCGCCGTGGTCGAGACCTGGTTCCTCGGGAATGAGGCGGGCTACGCCATTGCCGACGTGCTGACGGGCCGCGTATCGCCCGCTGGGCGGCTCCCGATGGGTATGCCCCGTCGCAGCGGCCAGATGCCGATGTCGTACGCGCATGCGCCGACAGGACGGCCTGCCAATCCGGACCTGTCAGTCGACAGCTCGCGCTATCGCGATGTGGACATCGGGCCGCTTTTCCCGTTCGGTCATGGCCTCAGCTACAGCCGCTTCGCCTATTCCCCGCTGCAGGTCCTGGCGCAGGACGCCGGCAATGCCGCGCGCTATTCGGTTTCGCTCAACGTCAGGAACACCGGCCCCGTCGCCTCGGACGAGGTGGTGCAGCTTTACGTCCGCGCTCCGGTGGCGGGCCTCGCCCGGCCCGTAAAGGAACTGCGCGGCTTTGCGCGGATCACGCTCGAGCCCGGCCAGTCGCGGCGGGTGACCTTCACCCTTGGCAGCGACCAGTTTGCGTATTGGGGCGATGGCTGGCAAGTGGCCGCGGGCGACGTGGAATGCATGGTCGGCGCATCTTCGGACGATATCCGCCAGATTGCGGTGCTGACCGTTCCACGCTCCTATGCGGTTGCCGATGATGCGCTGGCGGGTGCCGCGCTTGCCACCGACATCACCATCGGATGAGCGAGGGTACCGGCCCGGTTCTGCTGATCGTCGCGCTCAGCATCGCGGCGCTGATCGCGATGGTGCTGCGGCTGAGGGTTCCAGCCTTCATCGCGCTGCTGCTTGTGGCGCTGGGCACGGGCCTTGCGCTGGGCGGCAATCCCGCCGACGTGATCGAGGCGGTGCGTAGCGGCGCCGGGCAGGCGCTGGGCTTCGTTGCATTGGTCATCGGCTTGGGAGCTATGCTGGGCGGCCTGCTGGAAGCAAGCGGCGGCGTCGCTGCGCTGGCGCACCGCCTGCTGGATGCGTTCGGCGAAAGGCGCGCAACCTGGGCGCTGACGGCGCTTGGCATCATCGTCGGCATTCCGCTGTTCTTCGACGTGGCCTTCATCGTGCTCGCCCCGCTCGTCACAACGCTGTCGCTGCGGGCGGGACGGCGCGTGACCTATTTCGCGCTGCCCCTGCTGGCGGCCCTGCTGGTCATGCATGCGCTGCTGCCGCCCCACCCCGGCCCCGTGGCGGTCGCCGAACTGATCGGCACCGACTACGGGCTGCTGGCGATGTACGGGCTTGCCTGCGGCATTCCGGCGGCGATCATCGCCGGCCCCATCTTCGCACGGCTGGCCCACGGCGCCCCCGGCTTCGGCGATCAGGCCCCGCCTCCGACTTTCGACGAGGACGCACCCAGGATCGGCCCGATCGGCCTCGGCATGGCGCTTGCGGGCATGCTGGTGCCGCTGGTGCTGATCATGCTGGCCGCGCTGGCGGAATGGCTGCTGGACGATGGTCCGGCGAAACAGGCGATCCTATTCATCGGCCATCCCTTCAGCGCCCTGATCGTCGCCTGCGCGCTGGTCGGGACATGGCTGCGCCTGGTGGCCAGAGCGCCGTTGGCGACGATCTCCGACGTCATGACGCGGGCGCTCGCCCCGGCGGGTCTGATGGTGCTCGTCGTCGGTGCGGGCGCGGCTTACAAGGAGGTGCTGATCCAGTCGGGCGCTGGCGACAGGATCACAGCGGTGGTCGCGTCGGCAGAACTGTCGCCGCTGGTGTTCGCTTTCCTGCTGGCCGCCTTCGTCCGCGTGGCGCAGGGCTCGGCCACCGTCGCGATGGTGACCGCCGGAGGGCTGGCCGCACCCCTGATCGCCGCAGCCGACCTCTCGCCGGGGCAGATCGCCTTGATCACCGTCGCGATCGGCGCGGGTGCATCGGTGGCAAGCCACGTCAACGATACCGGCTTCTGGCTGGTGAAGCAGTTCCTTGGCCTATCAGAGGCGCAGACATTCCGGAGTTGGACCGTATGCTCGACAATCGCAGGCTTCACGATGTTCGCCATGGCGGCACTGCTGTGGACAGTCGCGTGAACGCGCCCATCCATGCAAGCAGGCGCGCTGTGCTGGCCGGTATGGCGGCGATGCCGCTGGCGGCCTGCGCCGCCCGCATGGCTGGCGAGCCGCGCCAAGCCGCCGAGCATGTGGGCCAAGTCATTCAATATGATCCTGCCCTCGCCCGGATAATCGATCCCTCTGTCCGTCCCGAGGTGCTGGCGACCGGCTATGGCTGGGCGGAGGGGCCGGTCTGGGTGCCGGCCGGCTATCTGCTGTTCAACGATCCGGGCAACAACGTGATGTACCGCTATGTGCCCGGCGGCGAGGTGGAGGAGTTCCTGCAGCCTTCGGGTCTTGCCGGAACGGTCCCGCCCGAAATTCGCGAAGCCGGGGCGAACGGCATGGCTATCGGTCCTGCGGGGCGCCTGGTCTTCGCCGACAGCGGCACGCGCGCCATCGCCGCGATCGACCTGGCCACAATGCACAGGACAAACCTGGTCGAGAAATATGAAGGGAAGCGGTTCAACAGTCCGAACGACCTGACCATTGCGCGCGATGGCCGGATCTATTTCACCGATCCGCCCTATGGATTCGCCGACGCGGAACAATCGCCGTTGCGCGAGGTGCAGCAGAACGGCCTTTACATGCGCGATACGGCGGGCGGCGTCCATCTGCTGGACCAGCACCGCCGGCCCAATGGCGTTGCGCTTTCACCCGACGAACGCACGCTCTATGTCGCGCTATCGGACGAGCAGCGACCGATGGTGCTGGCCTACAAGCTTGGCGACGAGGGGCGCCCGGCGGGAGCGCCGCGGGTGTTCCACGACATGCAGGCGCAGTTCGATGCCGGCCTGCCAGGCCTGCCCGACGGCCTGAAGGTCGACAAGGAAGGCCATGTATTCGCTACTGGTCCTGGCGGCGTTCACGTCCTGTCGCCAGAGGGGCAGTTGCTGGGGATCATCAGCACTGGCACCGCCGTTGCGAACTGCGCCATCGGAAGGGGCGAGGACGGCGGTGCGGCGCTCTATATGACAGCGCATACGATGCTGGCACGCGTGCCGCTGCGGATCGAACCATAGAAGCTGAGTGGGAGGAGCATGGCTGTTCGCGTCATCGCGCCCAGCCGTGCTCAAGGCGGACAATCCAATCCACACGGTTGAAACGGACCAGCTATTTCTGGGAAACCGATCGCCCGCCTCTGCAATTCTGTCAGAAACAACTTTGTCTTGTAGACGCTTGGTGCCGGTTTCGGTCGTCGCGCTCCATTTTTCGGTTGCTCGAAAGCGAACTTCTACTTGCACAGCCGGATCCGCGGACAGCTGGACGCCCCGGGCAGCTCTTTTCGCGCACCGGCTGCACCGGGCGGCCGCAGGTTCGAATGGGCTAGTTTGTCGTTCTTGAACGACGGCAATGTCGGACACTGTCGGTTCGGGCGCCAGCATTCGAGTCGGAACCATGACCATCGATGCAGCGCAACGATAGCTTCTTCAAGCAACAACTATTCTACCAAAAAATTTTTTCGGCAGGCCGGAACGAATAATGGCGCTGTTCGCTTGGTCATATATACAGCTGATCTGAAAATAGACAATATTCGCGCGGCTTGATTATCACAGATAGTCATGAATGCAGTATTTGTGATTTATGGTCTAAAACAGCATTGCTGCAAGTAATGTGGCCAAACTCAGGGCAGCCTCTCCGAGAATTGCTATGCGCGGACTTACGCGATGAGTTCGGCCGTAAGCGCGGACGGCATAAAATGCCAGATCTATGAAAATGATCTCTTAGGCAACTGCATGTTCTCTCGGCGCTCCACGGAACTGCCTGGGGCGATCCCCCCTGAGCCACTGACGCTGCGAGGCTATCGGCAAGAGCTGATCACCTGATGCGGCGGCCGCGATCCCTCGCCCCCTCGAAGTAGAAAATCGACCTTAGGAGAAAACACAATGGCAGAGATCCCGATCAAAGAGAAATCCGACAAGAAGTGGCTATGGATCATCCTGGCCGTATTGGCCGTGATCCTGCTGGCCTGGTGGCTGCTGGACAATGACGACGGCGATGTCGTTGAATATACTGACAACGACACCGTCGCGGCAGAGCCCATGGCCGGTGCCGCAATGACCGCGATGGCGGTCGGCGACACGGTCAACCTTGACCAGGTCCGCGTGACCGAACTGACCGGCGACATGGCCTTTCGTGTCGACGCCAATGGCCAGGACATGCTGGTCCTGTTTGATCAGACCCGGACGCCCGACACTGCCAAGGAAGGCGAATTCGACATCAATGTCGGCTCGCTCGTGAACCTTGACGGCACCGTGATGAGCGCAAGCGAGGCTCTGCCCTCCGGCGTCATGGCCGAGATCCCCGCAGGCACCGAAAGCTACATCTACGCAACCGACATCGAACTGGTCAGCTGAAGCATTGCCGCCAATTCGGGCGGCATCGCAGCTTTCCCCAAAACAAAGGAATTCAACCATGCGCCATGACACACGCTATGAACATCTCGACTCGCTCGACAATTACGAACTCGAAAACGAAACGCAGGACATTCGCGGACGGCCCCTGGTCAGCCCTCAGGGCGAAAAATACGGCACCATCTCCGACCTGCTCGTCGGCAAGGACAAGAAGCGAGTCGAGGCGGTACGTCTGGAAGACGGTCGCTGCTGTGCCGCCGCGCCGCTGGAAATCCACGACGATGCGGTGGTCTACGGCGAAGCATCGATGGCCCACGCCAGGGAAGGCGGCGACGCCGTCTCCAAGGAAGTCATTCCCGTGGTCGAGGAACGGGTCGCGATCGGCAAGCGGACCTCGGACCATGGCAAGTCAATCGGGGTCCGATCGAGGGTCGTATCCGATACCGTATCCGAAAACGTGGCTCTCCACGACGAAACGGTGAGCGTCGACAGCCGTGAGGTGGATCGCAGGATCTCGGGCCGTGAAGCCGACAAGCTTCTCGACGGCAAGACGGTGACCATGACCGAGCATGATGAGGAACTCGTCGTTGCCAAGGATGCGGTCGTCACCGACGAAGTCGTGCTGAAGAAGACGGGCAAGGACCGTGTCGAGCATGTCGAGGAAACTGTGCGCCACACGGAAGTCGACGTGGATAAGAACGCCAACGACAGCCGGGGCCGCGATCGCCGCTGATCCCCGTCAGATCGACTGGATGATCGGGCCGGATGTCGAAATTCGACAGCCGGCCCGTTCGCATGAGACAAAGGACACATGCATGACTGCCGACAACACCCGCTTACAAGCCGGCAAAGAGAACGACCGGACTGTCAGAATTCCCGTCGTTGAAGAGCGCCTGGCAGCCGGCAAGCGACAAGTCGATGGCCGCTCCGTGTCCGTCACCACTCGTCCCGTGACCGAGACCGTCAGCATCGCCGAGCAGCTTGCGCAGGAAGACATTTCCGTCGAGCGCGTGGCCGTCGACCGTGTCGTAGATCAGCAACCCGGGGTTCGGGAAGAAGGCGACGTCACCATCATCCCGGTGGTGGAGGAACGGCTCAAGGTCACTATCGAACTGGTGCTGCGCGAGGAAATACATGTTCGCCGCACAAGAAGTACCGTCACCGAGACCCGGGAAGTCGAACTGTCCCGCACCGAGGTCGACATCGATCAGTCCGAGCAGAACCGAAGCTGACTTTCAATGTCACCGTCTTCCGAGCCGTCCCTGCCGTGAAGCCAAAGCCCTTCACGAACGGAGGCAGCGGCAGCGCGCGTCAATCGAGGTCATATCTACGTCGCTGGCAATTTAGGACGTCATGCAGCACCGGGTCTATCCGGGATCAACGTGGCCAACAGCGCCATCAGTTTCCGCATAGCGACGCCTTGAAGCTGGCATCAGAGCATGCGCCAGAGGCGAAGAGCCGGTGCGTACTTCTATGGCAAAATGGTGCGCCCGACAGGATTCGAACCTGTGGCCCCCAGATTAGGAATCTGATGCTCTATCCTGCTGAGCTACGGGCGCCCGGCGGTTCGTTTAAGGACGAGCGGGGCAAATGGCAATCATCGATAGCTGGGCGGGCCCGTCAGTTGACCGCGTCAGGCGGAGCGACAGGAAACGGCAGGGCGGCGATCTCGATCCCTTCCTCGATCAATTGCTCCGCTTCCTCGATGCTCGTTTCGCCATGGATGGGCTGCACCTCGGCCTCGCCGTAGTGCATGGAACGGGCCTCTTCCGCGAATTTCCCACCGACCCAGCGTGACTTTTCCAGCACCTTGCGCTGAATTTCGGCCATGGCGACCAGCGCTTTCCTGGCGTCCTCTGACAAGGGTGCCATCGTAGCGACCGCAGCGTCCTGACCCGGCTGAACCACCGGTCTGGGCTCTGGCGCGGGTCCGTCGCTCTGCTGATTGCCCTTGCGTCCGACGGCGGGCGCCATGACGGCTTTGTCGATCCGGTCGCCGCCACAATTCGGGCAGGTCAGCAGTCCACCTTCGAGTTGATTCTGGAAATCTGCCGACGAACGGAACCAGCCTTCGAAGCGGGTGCCGTCATCGCGGCAGTGGAGATCGAAAACAATCATGACATCTGTCACTTAGTGATTGCACGCCGGTTGGCAAGGCTGGGCAGCTGTGCCCGCACGCTGCCGATCCGCGCAGCGTCGACGTCGGCAAATCCCACTCCGGGCGCCTCGCCGCCCATATCCAGCAGCACCTCGCCCCAGGGATCGACGACCAGCGAATGGCCGTAGGTCTTCCGCCCGTCCTCGTGCTCGCCCACTTGGGCGGCCGCAATAACATAGGCGCTGGCCTCGATCGCGCGGGCGCGCAGAAGCACATGCCAGTGCGCCGCGCCAGTCGGCCGGGTGAATGCCGCCGGGCAGGCAATGGCATCGCAGCGTACGTCGCCAAGTGCGGCCCACAATGCCGGGAAGCGCATGTCGTAGCAGACAGCCAGGCCTAGCCTGCCGATCGGCGTGTCGGCGGTCACCACTCGGTCGCCCGGCGCGAAGCCGCTGGATTCGCGCCAGCTTTCCCCGCTCTCGCCATCCTCGATGTCGACGTCGAACATGTGGATCTTGTCATAGCGCGCGGCGATCGAGCCATCGGGCGATACCAGCAGCGATCGATTGGCCCAGCGGCCCTCCCCATCCTCGCGCCGAATGGCCAGCGAGCCAAGCGCGACCCAGATGCCGTGCATCCGGGCTGCGTCGGCCACAGCCGCGAGCACCGTGCTCTCCGCCTCGGTTGTCACATGTCCTGCGGCACGCTTTCGGTTGCGGTCCAGCATGCCCGACATCTCGGGAGTGAACAGCATCTGCGCCCCGCCTGTCGCCGCCTCTCCGATCACTTGAACAAGTCGATCGGCGTTAGCGGCGGGATCGATGCCCGTATTTGCCTGGTAGAGCGCGATCCGCGTCATCGCGGTCAGCGGCCCAGCATCGGGTCGAGCTTACCTTCACGCTCCAGCGCAGCAAGGTCGTCGCTGCCGCCGATCGCCTTATCGTCGATGAAGACCTGCGGCACCGTGCGCGACCCCGGCGCCCGTTCGCTCATCTCCTGCCGCTTGGCGCGGTCCATGGTCACGTCATACTCGGTAAACTCGACGTCCTTGTCCTTCAGAAGCGCGACCGCGCGGTGGCAGTACGGGCAGCCGAATTGGGTGTAGATCTCGACCTTGGGCGTTGCGGTCTGGTCGTTCATGAAATTTCCTTCGTTCAGAGGCAATTCTTGCCGGTTGCGGGATCGACGGCATCTCTTGAATAGTGCCGGCGCATTACCAACTATAAACGGCGGACAGCCATGCCGGTTTCGGATGGATGGCCGTTTCGTCTGGCAGGACGTGCAGATGCCCGGTTTCGGGGTTTGCGAAGCGGCCTGCCGCTAGATTGCTTCTGATGGAGGATTTGCAAGATGAACCGTTTCGATTTTACCCCCTATCGCCGTACCACCGTCGGCTTCGACCGGCTGTTCGACCTGCTGGAAAACAACGCGCGTTCGAACCAGGGCGACAATTACCCGCCCTTCAACATCGAGCGTAGCGGTGATGACGCCTATCGCATCACACTTGCCGTCGCTGGCTTCAAGCCTGAGGACATCGACATCACGGCGCAGCAGAACATGCTGACCGTGCAAGGCCGCAAGGCTGAAGAGAGTGAAGAGCGCGAGTATCTGCATGTCGGCATCGCCCAGCGCGGGTTCGAGCGCCGTTTCGAACTGGCCGACTTCGTGCTGGTCAAGAATGCGCAGCTGGCCGATGGCCTGCTCGTGATCGACCTTGAGCGCGAGGTGCCCGAGGCGATGAAGCCCAAGAAGATTGCGATCAACGGCACCAAGAAGTTGAGCGTGATCGATGGCTCCGACGCCGACGGCAAGAGCGAGGAAAAGGCTGCGTAAGTCTTTCCGCTTGCAATGACAGGGGCGCGGCCGGACCATCGGCTGCGCCTTTTTTGTGGCCTCCACCTGTGCGCGAGGGGCCGTGCCTCTTGCCTTCGGCCCCTCCCCGGCCTAGCCGCGCGGATAACCCAACCCGCCGCAATCGCAGACCGGAGCCCTGACCCATGGTCCCACGTTACGCCCGCCCCGCCATGACCGCCATCTGGGAGCCGGAAGCGAAATACCGCATCTGGTTCGAGCTGGAGGCCCATGCGACCGAAAAGCTGGGCGAGCTGGGCGTGGTGCCGCTGTCCGCCGCCAAGGCGCTGTGGGACTGGTGGGCAACCGATCCCAAGATCGACGTAGAGGCGATCGACGCGATCGAGGCGGTGACCAAGCACGACGTGATCGCCTTCCTGACCTGGGTGGCCGAGAACGTGGGCGACGAGGCCCGCTTCATGCATCAGGGCATGACCAGCTCCGACGTGCTGGACACGACGCTGGCGGTGCAGCTCGACCGCGCGGCGGCGATCCTGCTGGAAGACCTCGACGGATTGCTTGCCGGCATCAAGACCCGCGCCGAGGAGCACAAGTACACACCCACCATCGGCCGAAGCCACGGCATCCACGCCGAACCGGTCACGTTCGGCCTGAAGATGGCCGAAGCCTACGCCGAATTCAGCCGCTGCAAGGAGCGCCTTGAATTCGCGCGCCGCGAAATTGCGACCTGCGCGATCTCTGGCGCGGTCGGCACCTTTGCCAATATCGATCCCAGCGTCGAGGCTTATGTGGCCGAGAAGATGGGCCTAGCCGTCGAACCCGTTTCCACGCAGGTCATCCCGCGCGACCGCCACGCGATGTTCTTCGCCGTGCTGGGCGTCATCGCCTCGTCGATCGAGCGGCTCTCGGTCGAGGTGCGCCATCTGCAGCGGACGGAGGTACTGGAGGCCGAGGAATATTTCTCGCCCGGCCAGAAGGGTTCGTCCGCCATGCCGCACAAGCGCAACCCGGTGCTGACCGAGAACCTGACCGGCCTTGCCCGCGTCGTCCGCGGCGCGGTGGTGCCAGCGATGGAGAACGTCGCGCTCTGGCATGAACGCGATATCTCGCACTCCTCAGTCGAGCGATTCATCGGGCCTGATGCGACCATCACGCTGGATTTCGCGCTCGCCCGTCTGACCGGCGTGGTCGAGAAGCTGCTGGTCTATCCAGAACGCATGCAGAAGAACCTCGACCGGATGGGCGGTCTCGTCCATTCGCAGCGCGTCCTGCTGGCGCTGACGCAGGCTGGTATCAGCCGCGAAGACGCCTATCGCCTTGTTCAGCGAAATGCGATGAAGGTCTGGGACAGCGACGGCGAGCTTTCGCTGCTCGAACTGCTGAAGGCCGACGACGAGGTGACGGCCGCGCTGACCCCGCAGCAGATCGAGGAAAAGTTCGACCTCGACTATCATTTCAAGCATGTCGACACGATCTTCGCACGCGTTTTTTCCTGAACACTTGCCAGCCGGAGCCCGGTGCCAGGTCGGACTGGTCAAGCCCCGTTTCCGCGCTTAGGATCGGGGGCTTGCCGGGTTTGATATATCGCGCCTGACGGGAGAAAACATGAAGATCATACGCTCCGTCCTGTGGGTCGTCATCATCGTGGCGCTTGCGCTGTTCACGGCGTTCAACTGGACCTCGGTTGACATTCGCATCTGGGAGAGCCTGGTGCTCGAAACCAAGCTGCCGGTGCTGATCCTGGTCGCGTTCCTGCTGGGGTTCGGCCCGATGTGGCTCACCCATCGCACCACCATGTGGCGTCTGAAGCGCCGCATCGGTTCGCTCGAGGCGTCGCAAAGGTCGCTGATCGCCAGCCAGAATGCACCCACGGAGCATGAAATGGTCACCGGCGGGACAGGTATCGACACTCTGGGACGCGAGGATGGACGTTCGTGAGCAATCCGATCTATCTTGCACTCGACGTGCCGCAGATCGAGGCTGCGAAAGACCTTGCCGGCAAGGTCAAGGGGCATGTCGGCGGCCTGAAGCTGGGCCTTGAATTCTTCTGCGCCCATGGGCACCACGGGGTTCACGAAATTGCTCAACTGGGCATGCCGATCTTCCTCGACCTCAAGCTGCATGACATTCCGAACACGGTGGCCGGCGCGATGCAGGCGATCCATGTGCTGGAACCGGCGATCGTGACGATCCACGCGGGCGGCGGGCGCGCTATGATGGAAGATGCCAAGGCCGCCGCGGGCGAGAATACCAGGGTAGTCGCCGTCACCATGCTGACCAGCCTCGACGAAAGGGACCTGTCGGCGACTGGCGTCGCAGGCAGCGCGCATGATCAGGTGATGCGGCTTGCCGAACTGGCCGAGCGGTCGGGCCTCGACGGGATCGTCTGTTCCGGACAGGAAGTCGGCGCGGTCCACAAGCAGTGGAAGCAGGGCTATTTCGTCGTTCCGGGGCTGCGGCTGGCCGGCAATTCCATCGGCGACCAGAAACGCGTCGTGACCCCGCGGCAGGCGCGCGACGGCGGCGCCAGCGTGCTGGTCATAGGGCGGGAGATTTCCAGGGCGGAGGACCCGCTGGCCGCTGCCCGCAAGATCGAGGCGACGCTCTGATTTTCCCGGCGATCCTTGCGTTACTGGCTGGCGCCGCGGCCCAGTCCGACCTGCCCGCCAAGACCACGGTGCTGGCGGGACCCGCTGCCGGCTTCCAGCTGCCCGCCTGCTCGCGCGCGGCGGCCGGGCCGGTCGAAGGGGGCTGGGAAGTCGAGGATAGCGACGTCATCGCGATGGAGGGGGCGCTGGCACAGGTGCTGCCGAAGCTGGCAGAGCGCGACGGCTACACGATCGGCACCGAAAATCCCGATCCGCTGACCTATCGCATGAACGATCCGCGCTGGCAGCGCGAAATCTTCGGCATCATGCGCGGCGGCAGGCGCATCCTCTATGCCAATTTCGTGCCTGCCGATATCATGCCCGACCAGCGGCATCTGCCGACCAATGTCTGCGACGGCGGCCCGGCGTTTTTCGGCGTGGAGTATGACGTCGCGGCGGGCAGGGTCAGCCATGTCGCGTTCAACGGCGCGCTGGGCGGCCCGTTCTGGCCTGCCTATACGCCATGAGCATGATGGGAAGCGTCGCCATTCGCCGCGCCGGTCCTGCCGACGCGGGCGCGCTCAAGCCGCTGATCGAGGGCGGCTATCGCGGTCCTTCGGCGCGGCGCGGCTGGACGCATGAGGCCGACATCATCGAGGAAGAGCGGATCGGCGCCCGTGAACTTGCCGCGATGCTGGACGACCGGTCGGTCCATTTCCTGGTCGCCGAGCAGGGCAGCCAGCCGGTGGGCTGCATCGCCGTGACCGACAAGCGTGAAGCGCGCGCCTATTTCGGCCTGCTCTGCGTGGATCCGGCGATGCAGAGCAGCGGGCTCGGCTCGCGCCTTATACGCGAGGCGGAAGAACTGGCCCGCAGTCTTGGCGCGTCGATCATGGAGATCTCGGTGATCGAGGACAGGACCGAGCTGATCGCGATGTACGAGCGCAAGGGCTATCGCGACACCGGCAAGCGCGAGCCCTTCCCCGCGCCGCAGCCAAGGCCGCTGCACTTCCGGCTTTTCGAAAAGCGCCTCCGGACCTATCTGCTTCGGGATGACTAACACCAGGATCAAGATCTGCGGGATCAGCGATGCCGCTGCGCTGGACGCGGCCGTCGATGCGGGTGCGGATTATGCGGGGCTGGTGTTCTTCCCCCCTCCCCGCGGCATGTCGGCAGCGAAGAGGCGGCGCGGCTGGCGCAGCGCTCGGGCCCGCGCATCGACCGCGTCGGCCTGTTCGTCGATGCGGATGACACGCTGATCGGCGATGCGGTCGCGGCGGGCAGACTGGATGCGCTGCAACTCCACGGATCTGAGACACCGGAGCGTGCCGCCAATCTGCGCGCGCGGTTCGGCCTGCCGGTGTGGAAGGCGATCGCGGTTTCCAGCGCCGGCGATGTCGAACGCGCGCAGCATTACGCGGACGCCGCAGACCTGATCCTGTTCGATGCCAAGACGCCTAAGGGCACCTTGCCCGGCGGCATGGGGTTGTCGTTCGACTGGTCGCTGCTGGGCCGCTATCGCGGCTCGCTTCCCTGGGGGCTCGCCGGCGGGATCGCGCCCGGCAATGTCGCCCAAGCCATCGCGCGGACGGGGGCACCGCTGGTCGATGTCTCCTCTGGCGTGGAAAGCGCGCCGGGGGTCAAGGACCCGGACCGGATCAGGGCGTTCGTCGCCGCTGCCCGAAAGGGCTGAATTCCCGCGCCCGTCCCGCTGGACAAGCCTCGCCCGCTCTGCCAATCGCGAGCCATGACCGACACCATCACCAGCGACCTGCCCAACAGCTACAGGACCCAGCCTGACGAGCGTGGCCATTTCGGCCAGTTCGGCGGGCGCTATGTTTCCGAAACGCTGATGCCGTTGATCCTCGACCTGGAGCGCGAGTATCGCGCGGCCAAGAAGGACCCCGCCTTCCACGAACAGTTCGAGGACCTGCTCGAACATTACGTCGGAAGGCCCAGCCCGCTGTATTACGCCGAGCGGCTGACCGAGGAAGTGCGCAAGGACGCGCCCGCCGGGCCCAATGGCGAGAAGAGGGGCGCGCAGATCTGGTTCAAGCGCGATGAGCTGAACCATACCGGCGCGCACAAGATCAACAATTGCATCGGCCAGATCCTGCTGGCGATCCGCATGGGCAAGACCCGCATCATCGCGGAAACCGGCGCGGGCCAGCACGGCGTGGCGACCGCCACCGTATGCGCGCGTTTCGGCCTGCCCTGCGTGATCTACATGGGTGCCACCGACGTGGAACGGCAGCAGCCGAACGTGTTCCGCATGAAGCTGCTGGGGGCGGAAGTCATTCCGGTCAAGGCAGGCGCGGCCACGCTGAAGGACGCCATGAACGAGGCGCTGCGCGACTGGGTCGCGAACGTCCACGACACCTTCTACATCATCGGCACGGCGGCAGGCCCGCATCCCTATCCCGAACTGGTGCGCGACTTTCAATCGGTGATCGGGCGCGAGGCGCGCGCGCAGATGCTGGACCGCACAGGCCGCCTGCCCGACATCTGCGTCGCGGCCATCGGTGGCGGATCCAATGCAATCGGCCTGTTCCACCCGTTCCTCGACGACAAGGACGTCGCCTTGCTGGGCGTGGAAGCCGCGGGCTACGGACTGGACAAGGAACATGCCGCCTCGCTCGCGGGCGGTGCGCCGGGCATTTTGCACGGCAACAAGACCTATCTGCTGCAGGACGAGGACGGCCAGATCACCGAGGGCCACTCGATCAGCGCGGGACTGGATTATCCCGGCATCGGTCCCGAACATGCATGGCTGCGCGATATCGGACGCGTCGAATATACCAGCGCGACCGACAAGGATGCGCTCGACGCGTTCCAGCTGCTGTGCCGGACCGAGGGGATCATTCCAGCGCTGGAGCCTAGCCACGCCATCGCCGCCGTAGTGGAGCGAGCGCGCGAGATGGATCGGGACCGGATCGTGCTGTGCAACCTGTGCGGCCGCGGCGACAAGGACATCTTTACCGTCGCCGCCGCGCTTGGGGTCGAAATATGAACCTGGTTGCCCGGATCGGCACCGATTTCGCGCTGTTCTTCACCTCGCTGATCGGGGCTATATTGCTGACGCGCTATATTCTGGATCGCGTGATCGCCGTGTCGCTGACCGACCTGATAGAGGCCGCCATCGCCGCGCTGATCATCGCGCTTGGCCGCACGGTGCTCGGGAAGAACTGATGACCCGTTTCGAACGAACCTTTGCCAAGCCGCACCCGGCGCTCGTCTGCTTCATCACGGCGGGCGACGGCGATACCGCGGCCAATCTCGACGCGCTGGTCGCGGGCGGCGCCGACGTGATCGAGCTTGGCATGCCCTTTACCGATCCGATGGCCGATGGTCCGGCGATCCAGCTGGCGAACCTGCGCGCGCTGGGTGCAGGCACTAGGACCGCCGACGTGCTGCGGATCGCCGCCGATTTCCGCGCGCGGCATCCCGACGTTCCGCTGGTGCTGATGGGCTATGCCAATCCGATGGTGCGGCGCGGAGCCGAATGGTTCGCGCAGGCCGCCAGGGCAGCGGGCGTGGACGGCGTCATCTGCGTCGACATCCCGCCCGAGGAAGACGATTCGCTTGGCACCTCGCTGCGCGCCGAAGGGCTGGCCGCGATCCGGCTGGCCACGCCGACCAGCGATGCAAAGCGGCTGCCCGCAATTCTGCAGGGATCGGGCGGTTTTCTCTATTACGTTTCGGTCGCGGGCATCACCGGGTCGCAGCAGGCCGCGCAGGCCAGCATCGACGAGGCGGTGGCCCGGCTCAAGGCTGCGACCGACCTGCCGGTGTGCGTTGGCTTTGGCGTGCGCACGCCCGAACAGGCGGGCGCCATCGCCCGCGTTGCCGATGGCGTGGTGGTCGGCTCGGCGCTGGTTGATCTGGTCGCCAAACACGGCCACGACGCGCCCACCCATATTCGTGAACTGACCGCCGCGCTGGCCGATGCCGTGCACGCGGCGAGGGAGACTGTCTGATGAGCTGGCTGAGTGAAGTCCGCAAGCGCCTGCCGTTCGCGCCCAAGCGCGACACGCCCGACAATCTCTGGCGCAAGTGCCCCGGCTGCGGCGAGATGCTGTTCACCAAGGAGTATGAGGACAACCTCTGGGTATGTCCCCGCTGCGAACATCATGGCCGGATTGGCGCGGACACTCGTTTGGCGCAGGTGATGGATGCGGGCTATACGATCCTGCCCGCGCCCAGGGTCAAGGAAGACCCGCTGAAGTTCCGCGACACCAAGAAATATTCCGACCGCTTGCGGGCCGCGCGCTCCGGCGCGCCGCATCCCGATGCGCTGACGACGGCGGAAGGCAAGATCGAGGGCCGCAACGCTGTCGTCGGTGTGCAGGATTTCGGGTTCATGGGCGGTTCGATGGGCATGGCCGTGGGCGATGCCTTTGTCGCCGGCGTTGAACGCGCGGTTCAGTCAGGCTGCCCCTATGTGATCTTCACCGCGGCGGGCGGCGCGCGGATGCAGGAAGGCATTCTCTCGCTGATGCAGATGCCGCGCACCACGGTGGCAATCCGGCGGCTGCATGATGCGGGACTACCCTATATCGTCGTGCTGACCGATCCGACCACGGGCGGGGTCACCGCCAGCTACGCGATGCTGGGCGACGTCCAGATTGCCGAACCCAATGCGCTGATCGGCTTTGCGGGCCAGCGCGTGATTCAGGACACCATTCGCGAGCAGCTGCCCGAAGGGTTTCAGCGGTCGGAATATCTGCACGAACATGGCATGCTGGACATGGTGGTGCCCCGCGGCGAGATGAAAGAGACGCTGGCCAAGACCATCGACTATCTGATGACCGCCCGGCAGGCGGCCTGACGCGTCGCGCAAGGCAGCAGCATGCGCGACTTCGCCGTGTCAGACGATCCGCGCGTGCAGGCGCAGCTTGACCGGCTCGAGGCGCTCTCGTTGCCTCAGGGCCGGCTGGGCCTCGACACGATCCGGGTCTTGCTGGGCCGCTTGGGCGATCCGCATCTGTCGATGCCGCCCGCGTTTCATATCGCGGGCACCAACGGCAAGGGATCGACCAGCGCGTTCCTGCGCTTCATGCTGGAGGCGGATGGCAAGAGCGTTCACCAGTTCACCAGCCCGCATCTGGTCCGCTACAACGAGCGGATCCGGCTGGCGGGCGAGCTTGTTTCCGACGCAGGACTGGCCGACCTGGTGGCCGAGGTGCTCGATGCGGGCGAGGAGATCGGCGCCAGTTTCTTTGAAGTGACCACTGCGGCGGCGTTCCTGGCTTTCAGCCGTACGCCTGCCGATGCCTGCGTGATCGAGGTGGGGCTTGGTGGGCGGTTCGATGCCTCGAACGTGCTGGAGCACCCCGCGATCTGCGGCATCGCGACGCTGGGCATGGACCACGAGCGTTTCCTGCTTGCCCCCGATGACAGCGCGCCCGCCTATCCCCTCGCCCGCATCGCGTTCGAGAAGGCAGGGATCGCGAAGCCCGGAGTTCCGCTGGTCACGCAGGCCTATGCGCCAGAGGCGGAGGACGCGATTGCCGCCATAGCCGCCAGCAGGGGCTGTCCGCTCCACCGGCGCGGCCATGACTGGCATGCTGCGGCTGGCGATGCGATCCAGTACCGCGACCGGCATGGCGAGTTGACCCTGCCGCTACCTGCCCTTCCGGGCGCGCATCAGGCGGATAATGCCGCGCTGGCCGTCGCCATGCTGCGCCACCAGGACCGGGTTTCGGTCAGCAATGCGGCGCTGGCTCAGGGCATTCGCGAAGCGCGCTGGCCCGCGCGGCTGCAATGGCTGTCGCAAGGGCCGCTGACGGCGCTTGCGGCGCCTGCCCCCCTGCTGCTCGATGGCGGGCACAATCCCGATGCGGCGCGGGTGCTGGCCGCCTATCTGGCGGGACTGGACGGTCCTGTGCACGCGGTCTGCGCCATGCTGGACAATAAGGATGCGCGCGGGTTCCTGGGGCCGGTTGCGCCCTTCCTTGCCAGCCTCACAGCCGTGCCGATCGCGGGCCACGCCTGCCATCCGCCGGAACTGCTCGCCGGGATTGCGGGCGAGCTCGGCACTGCGTCCGGCACCGCCCCCTCGGTCGAGGATGCGCTGGAACGGCTGCGCGGCAGCGACGGGCCGATCCTGATCTGCGGCTCGCTCTATCTGGCGGGCATGGTGCTGCGCGCCAACCGGGAATTGCCGGACTAGGCGCCCGCTTCCGGCGCGACCACGCCTGCGCGGCGGCCAAGGCGCGCCTGCCGGGCCCATTCGATGATGCAGGCCGCAACCGCGATCATGCCCAGCGCGGTCGTCAGGATGAAGACCGGGTAATAGCCATCCTCGTCGATCATCTGGCCCAGCGCGCCGCGTCCAAGGGTGCCGATCAGGAACGTCAGCGAGGAGAGCAGCGCATACTGCACCGCCGAATAGCCCTTGGCCGTGATCGAAGAGAGATAGGCGACCAGCGCCGCCCCCGCGAGGCCGCCCGCGACATTCTCGCCCGCGATGGCCATCATCAGCTTGGCGAGCCGCAAGTCGCCTCCCAGCCATTCGACCAGCGTGGTGAAGCCGGTGACGTTCGACACCAGCTCCATGTAACTGCCGCCCAGCGCCAGATCGGCATAAAGCAGGTTGGACAGCGCCGCCGTCAGCGCGCCGATGAACAGCACCGCCATGCGCCCGATGAAGCTGAACAGCGCGCCGCCCAGCATGATGCCGAACATCAGCGCGCCGACGCCGAAACCCTTGGACGCGATCGCAACCTCGTCCTTGGTGTACTGCAATTCGCCCAGATAGAACGGATAGGCGAAGCTGCCCCAGACCGTGTCGGTAAAGCGATAGGACAGCACCAGGGTCAGCACGATGATGACCGCCCAGCCGAGCCTGCCGACGAATTCGGTCAGCGGCAGGATCAGCGCGCGATAGCCATGGTCTACGAAGCCGTCCCACGCGCCCCGCTTCGCCGCCGGTGTGTTCAGGGTATAGCGCCCCTTGCGCCGCCAGTTCTCCAGCACCGCTGCGATGATGACGGGGACCACCACCGTCGCGATCACGATGATCGGTCCCATGCCGGTAATGAACTCGACCGAGTCGGGCCTCGCCTCGGGATCGGAACTGAGCGAGCGGTACATGAATACGCCGACCGTGATCAGCGCCCAGCCCCACAGCACGCCCACGATGCTCAGTGCCCAGCCCCGGATGCGCGGGTGCAACTGCCCGGCATCGCGCAACTCGCGAAGCGCTTCGTCGTCCGCCGCGATGGACGCAACGCTCTGCTCTGCCTCTGGCGCGAACATCGCGGCCGCGGCAATGGCCAGCATGATGCCGCCCATGATCGCATAGACCGTGGGCCAGTCCGTCCGGTCCGCGATCACCAGCGCCAGGGCGCCGCCGACCAGCACCGCCGTGCGCCAGCCAAGCTGGTACACGGTCGACAGAATATCGATGGTCGCTTCCTCGTCCGCAACGTCGACGCGCCAGGCGTCCATCACCACGTCCTGCGTGGCGCCCGGCGAATGCGCCCAGGGCCGCCATCAGCGAAAGCAGCCCGATGGCACCCGCCGGATCAAGCCGCGAGACCACCAGCAGCACCCCGCCCAGCAGGAATTGCGCGGTCACGATCCATTGCTTGCGGTGGCCCAGCCGCTTCAGCCCCGGCAAGTCGACCTGATCCAGCAGCGGCGACCACAGGAACTTGAAGCTGTAGGCAAGCCCGATCAGCGAGAACACGCCCATCGTCTCTAGATTGACCGAGGTATCGCTCATCCACGCGTAAAGCGTCGAGAGCAGCAGCGTGTAGGGCAGGCCGGAGGCGAAGCCGAACAGCAGCATGTACACAGTCTTGCGATTCCTGAGCGCAGCGGCGAGCGCCCGCCAGCCGGGCTTCTTCTTCGCCGGGGCCGTCTCGTCTTCCCTCGCTGCCGCGTCAGCGGTGTCGCCGGTTACGGGTGTGCTGCTCATCCGCTCTCCTTGTGTCGTTCCGCGTGTAGGGCGCATGGCGGCGGGCGCGCAATCGCCCCTCCCAGCTTGTCACCCGACTTGCGCGAAGCTGCGCGATGGCGCATGGCGCGCCCCTGAACGGACATGGCGTCCACAACCCAGGACAGGCGAAGAGTTTTGACCGGCGACAAGCGCCCTTATTCCCGCAGCAACCGGCGCGCCCGCGACAATGCCGGCGGCAGGACCGGTGCACGCTACGCGGCAGGCAAGCGGTCAGGCGGCAAGCCAAAGGCCCCGACCGCCCCCTCGCCCGACCTGCCCAGGCGCGATGGCGACCGCATCGCCAAGCTGCTCGCCCGCGCGGGCGTCGCCAGCCGCCGCGAGGTGGAGCGCATGATCGCCGACGGGCGCGTCGCGATCGACGGCAAGGTGCTCGACACGCCCGCCACCGTGCTCACCAGCCTGAGCGGCGTCACGGTGGACGGCAAGCCGGTCGACGCGCCAGAGCAGGCGCGCCTGTTCTGCTTCCACAAGCCGCAGGGCCTGCTGACGGCAGAGCGCGATCCCGCCGGTCGGCCGACGATCTACACCGCGTTGCGCAATGCGCTGCCGCCGGGTGCGCCGCGGCTGATGCCGGTGGGCAGGCTCGACCTCAATACCGAGGGGCTGCTGCTGCTGACCAATGACGGCGAATTGAAGCGGGCGATGGAATTGCCCTCGACCGGCGTGCCGCGCACCTATCGCGCCCGAACGTTCGGCGACATCACCCAGGCGCAGCTCGAAGAACTGATGGACGGGATCGAGATCGACGGCATGCGCTATGGCCGGATCGACGCCAATCATGGAGCGGCGCACGGGCCGCAACCAGTGGATCGAGCTGACGCTGACCGAAGGCAAGAACCGCGAAGTACGCCGCGTGCTCGAACATCTGGGGCTGAAGGTATCGCGACTGATGCGCCTTGCCTATGGCCCGTTCGTGCTGGGCGACCTGCCGCGCGGGCAGGCAGCCGAAGTGCCGCAGAAGGATGTCGAGCGGTTGCGCAAGATGCTCAAGGCAGAGAAGAGCCGGTGAAGCCGGGGAGACCCGCTGGCCTGCGCATCATCGCGGGCGAATGGCGCGGCCGGCGGCTGGTCGCGCCCCAAGGGCGATGCGACCCGGCCGACAGCCGACCGGACGCGCGAAACGCTGTTCTCGATGCTCGTCAGCCGGCTCGGCAGCTTCGAGGGGCTGTTCGTGGCCGATCTGTTCGCGGGTTCGGGCGCGCTGGGCCTTGAAGCGCTGTCGCGCGGAGCCGCAGTGCATGTTCGTCGAACAGGACCCTGCGGCGCTTCGTGCGCTGCGCGCCAATATCGCATCTCTCGGGGCGCAGCAGCGCTGCGATGTGCGGGCCGGGTCCGTCCTGTCGCTTGCGCGAAGCGAAGGACAGCTCGACCTGATCCTGATGGATCCGCCCTATGGTACCGGCGCAGGCGCCGTCGCGCTCGACGGATGGACCGGCTTGGCTGGATCGAGCCGGCGACCTGGATCAGCATCGAGACCGGCAGCGATGAAGAGGTCGCGGTCAAGGGCTTTACAGCCGACACCGTGCGCGACATCGGCAAGGCGCGGCTTCATCTGCTGCGCAAGACCGGCTGACATGCGAAAAGGATGGCTGCGCCGGTGCGCTGCCATCCTTCCCCTGTTTCGCACCCCAGTCGGGGAACGAGCGCATGCTTGGAATTACATTCCGTTCTGCATCTTTTCCTGCCCGCTCATCTGGCTGGCAGGCTGGCCCGGCCAGTGATCCAGCGGCACGTTGCCGTAGTCTTGCCGGCTTCTCGCGGATTGATGCAATTATTGGTCCGACCGTCGGTGCAAAGCGGATATTCGCCCTGGTGCGGCGGCGGAATATCCTGAACGACGGGATTGCTGCGCATCACCATGTTCGTATTCGATGGCATGGTGCGGTTCATTCCGGTCGTGCCGGCGGTTGTGCTCGCCGAACGGGATGCAAGCTGCGCCTCGATCGCGGTCCAAGCCTGCTGCTGCTGCATCGGCGTCATTGCGGCGATCTGCGAGCGCTGCTCGATGGTAAGCATCCAGTAGGCATCCTGCTGGGTCGGCTCAGCGTCCAGTAATAGATCTGGTATTCGAGCCGGCCAGCCCATGTACTCGGTCTGCCGCTCCGCGGGCCAGCTATCGTATTGGGCTTGCTGCATGGCGGTCATTCGACGTGAGCCATATCCTGTGCCTGAACGGCGACCGGGGCTGCACCCATCATCAGGCTGCACCGGCAAAAAGTAACTGTCGCATGAGGTATCTCCTCTCGTTGGAATTGCCTCTTTCCTCGCTTTGACTACGAATGCACCGGGCAAAATGTTCCGGCAGGACGGAACATACCCCGCCGGGCCCTTGCGCCGGGCCGCAGCGTTCCCTAACTGTTCGCAATGTCCGACAGTGCTCTCACTCCGCCCCGCTCTTCCATGACGCATCCCGGAGAGCCGTGGCTGGATGGTCTGAACGACCCTCAGCGCGAGGCGGTGCTGACGACCGAGGGGCCGGTCCTGATGCTGGCGGGCGCTGGCACCGGCAAGACGGCGGCGCTGACCGCCCGCCTTGCGCATCTGGTCGCCAGCCGCCGCGCCTGGCCCAGCGAAATCCTGTGCGTCACCTTCACCAACAAGGCCGCGCGCGAAATGCGCGAGCGGGTCGGCGGGCTGATCGGCCCCGCGGTCGAAGGCATGCCCTGGCTCGGCACGTTCCACGCGATCGCGGCCCGGATGCTGCGCCGGCATGCCGAGCTGGTCGGCCTGCAGTCCAATTACACGATCATCGATACCGACGACCAGATCCGCCTGCTGAAGCAGCTGATCCGTGGCGAACGACCTGGACGAAAAGCGCTGGCCCGCCCGGCAGCTGGCCGGGCTGATCGACCGCTGGAAGAACCGCGGCCTGCATCCCGGCGACCTGGATGCGGCGGAGAACGAGGCCTATGCCAATGGCCGGGGCGAGCAGTTCTACCGGCTCTACCAGGACCGGCTGAAGGCGCTGAACGCCTGCGATTTCGGCGATCTGCTGCTGCACATGCTCAACATCCTGAGGCGCATGGCGACGTGCTGGAGCGAATATCAGCCGCGCTTCAAATATATCATGGTGGACGAATACCAGGACACCAACACCGTCCAGTACCTGTGGCTGCGCCTGCTGGCCGAAGTGAAGGGCGAGCCGGGCACAATATCTGCGTGGTGGGTGACGACGACCAGTCGATCTATTCCTGGCGCGGCGCGGAAGTCGCCAATATCCTTCGGTTCGAAAAGGATTTTCCCGGCGCGAAGGTCATCAGGCTGGAACAGAACTATCGCTCCACGCCGCAGATCCTCGCCGCGGCATCGGCCTGATCGGCGCGAACAGCGAGCGGCTCGGCAAGACGCTGTGGACCGAGCAGCCCGAGGGCGACGAAGCTGCGCGTGATCGGCGTGTGGGACGGGCCGGAAGAAGCGCGCCGCGTGGGCGAAGAGGTCGAGACGGCTGAACGCGAAGGCGCACCGCTCGACCAATGTCGCAATCCTGGTTCGCGCGCAATTCCAGACCCGCGAATTCGAGGACCGGTTCATCCAGATCGGGCTGAACTACCGGATCGTCGGCGGTTTCCGCTTCTACGAACGCGCGGAGATCCGCGATGCGCTGGCTTATCTGCGCGTGATCGCCCAGCCGGCGGACGATCTCGCCTTCGAGCGGATCTACAACACGCCCAAGCGCGGGCTGGGCCAGAAGACGCTGGAGAAGCTGCACCGTCATGCGCGGCGCGGCGAACATGCCGCTGGCCGCCGCCGCGCTCGACATTTGCCGACACCGACGAACTGCCGGCGCGCGCGCGCAACACGATCGTCGCGTCTGATGCGCGATTTCGCGCGCTGGCGCGAGGAATGCCGAAGACGCTGGCCCCCGCCGAACTCGCGCGCACGGTGCTGGACGAAAGCGGCTACACCGACGCGCTGCAGGCGGAAAAAACCGCCGAAGCGCCGGCCGGCTGGAGAACCTGTCCGAACTGGCGCGCGCGATGGAGGAATACGAAACACTGGGCGACTTCCTCGAGCATGTCAGCCTGGTGATGGACAACGATGCGGCGGACGATGCCGAAAAGGTCACCATCATGACCATGCACGCGGCCAAGGGGCTGGAATTCGACCATGTCTTCCTGCCCGGCTGGGAAGAAGGCGTGTTCCCTTCGCAGCGCGTCGCTCGACGAAGGCGGGCTTGCCAGTCCTGGAGGAAGAACGCCGGCTTGCCTATGTCGCGATCACCCGGGCGCGCAAGCGCTGCACCATCCTGCATGCCGCCAACCGCCGCATCTATGGCCAGTGGACCAGCTCGATCCCGTCGCGCTTCGTCGCGGAACTGCCCGAGGACATGTCGAGATGGAAACCACCATGACCGGCGGCGCATCGCTGTGGCGCGCCAAATGGTCAGCGAGCGCGACGATCCGTTCGCCCATGTCGCGCGCCGCGCAGCCGTCACGCACGATGACACGCGGGCCCGGCTGGCAGCGCGCGCATCGCCAGGGCAATACGATCCCGCGCCCAAGCGCCTCGCCGAGGCCGGCGCGCAGCGCCGCCAGCTTCGCCGCCAAGCCGCGAGCCGACATCGCGATCGGCGCGCGCGTGTTTCACGACAAGTTCGGCTATGGCGAGGTCGTCGGCGCAGGAAGGCAACAAGCTCGAGATCGAGTTCGAAGCAGGCCGGTACCAAGCGCGTGATCGACAGTTTCGTCGAGGCCCGCTGACTAGCAGGCCATCGTGGTCGCAGCCGTTCAGCCCGCTGAGAACGCCCAGGAATTCGGGGACCGGCCCGTTCCACTCGCCGGGCTTGCTCGGCTCTTCGCGGCGGTCGCGGCGCGGTGCGGCGTTGCTTGCGGCTCTCGCTCCTGGGTGCGCGCTCGCGGACTTCGCGCTTCGGCTCGCTTTCGCGGGTTTCGTCGGCCCTGGATCGCGCTCGCGGCTTTCGGGCTTGGGTTCGCGTTCCCGGCGGGGCTTCGCCTCGCGCCTGGGCTTCTCGGGCACGCGGCTTGCGCTCGCGCTTTTCCTCGCGCTCGCTCGACCTGTCCTTCGCTTTCGGCCAGATCGAAGACCGGAATCTCGATGCCCGGTCAGCTTCTCGACATTGGCGATCGCTTCGGCGTCT
Organism: uncultured Alphaproteobacteria bacterium; assembly: GCA_963752785.1. GTDB lineage: Bacteria > Pseudomonadota > Alphaproteobacteria > Sphingomonadales > Sphingomonadaceae > Croceicoccus. The sequence continues at coordinate 235,459 of CAVVZE010000012.1, forward strand.
TCGGCGGTGACGAAGGTGAAGCGCGGCCCTTGGCCCCGGCGCGGCCCGGTGCGGCCGATGCGGTGAACATAATCGTCGGGATGCCACGGCGTGTCGAAATTGAAGACGTGGCTGACGCCCTTGACGTCCAGCCCGCGCGCCGCGACGTCGCTGGCGCACAGGATGTTGATCTTGCCTGCCTTGAACAGCGTCCAGTTCGGCAAGGCGCGAGGACTGGTCCATGTCGCCATGGATCTCGCCAGTCTTGAAGCCGTCGCGTTGCAGGCTCTTGTTCAGATCGCGCACCGTGGTCTTGCGATTGGCAGAAGACGATGGCGGTGCTGACATTGTCCTCGACGCAGCAACTTGCGCAGCACGTCGCGCTTCGCCCTGCGCAGAGGTGCGGATCTTGAACTGCTCGATATCCTTGTTGGTGCTGGCCGCGCGGCTGACCTCGATCGTCTTGGGATTCGAGAGGAACTTGTCCGCCAGCTTCTTGATCGGCGGCGGCATGGTCGCGGAAAACAGCAGCGTCTGGCGATTGGCCGGCAGCTTGGTGCAGATATTCTCGATATCGGGGATGAACCCCATGTCGAGCATGCGGTCCGCCTCGTCGATGACCAGCAAGGTCGCAGCCCGTCAGCAGGATCTTGCCCCGCTCGAACAGGTCCATCAGGCGGCCCGGCGTGGCGATCAGCACGTCGACGCCTTCGTCCAGCGCCTTGACCTGGTCGCCCATCTGCACGCCGCCGATCAGCAGCGCCATCTTCAGATCGTGGTTGGTGCCGTATTTCTCGAAATTCTCGGCCACCTGGGCGGCCAGTTCGCGCGTCGGCTCCAGGATCAGCGAACGCGGCATGCGCGCGCGCCGGCGGCCATGCGCCAGGATGTCGATCATCGGCAGCACGAAGCTGGCGGTCTTGCCGGTGCCGGTCTGGGCAATGCCGATCAGGTCGCGCATCATCAGGACCGACGGGATCGCCTGCGCCTGAATGGCGTCGGCTCATCGTAACCGGCCTTGGCGACCGATTTCAGCAATTCGTCGGATAGGCCGAGATCGGCAAACTTCATTCAGTGATCCTGTAGGACGTGTCAAACGGGTATGGCGGAAATCAGGCCAAAGCCTGTTCCGCGAAAATTGGCGACACCGGATGCGCAAAGATGCGCGATCGGGGCGACCACCGGCGTACCGGTCTGCCGCCTATGCGCCCGGCAGTCGAAAAGTCAAGGGAAAGCCGGATTCGAGCTGGTGGAGCGTGATCTAATCTCCGTCCTTTTCTGCCTCGCGCAGGCGAGAGAAGCCGCCCAGCGTGCAGTCCGCGCCGGATCGGGCATGCAACCTCTCGCGCCCGGAACACAGCAGGCCGTCGCCGGGCCGCTCGACATAGAAGCCCGAATAGAACGCCTGCACCGGGCACGACCGCTCGAAAGTGGCGGACACGACGCTGCGGTCGCGCAGGAACAGCAGGATGCGGCGCTCCTCGGCCAGGCGCACGCCCGCGACATCGGCCAGCGGGATACACCCGCCCTTCATGTCGCTGGCAGCGGTTTCCGTTCGAGCAGCCTCGCTTGGCAAGGGAACCGGTATTTCCGATGCGGCCCGGCGAGCGCTGAACGGAGTGATCCGAACGATGACCCTGCGCTCGACGCGAACCTGGTGCTGCACAGGCCGAAGAACGTTCCTGATGACATCGCCGGCATCGGAAGCCGTGCGCTTCTCGGAAAAGTCGTCAGGAACGGCGCTGTGGCCGAGCATGATCGCTGCAAGAAAGGCAAGCCCGCTCGCCATAGGCAGTATCTGTCCCTCATCAGCCCAGCCACGAATAGGCGATCGTGGCGCGTCCCGAGCGCTGACCTGCAGGGGCGGCATTTAACGTCGGCTGAACCGCAGCCGATTGCGGGATTGTTCGAAGCTGTGGCATGAGGCGGGCATGACCGAGATTATCACCAGACCCGATCCCGTCATCGGAGAGGCGCAGGACATCCTTGGCCCGCGCGGCCTTGTCATCGATGCCGAGATGATCGAGCCCTGGCTGACGGACTGGCGCGGACGCTATCACGGCAAGGCGCGGGCGCTGGCCCAGCCGGAGACTACCGAGGAACTGGCAGAGCTGGTCAGGCTGTGCGCCCGTACGAACGTGCCGCTCGTCCCGCAAGGCGGCAACAGCGGCATGGTCGGCGGCGCGACCCCGGACGAAAGCGGAGACGCGATCCTGCTGTCGCTGCGCCGGATGAACAGCCTGCGCATCGATGCCGCGACCTCGACCGCGGAATGCGGCGCAGGCGTCATCCTGCAGACCCTGCACGAGGCGGCGGCGGAGCAGGATCTGCGCTTTCCCCTTTCGCTTGGCGGCAAGGGTTCGGCGACTGTCGGCGGGCTGATCTCGACTAACGCCGGGGGGACGCAGGTGCTGCGCCACGGCACGATGCGCGCAATGGTGGAGGGGCTGGAGGTGGTGCTGGCGGATGGATCGATCCTCGACCTCACCTCGGCGCTCAAGAAGGACAATCGCGGCTTCGACCTGAAGCAATTGTGGATCGGATCGGAGGGCACGCTGGGCATCGTGACCCGGGCTGTCGTCCGGCTGATCCCCGCCATAGCCGAACGGCGCGTCGCATGGGCGGGTGTGGAGACGATCCATGACGCGCGCCGCCTGCTGCTGCATTGCCAGCAGGCGATGCCGCATGCGCTTGAAGGGTTCGAGGTGATCCCGCGCGACTGCCTCGACCATGTGCTTGCCTACATGCCCGACGCGCAGCCGCCGCTGGCAAAGCGTCACGGGTGGAACGTGTTGATGGAATTCGATGCCGACAGGGACGCCGCGGCTTCGCTGGGCGAAGCGGTCGAAAGCGCATTGGCGGACGCACTGGAGTCGGGCCTGATCGAGGATGCGGTGATCGCCTCCAACGAGACGCAGGCCGAGAGTTTCTGGGAACTGCGCGAGAATGTCGCCTCTGCCGAGCGGCAGCGCGGACCTGCGCGCCAGCACGACATCTCCGTCCCGGTCGAGTTGATGCCCGACCTGCTGGACCGCGCCGAGCGGGAAATACCGCAGAAATTTCCCGGCGTCGAAGTCGTCGGCTTCGGCCACTTGGGCGACGGCAACATTCATCTGCACACGGTCGCTCCGCAGGGCATCGACATCGATGCTTGGGAACGGGAGGACGGCGCCAGCATCAGCGACATGGTCTATCGCATGGTGACCGATCTTGGCGGGTCGATCAGCGCCGAACACGGGATCGGGCAGGACAAGCTGAAGACGCTGCAGGAAACACGCGACCCGGTCGCCATGAACGTGATGCGCGCGGTGAAGCAGGCGCTCGACCCCGATGGGCTGCTGAACCCTGGCAAGCTGGTCGGCCCGCAAGGCTGATTGGCGGGGCTGGTCCAGTGCGTTCGCCGCAGCAGGCTGGCAGCAGGTTTTCCCCGAAAGGCTGATCCTTGCGGCATCGCTGCCTTGCGCCCGTGCAGTCCAGCGCCTAAAGCGCCGGGCCAGAGCCAGCGTTCCCACGCAACCGGTTTCGATCCATTTAGATTTTCGGAGACTTCCCATGGCGAGCGCGCCGCAACAGGCCAATCTTCCGCTGTTCTACAAGAACCTCGTTCCGCTTAATTCGAACGCACATGGCAACTGGCGCGCCAAGAGCACGGACAAGGCACCCTGGCTGGCCAGGCATCACGCGATCCCGCTGACTGTCGAGGAGTTTCCCCAGGCGCAGCGCCACTTCCCAATCGTGTTCACCGCCGGTGACAATCCCGTTCCGATCGCCCTGATGGGTCTGAACGAAGGGGTGAACACTTTTTTCGACGAACAGGGCGCGATGATCGATAATGTCTACGTACCCGCCTATGTTCGCCGCTACCCCTTCCTGCTCGCCAAGCTGGATGCGAAGAGCGACCAGCTTTCGCTGTGCGTCGACACCGACAGCGGCCTGGTCGGCGAATTCGACGAAGGCGAAGCGCTGTTCACCGATGGCCAGCCCAGCACGGCCACGCAGAACATCCTGAAGTTCAACGAGCAGTTCGAACAGGCCGGCATGAAGACGCAGAACTTCATGGACGAGCTGAAGAAGCACGACCTGCTGATGGATGGCGAGGTCTCGATCCGCCGCGACGACAACGAGCAGCCGTTCATATATCGCGGGTTTCAGATGGTGGACCAGGCGAAGCTGCGCGAACTGCGTGGCGACGTGCTGCGCGGATGGAACCAGAACGGGCTGATCGCGCTGATCTTCGCGCATCTGTTCTCGCTGGACCTGACTCGCGACATCTTCGCCCGTCAGATTCGCCAGGGCAAGGGCCCGGTGGCGACGCAGGCGACCAACGGCTGAACCATGGAAACAGGCGATCTGTCGCATTTCTGACCCGAAATGCGCCAGATTTCCAAGCAGAAATGTTTTTTGTTGATTGATGCCTTCTTGCAACAGGAAGGCCAATCGCATATATTGCAAATCGTCCGTTGCGGGCTTCCCTCATGGCCCCGCGGACTGGTGCGAGCGATTGCACCACCTCCCTGAACCTTGACCACCTCGTGCCCTGTGCGCGGGGTGGTTTTTTGTTGGTGATTGCTATTCCGCCGCTTCAGCCAGATTGCTGCCGCTGCCGCGCAGCACAGCCGTCAACACTTCGGCCAGATCGCTGACCATGCGCTTCTCTCGGGCTATGCCGGTGTCGCTGGGCTGATCCTGGTCGTCCAGATAGCGCGCCCGATCAATCTCGACCTGCAAGGCATGGATGTCGCGCCTCGGCCGGCCATGACGGTCGAGGACGTAACCGCCGGCATAGGGCCGATTGTAGGCGGGAGAGCCGAAAGATCGTGTCATCGTTGCCATTGCCGCTGCCGACAGGGCCGATGCGCAGCTTGTGCCGAACCTGTCCCCCAGTACATGGCTTGCGGGCATGGCCCGTCCCCGCCGCGGCAGGCTGGGCATCGAGTGCAGGTCGATCAGGATGGCATGACCGTGCCGTTCGCGCAGCCGATCCAGTTCGGCGGCCAATGCCAGGTGATAGGGTACATGGACCCCGGCAATTCGCCTGTCGGCTTCTTCGGCGGTCATCGGCTGGCGCCACAATTCCCCCATTCCCGGCAGGCGCCGCGGGAATAGACCCAGTCCGCGCGCCGCGCGAGGCTGCTGGCGCGGCATCCCGGCCACTTCCGGACGAGCAGCGGGCGGATCTCCGGCAAACATGCCGTGGTCGATGTCGCAGACATCCCTGTTCAGATCGATGATGGCGCGGGGAGCGTGTGCGAGAAGCAGGCTTGCGCCGCACCCGCTCGCAGCAGCGCGACCGATCAGGTCGACGAAGCGATCCTCGAGCCGATGGGCGGCGGGCGCGCCGTGACGCATCGCCTCGATGACGCCGGGTGCATAGGCCCTGCCAGCATGTGGCACCGCGATCAGCACGGGCAGCGCACAAGGTGCCGCGCGGTGCAGCGTGAACGCGGGCCGCGACGTTCCCGGCACGGATCCGCCACTCTCGAGACAGTCAAAAGCCGTTTGCGGGCTTCGTTCCGACCATAATTCGCCCTGATTTGGCTGCGGCATGCTGTCATTCATCCGCTGCAGGCTGCGACGCGGAGCGGTCGGGGTCAATGTCTGCCTGTTCCAAAGCTACACAGAGTGTGTGAAAAGCTCCCACGATCCATAACATCGGCTATAGTCGTGCACGGTTCTGTGGCTCGCCCTGGGGAGGGGGATAGCCGCGATGACATCAGGACAAGAGGGGCCTCAGTGACTTCCATGATTCGCATTCTGCTTGCCGAAGACGAGGATTCGATGCGGACCTACCTCGCCCGCGCGCTGGAGAATGCGGGCTATGAGGTGGTCGCCGTCGATCGCGGTACCCATGCAATTCCCCTGCTGACGAACGAGCATTTCGACCTGCTGCTGTCCGATATCGTGATGCCCGAGATGGATGGCATCGAACTGGCGCAGCGCTGTGCCAAGATCTCGCCGTCGACCAAGGTGATGTTCATCACCGGATTCGCCGCGGTCACGATGAAGGCCAGCCGCGAGGCGCCGCAGGCCCGCGTTCTGTCAAAGCCGTTCCACCTGCGCGATCTGGTGCTGGAGGTGGAACGCCTGTTCGACGAGAATGTCGCCACCCTCGGACGTTAGGCCCCAGCCTCCAGCCGCTCGCCAGGAATTTTCGATCCGCCCGACGTTTGGGCTTGAACCGCGCGAAAAACCATCGCTAGGGGACGCGCCTGCCTTCCGGGACGAACCGGCAGGCGCACCGCGACAGAGTGGGCGTATAGCTCAGTGGTAGAGCACTGTGTTGACATCGCAGGGGTCGGAAGTTCAATCCTTCCTACGCCCACCATCGCGGCCTTTCGGACATTCGACCAGAACCGCAGCATTGGCCGAACGCAGCTGATGTCGGCTTGCGCCCGGCCTCGGCCATTCGTCAGGGCTTGAGGATCGTCGCCCCTACCGTTTCGCGCGCTTCGAGCATCCGATGCGCCTCGGCAGCTTCGGTCAATGGCAGGCGATTGCCGATGTCGGCCTGCACGATCCCGTCGGCGATCAGTTGCATCAGCCGGCTCGTGCCGGTGCGGAATTCGTCGGGCGCGGCGTAATAGTCCATCATCGTCGGCCGGGTCACGAACAGCGACCCATGCGCGGACAGCGCGCCCAGGTTCACGCCCGTCACAGGGCCGCTCGCATTGCCGAAGCTGACGATCAGGCCTCGGCATTTCGCCGCCTTCAGCGAAACCTCCCACGTGTCCGCTCCCACGCCGTCGAGCACGATATCGGCGCCCGTCCCGCCGCTCGCGTCGCGAATGGTGCCAAGAACCTCGTCCTGCGCGTAGCCGCAGACATGGGCGGCGCCGGCTGTCTTGGCGGTGTCTCTCTTTTCCTCGGTGCTGGCGGTGGCGACCACCGTGGCCCCGATATGGTTCAGCCAGCGGACCATGATCTGTCCCGTCGCGCCTGCCCCGGCATGGACCAGCACGACATCGCCGCGCTTGACCCCGGCACAGCGCTCGACCAGCGCCTCGGCGGTGCAGCCCTTGAGCATCAGGGCCGCGGCCTGCTCGAAGTCCACGGCGTCCGGCAGCGGGACCAGCCATTGCGCATCCACGATCCGCGCGCTTGCATAGGCGCCCAGTCCCGACTTGAATGTCGCCACGCGGTCGCCAGGCTGCACGTTTTCCACGCGCTCCCCAACCTGCTCGACCACGCCCGCTGCCTCCAGCCCCAGCCCGCTGGGCAGCGGTACCTGATACAGGCCGGAACGGTGATAGGTGTCGATGAAGTTCACGCCCACGGCTTCGTGGCGCATCAGGACCTGCCCCGGACCGGGGGTGCCGAGATCCACCTGCTCGAACCCGATCGTGTCCGGACCGCCCGTCTGCGTGATCCTTGCCTGTACTGCCTTCATGTCGCCATTCCCTTGATCCTTGCGCTCTCGAGGGACGATGTAGGTGCGCCGCGCGCCAATGCCACCACCCCGGCCGCAGGCGGCAACCGCCCTTGCGCCCGCGCCGCGCTTTGCTAAGACCCGCTCGAACTCATTCGTGCGCGGTGCCTTCCATCGCGCTCCTGCAAATCACACGAAGAGAGATGAAAGCCCCATGGAGAAGATCAAGGTAAAGAACCCCGTCGTCGAAATCGACGGCGACGAAATGACGCGGATCATCTGGCAATGGATCCGCGAGCGGCTGATCCTCCCCTATCTCGACATCGATCTGAAGTATTACGACCTCTCGATCGAGAAGCGCGACGAGACCGACGACCAGATCACCGTCGATGCCGCCAATGCGATCAAGCAGTACGGCGTCGGCGTGAAATGCGCCACGATCACCCCGGACGAAGCGCGCGTCGAGGAATTCGGCCTCAAGAAGATGTGGCAGTCGCCCAACGGCACGATCCGCAACATCCTTGGCGGTGTCGTCTTCCGCGAGCCGATCGTGATCTCGAACGTGCCGCGTCTGGTCCCCGGCTGGACCGACCCGATCGTCGTCGGCCGTCACGCATTCGGCGACCAGTATCGCGCCACCGACACGCTGATCCCCGGCCCGGGCAAGCTGCGCCTGGTGTTCGATGGCGAGGACGGCAAGAAGACATCGACCTCGAAGTGTTCGACTTCCCCGAGCTCGGCGTCGCCATGGCGATGTACAACCTCGACGATTCGATCCGCGATTTCGCGCGCGCATCGTTCAATTATGGCCTGGACCTGGGCTGGCCGGTCTATCTCTCGACCAAGAACACGATCATGAAAGCCTATGACGGGCGCTTCAAGGACCTGTTCCAGGAAGTGTTCGACGACCGAGGGCTTCAAGGAGAAGTTCGAGGCCAAGGGCATCGACTACGAACATCGCCTGATCGACGACATGGTCGCATCGGCGCTCAAGTGGAGCGGCAAGTTCGTCTGGGCCTGCAAGAACTATGACGGCGACGTGCAGTCCGACACGGTGGCGCAGGGCTTCGGCTCGCTGGGCCTGATGACGTCGGTGCTGATGGCGCCCGACGGCAAGACGGTCGAAGCCGAGGCCGCGCATGGCACCGTGACCCGCCACTATCGCCAGCACCAGCAGGGCAAGGCGACCAGCACCAACCCGATCGCCTCGATCTTCGCATGGACGCGCGGCCTGATGTATCGCGGCAAGTTCGACAACACGCCCGATGTGGTGAAGTTCGCCGAAACGCTGGAGCGGGTCTGCATCGAGACCGTCGAGAGCGGCAAGATGACCAAGGATCTTGCCCTGCTGATCGGCCCCGACCAGAGCTGGATGACGACCGAGCAGTTCTTCGAGGCGATCGTCGAACAACCTCGAAGGCGAAGATGGCCAACTGGTCCTGATTTCGCCTTTCGAGCGTTAGACCGGCACCGGCCTCGCCATCCGCGGGGCCGGTGCTTTCGCATTCAAGACCCGCCAAATATCAGAGATTATCCTATGGCCAACACCCGCGCCCGCCTCGAAGTTCGCCAGGCACGAGCAACCGACGTATCGGGCATCGCCGCCCTGGTCCGCCGCGTCTATGAAGACATGCCCGCCTATACCCATGGCGAGATCCGCGGGCAGATCAACAATTTCCCCGAAGGCTGCTTCGTCGCCAAGCTCGACGGCAAGGTGGTGGGCTATTGCGCGTCCATGCGGGTGTCGCAGGCGCTGGCCTTTTCTCCGCACGATTGGGACGAGATCACCGGCAACGGCTTCGGCATCACGCCACGATCCGACCGGCGACTGGCTCTACGGCTACGAAATGTGCGTCGATCCCAAGGTGCGCGGCACGCGGATCGGACGGCGGCTGTACGAGGAACGGCGCGCGCTGGCCGAGCGGCTCGAACTGACCGGCATCGTGTTCGCCGGGCGGATGCCCAATCTCAGCCGCTTCTGGCGCAAGGTGGAGGGGCCGGAGGATTATCTGGAAAAGGTGATCGAGGACAAGCTCCACGATCCGGTCCTGCGCTTCCAGCTGGCCAACGGGTTCGAGCCCGACGGCATCATCAAGAACTATCTGCCCGAGGACAAGAAGTCCAAGGCCTATGCGGTGCGCATGGTCTGGCGCAATCCCTATGTCGACCGCGACCAGCCGACCAAGCTCCGCCTGCCGCGCGGGGTCGAGAAGCGTGCGGATCGCCACCTGCCAGCTGCAGGCCCGCGCGGTGAAGGACTTCGACGAATTCATGCGCGGCATCGAATATTTCGTCGATGTCGCAGCCGATTACGAAGCGGACTTCATCGTCTTTCCCGAGCTGTTCACGCTGCATGCTGCTGTCCTTCGCCGAGAAGGAACTGACGCCCGCTGGAAGCGATCGAGACGCTGAGCCGGTACACCCCGAAGATCCGCAAGGCGCTGTCGGAGATGGCGCTGGACTACAACATCAACATCATCGGCGGGTCGCACCCCACGCGCATGGAGGACGGCGACATCCACAACGTCGCCTATGTCTGCCTGCGCGACGGTTCGATCCACGCGCAGGAGAAGATCCACCCCACGCCCGAACGAGGCCTATTGGTGGAACATCAAGGGCGGCGATTCCATCGACGCGATCCCGACCGACTGCGGCCCGATCGGCGTGCTGATCTGCTACGACAGCGAATTTCCCGAACTGGCCCGCCGGCTGGTCGACGAAGGCGCGCGGATCATCTTCGTGCCGTTCTGCACCGACAGCCGCCAGGGCTACATGCGCGTGCGCTATTGCGCGCAGGCCCGCGCGATCGAAAACCAGTGCTTCGTGGTGATGTGCGGCAATGTCGGCAATCTGCCCAATGTCGCCAACATGGACATCCAGTACGCCCAGAGCTGCATCCTGACGCCCTGCGACTTCCCCTTCGCCCGCGACGGCATCGCGGCCGAGGCGAGCGAGAATGTCGAGACGCTGACCATCACGCGACGTCAACCTCGCCGACCTGTCCTGGGCGCGCGCCGAGGGCACGGTGCAGAACCTCGCCGACCGCCGGTTCGACCTTTACCGCATCGAATGGGACGGCAAGGTCGGCAAGGTGGCTCCTGATCCCGAGCATATTGCCGAGGCGCAGGGCGGCAGGCCGCTGGGCCCGAAGCACGCCGGCGGCGGCTAGGACGCAGCGCCGCAGTTCGGCTGGCTGCCCCCGTCGGCGGAACTGGCGGCCAAGCGGCCACGCAAAAATGCTATTGCGAGTCTCTTGCATTATTGGCGCGATCATGAAATCGTTCCCTTCGATTCAACAAAGGGAACCACCATGTATCGATTTCTCGATCGACCTGTGGCCGACCTCGACGAGGGCGCGCTCTTCACCGTAGAGGCCATGCGCGAATGGTGGCGGCAGTGGCCGGTCGTACCTGCCCTGCCGATGCCATCACGCCGATGTTCCTCGACCGGCGGCTGATCGGCGCGCTGGCGCCGTTTCACCGCGCCCTGACGCTGCTGGTGGTACATGGGCGGATGCAGATCGGCTTTGCCCGCGCCTGCTGCCCCGTCGTCGCCGAGGGCGAAGCACTGCTGCTGGCACTGCTCGACTGCACCAGCGATCGCGGCCCTGTATGCCAGGCGGCCGTCACCGATGCCCATGCCGAGGGGCTGCGGCAGGCGGTCATGGAACTGGAAGCCGCGATGGCGGTCGCAGGGCTCGCTCCCGGCAGTGCCGGACGCTAAGCCCGCCGTCAGGCGATGGCCGGCAAGCGCGCCAGATACTTGTCGAGCGTGATCGGATAGTCGCGCACCCGCACGCCGGTCGCGTTGTAGATCGCGTTCGCGATCGCCGCGCCGACGCCGCAGAGGCCCAGCTCGCCGACGCCCTTGGCCTTCATCGGCGAGGAGATCGGATCGGCCTCGTCGAGGAAGATCACCTCCTGGTGCGGGATGTCGGCATGGACCGGCACCTCGTAGCCGGCGAGGTCGTGATTGACGAAGAAGCCGAGGCGCTTGTCGACCGCCAGTTCCTCCATCAGCGCCGCGCCGACGCCCATGGTCATGGCGCCGATGACCTGGCTGCGCGCCGATTTCGGGTTGAGGATCCGGCCCGGCGGCGCAGACGGCCAGCATGCGCCGGATGCGCGGATCTCGCCGGTGTAGGCGTCGACCGCCGACCTCGACGAAATGGCCGGCGAAGGTCGATTGCTGGAACCGCTCGTCGAGGTCGCCGTATTCGATCGCGTCCTCGGCGACCAGCTCTCCGCCGCGGCGGCCTCGCCGCAGCGGCACGCGCGCGTCTGCCGACGCGGACCTCGCCGTCCGCGAAATCGACGTCGGTCGCGCGTTGAAGCCGAGCTTGCTGCGCCACCGCCTCGCGCAGCTTGACGCAGGCGGCATAGACGCCGGCGGTGGAGTTGTTGGCGCCCCATTGGCCGCCCGAGCCGGCCGAGACCGGGAAGCTCGAAATCGCCCAGCCGGACCGTCACCTGCATCCAGCGGCACGCCCATCATCTCGGCCGCGGTCTGGGCGATGATCGTGTAGCTGCCGGTGCCGATGTCGGTCATGTCGGTCTCGACCGATGACGCGCCCTGCCGGTCGAGGCGGACGCGCGCGCGCCGATTTCATCAGCAGGTTGTTGCGGAACCCCGCGGCCATGCCGATGCCGACCAGCCACTGCGCCGTCGCGCCGCTGGCCGGGCCGCGGGATTGCGCCTGCTCCCAGCCGAATCGCTCGGCGCCGCGGCGCAGGCATTCGACGAGCTGCGCGCTGCGAGAAGGGCCGCTCCGGATTGCTCGGGATCGACCTGCGTATCGTTGAGCGATGCGCAGCTCGACCGGGTCCATGCCGAGCTTCTCCGCCAGCTCGTCCATCGCGATTTCGAGCGCCATCAGGCCCGGCGCCTCGCCCGGCGCGCGCATGGCGTTGCCTTCCGGCAGGTCGAGCACGGCGAGCCGCATCGCCGTCATGCGGTTGGCGCCGGCATAGAGCAGACGCGGTCTGGCTGACGGCGCCGTTTCGGCGCTCGCCGCCGGGCAGGTTGCCCGACCAGCTCTCGTGCGCGATCGCGGTGATCCTGCCGTCGCGGTCGGCGCCCGATGCGGATGCGCTGGATCGTCGCCGGGCGGTGCGTGGTGTTGTTGAAGATCAGCGGGCGCGTGCAGCGCGACCTTGACCGGCCGGCCGGCCGCGCGCGCGCCCAGCGCGGCGAGCACGCGCGTCGGCGCGCAGGAACAGCTTGCCGCCGAAGCCGCCGCCGATGAAGGGCGAGATCGAGCCGGACGTTCTCCTCCGGCATGCCGCAGCGTCTTGGCGACGATCGCCTGCGCCCCAGGCGATCATCTGGTTCGACGTCCAGAGCGTGAGCTTGTCGCCCGTCCCAGGCCGCGATGCGTGGCATGCGGCTCCATCATCGCGTGGGTCTCGTCGGGCGTGGTGTAGGTCTGGTCGAGCGTGACCGGCGCCGCGGCGAAGGCCGCGTCGAAATCGCCGATCGGCGGACTGTCGCTGTCTTCCTCGGGCGGCGGCGGTCGGCGCGCTCGGCGGCAAGGTCGAAGCGGCCATCGCTCGCGCTCGTACGTCGACGCGGACCAGCGCGGCCGCGGCGCGGGCCTGCTCGAAGCTCTCGGCGACCACGAGCGGCGATCGCCTGGTGATAATGCTGGATCGACCGGGCCGCCGAACAGGTTCGCGGTGTTGAACTCGCCCTCAGCGGCAGCCGGCTCATGGTCGAGCGTCGTGACGATCGCCGACGCACGCCGGGCGCGGCCTCGGCCTGCGACAGGTCCATCGACGGATGCGGCCCTTGGCGATGGCGGCGCCGAGCGACGATAGCCGTAGGCTGCTCCGCGCCGACGTCGTGCCGCTCATAGGCGTAGGGCGCGGTGCCGGTGGTCTTGAGCGGGCCGTCGATCCGGTCGTCGGCCTTGCCGACCACCTTCATGCGGTCGATCGGATTGGTGGCGGCGGGCGTGTCGAACTTCATGGCGTCCTCAGCCCTCGCTTCCGCGAGGACGGCGGCCAGCGTGCGCTCGACCAGCGGCAGCTTGAAGGCGTTGTCTTCGGTCGTCGGCCGCGCCCCGGCCAGCAGCCCGCGCCGCCGCCGCCGCGCCGCGCGGCAATTGCGCGTCGGCCGCCTCGACTGCGCCAGGGCTTCGGCGCCGACGCCGCCGAGGGCGACGCGGCCGGTGCCGTCGGGCTGGACGACCGCCGCGACCGAGACCAGCGCGAAGGCATAGGACGCGCGGTCGCGCACCTTGCGATAGATGTGCTTGCCCGCCGAGCGGCGTCGGCAGGGTGACGGCCGTGATCAGTTCGCCCGGCTCGAGCACTGTCTCGCATGCGGCGTGTCGCCGGGCAGGCGATGGAAGTCGGCGATCGGGATGCTCCGCGTGGTGCCGTCCGGCCTCACCGTCTCGACCACGGCGTCGAGCGCGCGCATGGCGACGGCCATGTCGCTCGGGATGGGTGGCGATGCAGGCATCGCTGCCGCCGATGACCGCCGAGCTGCCGCGTGAAGCCGCCGATCGCCGCGCAGCCGCTGCCGGGCACGCGTTTGTTGCAGGGCAGGTTGGTGTCGTAGAAATAGGGACAGCGCGTGCGCTGCAGCAGGTTGCCGGCCGTCGTCGCCTTGTTGCGCAGCTGCCCCGAGGCGCCGGCGAGCGAGGGCGCGCGACAGCACGGCGTAATCGCGCCGGACCCGCGGGTCGGCCGCGAGATCGGTGTTGCGGACCAGCGCGCCGATGCGCAGGCCGCCGTCCGGCGTCGGCTCGATCGTGTCGAGGCCGAGCCCGTTGATGTCGATCAGATGCGTCGGCGTCTCGATCTCGAGCTTCATCAGGTCGAGCAGATTGGTGCCGCCGGCGATGAACTTGGCGCCGGTGCGCTCGCGCACGGCGCGCGCGGCCTCGGCCGGGCTGTTGCGCGCGCTCGTAGGTGAAGGCCTTCATGCGCTTTCTCCCGCCGACCTCGGCCATGGCCTCGGCGATGTTGGAATAGGCGCCGCAGCGGCAGATGTTGCCGCTCATCCGCTCGCGCATTTCCATGTTCGGTGGGCGCGAGCTGCCGGTCAGGTCGGCGGTGACGTGGCTCGGGATGCCGGCTTGCGATCTCGTCCAGCACGGCGACGGCCGAGCAGATCTGGCCCGGCGTGCAATAGCCGCACTGATAGCCGTCATGCTCGATGAAGGCGGCCTGCATCGGGTGCAGCTCGTCCGGCGTGCCCAGCCCCTCGATCGTCGTGATCTCGTCGCCCTCGTGCATGACGGCGAGCGTCAGGCAGGAGTTGATCCGCTCGCCGTCGACCAGCACCGTGCAGGCGCCGCACTGGCCGTGGTCGCAGCCTTTCTTGGTGCCGGTCAGGTGCAGATGCTCGCGCAGCGCGTCGAGCAGGGTCATGCGCGTGTCGAGCTCGAGCGAGCGGTCCTCTCCGTTGACGCTGAAGCGGATCGATTCGGTCGGCACGTCGGATGCCGCGGCCGCGGCCGCGGCTGGCGACAGCGGCGGGGTCGCGGTCATGGCCACGGTGGCCGCGCTGCTGGCAAGCATCCCGCGCCGCGAGATGGGCAGGATTGCGCCTGGTTCGTCATGCATGGATGATGTCGTCCCTGTAAGGTCATGGCAGATTTTCGCGAAGTGCGCAGCCAATTTCGCTTGTCATCGCCCCATAAAGCAAGCCGTGCGCAAAGATAGGTGCACTTTGGTTCCGGACGGCGCTGCGCGGTGCTGGCGAATGCGCGGGGCGGTTCATGGTCGCCGCAGCGAAAATTCGCCACCCGCGCAAAAACTCTGCAATCTTGGCTTGACCCCCGTGCGCCACCTATCTAGAGGGCCATTCCGCACCACGGAGGCCCCTTCGTCTAGCGGTTAGGACGCGGCCCTTTCACGGCTGAAACACGGGTTCGATTCCCGTAGGGGTCACCAAGGTGCGGCCTTGCTTCACAGCATGGCCCCTTCGTCTAGCGGTCAGGACGCGGCCCTCTCACGGCTGAAACACGGGTTCGATTCCCGTAGGGGTCACCACGACCAGCAGCATCCACCAATGTCGTAGTCTGCCTGTCAGCTCCGGCGCCTTCCGGTCGACTGGATCGTGAAGCGCATGCCAGCCATGATGGGTAATCCTTGGTGGGAATAGGGGACAGCCGATCGTGGGGCACGTCCCGCCCGATCCACCTCGATGACGGACTCCCCCCAATTCAAGTCCTTGCATGCCGGCGCGGCGCCGATCCGGCCGCAGCGATCATGCAGCAGTCCGACATCGTGCGGCCCGCGCCTCATTCTTTCGGGGGCATTAACCATTTGCGCCTCATGCTGTCTATTCGCCCGCGAGCATCGAAGGGGGCGGAAATGGGATCGGGCGCGCCATTTGCGCAACATGCGGACAAGTCAGGAGCAGCGCCATCGGTTGTCCGATATGCGGACGTGCCGAAACGCCGATCGATCTGTACGGTGCCTTCGCCGGTCAGGGCTGGTCGTGCGCCGCAGGGGTCTGAACCGCGTCCGGCAGCGGACCCTGGCGGCGTTTCTCGCGGCGTTCGGCGCGCTGCTGGCGCTTGTCGGACAGCTCGGGGACGAGCTTGCGCTCACCGCCCTTGGCGGGGCGATCATGGATGCGCCGCAATCTACGCTTTCGCCGCCGATGCCGTCGGGCTGGCAGCAGGATTCGCCAATTCGCGCGCGGGCCGATTGATGATCTGCGCGGCGCTGCTGCTCATCGCGGTGCTGGTACTCAGTTCACAGGACGCGGTAGCGCTGCTGCGATAAGGCTGACAGCAAAGCGACAAGGCCTCGCTTGGGACTGGCGTCTCGCGCCGCTGCTGATTATCGACCGGGGGATGTTGCGCGTCCCGCCCCAATTCCCCGCCGAGAGGCTGATGGAGCCGGACGATGAGCATGGCTGGCATGCCATGGGCCGCGCGCTGCTGTAGGTGCT
>CAVVZE010000013.1:0-162500 GCA_963752785.1 uncultured Alphaproteobacteria bacterium
CCGCCATGACTGCCGACCGCGCCGTCATCAGATCTTCACCCGCGCCCCGCCATAGGCTGCCGCTCCGGACGAGTTGTAGCCGGCGACCGTCTGGTAGCCCGCATCGAACAGGTTCTCGACCCGGCCGAACAGTTCCAGCCGTTCGCCCACCGGCATGGATGCGCGCAGATCCACGGTCACGAAACCGTCGAGCCGCGAGACATTGCCGCGATCGTCAAAGCTGTCGCCCACCAGCCGCACGTCGGTGCCGAGCATCAGGCCGAAGGGCGATGCCCAGTCCAGCATGGCGGTGAGGGCATGGTCCGGCCTGCGATTGAGATCGTTGCCTTCATAGAACCCGCCCCGCGTCCGGTCCTCGGTGTCCAGCCAGGTGTAGACCAGGCCAAGCCGCAGATGATCGTCCGGGCGGGCGGCCAGTTCGAGTTCAGCGCCCTGCGCCCGGGCCCGGCCGATGTTGTAATAGACCGAGTTGGCGAGATCGAAATCGATGAGGTCGGTGCTGTCGCGCCGGAACAGGGTGGCGGCGGCAAAGAACATGCCGTCGCGGCTCCCCTTCTCGATCCCGATGTCATAGCCCTTGCTGCGTTCGGGGCTCAGCCCTTCGTCGCCGTAGAAGGAATAGAGCTGGTAGAGCGTGGGCGCCTTGAACCCCTCGCCATAGGATGCGCGCAGACGCAGCTGTGCGCCCAGTTCCAGCGCGCCATTCGCCCCGAACGTCCATTCGTCGCCGAACAGTTCGTGATCGTCGTAACGCGCGCCCGCTGCAAGGGTCAGGGCCGAGCCGCGTCCACGACAGCTGGCCATGGCCGCTGGTCAGCGTGGTCGAGCGGTCGCTGCCCGAATCCTCGAATTCATACCATTCGCGGTCGGCGCCGAAATCGAGGGCCAGGCCTGTCGGTGAAGCCGAAGCGGCCGAACAGCTCGGCCCGCTCCAGCCCGCCCTTGGTCTCGTACGGGAAATCGCCATAGCTCTCGCCCGGTATAGAGCCGCGTCGTATCCGAGAGCGCATAGCCGCCGCGCAGGGTCAGCCGTTCGCCCTGGTAGTCGGCACCGATGCGGCCTGAATATTCCTCGGTATCCTGCAGGTCGTCGGTATCGGCAAAGGCATAGAGCGGTGCGGGATATCCGTCCTGCTCAAGCCGCCCATCGGCATAGCGGCCATTGGCGGTGAGGGAGAACGCTTCGCTGACGCGGAAGCGGCCGCGACCGGCGAGCTGCCACTGGCGGAAGCCATCCGCCTCGCTGCCCGTTTCGGCCGCGCTGAAACCGTCGGAATCGTAATAGCTGCCGGTCAGCCCCGCCTCGATCCGGTCGGTCACCACGCCGCCCGCAAGCGTGGCATAGGCGGTGTCGAACGCGCCATATTCGGCGCTGGCGGACAATCCCGTCGACCTGCCGGGTGGTCAGGTTCATCACCCCGCCCATCGCGTCCGAGCCCCAGATGACCGAGTTCGGCCCGCGCAGCAGTTCGATCCGCTCGACCCCGCCGGACAGCACATTGGCAAAGTCGAAGCCGCCGCCGGGCGCGGCGACATCGTTCACCTTCACCCCGTCGATCAGGACGAGCAATTGTTCCGAAGATGCGCCGCGCACGCGCACGCCAGTGAACGAGCCGGCCGGTCCGTTGCGGCTGATCGCCGTGCCTGGAAGACGGCGCAGCACGCGGGACGAGGTCGGGGCCTTGGACGGCCTGGATCTCGGGCAGTTCGATGATGGACATCGCCTGGCCGGTATTGTCGAGCGAAAGTTCGAGGCCGGTCGCGGTGACGGTGATCGCGATCGCCCGCGTCCTGCGCGGCGGCAGGGGCGGCGAAGGCGAAGCAGGATGTGGCGAGGGCCGATGTGGCAAGACAGAAAATCAGGACGCATGTATCCTCCAGACAAGAACGAATGCCGTTCCTGTCGGAAGACGCGGGCGCGCGCCTATCCGATGCCTTCGGTACACCCCGCCCGCTGGCTCGAACGACCGTTACGGGCAGGTCTCCTGACTTCCGGATCACGTGTTTCGCCGGCCTTCCCGGTCCCTTGCGGGACCAGTGACACGAAATGACGAACACTCACCGGTTACAGTTGCGGGGGCAGCGCCGGAATTGCCGGACCGCACGCATTTCACGCACGGCATGGCGCACCGAACTTCCCTCTTAGGGCCCGTCGAGCAACATTGTGCCCGCCGCGCCAACCCATAACGATGAGCGCGGCGTGTAGCCATCGAAGCGATCTCTTTGCAAGCTGAACTTGCACGGAGACGCCAGGCTGTAACGCATTGTTGCTATTGCGAACTCTTATCAAAGATAATCCCGAAGCCCTCTTTTTTGCCGGTTGCAATCGCCTATCTCGGGGCCTACGGCACATGCCCGAAACAGCGCCCATCGTCGCGACACCCACGGGCGCACCCACGGGAAAGAAGAAGAGGAAGAGAGTCGATGGCACGCAAGAAGATCGCCCTCATCGGTTCGGGCATGATCGGCGGCACGCTCGCCCATCTGGCCGCGAAGAAGGAAATGGGCGACATCGTCCTGTTCGACATCGCCGAGGGCATGCCGCAGGGCAAGGCGCTCGACCTGTCGCAGTGCGGGCCTATCGAGGGCTTTGACGCGAAGATCACCGGCACGAACGACTATGCCGACATCGCCGGCGCCGACGTGATCATCGTGACCGCGGGCGTCCCCCGCAAGCCCGGCATGAGCCGCGACGACCTCCTCGGCATCAATCTCAAGGTGATGAAGTCGGTCGGCGAAGGCATCAAGGCCAACGCTCCCGACGCTTTCGTGATCTGCATCACCAACCCGCTCGACGCGATGGTCTGGGCGCTGCGCGAATTTTCGGGCCTGCCGCACAACAAGGTCGTCGGCATGGCCGGCGTGCTGGATTCGGCGCGCTTCGCGACTTTCCTCGCATGGGAGTTCGAGCGTGTCGGTCAAGGACGTGAACGCCTTCGTGCTGGGCGGCCATGGCGACACCATGGTGCCGGTGCTGTCCTATTCGACCATCAGCGGCATTCCCGTGGGCGACATGGCCAAGATCAAGGGCGTGGATGCGGGCCGGCTGGACGAGATCGTGCAGCGCACCCGTTCGGGCGGCGGCGAGATCGTCGGCCTGCTCAAGACCGGTTCGGCCTATTACGCCCCCGCCACCAGCGCGATCGCCATGGCCGAGGCCTATCTGGGCGACCAGAAGCGCATTCTGCCCTGCGCCGCACATCTGAGCGGCGAGTATGGCGTTGACGGCCTCTACGTCGGCGTCCCTGCCGTGATCGGTGCCGACGGCATCGAGAAGGTGGTCGAGATCGAGCTGAGCGACGAGGAGAAGGGCAACCTCCAGGTCTCGGTCGACGCGGTCAAGGAACTGCTGGAAGCCTGCAAGGGCATCGACGGCGACCTCGCCTGATCTTTCATCCGGGCGGCCCAGACCGCCCGCCCCTCCCCTTACAGGAGAGCGTTACATGTCCATTCTCGTCGACAAGAATACCAAGGTCATCACCCAGGGCATGACCGGATCGACCGGCACGTTCCACACCGAACAGGCGCTGGCCTATGGCACGCAGATGGTCGCGGGCGTGACCCCCGGCAAGGGCGGCACCACGCATATCGGCCTGCCGAACTTCGACACGGTGGCCGAGGCGAAGGCCGCCACCGGCGCGACCGCTTCGTGCATCTACGTGCCGCCGCCGTTCGCAGCGGACTCGATCCTTGAAGCGATCGATGCCGAGATGGAACTGATCGTCTGCATCACCGAGGGCATTCCGGTGCTCGACATGGTGCGCGTGAAGCGCGCGCTGCAGGGATCGAAGTCGCGCCTGATCGGCCCGAACTGCCCCGGCGTGCTGACCCCCGGCGAATGCAAGATCGGCATCATGCCCGGCTCCATCTTCAAGAAGGGTTCGGTCGGTGTCGTGTCGCGTTCGGGCACGCTGACCTATGAGGCGGTGTTCCAGACCACCAATATCGGCCTTGGCCAGACCACCGCGGTCGGCATCGGCGGCGATCCGGTCAACGGCACCAATTTCATCGACGTGCTGGAACTGTTCCTGGCCGACGACGAGACCAAGTCGATCATCATGATCGGCGAGATCGGCGGCAGCGCCGAGGAAGAAGCGGCGCAGTTCCTGAAGGACGAAGCCAAGCGCGGTCGCAAGAAGCCGATGGTCGGCTTCATCGCGGGCCGCACGGCGCCTCCGGGCCGCCGCATGGGCCATGCCGGCGCCATCGTCTCGGGCGGCCAGGGCGGCGCCGAGGACAAGATCGCGGCGATGGAAGAGGCGGGCATCCGCGTCTCGCCCTCGCCCTCGCTGCTCGGCGAAACGCTGGACGGGCTCCTCAAGGAACTCGCCTGACCTGCTTGGCCGCGCCCTGCCTTTCTTGGGGAGGAGAAGGCAGGGCGCGGCAAGAATTTTCAAGCCTGCCACGGCGGGCAACCATCGGAAGACACCATGGGTAAAGAGCATCAGACCTTCCTCCCCGAGATGGAGCCCGGCGAGGCCCAGCCCGGTCCGTCGTGGCAGCGCAAGAGCTGGCCGCTGACCGGCGAGGACGGTTTCGACGACCTCACGCTGGCGCTGGATCCGACGCGCATGAAGACGGCGCTGAAGGAAGCGGCCAAGAAGAAAGGCGCGCCTGTCGACGACAAGGCGATCGAGGCGGCGGCGGACGATTCCGTCCGTGCGATGATGCTGATCCGCACTTACCGCGTGCGGGGCCACATGGCGGCGGACCTCGATCCGCTGGGCCTGTCCAACCGCGAACTGCCCAAGGACCTGACGCCCGAATATCACGGGTTCGAAGCCGGCGACCTCGACCGCAAGATCTATGTCGGCGGCAATCTGGGCCTTGAATGGACGACCGTGCGCGAGTTGGTCGAGATCCTGCGCGCAAATTATTGCGGCAAGGTCGGCCTGGAATACATGCACATCGCCGATGTCGAGGAACGCCGTTTCCTGCAGGACAAGATGGAGGGCGCCGACAAGTCGATCGACTTCACCATCATGGGCAAGAAGGCGATCCTGGGCGCGGTGATCCGCGGCGAGCAGTACGAGAAGTTCCTCGCCAAGAAATATGTCGGCACCAAGCGCTTCGGCCTGGACGGCGGCGAAGCGATGATCCCGGCGCTGGAATCGGTCATCAAGTACGGCGGCGCCATGGGCGTGCGCGAGATCGTCTATGGCATGGCGCACCGCGGCCGCCTGAACGTCCTCGCCAACGTGATGGGCAAGCCCTACAAGGTAATCTTCCACGAATTCTCTGGCGGTTCGGCGAACCCTGAGGACGTGGGCGGTTCGGGCGACGTCAAATATCACCTCGGCACCAGCACCGACCGCGAGTTCGACGGCATCAAGGTGCACATGAGCCTCGTGCCCAACCCCTCGCATCTGGAAGCCGTCGATCCGGTCGTCCTTGGCAAGGTGCGTGCGCAGCAGCAGTTCCGCGACGACATCGGTGAAGGCAAGCACCAGCAGGTGCTGCCCGTACTGATCCACGGCGACGCCGCCTTCGCGGGCCAGGGCATCGTGTGGGAGTGCCTCGGCTTCAGCGGCATTCGCGGGTATAACACCGGCGGCTGCATCCATTTCGTGATCAACAACCAGATCGGCTTCACCACCAGCCCGCAGTTCGCGCGCTCGTCGCCCTATCCGTCCGACGTGGCGAAGGGCGTGCAGGCGCCGATCCTGCATGTGAACGGCGACGACCCCGAGGCAGTGACCTTCTGCTGCAAGCTGGCGATCGAATACCGTCAGCGTTTCGGCCGCGACATCGTGATCGACATGTGGTGCTATCGCCGCTTCGGCCACAACGAAGGCGACGAGCCCAGCTTCACCCAGCCGCTGATGTACAAGCAGATCCGCGGCCATCCCGGCGTCAGCGCGCTCTATGCCGAGCGGCTGGAGCAGGAAGGCGTCATCGAACCCGGCTATCTCAAGGGCCAGGAAGACGCGTTCCATCACGAGCTCGAAGGCGAGTTCGAGGCGGGCAAGAGCTACAAGGCCAATCAGGCCGACTGGTTCGGCGGCCGCTGGACGGGTCTCAACAAGCCTGCCGACCCGGAAACCGCCCGTCGCAGCCATGCCACGGGGATCGAGGGCAAGCTGTTCGACAGCCTAGGCCGGACGCTGACTACCGTTCCGGACGAGGTGAAGATCCACAAGACGCTGAACCGCGTGCTGGATGCCAAGCGCCAGATGTTCGACGAGGGTGCCGGTTTCGACTGGGCGACGGCCGAGGCCCTCAGCTTCGGCTCACTACTGGCGGAGGGCTTCGCGGTTCGTCTGTCGGGGCAGGATTCGGGCCGCGGCACGTTCTCCCAGCGCCACGCCGTGTGGGTCGACCAGGAGACCGAGGACAAGTACATCCCGCTGTGCCATGTCCCGCATGGTCACTTCGAAGTGTATGACAGCCCGCTGTCCGAATATGGCGTGCTGGGTTTCGAGTATGGCTATGCCCTTGCCGACCCGAAATCGCTGGTTCTGTGGGAAGCGCAGTTCGGCGATTTCGCCAATGGCGCTCAGATCATGATCGACCAGTTCATCGCGGCGGGCGAAGCCAAGTGGCTGCGGGCCAATGGGTTGGTGATGCTGCTGCCGCATGGCTACGAAGGCCAGGGACCAGAGCACTCCTCGGCCCGGCTGGAACGGTTCCTGCAGCTGTGTGCGGGCGACAATATCCAGGTGTGCAACATCACGACGCCCGCGAACTACTTCCATGTCCTTCGCCGCCAGATGCTGCGCAGCTTCCGCAAGCCGCTGATCATCATGACGCCGAAGTCGCTGCTACGCCATCCGATGGCGAAGTCGGCGAAAGAGGACTTCCTGGGCGATTCGCATTTCCACCGGATCGTGTCGGACACCACCGACATCGCGGACGACAAGGTCGAGCGCCTGGTCCTGTGTTCGGGCAAGGTCGCCTATGACTTGATCGAGGCGCGCGACAAGGCCGGGCTCGACAACACCAGCATCGTGCGGATCGAGCAGATCTATCCGTTCCCCGGCGAGCCGCTGGCGCTGCGGATGAGCCGGATGAAGAACCTGAAGAAGGTCGTCTGGTGCCAGGAAGAGCCACGCAATAACGGCGCATGGTTCTTTGTCGAGAGCCAGATCGAACAGGCACTGGCCGAAGCGGAAGCACCGGTCTCGCGGCCACGCTATGCCGGGCGCGAACCGGCGGCATCGCCTGCGACCGGCCTTGCCTCGCGCCATGTCGCGCAGCAGCAGGCGCTGGTCGCCGATGCGCTTGGCCTTTCGATCGAAGACATGATCGCTGCGGACAAGAAGTGATCCGCAGCCCAGAGAATACCGTAAAAGGACGGCATTGAAATGAGCACCGAAGTCAAGGTCCCCGTATTGGGCGAATCGATCACCGAGGCGACAGTGGGCGAATGGCTCAAGCAGCCCGGTGAAGCCGTAGCCGCCGACGAACCCATCTGCAGCCTGGAAACTGACAAGGTCGCGGTGGACGTGAACGCACCGGCTGCAGGCGTGATGGGCGAGCATCTGGTCGCCGAGGGCGACAATGTCGAAGTGGGCGCGCTGATCGCGACGATCGAGGAAGGCTCCGGCTCGGCCGCTAAGCCTGCGCCGAAGTCGGACTCGGCCCCTGCACCCGCACCTGCACCCGCCCCCGCCCCGGAACCGACCGCCGACGTCGGCGACGAAGGCAGTGACGCGGTCGTGCTTTCGCCCGCAGTTCGCCGCGCCGTACTCGAACACGGGATCGATCCCGCCAAGGTCAAGGGCACCGGCAAGGATGGCCGCCTGACCAAGGAAGACGTGCTGGCTGCCGCCAAGGCGAAGAAGGAAGCGCCCGCTCCCTCGACCAGCGCCCCTGCCCCCGCCGCCGCATCGGCCCCGGGCCGCAACGTCGAGCGGGTGAAGATGACCCGCCTGCGCCAGACCATCGCCAAGCGGCTCAAGAGTGCGCAGGACACGGCGGCGCTGCTGACCACCTTCAACGATGTCGACATGACTGCGGTCATGGAGACGCGCGCCAAGTACAAGGATCTGTTCGCCAAGAAGCACGATGTGCGCCTTGGCTTCATGGGTTTCTTCACCAAGGCAGCCTGTCTGGCGCTGAAGGACGTGCCCAGCGTCAATGCGCAGATCGAGGGCGACGAAATCCTCTATCATGATTTCGTCGATGTTTCGGTCGCGGTTTCGGCACCCAATGGTCTGGTCGTCCCGGTCCTGCGCGATGCCGACAAAAAGAGCTTCGCGCAGATCGAGAAGGATATCGCGGATTTCGGTGCGCGCGCCAAGGACGGAACGCTGACGATGGAAGACATGAAGGGCGGCACCTTCACCATCTCCAACGGCGGCGTTTTCGGTTCGCTGATGTCGACGCCGATCATCAACCCGCCGCAGAGCGCCGTGCTGGGCCTGCACCGGATCGAGGATCGGCCCGTAGCCATCAACGGCAAGGTCGAGATCCGCCCGATGATGTATATCGCCCTGTCCTACGACCATCGTATCATCGACGGACGCGAGGCAGTGACCGCTCTCAAGATCATCAAGGAGGCGATCGAGGATCCGACTCGCCTGCTGATCGACCTTTGATAGCCTGACGACAAAAGAGACTGAAATCATGGCTGAAACAGACTTCGACGTTATCGTGATCGGTGCCGGTCCCGGTGGATATGTGGCGGCAATCCGCGCCGCACAGCTGGGGCTGAAGACCGCTTGCGTCGAAAGCCGCGAGACACTGGGCGGCACCTGCCTCAACGTCGGCTGCATCCCGTCAAAGGCGCTGCTGCACGGTTCGGAACTGTTCGACGAAGCCGCGCATGGCACCATGGCCAAGTTCGGCGTGATCGCCAAGGAGGTCACGCTCGACCTTGAGGCGATGATGGGTGAGAAGACCACGGCGGTGAAGGAGCTGACCGGCGGGATCGAGTTCCTGTTCAAGAAGAACAAGGTGACCTGGATCAAGGGCAAGGGCAGCTTTGTCGATGCCGGCACCATCAAGGTCGACGGCAAGAATTACACCGCCAAGGATATCGTGATCGCCACCGGATCGTCGGTGACGCCGCTCCCGGGCGTCCAGGTCGACAATGACGGGGGCGTGATCGTCGACAGCACCGGCGCGCTGAAGCTGCCCAAGGTTCCCGAGCACATGGTCGTCATCGGCGGCGGCGTGATCGGGCTGGAGCTTGGCAGCGTGTGGCGCCGCCTGGGCGCGAAGGTCACGGTGGTCGAATTCCTCGACAAGCTGCTACCTGGCATGGATGACGATGTCCGCAAGGAGGCCGCCAAGGTCTTCAAGAAGCAGGGGCTGGACCTGAAGCTATCCACCAAGGTGACGGGCGCGACGGTAAAGGACGGCAAGGCGACGCTGACCATCGAACCGTCCGCCGGCGGCGATGCCGAGACAATGGAAGCCGATGCCGTTCTGGTCGCGATCGGAAGGCGGCCCAATACCGAAGGTCTCAATCTGGATGCCATAGGGCTGGAGACCAACAAGCGCGGCCAGATCGAGATCGACCACGACTTCGCCACCAAGATCGAAGGCGTGTGGGCGATCGGCGATTGCGTGCCCGGCCTGATGCTGGCCCACAAGGCTGAGGACGAAGGCCTTGCCGTCGCCGAGAACATCGCCGGCGAAGTGGGCATCGTGAACCACGCCGTCATTCCGACCGTTGTCTACACCATGCCCGAGATCGCCGGCGTGGGAATGACGGAAGCCGCAGCCAAGGAAGCGGGCCACACGGTCAAGACGTCCAAGTTCCCGATGATGGCCAACAGCCGCGCCAAGACCAATCGCGAGCCTGATGGCTTCGTCAAGATCATCGCCGATGCAGAGACCGACCGCGTGCTGGGTGCCTGGATCATTGCCACACTGGCCGGCACGATGATCGCGCAGGTGGCGCAAGCGATGGAATTCGGCGCAACCAGCGAAGACATCGCCTATACCTGTCACGCCCATCCCACCCATTCGGAAGCCGTCAAGGAAGCCGCTATGGGCGTGAAGGGCTTGCCCATCCACATCTGATTGGCCGCGACGCCCCTGCCGTCGCGAACTGCATTATTGCGGTCGGCCGGGATCGATAGCTGAACAAGCCTCCGCGCGCTGGCCACCAGCCGCGGAGGTTTTTCTTTGGGGGCGGCTTGTCGCTATAGGCCAGTCAGCTTCGGTGAATGCCCGACGAGGAGTTGCGAAATGGTGACGCCGGTAACCGTTCTTGAGCTGGTGGGCGTGGCGGTATTCGCCATCTCAGGGGCGCTGGTGGCGACCCGTTTGCGTCAGACCTTCGTGACGGTCTGCTTCTTTGCACTGGTGACGGGCGTCGGGGGAGGCTCCCTGCGCGACCTGCTTTTGGGCGTCCGAGCCGAATGGCTGCAGGATCGGCTTGTGGCACTCGTCATCATGATCTCCGCCCTTGCCGTCTGGTTCACCCCCGGCCGCTGGTGGCATGGCAAGGTTCTTGAATGGGCCGACGCGGCAGGTCTGGCCGCCTTCGCCGCTCTGGGGACAGCCAAAGCGCTTGAGTATGGTGTGCAGCCGCTGCCTGCCATCGTGCTGGGCGTTATCTCCGGTTGTGTCGGAGGCATAATCCGCGATGTGCTGGCCGGCGTCCCTTCGATCCTGATGCGCCCCGAGCTCTATGTCACGGCTGCCGCTTTGTCGGCCAGCGTCAGCCTGACCGCCCTGGTACTGGGCATGCCCCGCCTGCCCGCGCTGCTTCTCGCCAGCGCAGCAGGCTTCGGCCTGAGGGGAGCGGCGATGATTTGGCGCATCGAACTGCCGGCCTATGCCCGCGACCGGAACGCGAAAGCGGATTGATCAGCGGACAGAAGCGATTTCAGCGTCCCCGGATGTTTGATAGCGATCGTCAGTCTGGCCGCGCTGCCAGTCCTGCGCGTCGCTGTCGCCGATCCATTCGTCTGCGGGCTCGCTATTGCTTGAGCGCGGGTCGGGGCTGCCAATTCCCTGCCGGGCACGTGCCCGCGCATAGTAATCGTCGTCCTCTCGCTCGTAGGATGAGGTTTGCCGCGCTTCATTGTTCCACGAAGACAGCTCGCGCCCGTCGACGCTGACGTTCCGAATGTCGCCGAACGAGTCGACTTCGCAGCGATAAAGACCGCCGCTGCGCAAGACACCCTCCACCGTCCAGCCGTTCAGCACCCGCGAAGCCACATCTACGGTGGCGATTCGTTCCTCGCGCTCGACATCGGCGATACAGCGATCGATCGCCCTCGCCATCTCCGCCTGGCCGTCATGGACAGGATCAGGAGTGTGTTCGTCATAGGGGAAGGAATTCGCATCACGGGGGTAGGGATATCGATCGGGATAGGAGGGACGATCGTCATCTGCGTTGTCCGAGATAGCGTTCGCCACAGCCACCGCGCCCCCGATCACCAGAATACCCGTGATCACGTCGCCAAGGTCAAAGCCGTCATCATGGCGACCATGCCGATAGCGATAGTGATTGCGGCCCCTGTCCCATCCATGCACCTTGCCTGCGTCACCAAGAACGGACAAAGGGCTGCTGGCCGGCACCGCTGCCCGGTCGGGAGTTGCAGCCTGTACCGGCAGCGCCATGCCCAAGGAGGCAAGGAACGGTGGCAGCGACAAGAATCGGACAAGTTTCGCCATTATTCAACCCCCTTGCTGCGCGCTATCGGTACCACAAGCGCGTTGGCCGACCGCCGCCTGCATCATTCATGTTCGCCTTTTGACAGTTGACGAACGCTGAACCGCACCCGCATTCTGCACCGGATCAGCGAAGTCCGCGCACGCCGCTGTAATCAAGGCCCCTTACGCCGCGCCCGTCGATCTTGCATGAAAACTTGCCGCTATCCCAGCCGCGCATCGAGTCGTTCCAGCCACGATAGTCTCCGCCCCATCCCCGGCCATAACGTCCACCGCGGTACCCCTCGTCGACGGCGATCCGGCCCTTGACCTTGTAGCCATAGCTCTTGCGATCGACGTCGCGAATGTCGGTCACCTTCACGCGGCGATAGCCGGCGCGATACGCCTGCTGCTCCGCGACGCGCACGCAGCGCTCCACCGCTGCGCGGGCGCTCAGGCCGCGGTAGCCGCGGTCACGATAGTGACGGTCATCATAGCGGCGATCATCATAGCGGCGGTCGCGGTACCGATACTCGTCATCGCCGTCGAAAGCGCCGGCAACGGCTGCGATCCCCCGATTATGAGGGCGCCCGCAATGATATCGCCAGCGTCAATGCCGTCGTCCCGATCATAGGGACGGGCCAGCGCGGGGGATGCCCCTGCCAGCATCAATGCTCCCGCTGATGTTGTAGCCGCAATTGCCTTTATCAAACGGTCCATGGCTCGCGCTCCTCTCGCTTCTGTCGAATTTCAATCGTCTGAAGCGCAGGATAAAGGACCCAGCGTTTTCTGTGGCTGAACCCCGCCGTCAGAAATCGTTAATGTTCTTAGATACTTTTATTACTAGCCCTATTCACCGGGTTGCAGGCCGGTCCAGTGCGCAAGAAAACCCAGCACATCGGCGTTCTTCTCGATGACCTTCGATACCGGCATCCCTGCTCCGTGGCCGGCGCGGGTTTCGATGCGGATAAGATGCGGCGCATCTCCCAACTCCGCTGCTTGAAGTGCGGCGGCATATTTGAAGCTGTGCCCCGGTATCACTCGGTCATCTGTATCGGCTGTCGTCACCAGGATCGGCGGGTAATCGCCTGAACTCGGGCACGTTGTGATAGGGTGAATAGCTGCGAAGAACATTGAAGTCCTCTTCAACATCCGGGAACCCGTAATCCGCCGCCCAAGAGCGGCCATAGCCCCAGCGATCGAATCGCAACATATCCATCACGCCCACGTCCGGGTTGACGGCGTCGAAAAGGTCGGGCCGGCGATTGGTTACCACGCCCATCAGCAGGCCGCCGTTGGAGCCACCCTGGATCGCGAGCTGATCGCTGCCTGTGACGCCATTGGCCTTCAGCCATTCGCCTGCCGCGATGAAGTCGGCAAAGGCATTCTCTCTCTTCGGACCGCGCGCTGCATCGTGCCACGCGCTGCCATACTCGCCGCCGCCCCTGATATTCGCCAGTGCAAAGGTGCCACCCGCCTGCAGCCACGCCATTCGAGTGGACGAGAAGCTGGGCGGCAGTGAAATATTGAAGCCGCCATAGGCATAAAGAAGGGTCGGCGCAGGTCCGGTTACATCGGCGCGCCTCACGACGAACATCGGGATCCTTGTGCCGTCGGCGGAGAGATAGAAGACCTGATCAACCGTGAACTCATCAGGATCGAATGCGAGCTCGCGGTCAAGGACCGAGCGACTTTCGCCCGAAGCGAGATCGAGGCGGTACACATCGGGAGGGCGGTTGAACGAGCTGAAACCGAACCAGGCTTGGCTTTCGCCCGGTTCACCTGAAAGGCCAGCGACCGATCCGATCCCCGGCAGCTGCACTTCGCCCGCGGGCTTGCCGTCCAACGTGAAAAGACGCAGGCGGGACTTCACATCCTCGAGATAATTGATCACCAGGCGGTCGCCCATTACACGCGCCGCATCCATGTTGTGGGCGCCCTGCGCGATCAGTTCCCGCATCGCCGGCTGGTCGGCCGACAGGTCCAGCGACATCAGCCGGTAGAGCGGAGCCTCCTTGTCGGTGCGCAAGATGATGCGATCGCCCACCGCCTCCACGACGTCCCATTGATCATCCATCGTATCCGCGACCACGACCGGTTCCGCATCAAGATCCTCGACAGGAAGGATTCGCAGTTCGTTTCCGGGAACCGAGCCGTCCTGGCTGTAGATGAACAGCCAGCCTCCGTCGGAGCTGACCGATGCCCCGTGCAGCATTCCGGGCCGGTGCGGTGTCGCATAGATCAGCCGATCGGCCGACTGCGGTTGGCCCAGCACGTGCAGCCATATCTGTTGATTGCGATTGGCGACCTGAAAATCGTCACCCTCTGCAGGCTCGGGGAAACGCGAGTAGACGAAGCGGGTGTCATCGATCCATTGGGCCCCGCCGGTCTTGACCCACTGAATACGGTCGGAAAGCTTCTGCCCTGTGGTCAGGTCAACAAACTCGATGGTATTCCAGTCGCTCCCCGCTTCCTGCACCTGATAAGACATGACCCTTGCGCGCGGAGACGGGTTCCATCCAGCCAAGGCGACCGTGCCATCAGCCGACCACTCGTTCGGATCGAGCAGAAGCTTGCCGTTCCCATCCAGCGGCTCACCGGACAGCGGCTTCATCAACAGCACATCCTGATCCGCAAGGCCTGGATTATAGGTGTAGAACAGCCATCCGCCCTTCTGTACCGGGATCCCGAAGCGTTTATAATCAAGCGTGTCCTTCAGCCTGTCGGCAAACCACTCCTTCTCTTTGAGTGTGGCCAAATAGGCACCGGTGAAATCGCTCTGCCGCGCAACCCAGTCAGCCACTTCGCCACTGTTGCGCACATCGGCCTCAAGCCAGCGGTAGGGGTCCGCAATCTTGATGCCGAAGATCGTCTCTTCCACGTCGTCGAGCCGAGAATCGGGATAGGGTGGCAAGCTGGCCTCCGTGACATGCGTGCTTGGTGTCGGTTCCTGCGCCAAAACCGGCATCGCGATCGGCAAGGCAGCGGCGAGCAGCACGCACAGGCTGCGCGGGGAATATCTGTTCATCCCGCCCACGTTAAGGCGATCTGAGCCGCGATCAAGTTTCCAATGAAACCAGAATGGCGCATCAGGAAAACGAAAGGGGCGCCGGCAGTATTTCTGCCGACGCCCCTTGCTATATCCGAATGGAAAACGAGGTGCCTCAGGCGTCCTCGTATTCGTCCTCTTCATTCATAACCGGACCGCTGTCCTGGCCCTTGGCCTCGACATCGCGATCCACCAATTCGATGATCGCGACAGGTGCCGCGTCCGAAGCACGAATGCCGGCCTTGATGATACGCGTATAGCCACCGTCGCGATCGGCATAGCGCTCTGCCAATACATCGAACAGCTTGGCCAGCTGCACATCGTCAAGCAGGCGGCTGTGCGCAAGACGGCGGTTCGAAAGGCCGCCACGCTTTGCCAGCGTGATAAGCTTCTCGACATAAGGACGCAGCTCGCGCGCCTTGGGCGTCGTGGTCTTGATCTGCTCGTGCTTGATCAGGGCCGCGGCCATGTTGCGCAGCAGAGCGTTACGGTGGCCAGTCTTGCGCTGGAGCTTACGCCCCGACATCTTGTGACGCATAATTCATTCCTTCGTTCGTAGGGGGGCCGTGCGAGGTACCCCGATCCTGGCTGTTGTATCCGGTCAGCCCGAAACCCGGTTTCCCGCCCCGACCGTCGCCGAGGCGGGAATCTGGCGTCAGCCCAGCAGCTCCTGTTCGAGCTTCTTGGCCATCTCCTCGATATTCTCGGGCGGCCAGCCCGGAATGTCCATGCCAAGGCGCAGACCCATGGAGGAGAGAACTTCCTTGATCTCGTTCAGCGACTTGCGCCCGAAGTTCGGGGTGCGGAGCATTTCCGCCTCCGTCTTCTGCACCAGATCACCGATATAGATGATGTTGTCGTTCTTGAGGCAGTTGGCCGAACGGACCGAGAGCTCCAGCTCGTCCACCTTCTTGAGGAGGTAACGATTGAGCTGATTGGCATCCGACTCCTCGGGCGCGACGGCTGTCGTGCCAGCGGTCTGCGGCGCACCCTGCGGAATGCCTTCCTCGAAGTGAACAAACAGCGCAAGCTGGTCCTGCAGGATGCGGGCAGCGTACGCCACCGCATCCTCCGGCGTAACGGTACCGTCGGTTTCGACCGTCAGCGACAGCTTGTCATAGTCGAGCTCCTGACCAACACGCGCATTCTCGACCTTGTAGCTGACCTGACGAACCGGCGAATAAAGCGAGTCGACTGGGATAAGTCCAATCGGCGCGTCCGCCGGCCGGTTCGCGACGGCGGGGCTGTACCCCTTACCGGTATCCGCTGTCAGTTCCATGTTCAGCGTCGCACCATCATCGAGATGGCAGATCACGAGGTCCTTGTTCAGCACCTCGATGTCGCCGGTCACCTGTATGTCGCCGGCAGTCACTTCAGCCGGCCCAGTCACCGAAAGGTTAAGGCGCTTCGCACCCTCTCCTTCCATCTTCAAGGCGACTTGCTTGATGTTTAGAACGATGTCGGTGATATCTTCGCGAACGCCGGCCAGCGACGAGAATTCGTGAAGGACGTTGTCGATCTTGATCGAGGTAATCGCGGCACCCTGCAGCGAAGACAGCAGCACCCGGCGAAGCGCGTTTCCGAGCGTCAGGCCGAAGCCGCGCTCCAGAGGCTCGGCCACGAAGGTTGCACGGCGCTTGGCGTCGCCCTGACCCTTGATCTCGAGATTGTTGGGTTTTTTCAGTTCCTGCCAGTTCTTCATATTGACGGACATGGGCTTCCCCTGGGGTTTGTTCTTGGGTGGCCATCCGCCGCGTGAGGGCGCGGCATTGGCCAAGGGCAGGTCGAACGAGCGGGGCGCGGATCCTTCGCCCCGCTGTCCGGGATCAGACGCGGCGACGCTTCGAAGGACGAACGCCGTTGTGCGGGATCGGGGTCACGTCGCGGATCGAGGTGATCGTAAAGCCCACTGCCTGCAGAGCCCGCAGCGCGCTCTCACGGCCCGAACCGGGCCCCTTCACCTCGACCTCGAGGGTACGCACACCGTGCTCGGCAGCCTTCTTGCCAGCATCGTCGGCAGCAACCTGGGCAGCATAGGGAGTCGACTTGCGGCTCCCCTTGAAGCCCATCATACCGGCCGAAGACCAGCTGATCGCATTGCCCTGCGCATCGGTGATGGTGATCATCGTGTTGTTGAAGCTGGCGTTCACATGCGCGACGCCGCTGGAGATATTCTTGCGCTCGCGCCGTTTGATGCGCTGAGGTTCGCGTGCCATTGTCTCGTATCCTGATCTAGTGGAAGAAATGCGCTACCCAAGGCAGCGAATTACTTCTTCTTGCCGGCGATCGGCTTGGCCTTGCCCTTGCGGGTGCGGGCGTTGGTGTGGGTACGCTGGCCGCGAACGGGCAGACCCTTGCGATGACGCAGGCCGCGATAGCAGGCCAGATCCATCAAACGCTTGATGTTCATCGCGGTTTCGCGGCGAAGGTCACCCTCGACGGTATACTCCGCGTCGATTGCTTCTCGGATCTGAAGCACCTCGGCGTCGGTCAGGTCCTGCACGCGGCGCGTGTGATCAATACCCAGCTTGTCAGCAATGTCGACGGCCGATTTCGGGCCAATCCCGTGAATATAGGTCAGCGCCACGATCACGCGCTTGTTGGTGGGGATGTTCACCCCGGCAATACGAGCCACAAAAATCTCCTGCTCCACAGGGGTTGCGCGGATTCTGCACCAGTGCAGAACGCGGCCCCTATCTCATCGCGTATCGCCCGAGCCAGAATGGCAATTTGCCCAAACGGCAAAAGCCCGGAGAGGAACGCGTAAACACGCGATCCGGCCGGACCACTGTCAATTAAGGACGAGCGAGGGGCGCGCTTACGCAGATTCGTCTGCCCTGTCAATGGCTGTCGCATTTGGAGCACTGGATCACCAATTCCAGCGAGCCAACAACTCGGGAAAGCTGTCGCACGGGTCGCTGAACAGCAGCGCCCGCGATCGAGCCTGATCGAACCATTCGCTGCCGCCTCAGAGCAGCGCATCCCGCGCCTGTTCGCAGCTTATAGAACCGGTCGCACATGGCTAAACACCAAGAAGTCATTCTTCAACTCGGCGACCTCTGCATGATCTGATCCAGCATATCGAGCAAAGCCAGAAGGCACCGGCCGCAATATTGCCAAGCCTGCCCTTACCTCCAGGACGCCAAGCATTAAAAACATACAAGCCAATGTCGCCCCTGCGGCACGTGCTAACGTTCAGCCAGACTCGTGGCAGAAGGGAGAAACTCCTCAGGAAACTATTCTGGCTATCGCAGCCGTCACTTCATCAATGTCGGCCATGCCATCCACGCGGCTCACAATGCCGCGCGCTTCGTACACGGGCAGGATCGGAGCAGTCTTGGCGCGATATTCGGCCATTCGCGTTCGCACCGTCGCCTCATTGTCGTCAGGGCGGCGCTTAAATTCAGTCGAACCGCACCGATCGCAGACTCCGACTTGCTTCGGCTGCTCAAAAACGTCGTGGTAGCCTTTGCCGCAATTCGCACAGGTGAAACGCCCGGTAATTCGCTCGACCAGCGCATCCTCATTCACCTCAAGCTCGACCACGTGGTCAAGCGTGCGGCCATGCTCTTCGAGGATGTCGTCGAGTGCATGGGCCTGTTCGGCAGTACGGGGATAGCCATCGAAGATCGCGCCCGTGTCGTCGCTCATGGCCGCCAGTTCAGCCGAAATCAGCGCGGAGACGATTGCATCCGACACCAACTCACCCGCATCCATCACTGCTTTCGCCTGCAGCCCCACTGGCGTCTGCGCTTTGACGGCGGCGCGCAGCATGTCGCCTGTCGACAGCTGCCGCATGCCAAACCTGCTCACCAGCCTTTGCGACTGCGTGCCTTTGCCAGCCCCTGGCGGGCCGAGAAGGATGATGTTCACTTGCGCTTCCTCCCACCAGGTCGAACCGGCACCCCAAGACGGGATGTCAGCGCAACCGGCCCTTGAACTTGGCCTTCTTGATAAGATCGCCGTATTGATGCGCGAGCAGATGGCTCTGGATCTGGGCGATAGTGTCCACCGTCACGTTGACCACAATCAACAGGCTGGTGCCGCCAAGGAAGAACGGCAGCCCAGTCTGAGCAATCACGTACTCGGGCAACACACAGACCAGCGTCAGATAAGCCGCCCCAATTACGGTGATGCGGGTCAGCACGTAATCTAAATAGTTCGCCGTGTTGCGTCCAGGACGGATGCCGGGAATGAATCCCCCGCCGCGCTTCAAGTTCTCGGCAGTCTCCTCGGGGTTGAAGACAACCGCGGTGTAGAAGAAGCAGAAGAATATAATGCCGATTGCGTAAAGCAGCATGTAGAGTGGCTGCCCATGTTGAAGATACTGGTTCAGCGTCACGAGAATGCCGCCCATCGTACTATCCGGCGTCACCGAATTGCCTGCGAATTGGGTAATCGTCAGCGGAAGCAGCAGGAGCGAGCTGGCGAAGATAGGCGGAATTACGCCCGACGTATTCAACTTCAATGGAAGGTGCGACCGGTCGGCCTGCATTCCACCGCGCTGCTGAGCCCGCTTTGGATACTGGATCAGCAGACGGCGCTGCGCACGTTCCATGAACGAGATGAAGAGGATCAGGCCAATGATCACCACGAAGAGCATGACGATCAGATAGGACGGGATCGAGCCTGAGCGCCCGCCTTCCATCAACTGTGCGCCAACCGTCGGGAACTGGGCGACGATCCCCGCCATAATGATCAATGAAACGCCATTGCCGATACCGCGCGACGTGATCTGCTCACCCAGCCAGAGCAGGAACATCGTGCCCCCGACAAGCGAAATCACCGCACCCACTCGGAACAGGAGACCGGGATCCACAACCGCATTCAGCCCGCTAGCGGCTGCATAGGTTTCGAGACCCACCGCCAGGAAATAGCCCTGCACTGCGGTGAGGCCGACCGTCCCGTAGCGTGTATACTGGTTAAGCTTCTTGCGACCGCTCTCACCTTCTTTCTTCAGCGCCGCCAAGGCAGGATGAAGTGCGGCACCTAGCTGAACGACGATCGAGGCCGTGATGTAGGGCATGACGCCGAGGGCAATGAGGCTCATCCGCTCCAGACTTCCGCCCGAGAACGTATTGAACAGATCCAGTACGCCGCCGCGGGTCTGCGCATACAGGTCCTGCAGGATCAGCGGATTGACACCGGGCAGAGGCACGAAGCTCAAAAACCGGAACACGATCAGCGCACCAAGGGTAAACCAGATGCGCTGCTTGAGCTCGGTCGCTTTTGAAAAATTGGCGAGACTGAGGGAACTCGCGATATTGTCGGCGCGTGATGCCATCGAAAATCAAAGCCTATGCAGGTGACGGGCTGCTCGACTCGGTGGGTCGAAGCACCTGAGCGCGCTATCAACTGACGCGCCCTTCCTGCAAGACCACTCGGCCTTGCGCCCGCGCATATAGAGTGTGAGCGGGGATGCGAACACCCCCGCCCTCACAAAGTCTTGCGAATTATTCCGCAGCGGCCTTGGCCGGAGCAGTAGTCTCAACCGTTCCGCCAAGCTTTTCGACCTGCGCCACTGCACCCTTAGAAGCGCCCGCTACCTTGAAGCTGACCTTGGTGGTCAGTTCGCCCTTGGCCAGAAGCCGCACGCCATCCTTACCACCACGAGCAAGACCTGCGGCCTGCAGCGCCTCGTGATCGACAACGCCGGCTGTCTCAAGCTTGCCGGCGTCGATGAATTTCTGGATCATGCCCAGATTGACCTGGGCATAGTCCTTTCCAAACGGATTATTGAAACCGCGCTTGGGCAGACGCATGTGGAGCGGCATCTGGCCGCCTTCGAAGCCGGCGATCGAGACACCCGAGCGCGCCTTCGCGCCCTTCTGCCCGCGTCCACCGGTCTTGCCCTTGCCCGAGCCGATGCCACGGCCAATGCGCATACGGCGGTGGCGGGCACCTTCGTTATCGCGGATATCAGTCAGTTTCATAATTGCACTCGCTTTCGCTTTTCTTCGCGCTGAACTTATTGGGCCGACAACATGGCCCCAAATGAACGCGGCCCGGTACGCGCCCGGGCCGCCTCATGTCAAGTATTTGCAGCCTTGCGGCGGCGCCAAGGGTCAATCGACCACAGCCACCATATGCGGCAGCTTTGCAATTGCACCGCGCACTTCCGCAGTGTCCTGCAGTTCAACGACGCGATGCATCTTGCCAAGGCCCAGGCCGACCAGGATCTTCTTCTGGCTTTCGGGGCGACGGATCGGCGAACCAATCTGCTTGATCTTGATGGTCTTTGCGTTTGCCATGCTAGCTTACTCCACCAAAGCCGCGGCGTCGGCTTCCGCCTCGGCCTCGCTCGCACCGCCGCGACCCAGCAGGTCGGCGACTTTCTTGCCACGACGCTGTGCCACCGACTTCGGCGAAGTCTGATTGGTGAGCGCGTCGAAAGTGGCGCGGATCATGTTGTAGGGGTTCGACGTGCCAACCGACTTGGTCACTACGTCAGCGACGCCCAGGCTCTCGAACACTGCACGCATCGGACCGCCGGCGATGATGCCGGTACCCGGAGGCGCCGTGCGAACGTTCACCTTGCCCGCACCGAACCGGCCCTTGCCGTCGTGGTGCAGCGTGCGGCCGTCCTTGAGCGGAACGCGGACCATCTTCTTCTTTGCAGAAGCCGTGGCCTTGTTGATCGCCTCGGGAACTTCGCGAGCCTTGCCATGGCCGAAACCGACCCGGCCCTTGCCATCGCCCACAACGACCAGCGCTGCGAAGCCGAAGCGCTTGCCGCCCTTCACGGTCTTCGAGACGCGATTGATGTGGACGAGCTTCTCTATGAGCTCCTCGCCATCAT
This sequence comes from uncultured Alphaproteobacteria bacterium, assembly GCA_963752785.1. Classification (GTDB taxonomy): domain Bacteria; phylum Pseudomonadota; class Alphaproteobacteria; order Sphingomonadales; family Sphingomonadaceae; genus Croceicoccus. Next base: position 21,402 of record CAVVZE010000013.1, read on the forward strand.
CTTCGCGCTGACCGCGACCGCCACGACGATCGTCACGTCCGCCGCGGCCGCGACCGCGACCACCGCGATCGCCGCGTTCACGGCGACCACGACCTTCGCGCTCAGCCGGCTGCGAGGGATCGCCGCCAGCAGTCGACTGGTTGTCGGCTGCTTCGGTGCTCGCCATCGTCGGCGTAGGCGTCGGACCCGCGTTGTCGATCGGGGTTTCGTTGTTGTTTTCTTCTGCCATGATCAGAACTCCAGCCCGCCTTCGCGCGCAGCGTCGGCCAGCGCCTTGACGCGGCCATGGAACAGGAAGCCGCCGCGGTCGAACACGACAGTCGTCACGCCCGCCTTCTTGGCGGCGGCTGCGATATCCTTGCCGACCTGCGATGCCGCATCGACATTCGCGCCCGAAGCTTTCGCGCCCAGCGTCGAAGCGGCAGCCACGGTGCGCCCTTCGCTGTCGTCGATGATCTGGGCATAGATGTGCTTGCCGGTACGATGCACCGACAGACGGGGACGACCGTTGCCACGCGAGCGCAGCGCGGTCCGCACGCGACGACGGCGGCGTTCGAAAAGAGAAAGCTTGGCCATCTTACTTCTTCTTCCCTTCCTTGCGGAAGATATACTCGCCCTGGTACTTGATGCCCTTGCCCTTGTAAGGCTCGGGCTTGCGCCAGCGGCGGATCTCGGCGGCGAACTGGCCAACGGCCTGCTTGTCGATGCCCGAGATGATGACGGTCGTCTGGTCGGGCGTCTTCACGTCCAGACCTTCGGGGACATCAAGATCGACATCGTGGCTGAAGCCGAGCTGCAGCTTGAGCTTGCTGCCCTGTGCCGTCGCACGATAGCCGACGCCCTTGATCTCGAGCGTCTTCGAGTAGCCCTCGGTCACGCCATCGATCAGGTTCGACACCAGCGTACGCTGCATGCCCCAGAAAGAACGCGACTTCTTGCTGTCATTCACCGGCTCGACGGCGATCTGGCCGTCCTGCACTTCATAGGTGACCTGGTCGGTCAAGTCCCATAGTCAGGGTACCCTTCGGACCCTTGACGCTCAGCACGCCGTCGGCGATCTTCGCCTCGACGCCCCCGGGGATCGTGACCGGCTTTTTACCGATGCGGCTCATCAGAACACCTCCGCAAGCACTTCGCCGCCCACGTTCTCGGTGCGCGCTTCGGCGTCCGAGAGCACGCCCTTAGGCGTGGAGACGATGGTGATGCCAAGGCCGCCACGCACGTTCGGAAGCTCCCTCGAGCCCGAATAGACCCGGCGACCAGGCTTGGAGACGCGAGCGAGATGCTTGATCGCGGGCTCGCCTTCGAAATACTTCAGTTCAATCCGCAGCGCGGGGTGCTTGCCCGAAGCGTCTTCGCTGTAGCCACGGATGTAGCCTTCGCGCTGAAGCACTTCGAGGACGTTCGCACGCAGCTTCGACGCCGGCGAAAGGACGGAATCCTTCTTCGCCTGCTGGCCGTTGCGGATACGGGTGAGCATATCACCCAGGGGATCGGTCATCGCCATAGGTTAATTCCTCACCAGCTCGACTTGGTCAGGCCCGGGATCAGGCCCTTGTTGCCCAGATCGCGCAGCTCGATACGGTTGAGACCGAACTTGCGGTAATAACCGCGAGGACGGCCGGTCGTGGTGCAACGGTTGCGCACGCGGGTCGGGTTGCCGTTACGGGGAACCTCGGCCAGCTTCAGGCGTGCCAGCCAACGCTCGCCGTCGTCAATCGAATCGTCGTCGGCAACTGCCTTCAGCTTCGCGATGCGGTTCGCATACTTCTTCACAAGCTTCTTGCGACGCTCGTTCTTGTTCACGGAACTCAGTTTCGCCATGGACTTAAGCTCTCTTTCCGGGGCGGCTCACGCCGCTTCCTTTTCTTCCGACGCTTCGGCCGGGAACGGGAATCCGAACAGACGGAGAAGCTCGCGGGCCTCGTCGTCGGTCTTCGCGGTGGTGGTCACGATGATGTCCATGCCACGCACCTTCTCAATCTGGTCATAGCTGATCTCCGGGAAGATGATCTGCTCTTTCAGACCCATCGCGTAATTGCCGCGGCCATCGAACGACTTCGGGTTCAGACCACGAAAGTCGCGGATGCGAGGCATTGCGATGGTGACCAGGCGGTCGAGGAATTCGTACATGCGCTCACGGCGCAGGGTAACCTTGCAACCGATGGGCATGCCTTCACGCAGCTTGAACTGCGCAATCGACTTCTTCGCCTTGGTGATCACGGGCTTCTGGCCGGCGATCAGTTCCATCTCGGCTGCAGCGGTCTGGACCTTCTTCTTGTCCTGGCTCGCTTCGCCGACGCCCATGTTGAGCGTAATTTTTTCCAGCTTCGGCACTTCGTAGCGGTTCGCATAACCGAACTTCTCGGTCATGGCCTTGACGATTTCCTCGTCATACTTGGTACGAAGACGCGGGGTGTAGTTGTCAGCCATCGATCGTCTCTCCGGACTTGACGGCAACGCGCACCTTCTTGCCGTCCTTCGTTTCAAAACGGACGCGGGTGGGCTTGCCATCCTTCGGATCGGCAACGGCGACCTTGCTGATCGCCATCGGGGCAGGAGCGCGGTCGATGCCGCCCTGCGGATTAGCCTGGGTGGGCTTGCGGTGCCGGGTGGTGACGTTCACGCCTTCCACAACGACCTTGCCATCCTTGGGCATGACCTGAGCGACCGTACCGGTCTTGCCCTTGTCCTTGCCCGACAGCACGACGACGCTGTCACCCTTCTTGATCTTTGCGGCAGCCATCACAGCACCTCCGGAGCAAGCGAGATGATCTTCATGAAACCCTTGCCACGAAGTTCACGCACAACAGGGCCGAAGATACGGGTGCCGATCGGCTCCTCCGACTTGTTCACGAGCACGGCTGCATTCGAGTCAAAGCGGATCACGCTACCATCGGGACGACGAACGTCCTTCCGGGTGCGGACGATCACCGCGCGGTGAACGTCGCCCTTTTTGACCTTGGCGCGGGGCTGCGCCTCCTTGACGGAGACGACGATGACATCGCCAACGCTCGCGGTGCGGCGCTTCGATCCGCCCAGCACCTTGATGCACTGGACGCGCTTGGCGCCGCTGTTGTCAGCGACATCCAAGTTTGACTGCATCTGGATCATCGATCCGGTTCCTTCTTCTCGGCTTGCCGGGACATTCTGCCCGGCAGTTCCAAAACTCTAATGCGGGCTCAGTTACCCGCGGCTTCGACGTCGAGATCGGCTTCGAGCGCGCTATCCGCCTTGCCGCCGACGCGGTCGATGACCTTCCACGTCTTCAGCTTGGACATAGGCGCCGTTTCCTCGATCCGCACCCATTCGCCGGGACGATAGGCGTTGTCTTCGTCGTGCGCGTGATACTTCTTCGAACGACGGATGATCTTGCCGTAGAGCGGGTGCTTGACCTTACGCTCTACCTTCACGACCACCGTCTTGTCGGTCTTGTCGGAAACAACCGTCCCGATCAGGATACGCTTCGGCATCGGTTGGCTCCTTAGTTCGCCGCGCGGGCGCGTTCGCCCTGCAGCGTCTTGATGCGCGCGATCTGCCGGCGGACTTCCTGGATGCGAGCGGGACGCTCGATCTGGTTGGTCGCGGCCTGAAAGCGCAGGTTGAACGCCTCGCGCTTAAGATCCGTCAGGTCAGCCGTCAGCTGATCGTCGGTCTTGGCACGCAGGTCTTCGATCTTGTTGGCCATCATTCGCCTCCCAGGTGCGAGGTGTCGCCAAGACGGGCAACGACCTTCGTCTTGATCGGCAGCTTCATCGCGGCGCGCTCGAATGCTTCAGCGGCCAGCGGGCCGGCAACGCCATCGAGCTCGAACAGGATACGACCCGGCTTCACGCGAGCGGCCCAGTATTCCACCGAACCCTTGCCCTTGCCCTGCCGGACTTCGGCAGGCTTCTTAGAAACCGGCACGTCGGGGAACACGCGGATCCACAGACGGCCCTGGCGCTTGATGTGACGCGTGATCGCACGGCGAGCCGCTTCGATCTGGCGTGCGGTGATACGCTCAGGCTCCATCGCCTTCAGCCCGTACGAGCCGAAGTTCAGATCGGTGCCGCCCTTGGCATTGCCATGGATCTTGCCCTTGAACGCCTTGCGGAACTTGGTTTTCTTCGGTTGCAGCATTGCTCTTACCTTAGCCTGTCCTTAGCGAGCCGGTCGCACGCCGGAGGTCTGGGCATCCATCATCAGGCGGTCCTGCGCCATCGGATCATGACCCAGGATCTCACCCTTGAAGATCCACACCTTGATGCCGATGATGCCATAGGCGGTCAGCGCCTCGGCTTCGGCATAGTCGATGTTGGCACGAAGCGTGTGCAGCGGCACACGACCTTCACGGTACTGCTCTACGCGGGCGATCTCGGCGCCGCCAAGACGGCCACCGCACATGATCTTGATGCCATCGGCACCAAGCCGCATGGCCGACTGCATCGCCCGCTTCATCGCACGGCGGAAAGCCACGCGGCGGATGAGCTGGTCGGCAATGCCCTGTGCGACGAGCTTGGCGTCGATCTCGGGCTTACGGATCTCGACGATGTTCAGCTTCACTTCGCTGTCCGTCATCGCGGCAAGCTTCGAACGAAGCTTTTCGATGTCCGCACCCTTTTTGCCGATGATCACACCGGGACGAGCCGCGTAGATCGAGATGCGGCACAGCTTTGCCGGACGCTCGATCACCACCTTCGAGATCGCGGCCTGCGGCAGCGACTCAACGATGAACTTGCGGATCTCGATATCTTCCTTGAGAAGACCAGCATAGTCACGCCCTTCGGCGTACCAGCGGCTCTCCCAAGTGCGATTGATCTGCAGACGCAGGCCGATCGGATTGCTCTTGTGACCCATGATCAGGCCTCCTCGACTTCGCGGACCACAATGCGCAGCCGGCTGAACGGCTTCAGTATGCGCGTGGACTTGCCACGGCCCCGCGTGTGGAAACGCTTCATGGTTATCGACTTGCCGACCGATGCCTCAGCAACGACCAGTGCGTCGACGTCCAAGTTGTGATTGTTCTCTGCATTGGCAATCGCACTGGCGAGCACCTTGCGAGCGTCGACGGCCATTGCCTTGTTCGAGAACGAGAGGATGTTCAAGGCTTCCTCGGCCTTCTTGCCGCGGATCAGGCCCGCAACGAGATTGAGCTTCTGCGCCGAGCCACGAATCGTGGTTCCGACGGCCAGCGCCTCATTCTCGGCGACGCGACGCGGAGCTTTCTGCTTGCTCATCAGCGCTTGCCCTTCTTGTCTGCGGCATGACCCGGGAAGTTGCGCGTGGGTGCGAACTCACCAAGCTTGTGGCCGACCATGTCCTCGTTGACGGACACGGGGATGAACTTCTGGCCATTGTAGACGCTGAACGTCAGGCCAACGAACTGCGGGAGAACCGTCGAGCGGCGCGACCAAGTCTTGATCGGCGCGTGGCTGTTCTTGTCCTGCGCTTCCTCTGCCTTCTTCAGCAGCGAAAGCTCGACAAACGGACCCTTGCGAAGCGAACGTGCCATGGGTCTTACCTCTTCTTCTTCGCGTGACGGGACCGGATGATCATCTTGTCCGTCTGCTTGTTATGACGCGTACGGGCACCCTTCGTCGGCTTGCCCCAAGGCGTAACCGGATGACGGCCACCCGAGGTGCGGCCTTCACCACCACCATGCGGGTGATCGACCGGGTTCTTCGCAACACCGCGGGTGAGCGGACGCTTGCCCATCCAGCGACGACGACCGGCCTTCGCCAGCGTCTGGTTCGAATTGTCGGGGTTCGAAACCGCGCCAACCGTCCCCATGCAATCGCCGCGCAGGTAGCGCTGCTCGCCCGAATTCAGACGAACGATGACGAGACCGCGGTCACGACCGACGACCTGGGCATATGCACCGGCCGAACGAGCGATCTGGCCGCCCTTGCCGGGCTTCATCTCCAGGTTGTGGCAGATGGTGCCGACCGGCATCTGGCTCAGCAACATCGCGTTGCCGGGCTTCGTGTCGGTCTTCTCGCCGGCGACAACGCTGTCACCGACCGCCAAACGCTGCGGCGCCAGGATATAGGCCTGCTCACCGTCCTCGTACTTCACCAGTGCGATGAAGGCCGTGCGGTTCGGGTCATATTCCATGCGCTCGACAGTCGCGGGCATGTCCCACTTCCGGCGCTTGAAGTCGATGTAGCGGTACTTCTGCTTGTGACCGCCGCCGATGCCGCGCGAGGTGACATGGCCCTTGTTGTTACGACCACCAGTCTTGCGCTTGCCTTCGGTCAGCGACTTGACGGGCTTGCCCTTGTAGAGCCCCGACTTGTCGACCAGCACGAGGCCGCGGCGCGCCGGGCTCGTCGGTTTGTAGTTCTTGAGTGCCATGGTTAGCCCCGTACGCCTTCGGTGACGTCGATCGACTGGCCTTCAGCCAGCGTCACAATCGCCTTTTTCACGTCGCTGCGCTTGTAGGGAGCACCCTTCCAGCGCTTGCTCTTGCCCTTCTGGACAATGGTGTTCACACCCGCGACCTTTACGCCGAACAGCGCCTCGACCGCAGCCTTGATCTGCGGCTTGGTGGCGTCATTGGCGACCTTGAACACGACCGCATTATTCTCCGAGAGAAGCGTCGCCTTCTCGGTGATATGCGGCGCGACGATCACGTCGTAATGCCGGATGTCGATTTCAGCCTTAGCCATTGAAACGCGCCTCCAGCTTTTCGACAGCGGCGCGGGTCAGCACCAGCGTGTCATGGTTGAGGATGTCGTAGACATTGGCGCCCATTGCAGGCAGCACGTCGATACCGATCAGGTTGCCGGCCGCCTTGCGGAAGCCCTCTTCGACCTGTTCGCCGTCGATCACCAGCACCTTCTTGCCGAAGCCGAGCTTCGCCAGGTCGGCAGCCAGCAGCTTGGTCTTGGCATCGGCCAGTTCCAGGGAGTCCAGAACGAACAGATTGTCGTTCTTGGCCTTGCTGGAAAGCGCCATGCGCAGACCGAGCGCGCGGACCTTCTTGTTGAGCGACATGTCGAAGTCGCGCTTGCGGGCACCATGGGCCTTACCACCACCGATGAAGATGGGAGCGGCGCGGTCACCGTGGCGAGCGGTGCCGCCGCCCTTCTGGCGGCCCCACTTCTTGCCGGTGCGGGCCACGTCCGAACGCTCACGCGTCGGGCGGGCAGTGGCGCGACGGTTCCACAGCTGCCAGGTGACGACGCGGTGGAGAATATCCTCACGCGGTTCGAGACCGAAGACGTCGTCGTTCAGCTCGATGTCGCCCGACGCCTTGCCGTCGAGTTTCTGGACCTTCACCTTCACGGATCAGCCCTCCTTGTTCTCGCCGGCCTCGGGCACATCGCCCTCGGTAGCGTCGTTCTTGTTCGCTTCGGTCACCGAATTGTCGGCACCCGCCTGCTGCTCCTTGAGCAGTTCAGCCTGCTGCTCGGCATCCACCTGCTGATGCACTTCATGCTCCGCAGCGCTTTCGACCATGCCAGCCGGCGCTTCTTCGTGATCAGGAGCCGAATTCTTCTTATCGAGCAACGCGCCAGGGAAAGGCGCACCCTCGGGAAGCGGCAGCTTGACGGCGTCGGAAACCAGCAGCCACGCATTCTTCGCACCAGGCACCGAGCCCTTGACGAAAATCAGGCCGCGGTCGGCATCGGTACGCACGACTTCCAGGTTCTGCTGGGTGCGCTGGCGATCGCCCATGTGGCCGGCCATCTTCTTGTTCTTGAAGACCTTGCCGGGATCCTGACGGTTACCGGTCGAACCATGCGAACGGTGCGACAGCGACACGCCGTGCGTTGCGCGAAGACCACCGAAGCCCCAGCGCTTCATAGCGCCAGCAAAGCCCTTGCCCTGCGTGTGCCCGGTGATGTCCACCTTCTGACCAGCAATGAAATGCTCGGCAGAGATCGATGCGCCGACGGGAAGGAGGCCATCCTCGCCCTCAAGACGGAACTCGGCGACCTTCATCTTGAGCGACACTTCAGCCTTCGCGAAATGCTCGCGCTGCGGCTTGGCCACGTTCTTCTGCTTCGCCTCACCGGCGCCCAGCTGCACGGCAACATAGCCGTCGCGGTCGAGCGTGCGGTGCGAGACAACCTGACAATCTTCCAACGCCAGAACGGTAACAGGCACGTGCCGACCGTCCTCCTGGAACAGGCGGGTCATCCCGACTTTCTTGGCGATCACGCCAGTGCGCATGATCAAAACTCCTAAACATGGGCATAGCGACCATCGCCATAGGCCCGGTGACAGAGGCACGTCGGAGACCATCTCCGGGTGCGTGAACAGCCGTGGAAGCCTATGCTACCACGGCCGGTTTCAGCCCGATTATGTAAACGTCGCCCCGTCCGGGCTGGATGCCGCCATCACTAGGGATGGCAGCGAGACGGGGGACGCGGCCCGGAGAACAATCTCACTGCAAGAGTGACGCTCCGGCGGTATCCCTTTGTCTTGCAGAAGCCGAACGATAGGACTTCTCGCGAGACCTCCGACCGATCAGGCCAGCTTGATCTCGACATTCACGCCGGCAGCGAGATCGAGCTTCATCAGAGCGTCGACCGTCTGGGCGTTGGGCTGCACGATATCGAGCAGCCGCTTATAGGTACGAACCTCGAACTGCTCCCGCGACTTCTTGTCGATATGCGGACCGCGGTTCACGGTAAACTTCTCGATTCGCGTCGGCAGCGGAATGGGCCCCCGAATAAGCGCGCCCGTGCGACGGGCCGTCTCTGCGATCTCACTCGTTGCCGAATCGAGAACGCGATGATCAAACGCCTTCAGGCGAATGCGGATATTCTGAGCTTCCATGTCCAACTACCGATGCGAAAGAGCCAAAGAAGCGAGGCCAGCTCGCTCCAAAAAAGAAGGCCCGCCCCGCCTCGCCGGATCACCGGGAAGGGGCGGCCCCCTCTTGAAAAACCTGGTCGGCAGAGAATCAATCTCTGCCGACGAGCAGGCCTATATTACTTCGTAATGGTGCTGACAACCCCCGAACCGACAGTACGGCCACCTTCGCGAATTGCGAAACGCAGACCCTCGTCCATCGCGATCGGAGCGATCAGCTTCACGCCGATGGTGACGTTGTCACCAGGCATGACCATCTCAGTGCCCTCGGGAAGGATCACTTCGCCGGTCACGTCGGTGGTACGGAAGTAGAACTGCGGACGATAGTTGGCGAAGAACGGCGTGTGACGGCCGCCTTCGTCCTTCGACAGCACGTAGACTTCGGCGCTGAACTCGGTGTGCGGGTTGACCGAACCGGGCTTGCAGAGAACCTGGCCACGCTCGACCTCTTCCCGAGCCACGCCGCGCACGAGAGCACCGATGTTGTCGCCAGCTTCACCCTGATCGAGCAGCTTTCGGAACATTTCCACGCCGGTGACGGTGGTCTTGCGGGTGTCCTTGAGGCCAACGATCTCGACTTCCTCACCGACCTTCACGATGCCGGTCTCGACACGGCCGGTCACAACCGTGCCACGACCCGAGATCGAGAACACGTCCTCAACCGGCATCAGGAACGGCTTGTCAACCGGGCGAGCGGGCTGCGGGATGTAGTCGTCGACTGCTTTCATCAGCTCGAGGATCTTGTCCTTGCCGATTTCGTCGTCACGACCTTCCAGAGCGGCCAGAGCCGAACCGGCAACGATAGGAATATCGTCGCCCGGGAAATCGTAGCTCGACAGAAGCTCGCGGATTTCCAGCTCGACCAGCTCGAGCAGTTCCGGATCGTCGACCTGGTCGACCTTGTTCATGAACACGACGAGAGCGGGCACGCCGACCTGACGGGCCAGCAGGATGTGCTCACGAGTCTGGGGCATCGGGCCATCGGCAGCGTTCACCACCAGGATAGCGCCGTCCATCTGAGCAGCACCGGTGATCATGTTCTTGACATAGTCGGCGTGACCCGGGCAATCGACGTGCGCATAGTGACGCGCATCGGTCTCATACTCAACGTGCGCGGTCGAGATGGTGATGCCGCGCTCACGCTCTTCAGGAGCCTTGTCGATGTTCGCGAAGTCCACGGCCGTGCCGCCGTATGCCTCAGCGAGCACCTTCGTGATCGCTGCGGTCAGCGTGGTCTTGCCGTGGTCGACGTGACCGATGGTGCCGATGTTGCAGTGCGGCTTGTTCCGCTCAAACTTAGCTTTCGCCATTTTCAAAGACCTCTATTCGTCTGGATTTGCTGATCCGGTGTTATTCTTGGGCGGACTTGAGGCCGGCACCCGTGAATCAGGCGCCCGCCCCTAGACCGATGAAGCTGCTTACGCAAGCTTCTCCTTCACTTCGGCCGCGACATTCGCCGGGACCTCGTCATAGTGGCTGAACTGCATCGTGTACTGGGCACGGCCCTGAGTGAACGAGCGCAGCTCATTGACGTAGCCGAACATGTTCGCGAGCGGCACGTTCGCTTCGACAGCCTGGGCATTGCCGCGAGAGTCGGTTCCCTGGATTTGGCCACGCCGCGAATTGATATCGCCGATCACGTCGCCGAGGTAATCCTCGGGCGTCACTACCTCGACCTTCATGATCGGCTCGAGCAGCTTGATGCCCGACTTTTGCGCGATTTCGCGCATTGCACCGCGACCTGCGATTTCGAACGCGATCGCGCTCGAGTTCGACGTCGTGGTAGGCGCCATCATAAAGCGTCACGGTGAAGTCAATGATCGGGAAGCCGACCAGATAGCCGCTCTCGGCCTGCTCGCGCAGACCCTTCTCAATCGCTGGAATGTACTCCTTCGGGATGTTGCCGCCCTTGATCTCATCCTTGAAGACGAAACCCTGACCGCGCTCGCCCGGCTCGACCTTGACCTTGACGCGGCCGAACTGGCCCGAGCCGCCCGACTGCTTCTTGTGAGTGTAGTCGACGTCAACCGGCTTCGCGAGATATTCGCGGTAGGCCACCTGCGGCGCACCCACATTGGCTTCGACCTTGAACTCGCGCTTCATGCGATCGACGAGGATGTCGAGGTGAAGTTCGCCCATGCCCTTGATGATCGTCTGACCGGATTCGTGGTCCGTCGACACGCGGAACGAAGGGTCCTCGGCAGCCAGGCGATTGAGAGCGACGCCCATCTTCTCCTGGTCGGCCTTGGTCTTGGGTTCCACAGACAGCTCGATAACGGGCTCGGGGAATTCCATCCGCTCAAGAATGATCGGCTTCGACGGATCGCACAGCGTATCGCCGGTCGTCGTATCCTTCATGCCGGCCAGTGCGACAATGTCGCCAGCGAACGCCTCTTCGATGTCCTCGCGGTTATTCGAGTGCATCAGCAGCATGCGGCCGACTTTTTCCTTCTTGTCCTTCACCGAGTTCAGAACCGAACCCTTGGTGAGCTTGCCCGAATAGATGCGGGTGAAGGTCAGCGAGCCGACGAACGGGTCGTTCATAATCTTGAATGCGAGCGCCGAAAAAGGAGCGTCGTCCGACGAAGGACGCGTATCCTTTTCATCGCTGTCCGGCAGCACGCCTTCGATGGCGGGCACGTCGAGCGGCGAAGGCATGTAATCGACCACGGCGTCGAGCAGGGGCTGGACACCCTTGTTCTTGAAGGCAGAGCCGCAGAGGACAGGTACGAAGTCGCGCGCCATGGTGCCCTTGCGGATCAGCTTCTTCAGCGTGGCCGCATCGGGAATTTCGCCTTCGAGATAGGCTTCCATGATGTCGTCGTCCTGCTCGACGGCAGTTTCGATCAGTTTCTCTCGGTATTCGGCGGCCTTGTCGGCCATATCCGCGGGGACATCGACATAGTTGAACGTCGCGCCGAGACCGTCGTTTTCCCAGACGATACCGCGGTTGTTCACGAGGTCGACGACGCCCTGAAGGTCGCTTTCCGCGCCAATCGGGAGATACAGCACCAGCGGGTTCGCGCCGAGGCGGTCGACGATCGACTGCACGCAGTAGTAGAAGTCGGCGCCGGTGCGATCCAGCTTGTTGATGAAGCACATGCGGGGCACGCCGTATTTGTCGGCCTGGCGCCACACGGTTTCGGACTGCGGTTCAACGCCGGCCACGCCGTCGAACACCGCCACCGCACCGTCGAGCACGCGCAGCGAGCGTTCGACTTCGATGGTGAAGTCGACGTGGCCGGGGGTGTCGATGATGTTGATGCGGTGCTTCGGGCCCTTGCCGTCTTCGGCGGCCCAGAAAGTGGTGGTTGCCGCGGACGTGATGGTGATCCCGCGTTCCTGCTCCTGCTCCATCCAGTCCATGGTCGCGGCGCCGTCGTGGACTTCGCCGATCTTGTAGGACTTGCCGGTGTAGTACAGGATCCGCTCTGTCGTCGTCGTCTTGCCGGCGTCGATATGCGCCATGATGCCGATATTGCGGTAGCGTTCCAGCGGATATTCGCGGGCCATGGAAAATTCCTCAGGAGTATGAAGCTTGCAGTCGGGCGGCGGCCTTGTGGCCTACTCGCCTTGCTGCCGACTCTCTCGGAGCCGGATGGGCCCCATATAGTGATATTTGTGACCGGCGAAAGACGCCTCTTCCCGAAATGTCGGAAAGAGACGCCTTCGCACGGGTCTTACCAACGGTAGTGGCTGAACGCGCGGTTGGCGTCGGCCATGCGGTGGGTGTCTTCGCGCTTCTTCACGGCGTTGCCGCGGTTGTTCGACGCATCCATCAGCTCGCCCGACAGGCGCGCGGCCATCGTCGTTTCGGGACGGTTGCGCGCCGCGGTGATCAGCCAGCGAATGGCCAGCGCCTGCGCACGTTCCGGACGAACTTCCACGGGGACCTGGTAGGTCGCACCGCCGACGCGGCGGCTGCGGACCTCGATCTGCGGCATGATGTTCGCCAGCGCATCGTGGAACAGCTGGACCGGATCGGCCTTGGCCTTGGTCTCGACGGTTTCCAGCGCGCCATAGACGATACGCTCGGCAGTCGACTTCTTGCCGTCGAGCATGAGGTTGTTCATGAACTTCGACAGGACCTGATCGCCAAACTTGGGATCGGGCAGGATGACCCGCTTTTCGGGACGACGACGACGTGACATGGTTTTCGTTTCCTTCGGAAAGCGGCAGTCACATCCGTGACTGCCTTGCGGTGCCGGCCCACTCCCCCTCCCGACCACCCAGATTTTACCGTTGGATGGTCGGGAGGGGGAGCGGGCCGTCACCGCTTTTATTACTTCGGACGCTTGGCGCCGTACTTCGAACGGGACTGCTTGCGGTCCTTCACGCCCTGCGTATCCAGCACGCCGCGCAGCACGTGGTAGCGCACGCCGGGAAGGTCGCGCACACGGCCGCCGCGGATCAGCACGACGCTGTGCTCCTGAAGGTTGTGGCCTTCGCCGGGAATGTAGGTGATGACTTCGCGGCCGTTGGTCAGGCGCACCTTGGCCACCTTGCGAAGCGCCGAGTTCGGCTTCTTCGGCGTGGTGGTGTACACGCGGGTGCAGACGCCGCGCTTCTGCGGGTTCGCGTCCATCGCGGGAACCTTGGACTTCGCCTTCTGCGGCTCGCGGCCCTTGCGGACCAGCTGGTTGATCGTAGGCATTATATTTCCTTCCTTGACCGGAGAGTGTCCTCGCCGGGTTGCGCCGTCCCCCGCGCACGTGCGGATGGGTTCGGGCCGAAACTTGTTTTCCGAACGGGAGAATGTCCCGTTCGGGGGTCACCTCATCGGCACGCAAAAGTGGTTCCCACCTTTACTGATGAGGTTCCGCGCTGATCTGCACCGAGGCGCATGACGAGAGCGGCAAAACTCAATTCATCGAGCCGTCTGATGGATCAGCGATGGAGGAAGGACCGTGCGGGGAAACGCGAAAAGGACATGCGGCCCTTAAGTAAGGCCCTGCCCTGGCGATCGCCGCACGAACCGAAACGCTCCACCCGGGTCCAGCCGGGTTACTTTGACGGATAACGAGGCGCTGTCCTGTTCGGACGGGTCCCACTCACCGGCAATGTTCAGCTCTGTCCACCGGTAGGGGGTTAGCCCTGCTGGCGGTTGGGGCGGCCCTTAAGGGGATTCGGGGGTGGGGTCAAGGAAAACGGCTAGTCGGGAAACTCGCTCTGCGTGAATGCAGCGAACCATTCCCGCAATGCGCTTCCCTTTTCTCCATCGCGACCTCTCTCAGTTGGCCACGGCACGTATTCGCCGACCGAACCGTCGATCCGAACCCGGCGACTATTCGCCACGACCACGCACCGCGGCAATTGGCGTTTCACCTCAACGGCAATCTTCCTGCCCCTTTCCAGACATTCGCGGCTGTTACAGAAGGCGTCGGCATATTCGGGACTGCTATCGTCGTAGCGTTCCTGCCAGGTCCGGATTTGCTCCGCCAATTCATCGCTGAAAGGGAAACTCGCCAATCTGTAAGCAAGGTGGCGGATTGACCACAATCCGTCCGATCCGAATTCAGCCTCGACCCTGACGAAATGCGGCCAGTCCGTATAGCCGAGAGCAATCAATTCGTCATCGAAGCTCAAAGCAGTTTGCCTTGTTTCGATGTATCCTCGCGCCTCGCCTTCCTTACCGCGCTCGCGTCGACCCATGGAATATCGGGCCGCTTGTTCTGGAACAATTCTTCCAGAGTGATGATCTGCAAGCGTGGATGGCTGCGGCCAGTCAATTCGTTCTGCCAGACACCAACGCTTGCCGCATCCCGCTTCATGGCGCCGGTGGGTGGTCGCGCGGTGAGGAAAATACCGAAAGGCGCGCCTTCTCGCTCCATCACCTGCGCCAGACGGCCGATGTCCTTCACGCCGACGCCGCCGCCCTTTACTTCCACGATGGCCTTTTCGGTGCGCTTGCCGTCGGGCTTGAACCAGATGATCCCGTCGATCCCGCCGTCCGCACCCGTGCGCCCGCCCTTCCACGGCACGGCATCGACAACCGAGAGCGCCCAGAGTTCGAACTGATGCTTGTCACGGCTGGCGAGGTTCAGCGCGGCGGTCAGCGACTGCGGACGACCCTTCACTTCGAAGGAAATGCCGGGGAAGGCATCGGTCATGCGCTTTGCGATCAGGCCGACCGCCAGATGGGTTACGTCGATCCCGACCCAGTTGCGCCCAAGTTTTTGCGCAGCGTAAACAGCAGTGCCGCACCCGCAAAAGGGGTCGAGCACCACATCGCCTTCATTGGATGAGGCGGCGATGATGAGTTCGAGCAGGGCGAGCGGTTTTTGGGTTGGGTAGCCGAGGCGTTCTTGAGCTTGGGAGTTCAGCGGGGCAATGTCCGTCCACACGCTTGTAAGCGCCATACCTTTCCGCTCATCTAAATAGCGCTTGAAACGCGGCACCTTTCCCGGCCCACTGTGTACTACCAATCCTTTTTCATAAGCCTTTTGCATTCGGTCCTTCGTCCAACGCCAGAAATTTGTGACTCCCAAGAACTCGTAAGTAAGGTTTGGCCTGTTCTTGTTGGGATTAAGCAAGTTATCCAGCTGATAACGGCGGCCCGTTTCTGGTTCTACTTGCGAGTGATGGCTATCGACATATTCGTCGTCATATGCCCCATACTGCGGGTTCCAAGCAGCACTATCGCCTTTTCGATAGAGGAAAATTACATCATGTGTCGACGGAAAACGGGTGAACGCATGACCCTTGGGTGTGACGTGACCCCCTGATTTTCCTCCAGTCTCGATTAGAGTCCGGCCCTGACAGAAGGACGGACGAGATGAAGCGAACGAGGTTTACAGAAGAACAGATCATCGGCGTGCTGAAGGAGGCCGAGGCTGGCGCGAAGACCGCTGACCTGGCCCGCCGGCACGGGGTGTCGGAAGCGACGATCTACAACTGGAAGTCGAAGTATGGCGGGCTGGAGGTATCCGAGGCCCGGCGGCTGAGGGAGCTTGAGAGCGAGAACGCGAAGCTCAAGCGGCTGCTGGCCGACACGATGCTGGACAACGTGGCGTTGAAGGATCTGCTGGCAAAAAAGTTCTGACGCCCGCCGCCAAGCGGGAAGCTGTGGCTCATCTCAAGGCCTGCCACGGGATGAGCGAACGGCGGGCGTGCCGTGTCATCGATGCCGATCGCAAGACCGTGCGTTACCGTTCCACCCGTGACGATGATGCCGGTCTGCGTGAGAAGCTACGCGAGCTGGCCAACCAGCGTCGCCGGTTCGGCTATCGTCGTTTGCATATCCTGCTGCGCCGGGAGGGCGTGATGATCAACCGCAAAAAGACCCAGCGGCTCTACCAGGAGGAAGGACTGGCAGTCAGGCGGCGGCGCAGCCGCAGGAGAGCCGTGGGGACCAGAGCACCTGCTCCGGTGCTGGCGTTGCCGAACCAGCGCTGGAGCTTGGACTTCGTGCACGACCAGATGGCGTCGGGTCGCCGGTTCCGCGTGCTCAACGTGGTCGATGACGTGACCCGGGAGTGCCTGGCAGCGGTGCCGGACACGTCGATCTCGGGGCGCCGTGTCGTGCGCGAGCTAACCGAGCTGATCACCCGGCGCGGCAAGCCCGGTATGATCGTCAGCGACAACGGCACGGAGCTCACCAGCAATGCCGTGCTGGCATGGTGCGGGGAGATCGGTGTGGAGTGGCATTACATCGCTCCGGGCAGACCGATGCAGAACGGCTACGTGGAGAGCTTCAACGGCCGCATGCGCGACGAACTGCTGAACGAGACGCTGTTCACCAGCCTGGCCCATGCCCGCGTCGAGATCGCGGCCTGGGTGGAAGACTACAACCGGGAGAGACCACACTCATCCCTTGGCTACGCAACCCCGGCGGCGTTCGCCGCCGAACTGGATAAGCAATGGCCTACTTCGCTACGCCCTTCGGGCTCCGCTACGCAGCCCATTGCTTCAACCGCGCTCATGCGCAACAAAACGGCTCGGCTCTAATCCCAGGTGGAGGAAAGCTGGGGGTCACGGGTGCAGTACGCTCCCAAATTTTTTCATTAGTGAAGCTTGTGGCGCCAAAAATACCGTCTAATAACAACTTCAAATAATGGCTCGCTGTTGGATCGCAATGTAAGTAGAGCGATCCGCTTGGACCGAGAACCCGGTGCAACTCCAATAGGCGTACTGACATCATAGCCAGATAAGCCATCAAATCGTTCTCACCCAGAAAATCGCGCATGGCGCGCAGCAAGGTAAAGGCATCGGCATTGCCGCTGCGCATGACTTCGTCGAAAGCCTGCTCGGCATTGTCGTTTCAGTGCCACGTGTCCTCGAACGCCTCGATCTGGGCATCCGATTGCTGCCCTTCGGGCGATTTGAACAATATGTTATAATTGGCGTTCGAGTTGAACGGCGGGTCCAGATAGATCAGGTCCACGCTTTCGTCCGCCACATGCTCTCGCAGCACGTGAAGATTGTCGCCAAAGTCTAGAGTGTTGGTCATGCCGCCCCCGGTTTCGGGCGGAACGGTAGGCCGGGGAATTTTATTTTCCTACACCCCCTCCCCCGCATATCCCCAAGCGCCCCTCACCCAGCAGGAGCGCGTCCATGTCCGGCACACCAGCAAACCCCACGCCCCCACCTGAAATCCGCTTTACGCCCGTGCCTCGCGCGCGGCGGCGGAAGTTGACGCCGCGGCGGCAGCGGCAGTTCATCGAGGCGCTGGCGCGGACGGGGCTTGTGGCAGAGGCGGCGGAGGAAGTGGGGGTCAGCGTCGCGGCGCTGGAGAAGCTGCGCTATTCCGATGCCGGGCAGAGGGCGGTGCGGGGGATGAGCTTTCGCGCGGCGTGGGATGCGGCGCGGGGGTGCGAGGCGGCTCGGAAGGCTCGGGCCGAGCGCAGGCGTGAGGGGCGCGCGGCGCGCAGGGTGGCGGCTGGGGCGGCGGGCGCTGGAATGGACGGGGCGGCGGGTGGTGCGGCGGGCGCGGATCGGGCGGCGCTGCCCGAGGCTTTCCGGCTGTCCTGCACTTCCGCCAATCCTTCGCAGCGGACCAGCCGTGCCGCCTTCATCGGGCCGGAGCCTTCGCCGGACGATCCGCTGCTGGGTTTTGCGCCGTTCCTCCACCCCTGCCCGCGCCGGAACTCGATCACGCCCGACCGGCAGCGCGCGTTCATCGCGGCGCTGGCCGCCAGCGGATCGGTGCGGCAGGCGGCGCGCGCCATCGGGGCGAGCATGGAGGCGCTCTATAACCTGCGCGCGCGCGGCGGGGCGAAGGAATTCGCCGCCGCGTGGGAGAAGGCCATCGACCTGGGCATCGCGCGGCTGGAGGATACGGCGCTGGCCCGCGCGATTGAGGGGGAAGTCCGCCCCGTCGTCGCGCGCGGCGAGATCATCGGCGAATACCGTGTGCACAACGAGGCGCTGGTGATGTTCCTGCTGCGCCACCGCCGCGCGGCGCGATACGGCCCGCCTGCCGAGCGCCCCGCCCCGCCCGAACTCAGCGAGCGCGAGATAATCGACAGCATCAACGCCAAGCTGGACCGCGCGCGCGACCAGATGCGGCTGCGCGAGGCGCGGCGCGTGGATTGAGGCGGGTTGCGCTGCCCTGCGGGGCGCATTTGCGGGCGAAGGGTCAGCCCTGCGCCTTTTGCGCATTGGTGAGGAAATCGACCAGCGCCTTCACCTTCTTCTGCCGCCATTGCGGGCGCGGGGCGACGAGCCAGTAGGTGGCGCGCGTATCCTCGATCCCGGACAGGGCGACGAGCTGGCCGGTCTCGATCTCGTGCTCCACCAGTTGCAGCGGCAGCACGGCGCGGCCCATGCCGCCCAGCACCGCCGAGAGCGCCTGCCCCGTCGCGCCGACGCGCAGGGCGGCTTCCGCATCGTCGGGGGCGGGATCGCTGCGCGGGCCGCCGGGCCAGCTGATCCAGCTGTCCGGCGCGCCGGGGGCCGCGACCTCGACGCTGCGGCCGGGGGAGAGCGGCACGCCTTCGAGTTCGCCCGGACTGTCGACGAGGCGGACGGCGAAATCCAGGTTCGCCTCGGTGAAGTCGGTGTCGTGGCCGCCCGCCATGTGGAAGCGCGTGTCGGGGTGCACCTCGCGGAAGGCGGCGAGGCGGCGGGCGAACCAGGCGCCGAAGAAGTCGCGCGGGGCGGCGAAGGTGTATTTCTGGCTGGACTGGCCAGCCTGCATCGCGTGGACCGCTTCCTCGAACCGCAGGAAGCCGCTGCGCAGCGAATCGAGGCCGGCGCTGGCCTCGTCCGTCAGTTCCAGGCCCTTGGGCGTGCGGCGGAACAGGACGACGCCCAGCAGATCCTCAAGCGCGCGGATCTGCTGGCCGACGGCGGCGGGGGTGACCGCCAGCTCGTCCGCGGCGCGGGTGAAGGACAGGTGCCGGGCGGCGGCGTCGAGCACGCGCAGGCCGTTGAGGGGGAGGTGGGTACGCTTCATCTTGGGCACGCTGATAATGCGACCCGCGCGATTGGGCAACGCGTTGCGGCTGCCCGGCGCTGCGCGGGGCCTGAATACTACCGCTGCGCGGGAGCCGGAGCGGCCAGCGGGAAGAAGGGGATCGCCGCCTCGAACACCGTGCCGTCGGCGCGGCGGAAGCCGTAATAGCCCTCCATCGAGCCATGCGGCGTTTCCAGCGGACAGCCCGAGACGTAGTCGTGGCTTTGCCCCGGCTGCAGTAGCGGCTGTTCGCCGACCACGCCCTCGCCGTCGATCAGGCTGACGCGGCCCGCGGCGTCGGTGATGCGCCAGTGGCGGGTGAGCAATTGCGCGCCCTGATCGCCGTTATTCTCGATCCGGATGTGATAGGCCCAGAACCAGTGCCCTTCCGACACCTGCGACTGTTCCGGCAGAAAGCTTGCGCTGACCCGGACAGTGATGCCGTGCGATATCGCGGCATGATTGAATAGCTGCTCTATCATAAGGAGCATTCTAGGACGGAAGCGGCGCAGGTTGCAAATCCGCAGTCGGGGATGTGAACAGGCGGGATGTGAACGGCTAGCTGCGCACGCCTTCGCCGATGACGCTGTCCGCCGGCGCGTCCAGCGTCCAGCGCAGGCCTTGCGCTCGGTAGTCGAGCTGCACGTCCGCGCCCAGAGATGCGGCGGGAATGTCGCGGATGACCGAGCTACCGAAGCCCTCGCGCTGCGGCGGGGTTACGCGCGGGCCGCCGCTTTCGGTCCAGCTCAGGCGGAAGCGGTCGTTGTCCAGGCTCCACGCGATGGCGACGCTCCCCGCTGGCTCGTCTTCCGGCGCGCCATCCTCTCCGCCGCGCGACAGGGCGCCGTATTTCAGCGCATTGGTCGCCAGCTCGTGCAGCGCCAGGCCCAGCGTCTCGGCGGCGCGGGCGGTGATCGCCACCGGCGGGCCTTCGTGGGCCAGCCCGGTTTTCGCGCGGTCGATGACGAATGCCAGCTGCGCCTCGACCAGATCGGTCAAGAGGACGCTGCCCCAGGCGCGCTCGACCAGCAGATCCTGGTTCGCGGCCAGCGCCTGCACGCGGCGGGTGAAACGCTTGACGAAGGCGTCGTTCCCCGGTGCCGAACGCCGTGCCAGCGCCATGATCAGTGTCAGCATGTTCTTGGCGCGGTGGTTCACCTCGCGCAGCAGGTTCTCGATCGCTTCGCTCTGCTCGCGCTGTTCGGTGATGTCGGTGTTGGTGCCGAACCAGAACGCCACCCGGCCCGCCGCGTCGCGGATCGGGCGCGCGCGCGACAGGAACCAGCGGAACTTGCCGTCGGCGCCGCGCAGGGGGAACGTATCCTCCCACGGTTCGCCGCTGGTGATCGCGGCAACGAAGCGCGTCGTCACGCGGTCGACGTAATCCTCGTGGTGGACGGCCTTCCAGCCCCAGCCCTTCATCTCGTCCAGCGTGGTGCCGGTGAACTCGAACCAGCGCTTGTTGTACCAGAAGATGAAACCGTCCGCTTCGGCGATCCAGGCCAGCTGCGAGATATTGTCGGCCATCATCTCGAAGCGGGCTTCGCTTTCGGCCAGTGCCCGGCGGGTGAGATCGAGGTCGCCCAGTTCCCGCGCGATCTTGCTGGCGCCCACCACCCTGCCGTCGGCGTCGTGGACCGGCGAGACGGTGACCGAGACCTCGACCGCCTCTCCATTCTTGCGGCGGCGGATCGTGTCGAAGGGCAGCACCCGCTCGCCCTGCTGGATGCGGGCGATGATCAGGTCTTCCTCGTGCTGGCGGTCGTCGGGGATCAGCAGCCGGATCGACCTGCCCAGTATGTCCCCGGCCGCATAGCCGAACAGCCGCTCCGCCGCCGGGTTCCAGCTGGTGATCGTGCCGTCCAGCGACTTGGACACGATCACATCCTCGCAGCTTTCGAAAATGGCGGCGAGCAGCCCCTCGGCGGGGGTGCCGCTGTGGGGGCCGCCGATGGCACTCGCCGGCGCAGGGCCGACGTCTGCGCGCGTGGTATCGTCTTCGCTCATAATCCGATGGCGCTTAGCGCGCGGTCGATATCCTCGATCAGGTCGTCGGCGTCTTCCAGCCCCACATTGAAGCGCAGCATCCCCTCGTCCACGCCCATCTCGGCCCGCTTTTCGGGCCCGACCGAGTGGTGCGTGGTGGACGCCGGGTGGCACATCAGCGAGCGGGAATCGCCGATATTGTTGGAGATGTCGACCAGTTGCAGTTGATCCAGCAGCGCATGGGCCTGCTCGCGCCCGCCATCGAGCACGAAGGAAAAGATGCAGCCGGGCATCGCCATCTGTTTCATCGCCAGATCGTGCCGGGGGTGGCTGGCAAGGCCGGGATGGCGGATTTCCGGCACGCGGCCTTCCATGAATTGCCCGATCTTCAGCGCATTGTCGCACTGGCGGCGGGCGCGCAGTTCCAGCGTCTCCAACCCCTTGAGCACCACCCAGGCGTTGAACGGCGACAGGTTCGGACCGGTGTTGCGCTGGAACGGCAGCAGCCTGTCGTTGACGAACTCCTCGGACCCGCAGACCGCGCCTGCCAGCACCCTGCCCTGCCCGTCCATCAGCTTTGTCGCGGAATAGGCGATGACGTCCGCGCCAAAGTCCAGCGGGCGCTGCATCACCGGCGTGCAGAACGCATTGTCGACGACCGTGGTGATGCCATGCGCCCTGGCAAGGCCGCACACGAATTCCAGGTCGACGATGTCGAGCGTGGGATTGGCGGGCGTTTCGAAGAAGAACACCCTGGTATTGGGCCGGATCGCGGCCTCCCACGCTGCATTATCGGTGGAATCGATGGTCGTCCCCTCGATCCCGAAGCGGGGCAGCAGCTCGTCCACCAGCCAGCGGCACGAACCGAAGGCGGCGCGCGCGGCGACGACGTGATCGCCCGCCGACAGCTGGCACAAGAGCGCCGCGGTCATCGCGGCCATGCCCGACGCCTGCGTGCGGCAGGCCTCGGCGCCCTCCATGACGGCAATGCGTTCCTCCAGCATGGCCACCGTCGGGTTCTGCAGGCGCGAATAGGTCATGCCCGCCTCTTCCCCCGCAAAGCGCGCGGCAGGCGTGGCGGCATCGTCGTAGCTGTAGCCCGAGGTGAGGAACATCGCCTCGCTCGTCTCGCCCATCTCGCTGCGCCAGGTGCCGGCGCGCACGGCCTGAGTCGCGGGGCGCCAGTTGCGGGTGGTCGAGCGGTCGGTTCCGGTAGTGCGTTTCATGGCCAAAGCGGTTAGCCGGGGTGCAGGCGCATGACAATAAGCGTTCGCAGCGGCCGCGGGCCGTCCGCGCGCGGTCAGGCGCGGTCGAGCCAGCGCGAGGTGGCGGGCAGCCATTGCAGGACCGTCACCGCGATGCTGAACGCGATGATCAGCCATCCGCGTACCGGGATGAAGGGATCGCCGCTCAACGCATCGGGCACCAGCAGCAGGGCGGCCAACGCCACTGCGGCCATGAGAAGATGGAACCCGGTCAGCAGGAAACGCAGCAGGCTGCTGCGCAGCAGCAGGAAGGCCAGTCCGACGCCCGGAAAGAAAGGCGAAGAAACCCGCCATGAACGGGCCGATCGGATGAAAGTAGAACAGCCGGATCAGCAGTACGAAGATCATAGCCAGAAGCGCGCCGGCCCTGACCGTCCACGGGCTTGCGAAACGCCGTTTCGGCCAGTCAGTGCACGCGGCGTTCATGGGCTGCTCCACCATCCATCGCACCCTGCTTGCGCGCTAATCGCGCCGCAGGACCCATCGCCCCGTTTCGGGATGCCATAGCAAGGCGGTCGTCACCAACGTCGCACCGAAGATCAGCACCACGCGCAGCGGGAACAGCGCATCGGGATCGCGAGTCGGCAGGATGAAGACAAGCCCGTAGAGCACCAGCCCCGCAATGACGAAATGGCACGCGCTGAAGACAAAGCGGATCCAGTCGTTGCGGGTGATGGCGAACAGAAGCGCTGCGCCGACATATCCCATTCCGACCACGCATATCGGGAAGAGGAAGCGGGCGGTGCTGACCGCCAGCGCGCAGACGGGCACCAGCAAAGCCACGCACAGGAATGCGCGCACGGTCCACGGCATGTCGCCGAAACGCAGGCGTTCGGTCAGCAATTCCAACAGCGTACTTCCTACAGGCGGTCCAGCACCGCGTCGCCGATCGCACTCGTATCGGCATCGCCGCCAAGGTCCGCGCCCAGTATTCCGTCGGCCAGCGTGCGGGCGACGGCGGTTTCGACCCGGCGTGCCTGCTCTTCCTGACCCAGCGAATGACGGAGCAATTCGGCTGCCGACAGGATCGTGGCCAGCGGATTGGCGATGCCCTTGCCGGCGATGTCGGGAGCACTACCATGGATAGGTTCATAAAGTCCGAACGTGCCATGCGCGGTCCTGCGCTCACCCAGCGAGGCGGATGCGAGCAGGCCGATGGATCCGACGCACATCGAGGCCTGGTCGGAGAGGATGTCACCGAACAGATTGCCGGTGACGATCACGTCGAACTGGCCGGGACTGCGCACCAGCTGCATCGCGGCATTGTCGACATACATGTGCGACAGGGTAACGTCGGGATAATCGGCGGCGACCTCGATCACCACATCGCGCCATAGCTGCGAGGTTTCGAGCACGTTCGCCTTGTCGACCGAGCAGAGCAGGCCGCGGCGCTTGCGCGCAGCCTCGAACCCGGCGACGGCGATGCGGCGCACTTCACTTTCATCATAGCTCATCACGTCATAGCCCTGGCGCAGGCCTTCGGCGGTGGTGCGCATGCCCTTCTCGCCGAAATAGACGTCGCCGTTGAGTTCGCGCACGATCAGCAGGTCGATGGCCGAGGCCACCTCGGGCCGGAGCGCCGAGGCGCTTTCGAGGCCGGGAAAGACCTTGGCGGGGCGCAGGTTGGCGAACAGGCCGAGTTCGCGGCGCAGGCCCAGGATCGCCTGTTCGGGGCGCAGATGCCGTTCCAGGCTGTCGCAATCGGGATCGCCGACCGCGCCGAACAGGATGGCGTCCGCCTCGCGCGCGCAGACCAGCGTTTCATCCGGCAGCGGGTGGCCGTGGTCCTTGTAGGCGGTGCCGCCCACGTCGGCGGCCAGGAAGGACAGCGGCAGCGGCAGGCGTTCGAGCACGCGCAGCGCCTGCTGCGTGACTTCCTGGCCGATGCCGTCGCCGGCGAATACCGCGATCTTCATGTGCTGATCCCTGACCCTTGTTGTAATCTATGCAATGCGAGACAGCCGCTCGCGCAATATTGCGCGTGCGGAAACGAGCTCGCCCATAACAGGACCGGCGCGCTCTGCAAGCAGGCGCTTTTCCACATGGCGGCCGCTCGCGTCGAAAATGGCGAGGGTTCCGGACCAGTCCGCGCCCGTCAGATCCGGCCGGGTGCCGCCGTAGCCCATCTCGCGCAGGAACAGCGCTTCATAGGCGATCAGCGCCGGGACCCATCCGCGCGCCGAGGGTGCATGGCAGATCGCGTCGAGCACCGCGTCCAGCGCATCGTAGAGCGCGGGGAACGGGCTGCGTTCGGGCAGAATCGCGGCGGTGAGCGCGGTCACCCAGCCGATGGCGGCGGCGGGCAGCGGTTCGGACAGGAACGGCGCGCGGCTGGTGACCAGCTCGGCCTTGAGGAACGGCAGCTGGCTGGCCGAGCGGGCGGCGATGTCGGCCTCTACCCTGTTGCCGGGGATCAGCACGGGGCGCATCCGCCTGCCCCGCCCGCCCGCGACATAGCCTGCGACCAGCCCGTGATCCGCCGTCATCAGCCGCGCGATGGCGGCATTCTCGCCATGCGAACGGGCGGCGCAGACGATGGCGGGGGCGCGAATGTGCATCGCGGCGCAGCATTGACGCGGGGCGAACGCCTGCGCAAGTGACGGCAGGAGCGGGAGCGAGGTGCGATGATCGAGAACGGCTGTCTTGGGACCGAACGGCTGGTCGTGCGCCCGTTCGAGGAAGCGGACGCGGACCGCCTCATCGCCATCTTCGCCGATCCCGCCGACGCCCGCCATGTCGGGGACGGCGATCCGCTGGACCGGCACGGAGCTTCGCTATGGGTGCGCAATTCGCGCGCAAATCTGCGGCGGTTCGGCTTTGGAACCGGCGCGGTGGTGGAGCGCGCCAGCGGGCGAGTGATCGGCTGGGCCGGGTTCGCACGGCCAGAAGGCGAGCCGTGCGAGATCGTCTATGGCTTCGAGAGGGCCGCGTGGGGCCGGGGTTATGGGCGCGAGCTGCTGGCGGCGCTGACCGGTTTCGCGGGTGAGTGCGGGATCGATCCGCTGCGGGCCACGGTGCATCCGGGTAATGCCGCCTCCATCCACCTGCTGGCGCGGGCAGGGTTCCGGCTGGTCGACGCGGATCATGGCGGCGACGGAACGCGGCTTTACATGCTGGACCGGCTTCAGCTGCGGACTGGTTCGACCTGAACTTCGGCGCAGGC
This sequence comes from uncultured Alphaproteobacteria bacterium, assembly GCA_963752785.1. Taxonomy (GTDB): domain Bacteria; phylum Pseudomonadota; class Alphaproteobacteria; order Sphingomonadales; family Sphingomonadaceae; genus Croceicoccus. Next base: position 47,017 of record CAVVZE010000013.1, read on the forward strand.
GCAGGGTTCGGGCTGGCTTTTCAGCGATGCGTTCTTTTTCGCGGCGGCCTTTTCGGCAGCAACCAGCGGGTTCTGCGCGCGGCCCATCGTCCAGTTCCGGTCCATGCGGACCTGCGGATTGGGCGCGCACCAGATCTCGCCCGTGTCGTCGATGGCGGTGACCCAGATGAGGTTATGTTCCTGACCGTAATCGATCATGCCGAACGCATAACCATGCCCCTTGCCGAGCACATGGACAGGTATCGTCGGGTTGAGCTGTGTGAACATTGGCGTGAAATCCCGAAATTGAGGGGTTTCACAAGCAATGGACGGAATGCGCCGGCGTTCCCGGCGACTTGCCGCAAGTTAACATGCGAGCGCGAATAGCGCCCGAACGAACCTATTTGTCGGCGGGCTTCTTCGTCGCGCCCTTCTTCAGCGGTTCGGGCGAGTCGGTTTCGGTGCCGCCCGAATGCCTTGCCTCAAGCGCGGCGATGCGCGCGGACAGCGCCTCGTTCTCTTCGCGGGCCTTGGCGGCCATCGCCTTGACTGCGTCGAATTCCTCGCGGCTGACGAAGTCGAGCCCGCCCATTGCCTCGCGGAAGCGTTCGCGCGCGGCCTCGCTCGCTTCGCGGCCCATGCCGGCGAAGGTGCCGGCAGCGGCGGTGAACATGCGGGTGAGGTCCGAGAGGCGGGGATTGTCGCTTTGCATGGTCACTAGATGCGGTCGCTGGCGAGCAGTTTCAAGAGGAAACCCCGCCATGCGCGCGGCACGGCGGGGCTCTCTGCAGGGTCCGGACTTACTTGCGCTTCAGGTCGAAGCGATCGAGTTCCATCACCTTGACCCACGCCTTGACGAAATCGGCGACGAATTTCGATTCCATCCCGTTCTCGGCATAAACCTCGGACAAGGCGCGAAGCTGCGAGTTCGCGCCGAAAGCGAGGTCGGTGCGGGTCGCGGTCCATTTCTGCTCGTCCGTGTCGCGGTCGCTGCCGATGAACTTCTCGTCGCTCTCCTCCTCGACCTGCTTCCACGCGGTACGCATGTCGAGCAGGTTCACGAAGAAGTCGTTGGAGAGCACGCCCGGCCGGTCGGTGAACACACCGTCCTTGCTGCCGCCATGATTGGCGCCCAGCACGCGCAGCCCGCCGACCAGCACGGTCATTTCCGGCGCAGTCAGCCGCAGCAATTGCGCGCGGTCGACCAGCAATTCCTCGGTCGGGACGCTGTAGCGCGTCTTGAGGTAGTTGCGGAAGCCGTCGGCGCGCGGTTCGAGCCAGCCGAAATTCTCGACATCGGTCTGGTCCTGCGTCGCATCGACCCGGCCCGGGGTGAACGGCACCTCAACCTGCTGGCCGCCGTCCTTCGCCGCCTTCTCGATTGCCGCGCCGCCCGCAAGGACGACGAGGTCGGCGAAGGAGATCCTCTTGCCGCCGCTGGCCGAGCCGTTGAAGTCCGACTGGATGGCTTCGAGCTTTTCGATGACCTCGGCCAGCTTCTGCGGTTCGTTGACCTCCCAGTCCTTTTGCGGGGCAAGCCGGATGCGGCCGCCATTCGCGCCGCCGCGGTGGTCGGAGCCGCGATAGGTGCTGGCCGCCGCCCATGCGGTGGAGACCAGTTCGCTCACCGACAGGCCGCTCGACAGGATCTTGTCCTTGAGCGACTTGATGTCGCCGGCATCGACGACTGGATGGTCAAGCCTTGGCAGCGGGTCCTGCCAGATCAGGTCCTCTTGCGGCACTTCCGGCCCGTGGTAGCGGGACTTGGGCCCCATGTCGCGGTGGCACAGCTTGAACCATGCTCGCGCGAACTGGTCGGCGAAATACTCTGGATCGGCGCGGAACTTCTCCATGATCCTGCGGTATTCGGGGTCGACCTTCATCGCCATGTCGGCGGTGGTCATGATGGTCGGCTGCTTCTTCGACGGATCATGCGCCTGCGGGGCCAGCGTTTCGGGCGGTGCGCCCCTAGGCGTCCATTGCTGCGCACCGGCGGGGCTGCGGACCAGTTCGTATTCGTGGTCGAGCAGCATGTCGAAATAGCTCATGTCCCACTTCGTCGGCGTGGGGGTCCATGCGCCCTCGAGGCCGCTGGTGATGGTGTGATCGCCCACGCCGGTTTCATGGCTGGACGTCCAGCCGAGGCCCTGCATCGCGATATCCGCCCCCTCGGGCTCTGCGCCGACAAGGCTGGCATCGCCCGCGCCGTGGCACTTGCCAAAGGTGTGGCCGCCCACGGTCAGCGCCGCGGTCTCGGTATCGTTCATGCCCATGTTGCCGAAGGTCTTGCGGATGTCGCGCGCGCTGCCCATCGGATCGGGATCGCCGCCGGGACCTTCGGGGTTCACATAGATCAGCCCCATCTGGATCGCGGCGAGCGGGTCTTCCAGTTCCAGTTCCTTGTCGGGCTGGATTCGGGTTTCGTTGCCTTCCTGGCCGACCCAGTATTCCTCGGTCCCCCAGTAGACGTCGGTCTCGGGCTCGAACGTGTCGGCGCGGCCGCCGCCAAAGCCGAAGACGGGTGCGCCCATCGACTCGAACGCGACATTGCCGGCCATGATCATCAGATCGGCCCAGCTGAGGTTCTTGCCGTATTTCTGCTTGATCGGCCACAGCAGGCGGCGTGCCTTGTCGAGGTTCGCATTGTCGGGCCACGAGTTCAGCGGGGCGAAGCGCTGCTGGCCGGAACCTGCGCCGCCGCGGCCGTCCTGGATGCGGTAGGTGCCCGCGCTGTGCCATGCCATGCGGATGAAGAACGGGCCGTAATGGCCATAGTCGGCGGGCCACCACGGCTGGCTGTCGGTCATCAGCGCGTGGAGGTCGCGCTTCACCGCGTCGTAGTCGAGCGCGTTGAACGCCTCCGCATAATCGAAGTCGGGGTCAAAGGGGCTGGGGTTGGTATAGCCCTGGTGCAGGATGTCGAGCGAGAGCTGGTTGGGCCACCAGTCCCGGTTCGTCCGGCCGAGCAGGGATTTGCGAGCCTCATGCTGCACCGGGCAGCTGCCCTTCAGCGGGTCTTTCGTCTTGGCGTCCATGTCATCCGTCTCCTGCTGGATCGTCCCGTCCTTGTGAAACCGGATCATACGCCTTCGCGCCGCGCCTCCCAAGCGCGAATGCTCGCATTGATTGATCGACCGGGTCGATCAATGGCCGCAGGTTGCCGCAGCAAGCCGGTCGGCCGGGGCGCTTCGGTCCAGCCCATGCAGAAGGGGCCGGGAACTGCGCATTGCAGTTCCCGGCCCCCTGCATTCCTGACGGAACGCTCCTGACGGAGAATGAGGTCAGGTCGGACGGCGCACCCGGGCATAGTCCATGCGGGATGCCGCGCCGTCGTGGTGATAGATCACCTCGCGGTTGCGGATTTCCAGATTGCTGACGGCCACCAGCCGGCCATCGTCGAGCCGGACGGCCGCGACATGTTCCTTGTCCTTGTCGACCAGCAGGTCCTTGACCGTGCCATAGGATTTACCGGCATCGTCGAGCACGGGAAAACCGCGGATGTCCTGCTCGTGGTTCACCAGTTGCCAGTGTCCCAGGTCCTCCAGCTCGTCAAAGCGGTGATGTGCGTCATCGTGATGATGTCCGTGGGTGTGATGGTGTGTGTCGGTCATGTGGGATTCCTTTCCTGAGGCGCTCAGGCGCCTTCGAGTATCTCGATGTTGCTCTCGTCGACCATCATGAACGCGGCCTGGTCCTGAAGGACGGCGCGAGTATCGTCGTCGAGCGGAACGCCTTCCACGTCGCCGACGTCGCCGCCTGCGCGGATCATGCCGCCATTGACCTGCAGATGCTGGCCCGGATTGATGTCGAGCGGCACTTCGCGCGGCTGGTCGATGATGACCGCGAACATGCGGGCACCGTCATTCTCCACCCAGAAGCCGCGATCGGTCAGCGGACCGCCCACGTCGACTTCGCCGGTGAATTCCTGGCCGATATATTGCTGCGGCTGCGCGAGGATCGCGGCCAGAGTCATTTCGCCCGCCATCGGGGTCGTGGCGGTCGTCTCGACCAATTCAATGGGCGCGGTGTCGACGACTGCGGTATCGACGTCATCGTCATCGGCAGCGGCGATCCACCAGATGATCAGGACGACCAGCAGCGCTGCCAGTAGCAGCCATAGCCAGGTCTTGGACGATGATTTCTTTTCTACGGGAATTTCGGCCATGCTTTCTCTCCTCGTTGGCGCGGTGAGTGCTTAGGCAATTAGCGCGCGGCGAAGAGTATTGTTCCGAACTTCCTGCTGCTGCTGCTGCTGCTGCTGCTGCGCGCCAGCATCGCTGCGGATCCGGTCCGCCCCCCAGGATGCCCAAGCGCCAATGCCGGTGGCAGCCTGAGGGAGCGAACCGCGAACGCCAGGTGGCCCGGGCGGTTCAGGGCTGATAGAAGAACCACATCACCACGATGGCGATCATCAGCGCCGCCATGCCCGCTGCCATATGGCCCCAATCGACATGGAGATGCCATCGGGCGGGGTGGTCGGCGGATCGATCGGCAGCGGGGGTCGATCCCGCCGCCGGGCCCAGCCGTGCATGAGGGATACGCATGATCTCCTCCTTCGCTTGCTACGCTTTGTCAGCGCGGCTCCAACAACTGGAGTCGTTGATGGTGCCAGCATACGCCTTTTCGCAAACGGCTGATAGCGCAAGTGGAGTGGACAGACAGTTCCCGCCCGTCAGCCAAGGGCGCAGCGCGCGGCCGAGGTGGTCACCACGCCAAGCGCCCGCGGATCGTTCCATTCGCTTGCGTGATCGACCAGCCTGCCGACGGTCACCCTATCCCCATCCTCACGCACCGCATCGGCGAACCGGGCAATGCCCCTGATCTGCTCCACCGACAGTTCGTCGGTCCAGATTTCTGCCATGCAGGACGCCATGGCGGTCGGCAGCCCCGCCTCCACAAGGCGGTCATCCACCCTCTGTTCGACGATTGTCGAACATCCCGCCGCCATCAGCGCCGTGCAAGCGGCGACCGTGATCGCGGCGCCTGCCTTCAGGCGCATGCCAGCTTCTTTCCGGTTGTCCATGCCATGGGAACGCGCCAGCCGGGAAATCGTTCTGCCCGGTCGCCGCTGGCTGGCGCCCGATTCCATCAGTCCGGCTTCATCAGGGCAAGCGCCGAGCGGGCCAGCACCGTCGCGCCGGTTTCGATAACCGCATCGGCATCAGGCGCCCAGAACGGACTGTGGAGCGAAGGCAGCGTCATTTCGCCTGCCTGGGATTTCGCCCAGTTCTCGGCGCTGACGCCGCCGACCCAGAAGATCAGCGACTGGATGTTGTCGGGGTCCTCGCGGCGATAGCGGCTGAAATCCTCGCCCCCCATGACCGCAGGGGTTTCGATCACGCGCTCCTCGCCCAGCGCCTCCTGCATCGCCGGGACCAGCCGTTCGACCAGTTCGGGATTGTTGTAGGTGGCGGGGGTGAAGGCCGGGTCCACCGTGACCATGGGCATCTTGTCGTCGGGCATGCCCGCCGCGATCGCCTCGCCCCGCGCGATGCGTTCGATGCCCTTCAGCAGCGCGTCGCGCGACGCATCGGAATAGCTGCGCACGGTCAGCTGCAGCTTCACCTCGTCCGGGATGATGTTGTGCTTGGCCCCGCCGTGGATGCTGCCCACGGTGACGACCGCAGGATCCTGCGGGTTCTGCTCGCGGCTGACCAGCGTTTGCAGCCGCATCACGATCGCACTGGCGAGCACCACCGGATCCCTGGTGGTATGCGGATAGGCGCCGTGGCCGCCGACGCCGGGAATGGTGACGTCGACCGAATCGACATTCGCCAGCGCATAGCCCGACGCATAGCCCACCACGCCGGCGGGTATCTGCGCGGCATCGTGAAAGGCGATGGCGTAATCGGGCTTGGGGAAGCGTTCGTAAAGGCCGTCCTCCAGCATGGCGGCGGCGCCCTCGCCCACTTCCTCGCCCGGCTGGCCGACGACGACCAGCGTGCCGCTCCATTCGTCCTTGCGCTCGGCCAGCTGCCGCGCCGCGCCGATCAGGCCGGCCATGTGCGTATCGTGGCCGCAGGCGTGCATCACCCCGCTTTCGACCCCCGAACGCGCGGTGGCGGTGATTTTCGAGGCATAGGGCAGGCCCGTCTGTTCGGTCACGGGCAGCGCGTCCATGTCGGCGCGCAGCATCACCGTGGGGCCGGTGCCGTTCTTCATCACCGCGACCACGCCGGTCTGGCCCACGCCCTCCGTCACCTCATAGCCCATGCCGCGCAGCAGCCGCGCGAGCCGGGCAGCGGTCTGCGTTTCCTGCATCGAGAGTTCGGGATTGGCGTGCAGCTCGCGGTAGAGATCCATCAGCTCGGGCATGTCGCGCTCGATGCTGTCGGTCAGCGGCGGCGAGGACGACTGGGCGGCGGCGGGATGGGCCAGGGCCAGCGTGGAAGCGGCGGCGAGCGAGGCTGCGAGCGTTCTGATGTGCATGTGCCGGACGATAGCGCAGCGACCGCGCGTTGCAAGCCCGCGGCGGACGGAGCTGTGCGTTACGCCGGCGTGGGCGCGAAGCGGATCGGCTCGTCGCCTTCGGTCCATGGCTGGTGGCGGACCATGATTGCCCCGAACAGCGGCGATTCGAGATGGCCTGACAGCCATTTGCGCAGGTGCGGCATGGGCAATGCGCCGAACCAGTCGCGATCGACCGCGGCGAACTGCCGCACGAAGGGGAAGATCGCCGCGTCGGCAAGGCCGCGCGCCGGCCCGCAAAGCTGCCCGTTGGCGGCGATGCGACCGTCGAGCTCGCCGAGGAAACCCAGCGCGCTTTCGCGGTGGGCGAGCGAGTCCGAGCCATGCCGGTCGGGGTATTTGTAGCGGTCGAGGTCGTGCTTGAAGGCCCCATCGTTGGCGGCGATCAGCGTCCCGGTCGTCGCGCTCCAGCCAGCCTTCGGGATCGTGGCGGGCAAGCGCCCAGCGCATGATGTCGATGCTCTCGTCGATCACCTCTGCATCGTCGGCGCACCAGCACCGGCACGGTACCCTTGGGCGAAACCGCGAGCATGGCGTCGGGCTTGGTCGACAGCTTCACCTCGCGCAGTTCGCAGGCGGTGCCGCTGATCGCCAGCGCCAGCCGCGCGCGCATCGCATAGGGGCAGCGGCGGAAGCTGTAGAGCACGGGTTCAGCCATTCTCCTTCTCCCAGACGTCCTTCTCCAGGGCGTCCTTCTCCAGAACCGCGCCGACATGCGCCATGCCGCGCACCGCGGCGAGCGTTTCCTGCCGCTGCCGTTCGCGATAGGCGGCTCGCTGTTCGTCGCTGCGCTCACCGTGGCAGGCGGGGCAGCTGACCCCATCCTCGTATAGCGGCGAGGCCGTGTCGGCATCGCTGACCGGTCGGCGGCAGGCGTGGCACAGGCCATAGCTGCCCTGCGCCAGCCCGTGTGCCACGGTCACGCGCTGGTCGAACACGAAACATTCGCCGCGCCACAGGCTTTCCTCCTCCGGCACGGTTTCGAGATATTTGAGGATCCCGCCCTTGAGGTGGAACACTTCCTCAATGCCCTCGTGCTTGAGGAAGGCGGTCGATTTCTCGCAGCGGATGCCGCCGGTGCAGAACATCGCGACCCTGGGCGCTTTCCCCTGCCCCAGCAGGCGTTCGCGCTCGGCTGCGGAACCAGGCGGGAAAGTCGCGGAAGCTGGCGGTCCCGGGATCGATCGCGCGGTCGAACGTGCCGACCGCGACCTCGTAATCGTTGCGCGTGTCGATCACGATCGTGCCGGGATCCGCGATCAGCGCGTTCCAGTCCTGCGGATCGACATAGGTGCCCACCATGCGACCGGGATCGATTTCGGGCTGGCCCATGGTCACGATCTCGCGCTTCAGCCGTACCTTCATCCGGTGGAACGGCATGGCGGCGGCGGCGGAGAACTTGACGTCGAGCGCCTCGCAGCCGGGCAGCGCGCGGATGTGGTCCAGCACCGCCGCGATGGCGGCGTGCGGTCCCCGCGATGGTGCCGTTGATCCCTTCGCCCGCCAGCAGCAGCGTGCCGCGCACCCCGCGCTGGCGGCACACGCCCTCAAGCGGAGCGCGCAGCGCGGCGGGATCGTCGAAGCGCGTGAAACGGTAGAGCGCCGCCACGGTGAGCGGCGTGCGGGAATTGCCAGTATCGGTTCCGATGTCGGTCATCGCCGCCCCATAGCGGCCAGCGGGGCGCGCGTCAGCCGCCGAATGACGCCTTTCGCGGCGGCAGGGCATCGTCCGCGCGATCCGGGGCCATCCGACGGGCGGCAGCGGGCAGCGTCAGTTCGATCGTGCAAAGCAGCCCTTCGCGCCGGTAATCCAGTTCGGCGCTGCCGTCGTGCTGGGTGACGAAGCCCTGCTCGATCAGCCTGGTGCCGAAACCGCTGCGACCAGGCTTCTCGACCGGCGGGCCGCCGGTTTCGCGCCACGAGATCGTGAGGCGCTGCGTATCCTCGCCGCGCGGCTCGGCCGACCAGTCGACCGCCACGCGGCCTTCGTCGGAAGCAAGCGCGCCATATTTGATCGCATTGGTGCACAGCTCGTGGATTGTCATCGCCAGCGCCACGCCGATCTGCGGCGTCAGCATGACCGGCGGGCCGCTGAAGTCGAAGCGGGCGATAGCGTCGCCCGTCGCCGCCGAGATCGCCGAGGTCAGCGTGTTTGCCAGCAGCGCCGACTGCCAGTTCTCCCGCGTTAGCAGGTCGTGCGCCGAGGACAGCGCGTGCAGCCGCTGGGCAAAGGTGCGCCGCGCCTCGCCATCGGTGTCGATCTTGCGGAACGACTGGCTGGCCAGCGACTGCACCACGGCCAGCGTGTTCTTGACCCGGTGGTTCAGCTCGCTGATCAGCAGCTCCTGGCGGTGCCGGGCGCGCATCTGCTCGGTCACGTCATAGCCCTGGATGAAGATGCCGGTGGCATCGCCGCCATCCTCGAAGATCGGCTGGAAGATGAACTCCAGGAACAGCTGCTGGCGCTTGCCGTCAGCCTCGATGAAGACTTCCTCGTCCCGGCCGAAATAGGGTTTGCCGCTTGCCAGCACCTGGTCGAGGATGCGGACATAGCCCTGCTCGACCATCTCGGGCAGGGCATCGGCGACGGGCCGGCCATTGATGTCCTGCCGCCCGACCAGCTGGCGATAGGCGGCGTTCGCCATCTGGAAGACATGGTCCGGCCCCTCGACCACCGCGACGAAGCCCGGCGCCTGTTCGACCAGCCGCCGCAGCCGGTCGGTCTGCGCCCTGAGGTCGGCATTGCGCGCCTGCACCGCGCCCGCGCGCTGGACCAGCCCCATCTGGTCGCGCATCCGGCGCAGGCCGTGCAGTTCAGTGACGTCGACGGTGTGCTGCAGGACATAGCGCGTGCGGCCGTCCTCGCCGCACAGCGGCGTGTGGGTCGCGCTCCAGTAACGCTCCTGCATCGTGCCGTCGGGGTCCTGGATGTCATAGCGGATCAGCGCCAGCTCGTCCGGCTTGCCCGTGCGGACCACCTGCATCAGCGAGTTGCAAAGCAGATCGTGGCTTTCGGTCCCCGGCTCGCTGGGAAAGGCGTCGAACATGTTGCGCCCCGCGATGTCCTCGCGCTTCGACATCGTCGCCCCGAGATAGGCGTCGTTCATCCAGGCGATGCAGAGATCGGTATCGAGAACGACATAGGGATTGGGGGAAAGGGAAAAGAGGGCTTCGAAATTCATGCGGGCGGCGTTCCCCGGGGGAGTTTGACGGAACGCTCTGCGCCGCTGCCCGGTCGCACCAAGGCACGCCGCATCCGCGAACGAAACGCCTTGGTGGAACGGATCGGGGCGAAAAGCAACCTTATTGCCTGCAAGGCATTTCTGCCGGTTTCTCCTGCGCCTCCAGTTGGTTCCGCGGCAAAGGAGGCGTAAGGACCGGGTCATGGATTTCGACGAACAATTGCGCCGCTATTTCGGCACCTCCGACATGGCCGCAGTGCCGCCCGCCGCGCGCGAGGCGGGGATCGAGCACATGCGCGTGGACCTTGGGCTGGCGAGCGAGCCTGCGCAGCGCTTCGTGCTGTGGGCGCTGCTCTATACGCTGGGATCCGCGCCCGATCTGGACGTGGCGTTCAAGGACGAGAGCGAGCGCGAGGCGGCGCGCAATCTGATGGACCTGCTGGGGGCCGCCGAACAGGGCGAGTGAAGGCGGGCTCTGGGCCTCTGCCTTCGTCAGCGGACGACGGCAGCGCGCTGGTCGGGCATGCCCATCGCGGCCAGCAGGCCCGTGGCATCCTGCTCGCGGCGGAAGTCCTCCCGCCCTTTCATCTGCCGCCAGTCAGCCACGATCAGCGATTGCGCGGTCGCGCCGCCCAGCGTGGTGCCCGGGCCGAGGATGATGAACAGGTCGGGCGCGAATTCGCGCGCGGCGACGGTGACGGCGCGCGTGAAATCATATGCCTGCGTCACCTGCGCACCCAGCGTGTAGTCGAAGAGCGCCTGCGGATCGCTGGCGCCCGGCCACCAGATGCGGCCGCTCCCGTCCACCAGCGGCAGGTCGGGCTGGCCGAACAGGGCGGCGTCGATGCGGTCCCTGCCTTGCGCCGCGACCGGCTGCTGAATCGGGGTGTGGAACGCCGCATGATTGGCAAGCCGCATGGGGAAGCGCTGCTGCACCGGCTCCACCGCCTGTTCGAAGGCTGCCAGCCCGGCGCTGTCGCCGGCCAGCACCAGCATGCCGCCAAGGTCGATCGACAAGTACAGCTGCCGGTCCGGCGGCGCACCGACCTCCGCCACGAGGTTCAGCATGTCCTGCTTGCGCGCCAGGTCGGGCACCCAGCCCTCGTCCATCCACGGATGGATGAGCTGCCCGCCGATCAGCGCCTGCTGCATCAGCGTGCCCATGGTGTTGGCGACGTGGAAGCCGTCCTGCGGCGACAGCGCGCCGCCGCAGGTTAGCGCGGTGTACCAGCCCATCGAATTGCCGGTGACGGCGACGATCTCGATAGCATCGCGGTCGATGGCGAGGAAATCGCCCAGCGAGGCAGCGAAGATCAGCCCCGAGGCATTGTCGCCGCGCGTGTGTTTCGCAGGCGAGAATTTCTCTGCGCAGTCCAGCGCGGTGAGCGTCTCCTGCTCCGCCGCCCCGCGCTGCTCGTCGAACTTGGCAAGCAGATCGGGATCGGGGAAGTGGCGCGCCAGATAGCCGAGTTCGCCCGCGTTATAGGTGCCGCGGCCGGGGCAGATGACGACGGCGGTCCTGGTCATCGCGTCCTCTCCATCAGCGCCGTGGCAGCGTCGACGATGCTGTCGCGCGAGGGCATGGTCGCGGCATAGGCGGGGCCGGTCGGGATAAAGCTGTCCTGAGCCGTCAGCCGTGCTTTCGGAAGGTCGGTGTGTTCGTCCAGCAGCGCCATCAGTGCCTCGGCCACGCCGCCGGAGCGGCGCGTTTCGTCCACGATCAGCGCGGCGCGGCAGTCGCGGGCGGCCTGCGCGATGGCCTCTGCCGGGAGGGGAGAGAGCCAGCGGATGTCGATCACCCGCGCATCGATGCCCTTTTCCGCCAGCAGCGGCAGCGCCTGCCGCGCGAGGAAAGCGCCGTTGGCGAAGGTCACGATGGCAAGGTCGCTCCCCTTGCCGTGCACGCCCACCTCGCCCAGCGGGATGGTCTCGCCCGGGTCCGGATAGTGCGTAAGCCAGCCGCCGTCGCCCGCCTGATGCAGGTCGCGCATCGCGTAAAGCGCGATGGGTTCGAGGAAGACGACCAGCCGCTGCTCCTCGCGCGCCAGCCTTACGCATTCGCGCAGCATCAGCGCCGCGTCGCGCCCGTTCGACGGCGCCGCCAGGATCAGCCCCGGAATGTCGCGCAGCACCGCGACCGAATTGTCGTTGTGGAAATGCCCGCCAAAGCCGCGCTGATAGCCAAAGCCCGAGATGCGCACGACCATCGGATTGGTGAATTGCCCGTCCGAGAAGAACGGCAAGGTCGCGGCCTCGCCCCTGAGCTGATCCTCGGCATTGTGGAGATAGGCGAGGAACTGGATTTCCGGCATCGGCAGAAAGCCGTTCTGCGCCATGCCGATGGCAAGGCCGAGGATCGATTGCTCGTCCAGCAGCGTGTCGATCACGCGGTCCTTGCCGAAGCGGGCCGACAGCCTTTGCGTGATGCCGTAATTGCCGCCCTTCCTCGCGATATCCTCGCCCATCATCACGATGTCGGGGTGCGAGAGCATCAGGTCGGTCAGCGCCATGTTGATGATCTTGCCCATCGGCTGCGGCTTTTGCAGCGCGGCCATGTCGCTGCCGAACACGCCTTCGCGCAAGGCCGGATCGGGCGCGGGGAGCGGCTTGCAGTCGCGGTGCGGCGGGATCAGGCTCTGCATGACCTGACCGGCGGTCTGCAGGCGCGGGCGCTGCACCACCTGCGCGGCGATGCGGGCGACGCGGGCGGCGGTGTCGTTGTAGATCGCCAGCGCTTCGGCGGGCTCCATGATCCCGGCCTCGGCCAGCTGGCGGACCATGTGGAGCAGCGGGTCGTGGGCCTCCTCGGCCTCGACCTCTTCGCGCGAGAGATAGGCCATCGCCATGTCCGCGCCCGCGTGGCCATAGAGGCGGATCGTGCGCATGTGTAGAAAGGCGGGTTTGCGGCGGTTGCGGACCCAGGCGGCGGCTTCGCGGGCGGCCGCAAAGGTCTGGAACATGTCGAGCCCGTTGCAGGCGAAGTAGCGGATGCCGGGGCGCTGTTCGAAATTGGCGCGAATCCAGCCGCCAGGTGTTTTCGTGGAAATGCCGATGCCGTTATCCTCGCACACGAACAGCAGCGGCAGCGGGATCGACTGGTAGCTGGTCCATGCGGCCGTGTTGAACGCGCCCTGCGCCGTGGAATGGTTGACCGAGGCGTCGCCGAACGAACACACCGCGATCGACCCGTCCGCCATCGCGCGAAATTCGGGCGGGCGGCGGCGCGCGAGACCCAGCGAATAGGCCGCGCCGACCGCCTTGGGCAGATGGCTGGCGATGGTCGAGGTCTGCGGCGGGATGTTCAGCGCCTTCGACCCCAGCACCTTGTGCCTGCCGCCCGAGATCGGATCTTCGGCGCTGCACGCATAGGACAGCAGCATGTCCCAAGCGGTGGTGACGCCGCCTATCTGTTCCGCGCGCTGGATCTGGAACGCGGCGTCGCGGTAATGGAGGAAGGCGGTGTCGGCAGGGTCCAGCGCGGCTGCCAGCGCAGCCATGCCTTCGTGGCCCGAGGGACCGATGGTGTAGTATCCCTGCCCCGCCGCCTGCATCCTGCGGCTCTCGCGGTCGAGCGCGCGGGTCAGGCAGGCGCTGCGATAGATCCGGACGGCGGTGATGTCGTCCAGCGGACCCGCCGGCGGCGATCCTTGCGGGAAATCGCCCGCCGCCACGCGTCGCAGGAAATTGTCGTGGACGACGGCGACGCGGTCGTTGGGATTGCTGGCCACCGGGCGGGGTCTCTTAGAAGAACGCCTGGATGCCCGTCTGCGCGCGGCCCAGGATCAGCGCATGGACGTCATGCGTGCCCTCGTAGGTGTTGACCGTTTCCAGGTTCACCATGTGGCGGATCACCTGGTATTCGCCCGAGATGCCGTTGCCGCCATGCATGTCGCGCGAGGTGCGCGCGATATCCAGCGCCTTGCCGCAATTGTTGCGCTTGACCAGCGAGATCATCTCGGGCGCGGCCTTGCCCTCGTCCATCAGGCGGCCCACGCGTAGCGAAGCCTGCAGGCCCAGCGCGATCTCGGTCTGCATGTTGGCGAGCTTCCACTGGAACAATTGCGTGCCCGCCAGCGGCTTGTCGAACTGCTTGCGTTCGAGGCCGTATTCGCGCGCCGCGTGCCAGCAGAACTCCGCCGCGCCCATCACGCCCCAAGAAATGCCATAGCGCGCGCGGTTGAGGCAGCCGAACGGGCCCTTCAGCCCCTCGACATTCGGCAGCAGCGCGTCCTCGCCCACCTCGACATCGTCCATCGCAATCTGCCCGGTGATCGAGGCGCGCAGCGACAGCTTGCCCTCGATCTTGGGGGCGGACAGGCCCTTCATGCCCTTTTCCAGCACGAAGCCGCGGATCTTGCCGCCATGCGCCTCGGACTTGGCCCAGACGACGAACACGTCCGCGATGGGCGAATTGGAAATCCACGTCTTGGTGCCGTTGAGCACATAGCCGCCGCCTGACTTGCGCGCGGTGGTGCGCATGCCCGCGGGGTCCGAGCCCGCATCGGGTTCGGTGAGGCCGAAGCAGCCGATCAGCTCTCCGCTCGCGAGGCCGGGGAGATATTTGCGGTGCTGATCGGGCGAGCCGTAAGCATGGATCGGATACATCACTAGGCTGGACTGCACGCTCATCATCGAGCGGTAGCCGGAATCGACCCTCTCGACCTCGCGCGCGATCAGGCCATAGGTGACATAGCCTGCGCCGAGGCCGCCGAATTCCTCGGGAATGGTCGCGCCCAGCAGGCCCGCCGCGCCCATCTCGGGGAAGATCGCGGGGTCGGTATGCTCGTTCTGGAACGCCTCGATCACGCGGGGCTGCAGCTTCGATTGCGCGAATTCGCGGGCGGCGTCGCGCAGCATGCGCTCGTCCTCGGTCAGCTGGTCTTCCAGCAGGAACGGATCGGCCCAGTCGAAAGCGGCGAGCGAGGGGCCGTGGCCCGTGGCGTGTCCGTCGGACATTTGCGTGTTCTCTCCATCTGCCTGCGTACGAGTATCTAGCGGCTCGCTTCCTGAATGCCAAAGCGCAAACGGGCCTTGGTTGCAAGTGTAACCGGTACGGGCGCGGCTGCGACGGGCGCTAGATCGCCTCGCCGCACGCGTAGCCGCTGGCCCACGCCCACTGGAAGTTGTAGCCGCCCAGCCAGCCGGTCACGTCCACCGCCTCGCCGATGGCATGGAGGCCGGGGCGCTTTTTCGCTTCCATCGTCTGCGACGACAGTTCGGCGGTGGCGATGCCGCCGATTGTCACCTCGGCCTTGGCAAAACCTTCGCTGCCGCTGGGGGTGAAGGGCCAGCGCGCAAGGCGTTCCTGCGCGGCGCGCAGGCGCTTGTCGGCCAGTTCCTGCAGCGGGCCGTCGAGTTCGAGTTTTTCGGCCAGCACGGCGGCGAGCCGTTCGGGCAGCGCCTCGGCCAGCAGATCTGCGCAGCATGCGGCGCGGGCTGTTCGCGCTTGGCGGTTATCAGCCAGTCGGCAGGGCGATCCGGGAAGAAGTCGATGGCGATGCTCTCGCCCGGCCGCCAGTAGCTGGAGACTTGCAGGATCGCGGGGCCGGACAGGCCGCGGTGCGTGAACAGCGCCGCTTCGCGGAACCGCGTCTTGCCCGCGATGGCCGTCGACGTCGCTGCGACACGCCGGACAGTTCGCGGAACAGCAGGTCCTCGCCCTTCAGGGTCAGCGGGACCAGCGCGGGGCGCGGTTCGACCACTTTCAGCCCGAACTGGCGGGCAAGGTCATAGGCGAAGCCGGTCGCGCCCATTTTCGGGATCGACGGTCCGCCGGTGGCGATCACCAGCCTCGGCGCGGTGAAGGTGCCGTCCTGCGTCTCGACCGCGTAGTTTTCGCCGTCATGCGTGACGCGTGCAATTTCCTGCCCCAGCGCGAATGTGCCGCCCGCCCGCTCGACCTCGTCCACCAGCATGTCGACGATCTGGCGCGCCGAGCCGTCGCAGAACAGCTGGCCCAGCGTCTTTTCGTGCCAAGCGATGCCATGCGCCTCGACAAGGTGCAGAAAGTCGCGCGGGCGTGTAGCGGCTGAGCGCCGATTTCACGAAATGCGGATTGGAGGAGAGGAAGCGGTCGGGCGCGGTGTGGATATTGGTGAAATTGCACCGCCCGCCGCCCGAGATCAGGATCTTGGCGCCGGGTTTCGCGGCTTTTTCGATCACCAGCACGCGCCGGCCGCGCTGGCCTGCGCGCAGTGCGCACATCATGCCCGCCGCGCCGCCACCCAGGATGATGGCGTCATAACTGTCGGTCATGGTGTTTGAATCCTGCCGACATGCTGGGTGGGAAAAAGGAGCCGAGCGACCCGCAGCAATCCGTTGTGGCTGCTTCCTTCCGGACCTGACCAGGTTGGCGAACGCGAACGTCCGCCCGACTCCCGGTCGGGCATATGGCGGGGGTCGGCGCGGAAAGCAAGGGGGTGCTTGCGCGGCCCCCTCCTGCCCCGCTGTCCCTAGCGGAAATTGTCGGCGTAGGCCTGTATCTTCAGCCGTTTGGGCGGCGTGGGGATCACTTGCGCGTCGATGCCGTATTTCTCGGCATAGGCGACCGCGGCGTCCTTGTCGGGGAACGACAGCTGCACCTGCTGCTGCGTGTCGCCCGAACCGGCCCAGCCCATCAGCGGATCGGGGCGCTTCGCCTCTGCCGGCACGAAATCGAGCACCCAGTCGGAGGTGCGGGCCTTGCCCGATTGCATGGCGTTCTTGGGGCGCTGATAGATACTGGCTGGCATGGCGTTTCGTTGGCTCAAGCGGGCGCGAAAATCAAGCGGGATCGCACCGATCAGCGTCCCCGCTCGAAACGGCGTTCTTGGTCTTCAGGCTGGGCTTTTCCTCCCACGGGCGGTCGGGCCAGCGGTGCTTGGGATAGCGGCCCTTCATGTCCTTGGCGACATCGGCCCAGCTGCCGCGCCAGAATCCGGGCAGGTCGCGCGTCGCCTGAAGCGGGCGGCCCGCGGGGCTGGTCAGGTGAAGCAGCAGCGGCGTGTCCTGTCCTTCGGCCCGATCATCGGATGGCGGTCGAGGCCGAACAGCGCCTGCACACGCACCTCCACCTGCGGGGCGCCGTCGCTTTCGTAATCGATGGCATGATGCGTGCCCGCGGGCGTCACGAATTCGCGCGGGGCCAGCCGGTCGAGCGCCTGCCGCTGGTCCCAGTCGAGCAGGTTCAGCAGCGCGTCGGTCAGCGCGCCCCTTGGCAGCTTGAGGTCGCGCCTCTTGCCCAGCAGCGGACGCGCCCAGAGTTCGGCGGTCTGGCGCCAACGCGTCGGGCGAGAACGCGTCGATCCCGGCATGGCGTGCGCGGGCGAGCAGCCCTTGCGGGAGACGTTTTGCCGGATCCTCCAACAGCTTTTCCACAAGGAGGTCCACAATCGCCTCGGCGTCTGGATCGGGGTCGGGGCCGGTCGCCAGCGTGATCGCGCCCAGCCTGCGTTCCTGCCGCGCCTCGACCCGCTGCTCGCCCGCGTTCCAGCGGAGGAGATGGCGGCGCTCAATCTGGCGGCCGAGTGCCTGTTCGACATCGGCTTCCTCCAGCGGCCATGCGGCGGTGATGCGCGCGCCTTTCGCCTGCCCCTGCGCATCGCCGATGGCCAGCCATTCGCCGCGCGCCAAGGGCGACGTCGGGTCAAGGATGAAGCCGCGACCGCCTGCCGAAATCCAGTTTTCGCCGCTGGCGTCGCGGCGTTTTGCCACATGGCCGGGCATGGCGAGCGCGAGATGGAGGCCGGGGTGTCCGCCGGGGGCGTGATCGCCGCGATCCACGAGCGCGCCGGCGCGCCGGGCCCAGCCGGCGGCCAGCTTGCGCGCCTGTTCCGGTTTGCCGCCGCCCTGCCCATCCCAGCGCATCAGGCGTTGGTGCAAATCCTCGCCGCGTCCGCCGAGCGCGCGTTCCTGCAGCAGAAGAGCCAGCCGTGCCGCCGCCTCGGCTTCGCCCGCGCGGGCGCCGTGGAGGACCAGCGCGCCATGCACCGGGTCCATCGGCAGGCTGGCCAGTGCCTTGCCGAACGAGGTGACGCGGTGATCGGCATCCAGCGCGCCCAGCGCCCGCAGCCGCTCGCGCGCACCCGACACCAGCGCGGCGGGCGGCTCGTCGAGCCAGCGCAGCGCGGCCGGATCGTGCTCTCCGATGCGCGCGAGGGTCAGCACCAGCGGGGCGAGATCGGCGGTGGTGATCTCGGGCGGGTCGTAGGCGGGGCGGCCCGCGTGCGCGGCCTCTTCCCACAGGCGATAGGCGGTGCCTGCCTGCTGGCGCGCGGCGCGGCCCGCGCGCTGGTCGGACGCGGCGCGGCTGGACTGGCGGGTGACGAGATGGCTGGTGCCTGCCGCCACGTCGAAAGCCGCGTGGCGCGACAGACCCGAATCGACCACCACCGACACGCCGTCCAGCGTCAGCGAGGTTTCGGCGATGGCGGTGGCGAGCACGATGCGGCGGCGGCCCTGCGCGTCCTTGCGGATCGCCTCGCGCTGGCCGGCGGGTTCGCACTGGCCGTGGAGGGGCAGGATCGGCGTATCCGACAGCCGTTCCTCCAGCCGTTCGCGCACGCGCTCGATCTCGCCCACGCCGGGGAGGAAGGCGAGCATGTCGCCGTCAGTTTCTCGCCAGGCCGTCAGCACCGCGCTGGCCATGCGGTCCTCGATCCGGCGGGCGGGGTCGCTGCCCAGCCAGCGGATCTCCAGCGGCCACGCCTTGCCCGCGCTTTCCAGCACCGAGGTATCGGCGCCCATCAGCGCGGCGAAACGCGCGCCGTCGATGGTGGCGCTCATCACCAGCAGGCGCAGATCCTCGCGCAGCACTTCCTGCGTCTGCAGCGCCAGCGCGAGGCCGAGATCGGAATCGAGATGCCGCTCGTGCGCCTCGTCGAACAGCACGGCGGAGACGCCCGCCAGTTCGGGGTCCTGTGCGATGGCATTGACGAAGATCGCCTCGGTCATGACGACCACGCGGGTTTTCGCGCCGACCTTGCTGTCCATGCGGGTGCGATAGCCGATGGTCTCGCCCGGCCTTTCGCCCAGCATCTGCGCCATGCGTTCGGCGGCGGCACGCGCGGCGACGCGGCGGGGGGACAGGACCCAGACTTGCTCCGAACACCATGGCTGGTCGATCAGCGCCGGGGGAACGGCGGTGGTCTTGCCCGCACCGGGCGGCGCGACCAGCACGGCATTGTGGCCTGCGCGCAGCGCGGCCAGCAGGTCGGGGAGGATATGATCGACGGGCAGGCTCATCCGCGCCCGCCTAAAAGCATCAGAAGCGGCGCGCCACCGCGAATTGCACGGCCTCTATCATCGCGGCGCGGGCGGGATTGGCGGGAAAGCCCGAGATCGCGTCGATCGCGCGATTGGCGAAATGCTTGGCCCGTTCGCGCGTGTCGTTCACCGCGTCGTGCCTGGCGATCAGCGAGATGGCATGGGCAAGGTCTTCGTCCGACGTGCGCTTGCCGCTCATCGCCTCGCGCCAGAACGCGCGCTCGTCATCGGACCCGCGGGCGTAGGCGAGGATCACGGGCAGCGTCATCTTGCCATCGCGGAAATCGTCGCCCTTGTCCTTGCCGCTTTCGGTGACTTCGGAATCGTAGTCGATCGCGTCGTCGACCAGCTGGAACGCGATGCCCAGGTTGCGGCCGTAATCGTCCAGTGCCTGCTCGGTTTCGGAGTCGCGTTCGGCCACCACCGCGGCGATGCGGCAGGCGGCGGCGAACAGCGCGGCGGTCTTGGCGCCGACGATCTGGAGATAGCGCTCCTCGCTCGTCTCCAGTTGCCTCTGGGCCGTCAGCTGGTCGACCTCGCCCTCGGCGATGATCGCGCTGGCACCCGACAGGATCTTGAGCACGCGCAGGCTGCCATCCTCGGTCATCAGCTCGAAACTGCGCGAGAACAGGAAGTCGCCGACCAGCACCGCGGCGGGGTTGCCGAACACGACATTGGCGGCCTGCTTGCCGCGGCGCATGTCCGATCCGTCGACCACGTCGTCGTGCAGCAGCGTGGCGGTGTGGATGAACTCGACCACCGCGGCCAGCTTGTAATGGCGCGCACCTTCGTATTCCAGCAGCGCCGCGCTGGCGAGGGTGAGCATCGGACGCATCCGCTTGCCCCCGCCCGCGATCAGATGACCTGCAAGCGCCGGAATTAGCGGGATTTTCGACTGCATGCGATCGAGAATGATCGCATTGACATGGTTCATCCCATCGGCGGTGAGGGCGAGGATGGGCGCGAGGGAAGCGTCGCTTCGCGGAAGAGTATGGACGGTCGCAGTCACGCGGTCTCCCTAGTGGCCCGAAGGGCCCCATGGCAAGCACCAAGTTGGCGTTCGAGGCGATCCTGAAGCTGGCCGAAAGCTGCGCAAGGGCGGGATTTCGCGCAAAGAATTTGCGTGAAACGCCCCCTGCATTATAGGGCGCGCATCATGACCGACAAACGCACCATGGACGAAGCCGCGCCCGATGCGGTGCTGGCCGCCTTCCGCAAGAGCATCGACAATATCGATGCCGCGCTGATCCACATGCTGGCCGAACGCTTTCGCATCACGCAGGCGGTGGGCGAATACAAGGCGAAGGCCGCGCTGCCCCCCGCCGATCCGGGCCGCGAGCAGCGCCAGATCGAACGCCTGCGCGCGCTGGCGGCGGAAGCGGATCTCGATCCGGAGTTTTCGGAAAAGTTCCTGCGCTTCGTCATCGACGAAGTGATCCGGCACCACGAACGGGCCGCGGCGGCGAAAGGGTAGCGGGTCAGGGTGAATGGGCCCGGCCGATGACGAAGGCGGCGCATGACAGCAGGAGCACCGCCCCCGCCTCGAAGACGACGTTTTCGGGGGCCATGTCCTTGCCCTGCAGCACGATCAGCCGGGCCAGCGCGGTGATTGCGATGAAGATCGGGAATACGAAGGAAGCGCCCCGGCCGGTATAGAACACGGCGATCATGGCGAGCACTTCGAGGTAGAGGAACATCAGCAGGATGTCGGCAAGGAACACCCGGCCGCGTTCATAGACAGCCCACAGCTCGGCGCCGGTCGCGACCAGCGTCATGATGGTGATCACGACCAGCAGCACGCGTTCCGCAACCTTGAACGCCCGGGCAGCGCGCTCCTCGTGCCTTGAGAGCGCGGGTTCGCCCGCGTCACGGGCGCCAGTATGCAACGGCTCTATCATGGAGCTGACCCCTTCGACGACATGCCGACCCAGACCAAACCTGCGCGGCGCGCCTGCCCCCGCGCGTCCGATACGAAACTTCGCTAGATACCGGCGCCCTCGCGCAATATCGCCCTGCCCGCTTCGCGCTGCGATTTCAGGTCGCGCTTCAGCGCCGCCGGGCTGCGCGCGATCACGAAGCCGAAGCTGACGCCGCCTTCCTTCGATTGCGTGGCGTGATGCAGATGATGCGCCTGCACCAGACGCTTCAGATAACCGCCGCGCGGTACATATCGGAACCAGCGCTGGTGGACGAGGCCGTCGTGCACCAGCGTGTAGATCACGCCGTAAAGCAATATGCCCATGCCGATCCATGTCGCGGGCTCCCACGCGGATGCGCCCATGACCAGCGGGCTGCCCAGCGCGAACATCGCGATGCTCATCGCCGCGCCGACCAGCGCGTAAAGGTCGTTCTTTTCGAGGAAATTGTCGTGCCGCTCGTGATGGTCGCGGTGCCAGCCCCAGCCCCAGCCGTGCATGATGTACTTGTGGCTCGCCCAGGCGACGCCTTCCATCGCGGCGCAGGCGGCAAGCGTGATTGCTATCTTGGCGAGGATCGACATGTCGGCTCCCGCTTTACCGCTGAGCGGCGGCGGTGGCAATCGCGCACGGCTACGGGCTTGCAATGTTACCGATGGCGGCGCAAATGCGCGTGCATCATGACCGACACGCCCCGCACCCTGTACGAAAAGATCTTCGACGCCCATGTCGTGGAACGCCGCGACGACGGCACCTGCCTTGTCTATATCGACCGGCACCTGGTGCACGAGGTGACGAGCCCGCAGGCGTTCGAGGCGCTGCGGCTGGCGGGCCGCAAGGTGCGCCGCCCCGACCTGACGCTGGCGGTGCCCGACCACAATTTGCCGACGACCGCGCGGCGCGATGCCGCGGGTCAGCGCATTCCGATCGCCGATCCGGCGAGCGCGCAGCAGCTGGCCGCGCTGGAGCGCAATGCGCCTTCGTTCGGGATCCGCTATATCGGCGATGCGGACCGGGAACAGGGCATCGTGCATGTCGTGGGGCCGGAGCAGGGATTCTCGCTGCCCGGCGCGACCATCGTGTGCGGCGATTCGCATACCGCCAGCCACGGCGGGCTGGGCGCGCTGGCGTTCGGGATCGGCACCAGCGAGGTGGAGCATGTGCTCGCGACGCAGACGCTGCTGCTGAAGCGGTCGAAGACCATGGAAGTGCGGGTGGAGGGCGAGCTTGCCCCCGGCGTCACCGCCAAGGATGTCGTCATGCACATCATCGGCGTCACCGGCACCGCGGGCGGCACCGGCCATGTCGTCGAATATCGCGGCAAGGTGTTCGAGGAGATGAGCATCGAAAGCCGCCTGACCGTCTGCAACATGGCGATCGAGGGCGGCGCGCGCGCGGGGCTGATCGCGCCGGACGAGAAGACCTTCGCCTATCTGAAGGGCCGCCCGATGGCGCCAAAGGGTGCCGACTGGGACAGGGCGCTGGCATGGTGGAAGACGCTGCCCACCGACGAGGGCGCGGTGTTCGACAAGAGCGTGGTGATCGATGCCGCCGATATCCAGCCGACCGTGACCTGGGGCACCAGCCCCGAGGATACGGTCGCGATCACCGGCCGCGTGCCCGACCCCGCAAGCTTCGCCGATCCGTCGAAGCAGGCCGCAGCGCGGGCCAGCCTCGACTACATGGGGCTGGAGCCGGGCATGAAGATGACCGACATCGAGGTGCAGAACGTCTTTATCGGCAGCTGCACCAACAGCCGGATCGAGGATCTGCGCGCCGCCGCCGCCGTGCTGAAGGGCCGCCGCAAGGCCGCCAATGTCACATGGGCCATCGTGGTGCCGGGATCGGGCCTGGTGAAGCTGCAGGCCGAGGCCGAGGGGCTGGACAAGGTGTTCACCGACGCAGGCCTCGAATGGCGCGAGCCGGGCTGTTCGGCCTGCCTTGGCATGAACCCCGACAAGGTGCCCGCGGGCGAGCGCTGTGCATCGACCTCCAACCGCAATTTCGTCGGGCGGCAGGGTCCGGGCGCGCGGACCCATCTGGTCAGCCCCGCCATGGCCGCCGCCGCCGCGGTGACGGGCCGGCTGACCGATGTGCGCACTATTGGCGCGGCCGAGACGGAGCCGGCCTGACCGCGTGGTGAGCGAAGACGCCGGCGCCCTCCGCAAGACCGGTTTCGCGCCGGTCGTGAACGCCGATACGCGGCTGCTGATCTGCGGCAGCCTGCCGGGCGACCGCTCGCTGGCCGAGGCGCGCTATTACGCGCATCCGCGCAACCGCTTCTGGCATCTGCTGGGCGGCGCGGCGGATCTGCCGGATCTGCCTGACCTGCCCTATGACGAACGGCTGGCCGCGCTGCTGGCACGCGGCATCGGGCTGTGGGACGTGGCGGCGAGCGGGCGGCGCAAGGGCAGCCTCGACACCGCGCTGCGCGACGTGGAACGGGCCGATCTGAAGGCGCTGGCGGGCACCCTGCCCCACCTGCGCGCCATCGGTTTCAACGGCAGCGCGGCGGCGCGGATCGGGCGGCGCGCGATGGCGGACGTGGATGGGATCGCTTTGTTCGACCTGCCATCCTCAAGCCCCGCTTTTTGCGCGATCACCCCCGCGGAAAAGCAGCGGCGCTGGACGGTGCTGCGCCAATGGCTGGAGCCGTGAATAAAATGCGCGCCGGCCCTTGCGTTTCATGCCTTGCTGGGCAGATAGGGCCGTGACGGGCGAGAGGCCTGAGATGCCAACAGAAAGACGGACAACGTCATGAGCGAAGACAACAGCTGGACTTCCAAGGCCGCCATGGCGGGCGCCGCGATCGGCTCTGCCGCGCTGGCGGCAGCGGTCATGTATGCCTCGCGCCGGATGGAGCGCGCGAAGAAGAAGGACAAGCCGGTTCCGACCACGCCCAGCGGCGAGAACCCCGAGACCGATTGATCGGCCCCCTTCACCGCTGCCCCGGCACTGGCGGCTCCTGCACTGGCGGCCCCTGCACTGGCGAATAGTGCCGCTTGGCGCGCATTCGGACATTGAGCCGCGTGCGGCTTGGCCATATAGGCTGGATCCATGGACAAGATTGACCGGATCGAAGGGCGGGCCATCCCGTTCGGAGCGAAGAACGTCGACACCGACGTCATCATCCCCGCGCGCTGGCTGAAGACCATCACGCGCGAGGGGCTGGGCGAGGGCGCATTCGAGACGGTGCGCGCGAAAGACGGCAATGTGTTCGACGACCCGCGCTATGCCGGTGCGCCGATCCTGATCGCGGGCGACAATTTCGGCTGCGGCTCCAGCCGCGAGCATGCCGCCTGGGCGCTGCTCGACATGGGGATCACCGCGGTGATCGCGCCGAGCTTTTCCGACATATTCTCGGGCAATGCATTCAAGAACGGCATCCTGACCGTCGAGCTGCCGCAGGAGCAGGTCGACCGGCTGCTGGAAGTGGCGGGGACCGACGAGATCGCGATCGACCTTGAGCATTGCACCGTCACCACGCCGTTCCAGGACCGCTTCACCTTCGAGATCGATCCGTTCCGCCGCCACTGCCTGATGGAGGGGCTGGACGAGGTGGGGCTGACGCATGGCGCGGCAGGACGCGATTTCCGCCTATGAGGCGAAAGCCGCGGGCGATCTTTCCTTTCTT
This sequence comes from uncultured Alphaproteobacteria bacterium, assembly GCA_963752785.1. Taxonomy (GTDB): domain Bacteria; phylum Pseudomonadota; class Alphaproteobacteria; order Sphingomonadales; family Sphingomonadaceae; genus Croceicoccus. Next base: position 71,439 of record CAVVZE010000013.1, read on the forward strand.
TCCGGTCCGCGCGACAGTTGCGGCCTGACAGCACTGTTTGCCCAGGGGACTAACGACAATGACCGATTTCAATGACCGCCGCCGCGCCGAGGAAGCCAAGGCCGCGCTGGACGAGGAGACGCTGTTCCGCACCACCGCCCGCCGCAACCGGCTGGTTGGCGAATGGGCCGCAGGGCTGATGGGCCTGTCGGACGTCGAGACCGACGCCTATCGCAAGGCCGTGGTGCAGGCCAATTTCGAGGAAGCCGGCGACGAGGACGTGATCCGCAAGGTGCTGGGCGACCTGACCAGCGCGGGGGTCGAGGCCGACGACGCGATGGTGCGCGCCAAGCTGGACGAGAAGATGATCGAGGCGCGCCGCCAGCTGATGAGCGAGAGCTGATCATGGCGATGCAGGCAGACGAGATCGAGCGCCTTATCCGCGAGGCGATTCCCGATGCCGAGGTCACGATTCGCGACCTGGCGGGCGACGGCGATCATTACGCGGCGCATGTCGTGTCGTCCTCCTTCGCCGGAATGACGCGTGTGAAGCAGCACAAGGCGGTCTATGAAGCGCTGGGCGGACGCATGGGCGGGGAGCTTCACGCCTTGCAACTGACCACCGCGGTTCCCAACTGACGATCACGATCATCAATTCTTTGAAAATACCGGGAACTCAAATGTCCGACACCAATGACCGCATCAAGGATATCGTCAGCAAGGACGATGTCGTCCTGTTCATGAAGGGCACGCCGCTGTTCCCCCAGTGCGGGTTCTCCAGCCGCGCGGTCGCCATTCTGGAGCATTGCGGCGTGGCCTATGGATCGGTCGACGTGCTGCAGGACATGGAGATCCGGCAGGGCATCAAGGCCTATTCCGACTGGCCGACCATCCCGCAGCTCTACGTGAAGGGCGAGTTCGTCGGCGGCAGCGACATCATGATGGAGATGTTCGAGGCTGGCGAACTGCAGCAGCTGATGAACGAACAGGGCTGCGCGAAGGCGGAATGATCGGAACGGGAACGGTCGCGCGGCCCGGTGGAGCTTGAGGACAGGCCCGATCTGGCACAGCGGCTGAAGGATGCGATCCCAGCGGCGACGCTGATTGCCATGCGTCCTTCCGCCACTGGCGGTCCGGACGAGATCCTGGTGGTCGAGCGATCGCGCAGCCTGGCCTTTGCAGGCGGGATGATCGCCTTTCCCGGCGGACGCATCGAGGCGGCGGACGCGGCGCTGGCCCGGCGGCTCGCGCCCGAACTGCCGCTGGCCGAAGGGACTGCACGCGTGGCGGCGCTGCGCGAAACCTTCGAGGAGACCGGCCTGCTGTGCGCCCTGCGGGACGATCCCAATCCTGCCGAGTTGGATCAAGCGCGCTCCGAATTGCTGGCGGGCGCCGATTTCGCTGCCCTGCTGGCGGACCGCGGCTGGGTGCCGGATAGCGCCGCGCTGACTCCGTTCGCCCGCTGGTGCCCGCCTGCGGGCATCAGGCTGACGCGGCGCTTCGATGCGCGCTTCTATATCGCGCGCGCACCGGCGGGCGTGGCGGTTTCCCCCGACCAGACCGAAAATGCCGCCAGCTTCTGGGCCAGCGCGGCTTCACTGATCGAGGATGCGGAACGCGGCAGGCTGAAGGTGCTGGGTCCGACCCGCGCAACGCTGATGCGGCTGGCCATGGGAAACGGGTTCGCCGAGGCGAAGGCCAGCGCCCTTGCCTACCCGGTGCGCGAGATATTGCCCGTCGTGCGCAGCGAGGGCAGCGAGAGTTGGGCCGGGGTACCTGCCGGGCATGGCTATCCCGATGTGGATTTTCCGCCTGCGCTGACCTGCCGATGGCAACTCCGGCCCGATGGAAGCTCCGGCAGCCTGGGGATCGCCATCTCCCGAAATAATGCATCGTGTAACGCTCCTGAAACGCAACTGTCGCGTCGTCGTCGCAAATGAGACCCTAGCCCCCGGCGCGAACAGGGGCGGCAGCGCCCCTGCGAATTGCACTGCATCAGGGGGTCATCATGAACCGCAAATTCCGCACAGCGCTCGCCTGGGCTGCGCGCTTTCCGCCGTCATCGCATCGCCGCAGGTCATGGCCGCTGGCACGCTGGACGGGTCGGTCGTCGATGCGACCGGCACGCGCGCCTTGCAGGCCGCGCAGGTGACCATCCTGGAACTTGGCCGCACCGTGTCGACCGCGCGCGACGGATCGTTCCGCTTTCCCGAAGTGCCCGCCGGGACCTATACGCTGGAAGTGCGCTATGTCGGCGCGCCGACCGAGACGCTCACCGTCACCGTGCCCGAGACCGGCACCGTGCAGCCAGACCGTCGCGCTGGGCAGCGCGGACGATTCCATCCTGGTCGTCGGCCAGCTGGCGAACCAGGCCAGCGCGCTGTCCCGCAAGCGGGCGGCCGAACGTGTCCGACGTGCTGACCCGCGACGCGATCGGCCAGTTTCCCGACCAGAACGTGGCGGAATCGCTGCGCCGCCTGCCCGGCATCAACGTCCTGAACGATCAGGGCGAAGGCCGCTTCGTCGTCGGTGCGCGGGCTCGATCCCGACCTCAACTCCACCTCGCTCAACGGCGTGCGCCTGCCCGCGCCCGAAAGCGACGTGCGTTCGGTGGCGCTGGACGTCATTTCGCAGCGACATCATCGAATCGATCGAGGTCAAGAAATCGCTGACGCCGGACATGGACGCCGACACCATCGGCGCTTCGATCGAGATCAAGACCACCAGCGCATTCGACCGCAAGAAGGACCTGTTCACCGCCAGGATCGAGGGCAGCTACAACGATTATGCGGACGAGCTGACGCCCAAGGGCAGCTTTGATTTCGCGACGCGCGTGACCGACAATTTCGGCATCGTCCGGCGGCATGTCCTATTACCAGCCGCAAGTTCGAGACCGACAACATCGAGGCGGACGGCTGGGACGACGACGGCGGCGCGATCTATGCCGAGGAAATCGAATACCGCGACTATGATGTGGAGCGCGAGCGGATCATCGCGACGCTGGGCGCCGATTTCGCGCGTCGGCGAGACACACCGAGCTTTATCTCAAGGGCGTGTGGAGCCAGTTCGATGACCAGGAATATCGCCGCCGCCTGATCCTTGAATTTCGACTCGATGCGCATTGTCGCCGGCAGCGGTCGCTCGTCAGCGTCTACGACGGTCCGCAGGATGACGCGATGACGGCGAATACGAGCTGCGTCGAGCGCGACATCAAGGACCGGTTCGAACGCCAGCGGATCTGGAACGTGGTGGTGGGCGGCGAAACCCGGCTCGAAGCGGGTGGTTCGCCGAATATTCGGCCAGCTATGCCAAGTCGACGCGAGAAGGAGGACGGGTCGATCGACCCCGCCCGAGTTCGCACGGCGATTTCGAGGGCGAGAGCTGGCGCATCGACGTTCGATTACAGCCAACCCGCGCGTGCCGCTGTTCGACGTGACGCGGCAAAGCGGCCGAGTTCCGCGATCCGGCAGCCTACGAGCTGGACGACATCGAATATATCGACCTGTCCGACTGCGTAGGACGAGGAATATGCGGTGCAGTTCGATCTCGGCCGCGAAATCTTCATCGATGCGGGCACGCTGACCGCTGCAGGGCGGGGTTCAAGGGCCGCTGGCGCGAGAAGACGCTACAACAGGAACGTCGAATTCTGGGAAACGGACGATTTCACCCTGGCCGATGTGCTGGGCGCCAGACCTATCGCCTGACCAGCATCGTCCGGTGCCGAGCTATGACGGCGCGACCCGATTTCTTCGATGCCAACCGCGACGCGTTCGAACTGAACGAAATCGACAGCGCGTTCGACAGCACGGTCGAGGATTACACGCGTCGAGGAGGACATCCTGGCCGGTTACCTGCTGGGGAGGTTCGAGAACGAGCGCGCTGCCGGTGATCGGCGGCGTGCGGTATGAGCAGACCAGCGAACGATCTGCACGGCAATACTGGTCACCGATCGAGGAACGACGGGACCCGAGGACGGCGACGTCGCTGGCCGAAGACACCGTCGATCGCCGCCGACCGGCGTATGAGGGACTACGGCTCACTGGCTGCCCAGCCTGAACGTGCGCTATGAGGCCGCGCCCGAACTGATCCTGCGCGCGGCGGGCTATCGCGCCTGGTGCGGCCCAAGCTTGGTCCAGCTGGCCCCGCGTTGATCGAGGTGAACGAGGACGACGAGGCCGACGTTCGGCAACCCGGACCTGAAGCCGTACGAAGCGTGGAACGTCGACGCTGAGCGCTCGAATATTACATGTCGAGCAATGGCGCGCATCACCGCCGCGGTGTTCTACAAGGACATCAGCGATTACATCGTCGAGGTCGACGTGTACGAGCCGGGCGTGTTCCTGGGCATCGCGTTCGAGGAAGCGACCATTCCGATCAACGGCGAGAGCGCCGAGATCTTCGGCGTCGAACTGGGGCTTCGCCAGGCGCTGGACTTCCTGCCCGGGACTGCTATCGGGCTTTCTGGTGCAGGCGAACTATACCTATACCGATGCGACGGGCCTGGTGCCCGACGGCGACGTCACCGACTTCGACGGTCACCGACTACCGCGAGATCACCCTGCCCGCCACGTCGAAGCACACGCTCAACGGCGTGCTGGGGTATGAAAAGGGGCCGGTCAGCCTGCGCCTGGCGGGCACCTATCGCGACAAATATCTCGACGAGCTGGGCAGCGATCCGGAAGAGGACCGCTATGTCGACGATCACTTCCAGCTCGATCTCAGCGCGCGGCTGCGGCTGAACGAGCAGGTGCAGCTCTATTACGAGTGGGTCAACATCAACGACGCCAAATATTTCGCCTACAACAATTACGGCGGCCAGCGGAACCTGCTGCAGTACGAGGAATATAACTGGACGATGAAGTTCGGCGCGCGGCTGAATTTCTGATGCGGCGGCAGCGGAACGGAGGCACGCCCATGAACATGGCCACCAAACTGGGCGCCGCTATCGGCCCGGCGATCCTGCTGGCCGCCTGCGCGGGGGAAGCAGTGTGGCCGCCCTCGCCCTGGCCGACGGGCAGCGTCACGGCAGCGGCGGAGACGGTGCCGGTGGGCACGGCCAACGCCGATGCCGCCGACGATCCGGCGATCTGGCGCAATCCGGCGGACCCGGCCAAGAGCGTGCTGCTGGGCACCGACAAGAAGGCTGGGCTGTACAGCTATCGGCTGGACGGGACGGTGATCGATTTCGTCGCCCGCGGGGCTGCTCAACAATGTCGATCTGGTCACGCTGGCCGACGGCACCGTGCTGGTCGCCGCCAGCGACCGTACCGACGCGGCCACGCCCGCCATCGCGTTCTTTACCATGGCAGCGGACGGGCAACTGACGCAGGGTCCGCGCCTCGCGGTCGGCAGCGGCGAGGCCTATGGCTTCTGCATGGCCGAGGCCAGCGCAGCGGGCCAGCTGGCGCGGGCCTATGTCGTGACCAAGCAGGGGCCGGTGATCGAGGCGGTGCTGGGCGGCACGCCGCAGTCGCCAACGATCAAGTCCACCCGCCGCTTCGCCGTCCCCAGCCAGAGCGAGGGGTGCGTCGTCGATGCGCGCACGAACATGCTCTATGTGGGCGAGGAGGGAGTGGGCATCCACCGTTTCGACCTGTCGCAGGCGGCGCCTGCGGGCGAGCTGGTCGCGCGGGCCGATGGGACCGCGCTGGTGCCCGATGTCGAGGGGCTGGCGATCGCACCGATGGGCGAGACTGGCGGCTATCTGATTGCGTCGAGCCAGGGCGACAATGCCTATGCGGCCTTCGCGCTGCCCTCGATGGCCTATGTCGGACGGGTGCGGATCGTCGATGGCGGCGGGATCGACGGGACATCGGAAACCGACGGGATCGAATTTGCGGCGGGTGATTTCGGTCGGGGCTTTCCGGACGGCATCTTCATCGCGCAGGACGGCGACAATGACCCCGATCCGGACGGTGATGCCACGCAGAACTTCAAGCTGGTGCGCGGCGACGCATTCCTGGCGGCCCTGCGCGGCGAATAGGACGCGCCCGGCCCCTGCGCCGAATCCTAACGCGAAACGGCCAGCGCCCCACATCGAGCGCTGGCCGTTAATCTTTCGGCATCTGGCGACGGCAAGGCGTGGAATGCGCCCTGCGCGGCGTCAGCCGACGCGAAACAGCTTTTGCCAGAGCGTCGGCTCGTGCATGGGTTGCACGGCGCCGAACTTCATAAAGCGCTGGGAAGCATCGGAATAAGGGCGCGGCAGAGTCCAGCGGTCAGGCGAACTCGTGCGGTAGCTTGGCGTATACATGGCTCGGGTTACCTCATGCAGATTGTGTCTTGTCGCTAGAAACCCTTAAGGTCACGCCTCGGTTCCCGTGTCGAACCGGTTAACCATCGCCGTTAGAACCTTGTGAGCCGGGCCGGATTCGGCTGTCCGGCCAGATTGGCGCGTCTGGACGGTTAATTTTGCCGTTAATCATTTCTCAAAAAAATTTGCGCTTCGGCGCGGGACAGGCCGTATTTCACGGTTAATGACGGGTAGCGGGGTGCGAATTCGCTGCCCGGCCGGATCAGGCCCTTGTCCCTGCCCCCGCCCGCAGTTTTGCCCGGCGCGGCCGCATTCGCGCTGGTGCAGCCATGGACATGCGCCGCCGATGCTGTATCGCAGCACCGCCGCGTTCCCGTCGGCGCACAAGCGGGCCTTTCCCGGCCCGTCCCGTAGGTCTGAAGTTCGATAGCCGGAGTTCCCGTTGGACTTGCTGCTCATTTCCGCCCTGCCGTTCCTTGGCGCGCTTGCCATCGGTCTGGCGGCCAGGGCGCCGCGCAATATCCATGCGCTGATCGCCGGGCTGTTCACGCTGGCCGGTTTCGTGCTGGTCATGGTCAAGGCTCCCGCGGTGCTGGCGGGTGAAGTCGTGACGACAAGAGTGGCGTGGGTACCTGCCATCGGGCTGAACGCGCATTATTTCATGGATCCGCTGGGCCTGATGTTCGCGGGGCTGATCCTGGGCATCGGCCTGCTGATCGTGATCTATGCCGCGCATTACCTGTCCGCGTCGGACAGTTCGGCAAGGTTCCTGACCTTCCTGATGCTGTTTCAGGGCGCGATGCTGGGGATCGTGCTGTCGGACAACATATTGATGCTGCTGGTGTTCTGGGAAATGACGAGCCTGTCGTCCTTCCTGCTGATCGGCTTCTGGGGCCATCTGGCCGAAGGGCGGCAAGGCGCGCGCATGGCGCTGGCGGTAACGGGCGGCGGCGGTCTTGCACTGATCGCGGGACTGGTGCTGCTGGGGCGGATCGCAGGGTCGTACGACCTGACGCAGATCCTGCTGGCGAAGGACGCGATCCAGGCATCGCCGCTGTACCCGGCCGCTCTGGTGCTGATCCTGCTGGGCTGTTTCACCAAGTCGGCGCAGTTCCCGTTCCATTTCTGGCTGCCCCACGCGATGGCCGCGCCCACGCCGGTCAGCGCCTATCTGCACAGCGCCACCATGGTAAAGGCGGGCGTGTTCCTGATGGCGCGGCTGTGGCCGGTGCTGTCGGGAACGGATCTGTGGCTCTACCTGGTCGCGACGACCGGGCTGGTGACCATGCTGATCGGCGCGTTCATCGCGCTGTTCAAGGACGATCTGAAGGGTCTGCTCGCCTATTCCACGGTCAGCCATCTGGGGCTGCTGACGATGCTGTTCGGGTTCGGCACGCGCATGGCGGCGGTCGCGGGCGTGTTCCACATCCTGAACCATGCGACGTTCAAGGCGGCGCTGTTCATGAATGCGGGCATCGTCGACCACGAGGTCGGGACCCGCGACGCGCGGCGGCTGGGCGGATTGTCGGCGCTGATGCCGATCACCGCCACGCTGGGCACGATCGCGGCGCTGTCGATGGCGGGCGTGCCGCCCTTCAACGGCTTTCTGTCCAAGGAGATGATGCTGGAGGAAGCGGCGCATACCGGCTGGGCGGGCACCGGCTGGCTGGTGCCGGTCGTGGCTACGGTCGCGGCGCTGTTGTCGGCGGCCTATTCGTTCCGTTTCATCGCGCACGTGTTCTTCGGGCCAAAGCGCGAGCGATTACCCCAGGGCGCCGCACGATCCGGGCATCGGCCTGTGGGGTCCGCCTGCCGTGCTGGTGGTGCTGGTCGTGCTGATCGGCCTGCTGCCCGCGCTGGTGGCGCAGCCGCTGGTCGAGGCGGTCGCGGCCGCGGTGATCGGCGCCGAGCCGCCCTATTTCCACCTGTCGCTGTGGCACGGGCTGACCCCGGCCCTGCTGATGAGCGCGATCGCGGTCGCGGGCGGGCTGGTCATGCTGTGGCGCTATGGCGCGTTCGACCGCATGTGGCAGGCGCTGCCAGTGCCTGTCGCCAAGCGCCTGTTCGACCGCGGCATTCACGGCGCCGTCCATGCAGCTCGCGCGGTGTCCTATGGCCTGCATGACGGATCGCTGCAGCGCACGCTGTTCGTGCTGTTCGCCTTCGTCATCCTGCTGGGGCTCGAAGGGGTGACGCTGGGTTCGCAGCTTGCCGGCGGATTCGTCGCTGGCGGCCGGCCGACGATCCCCGCCCCGCCGGTCGCGATCCTGGCCTGGCTGGCGCTGGTCGCGGGGGCGGTCGCGGTGGTGCTGTCGCACCGGCAGCGTTTCCTTTCGCTCGTCTATATCAGCGTGATCGGGCTGGTCGTGTCGCTGGGCTTCGTGTTCCTGTCGGCGCCCGATCTGGCGCTCACGCAGATCTCGGTCGAGACGGTGACGATCCTGCTGCTGCTGCTGGCGCTTCACCTGCTGCCGCGCCATCCGCCAACCAGCAGTTCGATCCGCGCGCCACGTGCGCGATGCGGTGCTGGGCATCATCGGCGGCGCAGGGGTGGGCTGGACCGCGTGGCAGGTCATGACCCGGCCGCAGGGCGAGACGATTTCGGCATTCCACTGGCTGCTGGCGAAGCCCGGCGGCGGCGGCACCAATGTCGTGAACGTGATCCTGGTCGATTTCCGCGGCTTCGACACCTTTGGCGAGATCATCGTGCTGGGCATCGCGGCGCTGGCGATCTTTGCGCTGCTGCAGCCGGCCGGGCGCGGGATTTCCGGCCGCCGCCTGCTGGCGCTGATGGACGGCATCATCCGCTCGCCCGAGCGGCATCCGATGATGCTGGTGGTCGCGGGGCGCCTGATCCTGCCGATGGCGATCGTGGTGGGCATCTATATCTTCCTGCGCGGCCACAACATGCCGGGCGGCGGGTTCATCGCGGGGCTGGTCTTCTCGATCGCGATGCTGCATCCAGTACATGGCCTCGGGCTTCGACTGGGCCGAGGAACGCCGCCGGACCGAGCGGCATGCGCTGATCGCGCGCGGGCGTGCTGACGGCGGCGGCGACCGGCGCGGGATCGCTGGCCTTTGGCAAGCCGTTCCTGACCAGCGCCTACGGCTATTTCCACATGCCTCTGGTGGGCGAGATCGAGCTGGCCACCGCCATGCTGTTCGACACGGGCGTCGCGCTGACGGTCGTAGGCGCGGTGATGCTGGCGCTGGCGCAGCTGGCCAATGCGACCCACCGCGCCGAACAGGCGGAAAATTTGCGGCACCCGATGGACATCGATCCCAGCCGCAAGTCAGATGCCCGAGCGGCAATGGGGGCGGAGGCATCGCGATGAGCATCGAATTCCTGGTCGCGAGCGCCATCGGCGTGCTGACCGCAGGCGGGCATCTACTTGACCTTGCGGGGCCGCACCTTTCCGGTGGTGCTCGGCATCGCGCATGCTGTCCTATGCGATCAACGCGTTCCTGTTCGCCATGGGCCGGCTGGTGGTCGACAGGCCGCCGATCTATGCAAAAGGCGCGGAATATACCGACCCACTGCCGCAGGCGCTGGTGCTGACGGCCATCGTCATCTCGTTCGGCATGACCGCGCTGGTGGTGGTGCTGGCGCTGCGCAGCTTTCTGGAAAGCGGGACCGACCATGTCGACGGCAACGGTCCGAGGATGTCGATCTGACCGGCGAGGCCAATCACTGATGCTGGCCATCGTACCCATCCTGCTGCCCGCGGTTGTCGCGGCGCTTACGATCATCCGCGCGCTGCGCAGCTCCGGCTGGGTGCGATCGTCTCGCTGGGGTCCAGCGCCGCGCTGGTGGCCGTGGCCATCGCGCTGTTCGCGCAGGCGTCGGACGGGGTGATCCGCGTCTACCGGCTGGGCGACTGGCCCGCGCCGTTCGGCATCGTGCTGGTGCTCGACCGGCTGTCCACGATGATGCTGGTGCTGACCAGCGTGCTGGCGCTGTGCGTGCTGGCCCATGCCGTCATCACACAGCTGGACCGGCGAGGCTGGCATTTCCACCCGATGTTCCAGTTCCAGCTGCTGGGCCTCAACGGTGCGTTCCTGACCGGCGACCTGTTCAACCTGTTCGTGTTCTTCGAGGTGCTGCTGATCGCCAGCTATGGCCTGATCCTGCACGGACAGGGCGCGGCGCGGCTGCAGGCGGGCGTGCAATATGTGGTGGTCAACCTGGTCGGATCGACGCTGTTCCTGATCGCGCTGGGCATTCTCTACGGCATGACCGGCACGCTCAACATGGCCGACATGGGGCTGCGCGTCGCGGCCGCGCCCGCGGGCGACCAGCCGCTGATCCGCATGGGCGCGCAGATCCTGATCGTGGTCTTCGCGCTCAAGGCCGCATTGCTGCCGCTGCAATTGTGGCTGCCGCGCGCCTATTCCAGTACGTCCGCCCCGGTGGCTGCGCTGTTCGCGATCCTGACCAAGGTCGGCGTCTATTCGATCCTGCGCACCACCGTGCTGATCTTCGGGGCAGAGGCCGGCGCGGCCGCCTGGGCTCCTGCAAGCTGGCTGCTGCCCGCCTCGCTGCTGACGATCCTGGCGGGCTTCATCGGCGTGCTCGGCGGCCCGGGACATGCGGCTGATGGCGGCATTCGGCGTCATCGGATCCACCGGCACGCTGCTGTCCGCCATCGCGCTGTTCCAGCCCGACACGGTCGCGGCGGGCCTGTACTATCTGCCCCATTCGGTGCTGGCGGGCGCGCTGATGTTCCTGGTCGCGGATCTGGTGGCGCGGGCGCGCGGCGATACCGACGATGCGCTGACGCCCGACGGGCCCTTCGCGCGGATGGGGCAGTATGGCGCGCTGTTCATGCTGGCGGCGATCGCGCTGGCGGGCCTGCCGCCGCTGTCGGGCTTCATCGGCAAGCTGCTGATCCTGGGGGCCAGCGCCGACGATCCGCTGGCCGCGTGGATCTGGGCCGCGATCCTGGGCGGGACCTTCCTTGCGATCCTGGGACTGGCGCGGGCGGGCAGCATCCTGTTCTGGAAATCGCGTGACGGGAGCGAGTTCGTGGCAGCGCGTGATCCCGTCTGGGCCAGCGCGCCCGCGTGGGTGCTGTGCGCGCTGCTGGCGGCACTGACGCTGCTTGCAGGACCCGTCACCCGCAATGCCGAGGCGACCGCGGCGCAAATCTATGAGGTCGGCAGCTATGTCGATGCGGTGCTGGTCGACCAGCCCCCGTTCGAGATGGAGGCCAAGTGATGATGCGGCGTCTGTTCCCCCACCCCGCGCTTGCCGGACTGCTGGTGCTGGTCTGGATCCTGCTGGCGAACTCGCTCAGCGTCGGGACCGTCGTGATGGCGCTGATCGTCGGCTTTCTGGTACCGCTGTTCACCGCACCCTATTGGCGGGACAAGCCGCTGATTCACCTCGGTATGCCGCTGCTGGGCTATATCGGGCTGGTCATATGGGACATCATCGTCGCGAACTTCCAGGTGGCGTATCTGATCCTGTTTCGCCGCAACCGCGACCTCAACAGCTGCTGGCTGGTGATCCCGCTCGACATCCGCAAGCCCGAGGCGATCACCACGCTGGCGGGCACCATCAGCCTGACCCCGGGGACCGTATCCGCCGACGTGTCCGCCGATGGCCATGCGCTGCTGGTCCACGCGCTGGACGCCAGCGATCCCGAGGCCGAGATTGCCCGGATAAAGGCACGCTACGAAGCCCGGCTGAAGAGGATTTTCCGATGAACGGACCCATCGTCGAAATAGCCAGCATCATGGGTTTCGTGATGATCGGCCTTGCCATCGTGCTGAACGTCTGGCGCCTGTTCGCGGGGCCGACGCGCGGGGACAGGATCCTTGCGCTCGACACCATGGTGATCAATGCGATCGCGCTGATCGTGCTGTTCGGCATTCGCGAGGGGACCACCATGTATTTCGAATCCGCCCTGCTGTTCGCGATGGTCGGCTTCGTGGGAACGGTCGCCTATGCCAAGTTCCTGCTGCGCGGCGATATCGTGGAGTGATGGAGATGACGGTGATCGCCGACATTGTCATCGCGGTGCTGATCGTGCTGGGCGGCGCGTTCGCGCTGATCGGATCGTGGGGGCTGGTGCGCCTGCCTTCGCTGATGACGCGGCTGCACGGGCCGACCAAGGCGACCACGCTGGGCGTGGGGGGGGTGCTGGCGGCGTCGATGGTCTATTTCCCGGTCCATCACGGGCGTTTCACCGCGCATGAGCTGCTGATCACGCTGTTCCTGTTCATCTCGGCCCCGATCACCGCCAACATGATCGCCAAGGCGCACCTGCACCGTCAGGGCATGCGGATCGATCCCAACCCCGCCGACGACATTCAGGAAGGCCTGCCCGAAAGCGAGATCTGGGCCACCTTCCGCGTCGAGCAGGGCGAGGATGACGACCGGCAGGGGGTCCCTCCGGCAGGTTGAACCGCTCTGGCGGTCAGGTGCGACGATTCCGGACCGCACTGCCGACCCGCCAGGGCGGCGCGGGGGACCAGGCGGACGGCCTGCCGCGCGGAACGGCATCGCATTTGATCCTAAGCGGGATGCGCAAGAAGCGGATGCCGTTCTCCTCCGCTTCGGGAAAGTGCCCGGCCCGGATGTTGACCTGGATCGAGGGAAGCAGCAGGCGCGGCGGCGAAAGGGCGGCGGCGCGCGCCTTGCGCGTGGCGGCGAACTCCTCCTCGCTCACGCCGTCGTGCACGTGCACGCTGCCTCGGCGCTGTTCGCCCACGCTTGTCTTCCAGCGATATTCGTCGCGGCCCGGCGCCTTGTAGTCATGGCACATGAACAGCCGCGTATCGCCCGGCAGGCCGAGCAGCCGGCGCATCGAGCGATAGTGCTGGCGCGCATCGCCGCCGGGGAAATCGGCGCGCGCGGTGCCGTAATCGGGCATGAACAGCGTGTCGCCGACGAACACCGCGTCGCCGATCAGGCAGGCGACATCGGCAGGCGTATGGCCTCGCGAATCTGCTCGCCGAGCACGACCTGCGCCCGGTCGTCGCCTTGATGAAGTATGCGGCGGACAGATGATCGGCCTGGGGATGGGTTTCCAGCACCATGGCGATGGTCCAGCGACGGCACGAAGCTGCTGATGCTGTTCGGCCTGCTGATGGTCGAAGTCGGGCTCTCGATGCTGCGCGGGCCCAGCCATATCGACGATCCCGGCATGCGCCTGTCGCGCAGCACCGCGCGAGTGCTGCTGCCGCGCCTGGTCCCGCCGGGGCCGGGCGCCGGGCTGGCGGCAGGGTTCTTCGGGATCGGCGGCGGGTTCCTGGTCGTGCCCGCTCCGGTTGCCGCGACCGCGATGCCGTTCGCCTATGCGGTCGGCACCTCGCTGGTGGTCGTCACCTCGCTGGAGGTCGTCACCTCGCTGGAGGTCGTCGCTGGGCTGGGGCTGACCACGGCCAATTCCTGTGCGCTGTCGGGCTATGTCGACTGGCTGCTGACCGCGTTGCTGGTGGCGGGCGGCATCGGCGGAGCGGCCCTGGGGATCTTTGCCGGTCGCAGGCTGGCCGGCCACAAGGCGCTGATGGAAAAGGCGTTTGCCGTGCTGGTGGTCGCGATCGGCATCTATATCGCCGTGGGCGCGATGTGAACCGCTAGACCGCTGCGTCGGTGACGACATTTGCGTCGCCGCCCATCACGAAAAGCCAGACGACCAGCGCACCGATCCACCCGGCGTTGAAGACGATGATCGCCCACCAGACCGCACCGCGGGATGCGCGCCGCCTGCCGGGCCCGCGCGCAATCTCGTCCGAATGCCTGGCGAATATCGCCGCGACGTCGCGCAGGTGCAGCAGCAGCCAGATGCCTGCGACCATGCTGGCGACGGCGCAAATGCCGACCAGCGCGGGATAGAACCAGAGAGGCATGAAAACTCCTTTGCGGGGCCGGGTCAGACCGCCGAGCTGAACCGGCGCGGGGAATGCTGGCGATAGGGATCGAACAGCGCTGCGATGGTCCGAGCATAGGGCAGCCCGTCGGCCATGATTTCAAGCTGGTCCCCCGACAGCAGCGCCAGCCCGCGGTCGAGGAAGGGAGCGAGCGCATGGCAGATCTCGCGCGACATGAGCGGACCGAGGGGGGCACGGCCCGAGCACAGCAGCCGCTCGATCACCTCGCCGCGCAGGCGGTCCTCGGCGCTTCGGCGGATGCCGCGATCGGCGGCCAGATGCCCTGCGCCGGCGCGCATGCGATAGCGGCCGCTGTTCTTCTCGTTCTGCGCCAGCAGCTGCGGAAACGAACTGATCGCCGAGGCGCCAAGCCCGATCAGATTCGGCGCATCGTCATCCGTAAAGCCCTGGAAATTGCGGTGCAGCGTTCCCTCCATCGCCGCGCGGGCGAGCGGGTCGACGCCTGCCCTTGCGAAATGGTCGAAGCCGACCGGCATATAGCCGTGGGTGACAAGATAGGCGAAACCCAGGCTGGCCATGGCGAAACGCTCGTCCTGATCGGGCAGGTCGCTGTCGTCGATGGCGCGCTGGCGCGGGATGACGTGCGGCACATGGGCATAGCCGAACAGCGCGATCCGGTCCGCGCCCAGCACGCGCGTCCGCTGCAGGCTGTCCAGCAGATCGTCGCGGCTCTGCCCGGGCAGCCCGTACATCAGGTCGAAGTTCAGGGATGTCACACCCGCATCGCGCAGCATGTCGGTGGTGCTGCAGGATCATGTCCTCGTCCTGCAGGCGGCCGATCCGCTGCTGGCAATGCGCGGCAAAGGTCTGGACGCCCAGGCTGGCGCGCTGGATGCCGACGCGTTCGATCACCAGTGCCCATTCGCGCGACATGGTGCGCGGGTCGAGTTCGATCGACCAGACCGGGTCGGACAGTCCGAACCGGATCGTCAGCGCATCGACGAGGCGGACGAAATCGGTTGGCGCGATCGCATTGGGGCTGCCCCCGCCGAACGAGACGCGGCGCACGCGCGTGCCGGCGGGCAGCAGCGCGGACACCGCCTCGATCTCGCGGTGCAGGGCGTCGAGATAGCTCTCCAGCCGGTGACGCCGCCCCGCCGCCCCTGTGTTGCAGCCGCAGTAGAAGCAGATCTTCTCGCAGAACGGAATGTGCACATAGAGCGAGACGTCGCCCGCCAGCGTCTCCAGCGCATGGCGGTAGGTCTCCACCTTGATCTCCGCGAATTCCGCGGCGGTCGGGAAGCTGGTGTAGCGCGGGACAGGCACCGCGAGCAGATCGGGATGATAGGGCCACATGCCAGCCTGCTTCGCCCGAATGCCCGCGCCGGTCATTGCGATGAATCAAATTGCTTGCGATTGCATCCCGCGTGGCACGCCTTGGCCTCGCAGGGCGGCACCGCGGGCTGCTTGCCGGGGATCGGGATCTCGACCGTGCGGCTTTGCGCGCCGGAACAGAGCGCGACGCGCATGGTGGCGGCCGATTGCGGCGGGCTGCCGATGGCCAGCGGCAGTAGCGCGATCAAGGCAAATGCGGGCGCGATCATGCGTCCTCTCCTTCCTCGTCGTCGATCAGGATGCGATTGGCCGCGCCGTCCAGATCCTCGAACTGGCCGTCGCGCATCGCCCAGAAGAACAGCGCCAGCCCCGCGCCGCCCATCGCCAGCGCCACGGGAATCAGATAGACCAGCACGCTCATGCCGCGCCCTCCTGGCCGCGCGGGCCAGCCGCAGCGAATTGCCGACCACCACCAGCGAGCTGAGCGACATGGCGATGGCCGCGATCAGCGGCGTGACCATGCCCGCCAGCGCCAGCGGCACGGCCAGCACATTATAGGCGATGGCGAAGCCGAAGTTCTGCCGCACGACCGCCATCGTGCGGCGCGCGACCTGCACCGCCAGCGCCACCGGCATCAGCTTTTCGCCGATGAACACCGCGTCGGCAGCCTGCTGGCTGGCATCGCTGGCGGTGCCGGGCGCGATGGAGGCATGCGCGGCGGCCAGCGCGGGGCCGTCGTTCAGCCCGTCGCCCACCATCAGCGGGCGGCGGCCATGCGGCCTTGAGGCTCTCGAGCGATCGCCAGCTTGCCCGCGGGATGCGATGCCGCCCTGGCCGGGGATGCCGAGCTCCGCGGCCACGCGCGCCACGGCGGCGGCGCTGTCGCCCGAAACGATGCTGGCATCGACGCCCATCGGCTGCGAAGCCGCGCCAACGCAGTCGCGGCGCATCGGGGCGCAGCCGGTCGGCAAAGGTGATGAGCGGCCGCGTCATCGCCGATGCGCAGATTGCACCTGAGGACCGTCGCCTGCCTGCTTGCGGCCGTTCGAGCGCGACCTCCTGCATGCCGATCCTGCCCGGTGATGCCGCTGCCTGCCGATCTCGCTGATGTCGGTTACCGCTGCGGGCACGATCCCTTCGCGCCATCAAGCGATTGCGCGAGGCCGATGCTGAGCGGATGGCGGCTGGCCTGCGCCAGGGCGAGCGCGATCGCTCTTCGCCTCGTCCGAAAGCCCGGCGATGTCGGCGCGCAGCTCGCCCAGCGTCAGCGTGCCGGTCTTGTCGAACAGCGCGATGTCGACTTCGGCCAGCCGTTCCAGCGCGCTGCCGTCCTTGACCAGCAGGCCCGCGCCGGATCAGCGCGCCGGAGGCGACCACCTGCGCTGCGGGGACGGCCAGGCCCATCGCGCAGGGGCAGGTGATGATCAGCACCGCGATCGCGATTACCAGCGACTGGTGCCAGCCCGCGCCCGCGATCATCCAGCCGACGAAGGCCAGCGCCGCCAGCGAATGCACCGCCGGCGCATAAAGCCGCGAAGCGCGGTCGGCGATGCGGACATAGCGGCTGCGCGACTGCCCCGCCTCGTCCATCAGCCGCGCGATTTCGGCAATCGCGGTGTCGCTGCCGGCGGCGGTGACGCGGACGCGGATCGGGTCGGATCAGATTGATCGCGCCGGCATGCACCACGTCGCCGCTGGCCGACGTGGTTCGGGCGCGCTTTCGCCGGTCAGCATGGCATTGTCGATGGTGCGCTCGCGCGCCGTCTTCGACTCACGCCGTCGGCGGCCAGCGCCTCGCCCGCCGCGACCAGCATCAGCATGCCCGGCTCGAGCGCTCTGCGGCGCATCCGTGCGGATCGAGCCGTCGGGCTGCACCACGCCCGGCGCTGCGGCCCATGCGGCCCAGCAGCGCGCCGATGCCCGCGCGCGTGCGGTTGCGCATCGCCGCATCCAGCGCGCGGCCGGCCAGCAGGAAGAACAGCAGCATGACCGCGCTGTCGAAATAGGCATGCTCGCCGCCGGTCGAGCGTTTCGTACAGGCTGAGCCCGGTCGCCAGCAGCACGCCGATGGAGATCGGCACGTCCATGTTGGTCCGGCGATAGCGCAGCGCCATCGCGGCGGAGGCAAAGAACGGGCCGCCCGGCATAGGCGACCACCGGCAGGGCGATCAGCGCCGACAGCCAGTGGAACAGCTCGCGCGTGACCCCGCCCGCGCCCGACCAGACGCTGACCGACAGCAGCATGATGTTCATCATGCCGAACCCCGCCACCGCCAGCGCGCGCAGCAGCATGCGGCTTTCGCCGTCGTCCTGCGGCCAGCGGATTGGCGGCGACGGCCTGCGCTTCGAAGCCCAGTCGGCGCAGCGCCTCGACCAGATCGTCCTCGTCCAAGCGACGGATCATGCCGCACCGCCACCCGCCTGGCGGAGAAATTGACGCGCGCCTGCGTCCACGCCGTCCACGCTCGTGCAAGTCCGCGCTCGATCTTGGCGATGCATCCGGCGCAGCGCATGCCCGGCACGGTGAAGCGCGTGTCGATCAGCGCGCATGGTTCGCCGGTGTCGATGGATGGCGGGCGCGTTCATTCGATGTGGACTTCCTCGCGCCCAGCGGTCGCCGCCCGACGCGATGGCGATGCCGGGCGATCCAGCGGCCCGCGGCGACCGGCTCGGTCGAGACCAGACTGCCCGCCGCTGCCGGGACAAAGGCGAGTTCGAGTCGTTTCCGGGCTGGCCCAGCGGGCGGCGCAGCTGCGCGGTGACCGCGGCGCCGGCGGGAACGCCCTGAGGCGTCAGCTCCAGACGTTCCGCTAGCCTGCCGCGCCGTCCGGGCCGATTCCAGCCCAGTGCCTCCTGCGCGCCGCGCTTCGTCCAGCCAGCCGTTGAATTTCTGGCTGGCGACGTAGGAGTTCTCGACCACCACGCCGCCAAAGCCGCGGGTCGGCCAGCGTCGCCATGGACAGATTGACCGCGATGACGATGCCGAAACCGCCGACCAGCACCGCCGCCATGTGGCGTCCGGTGAATTCGCTTTTCATGGCTGTCCTTCATTGGCTGCTCCCGGCGCGGAGAAGCGGGTTTCGACGGTATCGGTCTCGCGCTGCTCGTCCTGCGAGGTGATGCGGAAGCTGAAGTCCTGCGCCGCCGTTCCCGCCGGCGCCATGACATAGGCGCGCACGGTGCGCGTCTGGTCGGCGGGCACCGTCACGATCTGCGTCGGCGCGGCGTCGTCGCGGCCGATCGTGTCGGTCCACATCACCGCGCCGGGCAGGCCCTCGAGCGCGATTTCCATGTCGCGCGGGCGGCTTTCCATGTTGCGCAGCTTGAGCGTGTAGGAATTGCGCACCGACCCGTCGCTCATCAGCATGAAGGGCGGGTTGCGGTCGGGCGAGACGGTCAGGTCGGTATGGCTGCGCACGCCCAGCGCGAACAGCAGGGCCAGGCCGATGCTGCCCCAGATCAGCGAAATAGGCGATGGTGCGCGGCCGCAGCAGCGTGCTTCCACGGCGGGCGCGGCGCCTCTCCCGTCGCCTCGCGCTCGCAATCCTCCAGCGTGGCATAGTCGATCAGCCCGCGCGGGCGGCCGACTTCGGCCATGACCTTGTCGCAGGCGTCGATGCACAAGCGCGCAGGTGATGCAGCCGATCTGCGGGCCTTCGCGGATGTCGATCCCGGTCGGGCAGACCGCGACGCATTGCATGCAGTCGATGCAGTCGCCGAATTCGCCGGGATTCTTCTGCGCCTTCTTGACGCTGCCGCGCGGTTCGCCGCGCCAGTCCTTGTAGGTGACGATCAGCGATTTCTCGTCCAGCATCGCGGTCTGGATGCGGGGCCAGGGGCACATGTAGATGCACACCTGTTCGCGCATGAAGCCGCCCAGCATGACGGTCGTCAGCGTCAGGATCGCCACGGTGATATAGGCGACCGGCGCGGCCTCGCCCGCGAAGAAGTCGCGCAACAGCGTCGGCGCATCGGCGAAATACAGGATCCACGCGCCGCCGGTGGCAAAGCCGATCAGCGGCATAGATCGTCCATTTGAACGCGCGGCGCGACGACCTTGCCCCAGGTCCACGGCGCGGCGTCGAGGCGCATGCGCGCGTTGCGGTCGCCATCGACGAAACGGTCGACATGCTGGAACAGGTCGGTCCACACCGTCTGCGGGCAGGCATAGCCGCACCATGCCCGCCCCACCGCGCTGGTGACCAGGAACAGGCCGATGCCCGCCATGATCAGCAGCCCGGCGACGAAATAGAATTCGTGCGGCCAGATCTCGATGCCGAACATGTAGAAGCGGCGGTTCGCGAGATCGACCAGCACCGCCTGGTCGGGCGCGTAGGGTCCGCGGTCCCAGCGGATCCACGGGGTGACGTAATAGATCGCCAGCGTGACGAGCATCACGACCCATTTGAACCGCCGGAACGGCCCGTCGATGCGCTTGTTGTGCACCGCCTTGCGCTTTTCGTAGAGCTTTTCGGGCAGGTGCTTGCGCTCCGGCTCGTGCGGCTCGTGGCGGTGGGTGGTCGCGCCGGGATCGGCGACGGCGCTGGTGACCGGGCGGTTCGTCCTGGCGATGCCGTCCTCGACCGCGACATCGCTGTCGCGGTCGTGCCCTCCGGCTGGCGTGTCAGGGTTGCTCATCGACTTCGACCGCCGGGTCCTCGGCGACCTCCACGAAATCCTCGCCGCCGCCGAGCGAGTGGACATAGGCGGCCAGCATCTTGATCGTCACCGGGTCGAGCCGCCCTTCCCACTTGCGGCATCATGCCCATGCCGGGGGTTCAGGATCTGCCTGCGGATATCCTCGCGCGCTGCTGCCGCGCAGCCAGATCGCGTCGTTCAGCGCGCGGCGCGCCGAATTCGCGGCTGCCCCCACCCGCCGGGCCGTGGCAGGCCGCGCAATTGTCGGCGAAGATCTGCGCCCCCAGCGCGTTGGCCTCGGCCTTGCCGCTCAGCGAGAGCACATGGCTGACCAGCGCCTCGAGCTGCGCCGGTTCGAACGCCCCCTCGAACGGGGGCATGACGCTGAAGCGGGTTTCGTCGTCGCCCGCCTGGCGGATGCCGTGCGTCAGCGTGTATTCGATGGCGCGCAGGTCGCCGCCCCACAGCCAGTCATCGTCGTTGAGGTTGGGATAGCCCAGGTTCTGGCTGCCCGCCGCGCCCGATCCGTGGCACTGGACGCAGTTGACCTTGAACGCCGCCGCGCCGCCCGCAACCGCCTGCGCCATCAGCGCACTGTATCCGGCAGGCGCTCGATCGGGATGCGCGCCAGATCGGCTCGCGCACGCCTTGCCGGGCCAGGTCGGCGGCGCTCATTTCCTCGGCCAGCTGGCCGCGGCTGGTCCAGCCGAGCACGCCTTCGGTCGCCCTGTCCGACCAGCGGCCAGGCGGGATAGAGCGATCGACATAGACCGATGGCGAAGATGATCGTGAGATAGAAGGTCCACAGCCACCAGCGCGGCATCGGGCGTGTCGAGTTCCTCGATCCCGTCCCATTCGTGGCCGACGGTTTCGGTGCCGGTCGGCTCGTCGATCCGCTTATCGCGCCTTATTCGCCATCGTTCTCGTCCTTGAAAATTGAGTGCGCGGCGGCGCGGTTGTGCTGCTTTCGCGCCGGGCCGGAACGGCCACAGGCACAGCGTCAGGAAGAGCGACCAGCATGAGCGACCAGCCCGTAGCTGTCGGCGAAGTGGCGCAGGGTTTCGTAGAGGCTCATCGGCCCTTCTCCTCCGCCAGCTCCTCCTGCGCGGCGGCGCTGTCGAAATCGACCAGCGTGCCGAGCATCTGGAGATAGGCGACCAGCGCATCCATTTCGGTCAGCGGCTGCGGGTCGCCGTCGAAATCGCGGACCTGCGCCTTGGGATAGCGCTGCCGGAAATCGCCACGTCGCCTCCGTGTCGGGATCGGCCTGCAGCGATCAGATCGCTCGCTCGCGCAGTTCGATGTCGCGGTCCGAATAGGGCACGCCGACGCGGCGCAGCGCGGTCAGGTTCGCCGCCGGATCGGGAACGCTCAAGCTCGCGTTTCGCGCGAGGAAGCTGTATTGCGGCATCACGCTTTCGGGCACCACGCTCTGCGGGTTTTCGAGATGCTGGACGTGCCATTCGTCGGAATAGCGCCCGCCCACGCGCGCCAGGTCCGGCCCGGTGCGCTTCGATCCCCACTGGAACGGGTGGTCGTACATGCTCTCGGCGGCCAGGCTGTAGTGGCCATAGCGCTCCACCTCGTCGCGGAACGGGCGGATCATCTGGCTGTGGCAGGAATAGCAGCCTTCGCGGATGTAGATGTCGCGCCCGGCCTGTTCCAGCGGGGTGTAGGGGCGCATGCCCTCCACTTCCTCGATCGTGTTGTCGATCCAGAACAGCGGGGCGATTTCCACCATGCCGCCGATGGCGACCGTGACGAAGGTCGCCGACGGCCAGCAGGGTGATGTTGCGCTCCAGCTTCTTGTGGCCTTCAAAGGCTCTATGCGTCATGGTCATCAGTGCGTTCCTTATTCGGCCGGAACGGCGGCTGGGTGCGGGCTGGACGATCGGGCGGTCGGCGCTCCGGGTCGTAGGCGGCGTCGGTCATCGGCGCTTCGTCGCGCAGCTTGCCGGCCATCGTCATCCAGACGTTGTAAGCTCATGATGACCGCGCCCGCGAGGTACATGAGGCCGCCGAATGCGCGCATGATATACATCGGGTGCAGCGCGGCGACCGTGTCGGCAAAGCTGTTCACCAGGTAGCCGTCGGGCCCGTATTCGCGCCACATCAGCCCCTGGGTGATGCCCGCCACCCACATGCTGGCGGCGTAGAAGACGATGCCGAGCGTCGCGAGCCAGAAGTGCCAGTTGATCATCCGCAGCGAATACATCCGCTCGCGCTTCCACAGCCGCGGCACCAGGAAGTAGACGCAGGCAAAGGTGATCATGCCGTTCCAGCCCAGCGCGCCGGAATGGACGTGGCCGATGGTCCAGTCGGTATAATGCGACAGGCTGTTGACGCTCTTGATCGACAGCATCGGCCCTTCGAAGGTGCTCATGCCGTAGAAGGCCAGCGCCATCACCATCATGCGGATGATCGGGTCGGTGCGGACCTTGTCCCATGCGCCGTTCAGCGTCATCAGCCCGTTGATCATGCCGCCCCAGCTGGGCATCCACAGCATGACCGAGAACACCATCCCCAGCGTCTGCGCCCAGTCGGGCAGCGCGGTGTAGTGCAGGTGGTGCGGCCCGGCCCAGATGTAGAGGAAGATCAGCGACCAGAAGTGGATGATCGACAGGCGGTAGGAATAGACCGGACGCCCGGCCTGCTTGGGCACGAAGTAATACATCATCGCCAGGAAGCCTGCGGTCAGGAAGAAACCGACCGCGTTATGGCCGTACCACCACTGGGTCAGCGCATCCTGCACGCCCGCAAAGGCGCTGTAGCTGCGCGATCCGAGGAAGCTGACCGGCATCGCCAGATTGTTGACGATATGCAGCATCGCGATGGTCACGATGAAGGCGAGGTAGAACCAGTTGGCGACATAGATATGCGGTTCGTGGCGGCGCACGCATCGTGCCGATGAACACCGCGGCATAGGCGACCCAGACGATGGTCAGCCACAGATCGACATACCATTCGGGCTCGGCATATTCCTTGCGACTGGGTGATGCCGAGCAGATAGCCGGTCGCGGCCAGCACGATGAACATCTGGTAGCCCCAGAACACGAACCGCGCGAGGCCGGGGAACGCCAGCTGCGTGCGGCAGGTGCGCTGCACGACATAGAAACTGGTGGCGATCAGCGCATTGCCGCCGAACGCGAAGATCACCGCGCTGGTGTGCAGCGGGCGCACGCGGCCGAAATTGAGGTAGGGTTCGAAATTGAGCTGCGGAAAGGCGAGCTGCAGAGGCGATGAACACGCCCGCCAGCAGGCCCGGCCATGCCCCAGAACATCGTCGCGATCACGCCCCAGCGGATCGACATCGTCATCATAGCGCGACGGCCCTTCGGGCATCCTGAAGAAGCCCTGCGCCTTGCCCAGCGGGTCGAAGCGCGCCGCGCTCATCACCATCAGCGCAAAGGCGACGACGCCGACGATCATCGCATGGGCGGCAAAGCCGCTGTCCGCCGCCGTCGCATGACGACCAGCATCGACATGATCAGGACCGCGAACCACAGGCCGGTGCGGCCGAGTGCAGCTTCCGCTTGCATTAGAATCTCCGTCCGTTTGCGTGCGGCCTAGGGCGCGCGGGCAGGTCTTTCGTTGATGCAGGTCAAATTGACGATTTTGTCAGCACGCCGCCGCAAGATGCCCCGCCCGCGCCTCCAGTCCCGGCAGGTCGAGCAGGCGGATGACCGATCGTCCCGAGGTTGCGACCAGCCCCGCATCGCGCAGCTCGCCAAGCTGGCGGCTGATCGTCTCGATGGTGAGGCCCAGACTGTCGGCGATGTCCCGGCGCGACATCGGCAGGTCGAGCACGCAGCATTCGCCCACGGACACGCCGATGCGTTCGGCCATGCCGATCAGGAAGCTCGCGACGCGCTCCTGCGCGGTCTTGCGGCCCAGCGCGATGGTTTTTTCCCGCGACCGCGCCAGCGCACGCAGGGTGCGGGCCAGCAAGGCATGGCCCAGCGCCGCATCGGACCGCGCCAGGCGGAACAGGGGATCGGCGGCAAAGGCGAGCCCCTCGCACGCGCCCAGTGCGCATAATGTATAGCCATGCGCCGCGCGCGCGGGGACCAGAACGACATCGCCAGCGAAGTGAAAGGAAAGCACCTGGTCGCGGTCGTGCGAGGCATGGGCGACCAGCCGGGCCGCGCCGCCCGCGATGTGGACGAGGCGGCTTTCGGCACAACCGGTCAGCAGCGGCTCACCGGCTTGGGCCCGCACCTCCTGCGCAAGGTCGCGCAGCCGGGCGGACGTCCGCTCCGGCAGGTCCGCAGGCAGGACATCCGCGGCAAAGCGGTCGAACAGGTTCCGGCAGGTCGCGGGCGCGGCGCATTGATGTGTCTGCATCGGCGGCACGCTGTTCGATGACGCGCGCCGCATCATTGATGTGCATCAATGAACAAGCTGCGC
The DNA here is from genome assembly GCA_963752785.1 of uncultured Alphaproteobacteria bacterium. Classification (GTDB taxonomy): domain Bacteria; phylum Pseudomonadota; class Alphaproteobacteria; order Sphingomonadales; family Sphingomonadaceae; genus Croceicoccus. The sequence continues at coordinate 95,890 of CAVVZE010000013.1, forward strand.
GCCTGCAGCATCTGGTCTTCAGCGACGCAACAACCCTGGGCCGCATCGGGCGGTCACTGCGCCGCCAGGAATAGTTCATGAAACTGCCAGTTCTGATTGGTGCCGCCACCCTTGCCGCGCTGGCCGCGCCGGCAATCGCCCATGCGCAGGATCGCGCGGGTCATCTGCAGGTGAAGGCCTTCGTCACCGGCGTGCTGCCCGACGGCAAGATCACCGATGTCGAGACCGACATCGTCGGCCTTCCCGCCGATACGCAGACCAAGGCCAACGACAATGTGGTGCCGACGGTCGCAATCGAATATTTCTTCACCGATGCAGTCTCGGTCGAGACGATCTGCTGCCTGACGCAGCATGACGTCGATGGCACCACCGGCCTTCCCGGCGCCGAACTGGTGTCCGACGCCAAGCTGATCCCTGCGACCCTCACGCTCAAATATCACGCCGATCTGGGTGCGGTGAAGCCGTATCTCGGCGCTGGCCCGGCGTATTTCATCTGGATCGACGAACAACCCGGCGCGGCGACGCTGCCGCTTGGTGTCACCGATTTCAGGATGTCCGACGAACTGGGCCTGGCGCTGCAGGCAGGTATCGACATCCCGCTGAACGATAGCGGCCTTGGGCTCAGCGTCGACGCCAAGCGCTATTTCATCGACACCACCGCGCGCTGGTATGCGGACGATACGCTGGCGATCCAGACCGAGCACAAGCTCGATCCGTGGGTCGTGAGCGCAGGGCTTGCCTGGCGCTTCTGAAATCGGGGGATTTCGGAAGGCGACAGGCAGCGCCGGGGCGCCGCTTGCAACCGGCGGCGTCCCCGGCGCGAACACAGGACGTGCTGGCGCTACTCCGTGCGCTGGCGCAGCGCTTCGAGGTCGAGAATGGTCACGTCGCGGCGCCCCGCGATGTCGATCAGCCCGTCCTTTTTCATCCGGGTGAACTGACGGCTCACCGTCTCGATCGTCAGGCCCAGCACATCGGCGATCTGCTGGCGGGACAGGGGAAGTTCGATCCGGCGGGGCGCGCCGTCGGTCACGAAGCCAAACGAGGCGGGCGCAAGCCTTTCGGCAGTTTCCAGCAGGAAGGTGGCCAGCTTCTGCTCGGCATTCATGCGGCCGAGCAGAAGCATCCAGCGCCGGGTCCGGTCGAGTTCCGACAGCGTGCGCTCCAGCAGCCGGTGCTCCAGCTTGGGATGTTCGCGCGCGAAGCGGTCGAAGTCCGCGCGGTAGAACACGCAGATTTCAGTCGGGACGAGCGCCTCGACCCCATAGGAATTGGTTTCGCCAAACGGCCTTCCCAGAAAGTCGGAGGGATAGGCGAGGCCCAGGATCTGCTCCTTGCCGCCGGCGGTTTCCGACGAGAGTTTCAGAACGCCCTCGATCACATTGGCGACCAGCACGGCATCATCGCCTTCCCACAGCAATTGCTCGCCCGCCTCGATCCTGCGGCGGCGGCCGATGCTGTTCAGCAGGCCGATCTCGTCACTGTCCAGGTCGGCGCAGATCGCGCGATTGCGCACCGCGCAGGCCTGGCAGAAATTCACCGGGCGAGAGCTGTCCTGATTGTCCATAGGCCCGCAATAGAGCATTGACGCCAGCGTTCAACTCGCGATGGCCGAAACCGGGCGGACCCCGGTTCGTTCGCGCGCCGTCAACTGGCGTCGTCGCCCGTCAGCTCAGGCTTCCTCGAACGGCACCGCGTTGACGATATGGGCCTGCGTGTATTCCAGCATGCCTTCCTCGCCCAGCTCGGTTCCAAGGCCCGATTGCCTGGACCCGCGGAACGGTATCCGCGGATCGATGGCGAGATACTGGTTCACCCAGACCGTGCCGGTGTCGATCTTTCTGGCCACCTCGGTCGCGCGGGTCAGGTCCTTGCCCCAGACCGTGCCGCCAAGACCATATTCGGAATCGTTGGCGCGGGCGATCACATCGTCGATGTCTTCATATTTCAGGATCGGCAGCACCGGGCCGAACTGCTCCTCGCGCACCAGGCGCGCATCGTCGGGCAGGTCGCGCACGATGGTCGGCGGCATGAAATAGCCGTCGCGGTCCAGCGCTTCGCCGCCCGCGATCACCTTGCCGTGCAGCTTTGCGTCCTCGACCAGATCCTTGACCTTTTCGAACTGCTGGCGGTTCTGGATCGGGCCGATCGTGGTTCCCTGCTTCGATCCGTCGTCCACGATCGCCTCGTTCGCCAGCCGGGCCACTTCCTCGCAAAACGCGTCGTACATGTTGGCGGGGACATAGGCGCGCTTGATGGCGACGCAGATCTGCCCCGCATTGGTCATGGCGCCTTCGTAGATCTTCTTTGCGACCGCCTTGGCGTCCACGTCGTCGAGCACGATGGCCGCGTCATTGCCGCCCAGTTCCAGCGTCACGCGCTTTACCATCGCGGCGGCGGAGGCCATGACCTTCCTGCCCGTCGCGGTGGATCCGGTGAAGGCGATCTTGGCCACGTCGGGATGGGCGGTGAGCTTACCGCCCAGATCGTTCTCGTCGCAGATCACGTTGAAGACGCCCGGGGGCAATATCTCGCTGGCAAGCTCGGCGAAGAGCAGGCTGGTGAGCGGCGTGGTGGGTGCGGGTTTCAGCACCATGGTGTTGCCGGTGATCAGCGCGGGCGCGAGTTTCTGGACCAGCATCATCACCGGGTAGTTCCACGGCGTGATCGCGGCGACCACGCCCAGCGGGGTGCGATGTTCGGTGACCGTCTTGCCGCCCTTGTCGCGCAGGACCACGGGTTCGACCCGCTTGTCGACAAAGGCGCGCAGGACGAAGGTGCAGCCGATGATCTCGCCCATGGCCTGGCGGGTCGGCTTGCCCTGCTCCATAGTCAGCAGCGAGGCGAATTCGGCGGCGCGCGCTTCGAGCGCGTCGGCAAGCCTGCCGAGCATGGCTCCGCGTTCGCCCGCGTCGGTCGACGCCCATGCGGGAAACGCTGCCTTGGCCGCGGCGACCGCTTCGTCAAGCTGGGCTTCGCTGGCCTTGGGGCACTGCGCGAACGGCTTGCCGGTGGCAGGGTTCACCACGTCGAAATTGCCCGCACCGCCATCCACCAGCGATCCGCCGATGAGGAGCTTCAATGGCTTGTCCATGTTGTTATCCTTCTTAAAGCTTCTCGGTCAGTTCGGGCACCGCTTTATACAAATCGGCGACGAGGCCGATGTCGGCGACCTGGAAGATGGGGGCGTCCTCGTCCTTGTTGATGGCGATGATGGTCTTGGAGTCCTTCATGCCAGCCAGGTGCTGGATCGCGCCGCTGATGCCGATGGCGATGTAGACTTCCGGCGCCACGATCTTGCCGGTCTGGCCGACCTGATAGTCATTGGGGACATAGCCCGCATCGACCGCGGCGCGGCTTGCGCCCACGCCCGCGCCCAGCTTGTCGGCCAGCGGCATGATGATGCTCTCGAACGTCTCGCCATCCTTCAATGCGCGGCCGCCCGACACGATGATCTTCGCCGATGTCAGCTCGGGCCGCTCGCTCTCGGCGAGTTCGGCGGACACGAAGCTGGACTTTCCGCTATCGCCGGTCGATGCGACCGCCTCGATCTCGGCGGAGCCGCCTGTAGCTTCGGCCTTGTCGAAGGCGGTGCCGCGTACGGTGATGACCAGCTTCGCATCGGTGCTCTCGACCGTGGCGATGGCGTTGCCCGCATAGATCGGGCGCGTAAATGTCTTCTCGCCCTCGACCGACAGGATGTCGCTGATCTGCATCACGTCGAGCAGCGCGGCGACGCGCGGCGCGATGTTCTTGCCCGTGGTGGTGGCGGGGAACAGCACCGCGTCGTGATGCTCCATCAGCCCCGCAATCAGCGGCGCGACATTCTCGGCCAGCTGGTGCTCATAGGCACCGTCGTCCGCGACATGGACCTTGCCCACGCCCGCGATCTTCGCGGCGGCGTCGGCGACTGCGCTACAGCCCGCACCCGCGACCAGCAGGTGAACCTCGCCCAGCTTCGATGCCGCGGTTACGGTTGCCAGCGTCGCATCGCCCAGATGCGCATTGTCGTGATCGACATAAACAAGCGTCTTCATGATCTCTTTCCTTACCGGCTCCGCCTTTAGGCGACTCCCATGCTCTTGAGTTTGGCGACCAGCTCGTCGACATCGGCGACCTTCACGCCCGCCTGCCGCACTGGCGGTTCGGAGACGTTCAGCGTCTTCAGCCGAGGCGCGATGTCGACGCCGTAATCGGCCGGCGTCTTCGTCTCCAGAGGCTTCTTCTTCGCCTTCATGATGTTGGGCAGCGACGCATAGCGCGGCTCGTTCAGGCGCAGGTCGGTGGTGATGATCGCGGGCGTGGACAGGCGCACCGTCTCGAGCCCGCCGTCCACCTCGCGCGTCACCTTCACATGATCGCCGTCCATCTCGACCTTCGATGCGAACGTGCCCTGCGGCAGGTCCATCAGCGCGGCCAGCATCTGGCCCGTCTGGTTCGCATCGTCGTCGATCGCCTGCTTGCCCAGGATGATCAGGCCGGGCCCCACTTCCGCCGCCACCGCCTTCAGGATCTTGGCCACCGCCAGAGGCTCGACCTCCTCATCGGTCTCGACCAGCACCGCGCTGTCCGCGCCCATCGCCAGCGCCGTGCGCAGCGTCTCCTGCGCCTTGGCAGGCCCGATGCTCACCGCCACGATCTCTTCAATCGCGCCCGCTTCCTTCAGCCGGATCGCCTCTTCCACCGCGATCTCGTCGAACGGGTTCATGCTCATCTTCACATTGGCAAGATCGACACCCGAGCCATCCGCCTTCACGCGCGGCTTCACATTGTAGTCGATCACCCGCTTTACCGGGACTAGCGCTTTCATATTTCGGTTCCTCAGATGAATTCGGGTTCGTCGCTGTCGGGATAGAAATCGGGCATGTCGCTCGATACCCGGTCCGGATATTGCGCGGGGCGCTTTTCCATGAAGGAGGCGATGCCTTCGCGCGCATCGTTGCTCTTGCCGCGCGACTGAATGGCACGGCTGTCCATGCGATGCACCATCATCGGATGCGGCGCACCAAGCGATTGCCACATCATCCGGCGCGACAGAGCGACCGACACCGGCGCGGAATCGTCCGTCATCCGGTGCGCCAGCGCGACGGCGGCATCCAGCAATTCATCCGGCTGATGCAGCGACTGGACCAGCCCCGCCTCCAGCGCTTCCTCTGCGCCAAAGACGCGTCCGCTATAGACCCATTCCAGCGCGCGCGGCATGCCGACAAGGCGCGGAAGGAACCAGCTGGAGCATGCCTCGGGCGTGATGCCGCGCCGGGCGAAGACGAAACCGAAGCGCGCATCGACCGAGGCAAGCCGCGCATCCATCGGCAACTGCATGGTCGCGCCGATGCCCACCGCCGCGCCGTTCACCGCCGCGATCACGGGTTTCAGGCTGCGGAAGATGCGCAAGGTGACCCTCCCGCCGCCATCGCGGCGCACGCCGTTCACATCGACATCGCCCTCTCGCCCGCCGGGCTTGTAGTCAAAGGTCTTTTCCCCGCCGCCGAGGTCGGCACCTGCGCAGAACGCGCGGCCCGATCCGGTCAGCACGACTGCGCGGACATCGTCATCACCATCGGTGCGGTCGAGCAGCGCGATCAGATCCTGCGTCATCGCCACGTTGAAGGTGTTCATCTTGTCGGGCCGGTTGAAGGTCGCGATCGCGATCCCGTCCTCGACCCGGTAATCCAGCGTGTTGAAATCAGCCATCGGCAGCATCTCCGTACAGGGCCGACCTGTCGCCCTCATATTGCGCATAGGACGCTTTCAGCGTCGCGGTGTTGAGCAGCATGGTCGCCACGGGGTTTTTGTCACCTGTGACAAAGACCCGGCTGAGCACCCACATGGACTCGGTCTTGCGGCTGCCCGACAGCGCGACGATCTCGCGCTCGATCTCGTACTCCTGCCCGACCTTCAGCGGGCCGCGCAGCATGCGGATTTCCTGGTCGGCGAACAGGCCGACGCTGGGCCCGCGAACCGGAAACGGCTGCTCGCGCGCGATCGAATTGACCAGCACGCTCACCATCTCGAAGGGGATGATCTCGCGGTAGATCTCCGACGGTTCGGTCATCCGCTCCAGCTTGTCGGCCAGCGAGAACGGGTAGAGGTCGCCCATGTGCTGGCCCAGATCCATGCGGACGGGGATGCGGCCCGTTTTCGCGCCAACCGCCGCGTCCGCCATCAGCACCGGCTGTTCCAGTGGGGCAAGGCCCGCCAGCCGTTCGTCGAGCGCGGTCGGCGGGTGGTCGGGGCCGATGGAAACCGTGCCCTTCAGCACCTCGGTCCCGTCGCGCTTTTCCATGGTGATCGTGGCGCGGTCGTCGAACTGGCGCGTCAGGATCGCGCGGACTTCCTCGCCCTCGAACACCGGGCTGCGGTAATGGGCCGAGATGCATCCATGCGCGAACCATTCGTCGCCCCAGATCGCATGGCAGAGCGGGTCGAACTGGCTGAAATGGGTCGGCCCCTCGATCGTGCCGCCCTTGAAGCCCAGCCCCTGCGCCGTGCTGTCGTCGTGGATCGAGGCATGGCCGTCATAGGCCTGTGCCATCAGCATCTGACGCGGTATGCGCCACGGGCCGGTCAGCGTGTCGCCTTCGCGGCCGATGGGCGTGTCGAAGACGGCCATCAGGCGTTCGCCGTTTCGGACACCAGCGCGGGCAGCCGCTCGCCCACGATGGCGCGTGCGTCGGTCATGATGCGGTTCACCAGTTCGGCGACGGTAGGTACATCGTGGATCAGCCCCTGCGCCATGCTGGCCCAATAGAGGCCGTTGTCGAGATCGCCTTCCTCCATCACCTCGCGCCCTTTCGCGCCTGCGACCAGATGGGCGACATCGGCGAATTCAACCTGCGGCCGTTTCAGGATCTCCACCACCTCGTCGGACACCTTGTTGCGGCCCACGCGGGCGGTGTTCTTCAGGCTGCGGAATATCAGGTTGGTGTCGCGCTCGCTCGCCTCGACGATACGCTGCTTGACGTTGTCATGGATCGCGCATTCCTGCGTGGCGAGGAAGCGCGTGCCCATGTTCGCGCCTTCCGCACCCAGCGCCATGGCGGCGACAAGGCCGCGCCCGTCTGCGATCCCGCCGCTGGCGATGACGGGGATCGACAGCCGGTCGACCGCCGCGGGGATCAGCACCAGCCCGCCGATATCGTCCTCGCCCGGATGGCCTGCACATTCGAACCCGTCGATCGAGATGCAATCGACGCCCATCTTCTCGGCCGAGATCGCGTGGCGCACGGCGGTGCACTTGTGGATGATCCTGACCCCGTTCGCCTTCAGGTCCTCGACATGCTCCTGCGGGCGATGGCCGGCGGTCTCGACGATGGTGACGCCGCTTTCGATGATGGCGCGCCGATATTCGGCATAGGGCGGCGGCTTCATCGTGGGCAGGATGGTGAGGTTGACGCCGAATGGCTTGTCGGTCAACTCGCGAACGCGGGCGATCTCTCGCGTCAGTTCCTCGGGACTGGGCTGGGTCAGCGCGGTCAGGAAGCCCAGGGCCCCCGCCTCGGCCACGGCTGCGACCAGCGGCGCGCGGCCCACCCATTGCATGCCGCCCATCACCAGCGGATGCTGCACACCGAACAGACGCGTAAAGCGGTTTTCCAGCAAATGTCCTCTCCCGGTCTTATGGGCGCGATGGCAATTCCCGATCTTCTAATGCGATCGAAACGGCGCCTGAACCCTGTTGCCGACTTGCATAATCGACATACCCATAAATTTAAAGCCTGTTTGATTGATCAGGTTCGGGTGCATGTTTTCATAAAGGTGAATGTCCGCGTCGGCTTCACGAATCCGTGGGTTTCGCGAGGCTGCCGGCTTGTCACCGGCGCATCGCTGGCGCAGGCTGGAAGTATGAAAGGCAACCGACCCGATCCTCGAAACGCTGCCAGCGGCGAATCGCCGGCTGCCGTCCCGGCACGGCCCCGAACGCGCAAGTCGATTGCCGACCGGCAGCAGGAGATGCTCGACGCAGCGGCGCGGATCGTGATGTCCGAAGGGGTCGGCGAAGTCACGGTCCGGCGGATCGCGGCGGAAATCCGCTTGTCGCAGGCGCAGGGCCACAACTGCTTTTCGCGCCGGATCGATCTGCTGCTGGCGCTGACCCGGCGCGAGCTTGAGCGCGTTGAAAGCGCGCGGCGCGACGTGGCGCTGCGCGGGGCGGACGTGCAGACGGCGGTGATCCTGTCGACCATCAGCTATCTCGACGACATGGAACGACGCGGGCCGCTGCTGCAATCGCTGCTGCGCGTGGCCGAGATCCGCGCCGCCCTGCGCGGCGAGCGTGACGAGGCCGCGCGCCGCACGCGCACGCCGCTGCTCGCCTCGATGCAGCAGCGCTATGGCATGAGCGAGGCCGAGGCGCGCGCGTCCAACGCCGTGCTGTCGGCCATCGTGCTGCGCGCGGGCAGCCTGCTGGCGGCGCACCGGATCCGCGGGGTAACGGCGAGCCGCCTCAGCCTGTCGCTGGTGCTGGCGGGGATGCGCAGCAATGCCGAACGGGGGACGGACGCCTCGCGCAGCGGCGCCGCAGATGCCAGCCGAAGCTGAACGGAAATGGCGCGCCCTGCAGGAGTCGAACCTGCGGCCTCAAGATTAGAAGTCTCGTGCTCTATCCAGCTGAGCTAAGGGCGCGCTCCGCGCTTCGCATAGCGGCGCTTTGACGCGGCTGCAATTGCCGCTATCGAATGTTTTCATGGAGCCGACGCCGCCGCCCGCCACGAGCGCAAAGACCCCGACGGAGCCGGCAAGCAGCCCGGCTCCGGTCAATTTCCGCTATTACGACTTCGTCATGGCCGGCTTTGTCACCGTGCTGCTGCTGTCGAACGTGATCGGCGCGGGCAAGGTCGCGGTAGTGGCCCTGCCTCTGGTGGGCCTGTGGCCTTTCGGCGCGGGATTGCTGTTCTTTCCGGTATCCTATGTCATCGGCGACGTGCTGACCGAGGTGTACGGCTATGGCGCCGCGCGGCGCTGCATCTGGGCGGGGTTCGGCGCGCTGATCTTCATGGCGTTCATGAGCTTTGTCGTCGTCGCCATGCCGCCTGCACCCGACTGGGGCGACCAGGCCGCTTACGAGGCGGTGTTCGGACAGGTTCCGCGCATCGTTCTGGCATCGATCGTCGCATTCTGGGCGGGTGAATTCGTCAACGCCTTCGTCATGGCCCGGATGAAGATCTGGACCAGCGGCCGCATGCTGTGGACGCGGACCATAGGATCGACCGTGGTGGGCCAGGGCGTCGACAGTGCCATCTTCTATCCGCTGGCATTCCTGGGCGCGGCGGGATGGACCGGTGATCTGGTGTTCTGGGTGGCCGTGACGCAGTGGGTGCTCAAGACCAGTTGGGAAGCGCTACTGACTCCGGTGACCTATGTCATCATCGGCTGGCTGAAGCGGCGCGAGGGCGTCGACGTGTTCGATACGGATACCGACTTCTCGCCATTTGCGCATATCCGGGGAAGCAGTGCGGCCAAGGGGCGCGATTAGCGCGCCCCTCAGTCCGCGATCAGGCCGATGGCGATGTAGATCAGGATCAGCGAGCCGAAACCCAGCAAGGTTCCCAGCACCCAGGCGATCCGGACCAGGGTCACATCGACGCCGAAGTAGTCGGCCATCCCCGCGCTGACGCCCATCAGCTTGCCGCGCTGCTTGTCCAGGCGAAACTTGCGCGGGGAATTGTCGTTGCGGTTCATCAGATCGCTCATGCCACCATCTCCGCGGTGGGTGCGGTGGCTGCGCTCGCCTGGTCGGGAGCGACCGTCACGCCGAAGGCGCCGACCGACAGGACAAGGGCAAGGGCGAAGGCAAATGCCTGCGCGGCGAAGTTGGAATTGCGGGTCATTGTTCTTCTTTCCTCTGGATGGGCCGGACGATCAGGCGATCAGTTCGGCGGAAACGGGAGCGACATCGTTGCTGTGGTCGGGTGCCACGGTGACGCCGAAGCCGGCGACGGATACGATCAGCGCGAGGGCGAATGCGAAAGCCTGGGTGGCGACAGTGTTGTTCAACATGGCGTGTTTCCTTTCAATGTTGCGTTGGATGGCCCCTTTGGCCTCCATGCCAGATACATTGCAGGCACCGTGCCAGTTTTGATAATGCATAGTTTTCAGTAACTTGGCGATCTGACAAACTTGCGGAGAGATGAACGCTTGCCGATGTTCGGGATTTTTCGCCAAGGTTTGGGATGGGGAATTCGCTTGGCTCCTGGCCCCTTCGAAAGCTAGCGCCGGTTCATGGCGTTCGACCGCATCCAGCTTGCCGATTTCCGGAACCATCGCGCCACGCGGCTGGGCGGAACGGCGCGCTTCAACCTGCTGGTGGGCGCGAACGGTGCGGGCAAGACCAATGTGCTGGAAGCCTTGTCGCTGTTCACGCCCGGCCGGGGCCTGCGCCGCGCGCAACTGGCCGAGATGACGCGCGACGATGCGGCCGGTTTTGCGATCGGCGCCGACCTGGTCAGCGGCGTCACGCCGGTGCGACTGGGCACGGCCGTGCAGGCGGACGCTCCCGGCCGCAGGATCGTGCAGGCCAGCGGCGCGCCATTGCCCGCCGCGCGGCTGGCCGAATGGCTTTCGGTCGCCTGGCTGACTCCGGCGATGGACCGGCTGTTCACCGATAGCGCATCGGGGCGCCGCCGTTTTCTCGACCGCATGGTGATGGCGATCCGGCCCGAACATGCGACGCATTCGGGCCGCTATGAAAAGGCGCTGCGGGAACGCAATCGTCTGCTCTCCGCCGATCGCGCGCCCGATCCTTCATGGCTGGAAGCGCTGGAAAGGGAGATGGCCGAGGCAGGCGCGGCCATCGCCGCCAATCGCGCCGCCGTTATTCAGGAACTGGCCGCACGGCTGGCGGTGCTGCCCGAAGCTCCATTCGCACGGCCCGAGATCGCCGTCGATCCCGCCTCCCCTGCCGATGCCGATGCTCTGGCGGACGCATGGCGCCGGTCGCGGGGGGCCGAGCGCGGCGCGGGGCGCACGCTGTCGGGTCCGCATCGCGACGATCTGGCGGTGAGAATGGCGGGCACCGGCCGCCCGGCCGCGGAGTGTTCGACAGGCGAGCAGAAGGCGCTGCTGATCGCGATCACGCTGGCGCATGCCACCCTGTCCAGGGATCAGGCCGCCGACGGCGGCCGCCCGCTCGTACTGCTGCTGGACGAGGTGGCCGCCCATCTTGACCCCGTGCGCCGCGCCGCGCTGTTCGAACGGCTGGATGCCAGCGGCGCACAGGTCTGGATGACCGGGACCGAGCTTGCGCTGTTCAGCGGGCTGGAAGGCAAGGCCGCGGTGTGGCGCGTGGCGGACGGGGCGGCGGAAAGGCTCTAGAGCGCCTCGATCCGATCCTCGACCTGCTCCACCGTCTTGTCGACCATCGCGTCCACGCCTTGCGCCGTGGGATGCAGCTGGTCCTGCTGCACCAGCGACCGGTCGAAGATCAGCGGTTCGATGAAGAAGGGCACCAGTTCGGCATCGTATTTGTCGGCCATTTCGGGAAAGATGCTGTCGAAGCTGCGGCCATAATCGCCGCCCAGATTGGGCGCGGCGCGCATGCCATAGACCATCACCGGAATATCGCGCTGGTCCAGCCGCTGCAGGATCGCGTCGAGATTGCGCCGCGCTTCCTCTGCCGGAAGGCCGCGCAGCATGTCGTTCGCGCCCAGTTCCAGCAGCACCAGATCGGGCTTTCCCGCCATGGAATCGAGCACGAAGTCGATCCGCTGCAGCCCCGCCGCCGTCGTATCGCCCGACACACCGGCATTGGTGACATTAACGTTCAGCCCCCGCTCGCGCAGCGCGTCCTGAAGCCTTGCGGGATAGGAATCGCCCCGGTCCAGCCGGTAGCCGGCGAACAGGCTGTCGCCGAACGCCAGGACGTCGATGGCGGGGCCGGTCGGCATGACCGCCTCGGCCTGCACGTCGCTCCCGTCTGGTTGCGCCACATCGGCATCCGGCCCGCATGATGCCAGCAGCAGGGCCACACATGCCAGGCAAAATCTTGCGACCATTTATTACCACACCTTCTTTGTTTCCTGCCCGATCCTATGTCATGCACCATGCTCGACACAATGACCGCCGCCAGATCACCTTCCGAAGCCGGGTCCGACCATGCTGCGATCGCGGCCATGGGCCTGACGCTCAGCTTCCGCAACGGACGGGTCGAGGTGCCGATTCTGAAGGGTATCGACCTGACCGTGCCGACCGGACAGACGGTGGCGCTGCTGGGTCCGTCGGGCTCGGGCAAGAGCTCGCTGATGGCGGTGTTGTCCGGGCTGGAACGCGCGACGGGCGGCTCGCTGAATGTCGCCGGGGCGCAGTTCGCCGGGGCGGGCGGTGCGGTCATGAGCGAGGATGAGCTGGCCGCCGCGCGGCGCGGACGCATCGGCATCGTGCTGCAGGCGTTCCACCTGCTGCCGACGATGAGCGCAATGGAGAACGTGGCAACGCCGCTGGAACTCGCCGGGATGGCCGATGCGTTCGGGCGCGCCCGGACAGAGCTTGAGGCGGTTGGACTGGGCCACCGGCTCGATCATTTTCCTGCGCAGCTTTCGGGTGGGGAGCAGCAGCGCGTCGCCATCGCGCGCGCGCTGGCCCCGCGCCCCGCGCTGATCTTTGCGGACGAGCCGACCGGCAATCTCGACAGCACGACCGGGGCCGAGATCATCGACCTGTTGTTCGCCCGGCGCGGATCGAGCGGGGCGACCCTGTTCCTGATCACCCATGACCCGGCGCTGGCCGAACGCTGCCAGCGCGTGCTGGAACTGGCCGACGGGCGCATCATGTCGGACCGCATCGGCGCCAGCCCGCTATGAATGCGCTGCGCGCGCGCTGGGCGCTGGCCCTGCGGCTGGCGCGGCGCGATTTCTCATGGCGGTTCCGCGGGCTTCGCCTGCTGATCGTGTGCCTGTTCCTGGGCGCGGCGGCGCTGTCCGCCATCGGCACGCTGGAAGGCGCGATCCGCGGCGAGCTGGCGACGCGCGGGCAGGACATCCTGGGCGGCGACATCGAATTTCGCCGCTATGGCCAGCCTGCCAGCGCGCAGGAACTGGCCACTATGCAGGCCTTGGGCGCCGTATCGGGCGGGGTGCGGATGCAGGCCATCGCCTCGGTCGGCAGCGGCGAGGATGTAATGGGCGCGCCGGTGCAATTGAAAGCCATCGACGGTGCCTATCCGCTCTATGGCGAGCTGACGCTGCAGAATGGGCGCAGCGTCGGCGCTCCCCCGCGCGGCGAGGCCTGGGTCGATCCCGGCCTGCTGGACCGTCTGGACATCGACGAGGGCGCGAGCGTCCGGCTGGGCGAGACGCAGGTGGACCTGACGGGACTGATCGCGAAAGAGCCCGACCGGCTGTCGGAGGGCTTCTCCCTCGGCCCACCGATGCTGATTTCCGAAGCGACGCTGGCCGATGCGGGGCTGGTGCAGACCGGATCGATGGCCCGGTTCAAATATCGCGTGAAACTGTCGGGCGGCGAAGATGCGGAAGCCATCGCCGAAGCTTTCACCAGGCGCTTCCCCGTCGCCGGCTGGGAATATCGCACGCGGGACCGCGCATCGCCCGGCGCGGACCGGCTGATGGCGAACATGGGGCAGTTCCTGACGCTGGTCGGGCTTGCCGCATTGTTCATCGCGGGGATCGGTATCGCGGGCGCGGTAACGTCCTGGCTGGAGAGCCGCCGCAGCGCCATCGCCACGCTCAAGGTGCTGGGCGCGTCGAGCGGCGATGTCATGCGTATCCACGCGGTGCAGGTGGTCGCCGCCGCACTGGTCGGCGTGGCCGCAGGGCTGATGCTGGGCTATCTGGCGGTGCCGGTTCTTGCCTCGCTGCTGGAAGGCATGCTGCCGGTGGAGGCGCGCTTCAGCTTCGACGTGGCCGCGCTGGGACGCGCGGCTGGGTTCGCGCTGCTGGTGGCGCTGATCTTTGCCGCGCCGCCGCTGATTGCCGCGCGCGAGGTGACGGCGATGGCGCTGTTCCGGTCGGGAGCAAGCGGGCGGATCGCGGTGTGGCGGGCAGCGGCGCTGCCGGTGGGCATCGGTATCGCCTTGCTGGTCGCGCTGGTCCTGCTGGGTGCGCGCGATCCGATGCTGAACCTGTGGTTCATCGTCGGCGCGGCTCTGGTGCTGGGACTGCTTGCATTGATCGGCCTCGCCATCAAGCGCTTGGCGCGGGCCCTCCCGAAGACCGGCGCAGGATCTGGCGGTGCGCATGGGTCTCTCGTCGCTCGACAGGCCGGGCGCGCCCACGGTGGCGCTGGCGACGGCGCTGGGCTTCGGGCTGGCCGCGTTTGCCGCCATCGCCAGCATCCAGTCCGCGCTCGACCGCTATGTCGAAAGCAGCGTGCCCGCGGTTGCGCCCGACTATTTCGTGATCGACTTGCCCAGCGAAGACGTGGACCGCTTCGCCGCACTGGTAGAGCGGATCGCACCGGGATCGGGCGTGCGCGCGGTGCCGAACCTGCGCGCGACGATCATCGCCTATGGCCCTGCGGACGCGATGACCTATGTCGAGGATCTGGAGGAGGTGCCCGAGGGCGCATGGGCGCTGAACGGGGAGCGGGGCGTGACCTATGCCAGCGCCGTGCCCGACGGCAACACCATCACCGCGGGCGAATGGTGGAGCGAAGGACAGGGCGCGAGCGAGGCGCTGGTGTCGGTGGACGAGGATCTGGCCCGGCCGATCGGGCTGAAGATCGGCGACCGGCTACGGTACGGTCTGCTGGGCACCGAGCGGGAAGCGACCGTCGCATCGTTCCGCACCATCGAATGGGACGATCTGGGGTTCAACCACGTGCTGGTGTTCAGCCCCGGCGCCATTGCCGATGCGCCGCACAGTTTCGCGGCCACCGTCTCGCTGGCGCAAGGCGCGGACCGGCGCGCGCTGCTGAGCGCGATGGTGCGCGAGTTTCCCGGCAGCGCCGTGATCGAAGTTGGCGCGGTGCTGACGCAGGCGCGCGAGATCCTGGGCAGCATGGCGGCGGCGATCCTGGCGGCCGCGTCTGTCACCGTGCTGGCCGGACTGGCGGTATTGCTGGGCGCGATTGCGGCGGCGCGGGCGCGCGAAACCTATGAAACCGTGGTGCTGCGCGTGCTGGGGGCCAGCCGCGCGCAGGTGCTGGGCGCGCTGGCGGTGCGCTATGCGCTGCTGGCGGGATTGCTGGCGCTGGTCGCGCTGGCGCTGGGCAGCCTGATCGGATGGGGCGTGATGACGGGCCTGTTCGACCTGCCATTCCGGCCCGACTGGTCACTGGTACTGGGCGTGCTGGCGGGCGGAGCGGCGCTGGTCATCATCGCCGCCACCGCCGCGTCCATTCCCGTGCTGCGTGCCCGCCCGGCGAGCGCGCTGCGATCGCTGTGACCTGGAAGCTGCGCCTCTAGACTCCGCGAGCGAGACCTTCCTTGGGATCGGGGCCGTATCTGTTCGGCCCGCGCGTCCCTTCCAGCAGCATGAAGACCAGCACGATGATCCCGCCGATATAGGGCACAAAATTGATCAGCACGAACCAGCCGGACTTGTCCTGATCGTGAAAGCGGCGAACCTGCACCGCGATCGAAGGGATCAGGATCAGCAGCGAATAGATGCCCAGCACCGCCATGATCAGCCACATCACCGGCCCGCCCGCCGATGCGCCATAGGGATCGAGCGAATAGCCAAGCGAAAACAGAAAAGTCATAAAGATGGTAACGATGACAAGGTTGAGCAGCGCGAACATCCAGTATTCCTTGCGCCGTGATCTGCCAGCAAAGTCAAAGTAGCGCATCAAAGGCATCAGCATGTATTGCATGGACAATCTCCCCCTGTCGGAAACCCGTGCAGCCAGTTTATCGAATATTTGCCGATTGATTGCAAAGCACTTTGCGCGGCCCCTTCCGTGACAGAAAAGGGGCCGCACCCTGCTGGATGCGGCCCCTTCCCTCTCCCCTGACGCTCACGGTCAGATCCGGATGCGATTCCGCGTGGGAATCAGAACTTGTAGCGCGCGGTCATGCCATAGGTGCGCGGCTGGTTGGGATAGCCCGAAAAGCTTAACGGCTGGATAGGCGTATCGAAGATCGACAGCAGATAGCGGTCGTTCAGCAGGTTGCGGCCCCAGACCGACACTTCCAGCCCCATGTCGCTGATCCAGGTGAGCGAGGCCGAGACATCATCGACCTGCCGCGGGAACGCACGCACCGCGCCGATCGCCGCTTCCTGGCCAAGGTCGATGAAGCCGGGCAGCCCCTCGACGATCTGGACCGGCGATTCGTAGTGGTAGGCGCCGCGCCCGATCAGCTGCGAGCCATTGCCGAGTTCATGCGTGTACTGCGCCGAGGTCGTCAATGCGATCGGCGGCACCCCCGCCACCGGCTGCCCGGTCAGGTCGCCCACGCCGGACAGGGGAAGATCCTTGTACTCCGCATCGAGGTAGGTGACCGCCAGCCGCAGCATCAGCGGCTCGACCGGGTACATGGTGCCGTCGAATTCGAAGCCGGTCACCTGCTGCTCGCCCGCATTGGCAAGGAAGAAGCCGGTGCCCGTGAAGATGTTCGACTGGAAACCGGTGATCGACTGGCGGAACGCGGCGAAGTTGAGCTGCGCCAGCCCCCAGTTGCCCTTGACCCCGATCTCGTAAACCTCCGACTCCTCCGCCTCGGCATAGCGGCTGCCTGCCGTCAGGTTCGGTACGGCGAGACCCGCCGCGACGAGCGCTTGCCGGTCGGCAGGGGTCGGCCGGCTGTCGCGCGACAGGTTGATCGATGGCGGCTTGTAGCCGGTCGCATAGGAAGCATACAGGTTGACGCTGTCCGACAGGTCATAGGCCGCGCGCAGGGTGAAGGCGAGATTGTCGTCCTTGATCTTGCCGCTTTCGACCGCGTTGGGCACGTTCTGGAACGGCGGCAGGAACTGCAGCGCCTGCAGCCCCAGCAGCGGATTGACGCCGGGATTGGCCGCATTGGCGTCGGCAAAGGCCTGCGATCCGGCCGCGATCTGGCCATACAGCGCCGGGTTTGCGCCGGCAAATGCCCCGATTTCTGCCGAAGTCGCCGGACGGCCCAGCATCAGCGCACTGCCGACGGTGGTCGACAGCGCCTGCTGATAGATGCCGATGCCGCCAACCTCCACCAGGTCGATAGTCGAGAACACATCGCTGGTCGTGGTATCGGTGGTGAAGGTCTTGTCGTCCTTCGTATAGTTCAGGCCAGCGGTCAGCGTCAGCCGGTCGGTGACTTCGAAATCGACCTGGCCGAAGATGCTGATCGCCTCGTTATCCAGCGTATAGGCTTCGTCCAGACCCTGCCCGTTGCCGAAGAACTGGCCGACGAACTGCGTGGGATCGCCCAGCAGCGCGCCGACCGTCTGCTCGACGCTGGCTGCGGTAAAGGCGCCGCCGGTCTGCGCGCGGATCAGCAGGTCGGCATAGGGCCGGAAGTCGCTGCCCAGCAGCAGGTCGTTGGTCTGGTCGATACTCTCGTTGAAATAGAACGCGCCCAGCAGGATGCTCGCCGGCCCGAATTCGGCGGTCGCGCGGAATTCCTGGGTGAAGGTGCGGATGCCCAGGTCCTGCGAGTTTTCGGAAATCAGGTCGGCGCTGGTGAAGTCCGAATCCTGATTGGTCAGCGCGTCCACCCCGCGATAGGCGGTGATCGACGTGATGCCGAACGGACCGTAGCCAAAGTCGACCTGACCCGAAAAACCCCAGTTCTCGATATCGTTGGTCGAGGGAAAGTTCGAATAGACGACATCGGCAAAGGGATCGGCCGGGTCGGAGAAGCGCCCGCCGACCGCGTTCACCGCCGCGCCGGTGAAGCCGTTCTGCAGCAGCACGGTGGCGCAGCAATCCTCGTCCGTCTTTTCGTAGTCGCCGATCAGGCGGACCTTGAACAGGTCGTTGGGTTCGAACAGCAATTGCCCGCGCGTGAACCAGCGGTTGCGCTCGTTGGTGTCGCGGTCCAGCGCCTCGTCACGGATATAGCCGTCGCGCTTGTTGATCCCGCCCGCGATCGACGCGGCGATGCTGTCGGTGATCGGGCCGGTGACGACGGCCTTGGCGACCATCGCGTCGAAATTGCCGTAGCTGATCTCGGCCTGTCCGCCGAAATCGAACTGCGGCTCGCGCGTGGTGACGGAAATGACGCCAGCGCTGGCGTTCTTGCCGAACAGGGTCGATTGCGGGCCGGACAGCACCTCGATCCGCTCAAGATCGGGCAGGTCGTTGATTCGTGCCGCGCTGCGCGAGCGATAGACATTGTCGACGAACACGCCGACCGAAGGCTCGATCCCCGCATTGTTCGCGCCATTGCCGAAACCGCGGATGATGAAATTGGTATTCGCGCTCGACTGCAGCTGCGTCACGCGAAGGGTCGGCACCTCGGTGGTGAGGTCCTTGAGGTCGCGAATCTCGGCGCGCTCGATCTGCGCCTCGGTCGTGACGCTGACCGCGACAGGCACGTCCTGCAGCGTCTGCGCACGCTTGGTCGCGGTGACGATGATGTCGTTGCCACGCGCGGCTGGCGCATCCTGTGTGTCATAGGCCGGTTCGGCAAAGGCCGGTTCCGCAAAGGCCGGTTCGGCGTATTCGCCCTCCCCGCCCGATGTGTCCTGCGCACCAGATGTGTCCTGCGCAAGCGCCGGAGCAGAAGCGATGGCCATCAGGCTGCCGCCCGACAGGATAAGCAAACGCACGGCCGAAAAGCCGCGACCCCCTGAAATCATGCGAGTTTTCTCCACTCTCCACATGTGGCGATCGACCCCGGGTGTCTTCACCCTGGCCTTCCGAAAATCGATTGCCGACGCTTGAAAGCCTATAATTCAAAGCTGAAGGAAGCAATCGCGAGCGGCGAACAATGCTGCTCAATCTGGCGCACTGTGCTCGGCCGGCAACAGGTAAAAGGCTTGCTGCATTGCACTCTCTGATATAGGGGCGCGCTCGTGAGAAGGGCGCGGCCCTGTTCCTGGCGGGTTCCCTGCCGGGATCTGGCGCGCGGCACATTGCGGGGCAGCCGGCCCTCCCTCGACCAGCGATCAGATGAATTATTGAAGAGGGACCAATGTCCGCCGACCTTCGCAATATCGCGATTATCGCGCACGTCGACCATGGCAAGACCACGCTTGTCGACCAGCTTTTCCGCCAGTCCGGCACGTTCCGCGACAACCAGCGCGTCGAGGAACGCGCGATGGATTCGAACGATCTGGAAAAGGAACGCGGGATCACGATTCTCGCCAAGCCGACCTCGATCGTGTGGGAAGGCCTGCGCATCAACATCGTCGACACGCCGGGCCACGCCGACTTCGGCGCCGAGGTGGAGCGCATCCTGAGCATGGTCGACGGCGTGATCCTGCTGGTCGACAGCGCCGAGGGCGCGATGCCGCAGACCAAGTTCGTGACCGGCAAGGCGCTGGCACTGGGGCTGAAGCCCATCGTCGTCGTCAACAAGATCGATCGCCCCGACGGCCGCGCGGACGAGGTGCTGGACGAGATCTTCGACCTGTTCGTCAGCCTCGACGCCAATGACGAGCAGCTGGACTTCCCCACGCTCTACGCTTCGGGCCGCAACGGCTATGCCAGCGAGGACATCGACGCGCGCGAGGGCGACCTGACCCCGATGTTCAAGCTGATCCGCGACCACGTCCCCTCGCCGGGACTGGACGAGGATGCGCCGTTCAGCTTCCTTGCGACGCTGCTCGACCGCGACAACTTCATGGGCCGCGTGCTGACCGGTCGCGTCCAGTCGGGCGTGATCCGCATCAACGACCCGATCCGCGCCATCGACAGCGATGGCAAGGTGATCGAGACCGGCCGCGCATCCAAGCTGCTGGCGTTCCGCGGTCTCGACCGCGTTCCCGTGGACGAGGCACGCGCGGGCGACATCATCGCGCTGGCCGGCCTGGAAAAGGCGACCGTGTCGAACACCATCGCCGATCCTTCGGTCACCGAACCGATCGCCGCGCAGCCGATCGATCCGCCGACGCTGGCGATGCGATTTGCCGTCAACGACAGTCCCTTCGCGGGCCGCGAGGGCGACAAGGTGACCAGCCGCATGATCCGCGACCGCCTGATGCGCGAAGCAGGAAACGAACGTCGCCATCCGCGTCACCGAAAGCGCCGACAAGGACAGCTTCGAAGTGGCGGGCCGCGGCGAACTGCAGCTTGGCGTGGTGATCGAGACGATGCGCCGCGAAGGGTTCGAGCTGGGCATCTCGCGTCCGCGCGTGATCTTCGGCGAGGAAAACGGCAAGCGCACCGAGCCTTACGAAACCGTCGTCATCGACGTGGACGATGAATTTTCGGGCACGGTCGTGGAAAAGATGCAGCGCCGCAAGGCCGAGCTGACCGAGATGCGTCCCTCGGGCGTGGGCAAGACCCGCCTCACCTTCTCGGCGCCGTCGCGCGGGCTGATCGGCTATCACGGCGAATTCCTGTCCGACACGCGCGGCACGGGCATCATGAACCGGCTGTTCGAAAAGTATGACACCTACAAGGGTCCGATCGAGGGCCGCCAGAACGGCGTGCTGATCTCGAACGGCACCGGCGAGGCGGTCGGCTATGCGCTCAACAGCCTCGAGGATCGCGGCATCCTGTTCGTGGCCCCGCAGGAGAAGCTCTATGAGGGCATGATCATCGGCGAAAATGCCAAGCCCGACGATCTCGAAGTGAACCCGATGAAGTCCAAGCAGCTGACCAACTTCCGCTCGACCGGCAAGGACGACGCCATCCGCCTCACTCCGCCCAAGCGGATGACGCTGGAACAGGCGATCGCCTATATCGACGATGACGAGATGGTCGAAGTGACGCCGCAATCGATCCGCCTCCGCAAGGCGCTGCTGGATCCGAACGAGCGCAAGAAGGCGAAGCGCAAGATCGACGCCTGAGCCTGTGGAATCGCGCAAGGATGCTAGCGAACAGCGCCTTGCTGCGATGAATTCGTTCTAAATTGGGCCGGACTGTGGCCAAACGGGGTTCGCGGCGATATGTCGCGGCCCCATGGCTACAGGAACTCTGATCTCACTCACCCTCTATTTCGTGCTGATGCTGGGCATCGGCCTGTTCGCGTGGAAGAAGTCGACCGATTCTTCGGAAGGCTATCTGCTGGGCGGACGCAACCTGCCGCCTGCCGTCGCGGCGCTGTCCGCGGGCGCGTCCGACATGTCGGGCTGGCTGCTGCTGGGCCTGCCCGGCGCGCTTTACGCCACCGGCCTGGTCGAGGCCTGGATCGGCATCGGCCTGTTCGTCGGCGCGCTGGCCAACTGGATCATCGTCGCGCCCCGCCTGCGCGAGCAGACCGTGTCATACGGCAACGCGCTGACCATTCCCGAATTCCTTGCCAATCGCTTTCCCGACCGCGCCATCGCCCTGCGCGTCGTATCGGCCATCATCATCGTGCTGTTCTTCACCGTCTATACCGCCGCGGGGCTGGTGGGCGGCGGCAAGCTTTTCGTGTCGTCCTTTGCCGGGCTGTTCGGCGATACCGGCCTTTCCGACTACATGACCGGCATCTGGCTGACGGCGGGCGTGGTGCTGGCCTATACGATGGTGGGCGGCTTCCTGGCCGTGTCTCTGACCGATTTCGTGCAGGGCTGCATCATGGTCGTCGCGCTGGTCCTGATGCCGATCGTCGTGCTGACCAGCGACGGCGGCAGCGCCACCGTGGCCGAGGCGGTGCGCAACGTGGACCCCAATTTCCTGTCGCTGTTCCACGGGCTGACCGTGATCGGATTTCTGTCGGCGATCACCTGGGGGCTGGGCTATTTCGGCCAGCCGCATATCATCGTGCGCTTCATGGCGGTCAGGGAAGGCGGCGTGAAAACTGCGCGCAACATCGGGATGAGCTGGATGTTCGTCTCGCTGATCGGCGCGCTGGGCGTGGGCATCCTGGGCCGCGCGCATGTCGAGATCAACAACCTGACGCTGGAGGATCCGGAAACGATCTTCATCCTGCTGGCCGATACTCTGTTCCACCCGCTGATCACCGGCTTTTTGCTGGCCGCGCTGCTGGCCGCGATCATGTCGACGATCAGTTCGCAGCTGCTGGTGGCGTCTTCCTCTCTGACCGAGGATTTCTACCGCCTGTTCCTGCGCAAGAACGCGTCCGAGCGCGAGACGGTCAACGTATCGCGCGTTTGCGTGTTGCTGGTGGCGCTGGCCGCCATCGCCATCGCGGCGGATCCGGACAGCGAGGTGCTGGGCCTTGTCTCGAACGCATGGGCGGGCTTTGGCGCGGCGTTCGGCCCGCTGATCATCCTGGCGCTGACCTGGGACCGGATGACCGGTTCGGGCGCGGTCGCGGGGCTTGTCACTGGCGCGCTCGTGGTGATCGCATGGATCGCGCTGGGCTTTGGCGACAGCTTCGTCGGCGGTCCGGGCGTTTACGAGATCATTCCCGGCTTCATCGCGTCATGGGCGGCGATCGTGATCGTCAGCCGCATGGGATCGAGTGCGCCGGTACCGCGCGCGGCCGTTCAGTAAGGCGAGCTGCTGGCCGCGGGGTTCAGGCGATGAACTCCTCGGCCAGCATCAGCGCGGCATAGATCCCCGCGCCCCCCAGGAACGGCCAGAGCCGGCTTTCGCGTTCCTGCGGCAGCTCTTCCTTGAGCGTGTTGAGCACGATCCCGCCCGCGAGAAATGCGAACAGGAACCCGATTCCGACGGGCGGCACGGTCACGACCACGCCCAGCAGCCAGCCCGCCGCCACCGCTGCGCTGATCACCCAGCGCCCGCGCCGTTCATAGGCTTCGCGGTGGTCGCCGCGCATGCCGTGGTCAACGGTCATGAAATGCAGCGACATGGCCCCGAAATACAGCGCCAGCGAGACCCAGCCTGAATCCTCGCGGTGGAGCAGCAGGTAGCCGATCAACAGGTTGAGCGCCGCATAGCTGCCCGCATGGACCCATTCGAGATGATCCTCGTATCTGTCGCCCTTGCCCTTCGCCCGCGACCGTTTGCGCGACAGGCGCACCTTGCGCTCCAGCGCGTAGAACGCGACGAGTCCCAGCAGCGCCAGAGAATAGACGAGGCTTTCGGCCAGCCCGTCGGACAGGCCAAGCTCAGCGGAAAACGCACGCTGATGCAGTCCCAGGTCGGGCAATACGTGCAGGAACACATAGCTGACAGCGACCCCGCCCGAAAACGACAGCCAGCGATGGCGCGGCAGCACGTCGAGCCATTTGAGCCGTCCGATCAGCAGGTGGATCGCGATGAAGGTGGCAGTCATGGCGGCGGTGATGGGCAGCAGCATAGCTATGGTAATGCTTCAACCGGCCAGCCGGTCCCGCTAGCCGTCAGGCGGAGCCGGGCCTTGCGATTGCGGAAACGCGTCGCCACTTGCGCTGCGAGCAAGATCGCAACCCAAGGAGCCTGATGCCCGTGCTGACCGAGATCGAATACCACAAGGGCTGGAGCGATGCCGAGATAGCCAAATGGCTGGCGCAGCAGCTGAACGGCGCTCTGGCGCAGCGCGAAGGCACCGTGGCGGTGACCGTGCCGGGCGGATCGACGCCCTTCCCGATCTTTGCCGAGCTGGCGAAGCACGATCTCGACTGGCAGCGACTGGAATTCTGGCCGGGCGACGACCGCTGCGTCCCTGCCGATCACGAAGCGAGCAATTACGGCCGCCTTGTCGCCGCGCTCTCCGATACCGGCGCGGCGGTGGTCGAGCTGACCGAGGACAAGCAGCCGCCGCATTTCGCACTCGCCTGGCTGGGCATGGGGCTGGACGGTCACGTTGCATCGCTGTTTCCCAATACAGATCCGCAGGTGGACGATCCGGCGCAGGTCCGGCGCCTTACCCCCGATCCGCCGCCGCCCGAAGCGCCGTTCGACCGGGTGACGCTGACCCTGTCCAAGCTGCTGACGGCAGAGGCGCTGATGTTCGTGGTGCGCGGCGAGGACAAGCTGGCCCTGTTCGAGGAAGCGGCCAAGGGGGACAATGACCTGCCCGTGGCGAGGCTGCTGGGCCATGCGCGCTGCTCCGTCACCTGTTTTTCCTGAATGCCCGACATTCCGTTCGCCGGGCTGATGCCCCCCGCCCTGCACCGCGCGGTGCTGCGGGTGGGCGAGCGGGCGCGGCGCGTGTGGTGGCGGGTGCGAAGGCCGCAGCTGCGCGGCTGCGCGCTCGTGCCGCTTGGCGATGACGGTACGGTGCTGCTGGTGCGGCACAGCTACCGCGCGCGGGGCGAATGGCAATTGGTGACGGGCGGCGTGGACGGCGGCGAAACGCACGAAGAGGCGGCGCGGCGCGAACTGGGCGAGGAAGTGGGACTGACCGCCTGCGCGCTGATCCAGGTGCTGCGCGAACCGGTGGAGATGCACGGCGCGACGAACGACGTCATCGTCTTCGCGGCCCGCGTCGAAGGAGCGCCGAGCATCGACAATCGCGAGATCGCCGAGGCGCGCTTCTTTGCGGCCGATGCGCTGCCCGATGCCATGTCGGAGTGGGCGCGCCGCTATGTCGAGGCGGCGCTGCGTCACTGCGACTAGAGCAGGTCGAGCTGGCGCTTCTCGTCCCCGCGTCTCTTCGGCTGCACGCCCTCCAGCTTCGACAGGGTCAGCCCCATCAGCCGGATCGGGCGCGGCAGCGGCATCATCTCGGCCAGCAGGGCGTGTCCGATCGACGCGAATTCGGCCTTGCCGCTGACGAACTGCGGGACGGAGCGAGCGCGGCTGGCGATCTGGAAGTCGTTGTATTTCAGCTTCAGCGTCACGGTCCGGCCGCGCACCTCGCCCTTTTCGATCCGCTCCCAGACGATGTCGACGATATTGTCCATCGCCTCGCGCAGCTGCGCGGGAGCGGACAGATCCTCGTCGAAAGTGCGTTCGCCGCCGAGCGACTTGCGGATGCGGTGGGACCGGACCTCGCGCAGGTCGACGCCGCGGGCCGCGCGGTAGAGATAATCGGCAAAGCTGCCGAAATGCGCGCGCAGGAAGGGCAGGTCGCGCTCCGCCAGGTCGGCCCCGGTCTCGATCCCCAGGCGCTTCATCTTGTCCGCGCCCTTGGGGCCGACGCCGTGAAAGCGCGATACCGGCAGCCCCGCGACGAAAGCCGCCCCTTCGCCCGGCCGGATCACGCATAGCCCGTCGGGCTTGTTCTGGTCCGAAGCCAGCTTCGCCAGGAACTTGTTGTAGCTGACCCCGGCACTGGCGGTCAGCTGCGTATCCTCTCGGATCCGGCGGCGGATCGCCTGCGCGATGCGGGTGGCCGAGCCGAGATTGTGCCGGTCTTCGGTCACGTCGAGATAGGCCTCGTCCAGCGAAAGTGGTTCGACCAGATCGGTGTAGTCGCGGAATATCGCGCGGATCTGGCCGCTGACCTCGCGGTAGACGTCGAACCGGGACTTGCAGAAGACCAGGTCGGGGCACAGCCGCTTCGCCGTGATCGACGGCATGGCCGAGCGCACGCCGAACTTGCGCGCCTCATAGCTGGCGGCGGCGACCACGCCCCGCCCCGACGAGCCGCCGACCGCCACCGGCTTGCCGCGCAGCGCTGGATTGTCGCGCTGCTCGACGCTGGCGAAGAAGGCATCCATGTCGACATGGATGATCTTGCGCAGCCCCGCCGCTTCGCGTTCCTCGTCGATGTCGGCAGGATCGGTCACCTTGTCCCGATAGCGCAGGCGGACGCGGCTGGGCAGAATTTCCTTGGCCCCGGATCAATTCGCATTTGCAGCAGGTTTAGGGATTGAGCCGCGCCGGTTTCGGGCGCAAGGAAACCCGATCATGTTCAGATTGCCCGCGCCGCCCCAGTCCCTTGGAAGGGCGGAATTCACAGCCATGCTTGCCTTCCTCATGTCGCTCCAGGCGCTGGGTATCGACACGATGCTGCCGGCCTTGGGCGACATTGCGGCCGATCTGGGCGCAAAGGATCCCAACGACCGGCAGCTGGTCGTGGGCAGCTATCTGATCGGCATGGGCGTCGGGTCGCTGATCTTCGGCTTCCTGGCGGACCGGTTCGGACGGCGGCGCGTGCTGCTGGGCGGAATCGCGGTCTATTGCCTGTTCGACTTCCTGTGCATGATCATCACCAGCTTTCCCGCGATGATCGCGTTCCGCTTCGCCAATGGCATGGTCGCATCGGCCGGCGCGGTCATCGCCAACGCCATCGTGCGCGACAAGTACGAGGGCGACGCCATGGCGCGCATCGTGTCGCTGATCGCGACGGTCTTCATGGTCGTGCCGGTATTGGCCCCGACCATCGGTCAGACGATCCTGCTGGTGGCCGACTGGCGTTCGATCTTTGGCGTCATGTTCACCATGGGGCTCATCATGTTCTGCTGGGTCTATCTGCGCCTTGCCGAAACCATGGCTCCCGAAAACCGCCAGTCGCTGGACGTGAAGCGTGTGGCGCACAATTTCCGGGTAATCGTCACCAACCGCGATGCCGTCGGCTATGTGCTGGGCGCGACGCTCGTGTTCGGCGGGCTGTACGGGTACATCAACTGCTCGGAGCAGCTGGTCGCGGTACATTTCGGACTGGGTGAGAAATTCGCTTATGTGTTCGGCGGCATGGCGCTGTTCATGGCGGGCAGCAATTTCATCAATTCGCGCATCGTCGAGACGCATGGCGCCCGTCGGGTGAGCCACACGGCGCTGCTGGTCTTCGTGGTGACGGGGGGCCTGCAATGGGCGGCGGCGACCTATTATCCCGATGCCTTCTGGCTGTTCGCGCCGATCATGACGGTGAACCTGGCCCTGATCGGCTTCCTTGGCGCCAATTTCAGCTCGATCGCCCTGCAGCCGTTCCAGCATTTCGCGGGGTCCGCCAGCTCGCTGCAGACCGCCATGCGCGTGGGCGGCGGTGCGGTTCTGGGCGCCATCGTGGGCAGCGCCTATGACGGCACGGCACGTCCGCTGGGCATGGCGCTGTTCGGCCTCTCGCTCGGCGGCCTGCTGCTGATTCTCTACAGCGAACGCGGAAAGCTGTTCCGCCGGCGCAAGGGCTCCATCCCGCAGGTCGAGCGCTAGAGACCGCCTAAGCTGATTTTGCGGGGGTCAAAGATATCCTGCATTGGCTTTCGCCCGGGATATGTTCACAAGCGACACTGTAGAGCATTGTTGCGAGTGACTTGCATTACCAACCTCCGCGTTCATGAGGACTTTCGGCTCATTGTGGCGGTTGCAATCCAGCTTGCTTGCCACCAATTGCGCCGCACCGATTCGAAACTGCCCAGATGAACCTGCCCAGCATATGGACCAAGCCTTGACCCAGCAGACCCTTGCCCGCGAAGATTTCACGCCCTCCGCCGCTCTCGAAGTGGAAACGGTGAAGCGCGTCCATCATCTGAACGACGGGCTGTTCAGCTTCTCGATCTCGCGTCCGGCCAGCTTCCGGTTCCGTTCGGGCGAATTCGTGATGGTCGGCCTGCCCAACAATGGCAAGCCGCTGCTGCGCGCCTATTCGATCGCCAGCCCCAGCTATGCGGATGAGCTGGAATTCCTGTCGGTCAAGATCCAGGACGGGCCGCTGACCTCGCGGCTGCAGCACATCAAGGTCGGCGACCCGGTCTATCTGGGCAAGAAGCCGACCGGCACGCTCGTCACCGATGCGCTGATTCCGGGCCGCCGCCTGTTCATGCTGTCCACCGGCACGGGCCTTGCCCCGTTCATGAGCCTTGCGCGCGATCCCGACGTCTATTCGATGTTCTCGGAAATCGTGCTGGTCCATTCGGTGCGCAAGGTCAGCGACCTGGCCTATCGCGACCTGCTGGAATCGCAGCTGGCCGGCGACCCGCTGGTGCAGGACGAGGCGCTGCTGCAGTTCCATTACGTCCCCACGGTCACGCGCGAGCCGTTTCGCACAACCGGGCGCATCGGCACGCTGATCGAAAACGGCAAGCTGTTCGAAAGCGTCAGCGGGCCCAAGACCTTCGACCCCGAGAATGACCGCGTGATGCTGTGCGGCAGCATGGAAATGATCAAGGACCACGCCGCCGATCTGGAAGCGCGCGGCTTTGTCGAGGGCAGCAATGCCAAGCCCGGTCATTTCGTGATCGAGCGCGCCTTCGTCGGATAAGAGCCCGCGCATCCGGGCGTCGCGGGCTTTCCGGCCGCCGGCCTTCTCGCGCCGCTGCGAACCGTCAGCATCGCGATCGGAGCGGACGATCCGAACCGCCGCACCATTGCCGCAGTCGGAACCAACCGGAACGGGAGGCTCGCGGCGTTCTGCACATGAAGGTGCCCGCGGGCTGCCCGTTCAAGCAGGAACGCGGCTGCAGATCCCTGCCAGAGATCGCTGAAGACGCGCAGCCACGAGTCTTCCCCTTGGGGCAGGGTCCGCGCATTGTGCTGTGAAATCGGCAGTCCGCGCCCCATATCGGCTGCCATGGCTGACCTTCTTGTCTGGCATGACGGTGACTGCCCCCTTTGCAGGCGCGAGGTTGCGCTGATGCGCCGACTCGACCGGCGCGGCGCGATCCGGTTCCGTCGACTGGCGTCGGAGTCGGTGCGGGACTGCCCGGTCGACCGCGCGGCGCTGCTGGCGCGTTTCCACGCGAGCGAGAACGGACGCTTGCTATCGGGCGCCGCCGCCTTCGCCGCGATGTGGCGCGCGATCCCCGTGCTGCGCCCGCTGGGCCTGATTGCGCGCGTGCCGCTGGTGCTGGCGCTGCTGGAAAAAGCCTATCGTGGCTTTCCTGAGCGTGCGCCCACGCCTGCAGCGGCTGGCCGCGCAAGGGGCGCCATGCTGAGGCCGCAGCCCCGACCCCGTCGGCCCCGGCCAGGAAAGCGTGTGGGATTTCCCCCGCCCCGCGATCTGCCGAGCCGATCGACGCGCATGTGGTGATCGAGCATGCCGGCACGATCATCGCCGACAGCCGCCGAACGGTTCGCACGCTGGAGACCAGCCATCCGCCCAGCTATTACATCCCGCCCGAGGACATCGCCCCGACGTTCTGCGCCGCGCGGCGGGCAGTTCCTTCTGCGAGTGGAAGGGAGCCGCGGTCTATTGGGATGTCGTGATCGGCGACGTCGTCCTGCCGCGGGTAGGCTGGAGCTATCCCGCGCCCTCCGCGCGTTCGCGATGCTGCGCGACCATGTCGCCTTCTATGCCGCTCCGTTCGATCGCTGCAGTGTCGACGGCGAGACGGTGACGCCGCAGCCGGGCGAGTTCTATGGCGGCTGGATCACCAGCCGCGTTGCCGGACCGTTCAAGGGCGTGCCGGGAAGCCGCGGATGGTGACCGAATGACTGCGAGACCGCAGCGAGAGCGCCGCGGACGCGCAGTGCCGCGGGGCCGGCTGTCGCGGCTGGGCCAGTTCGGGCGGCTGGCGAGCGGCGTCGCGGGCGGAATGGTGGCCGAGGGCGCGCGGCGGCTGGCCGATGGCGAGCGGCCCCGCATGCGCGACATGCTGCTGACCCCCGGCAATGTCGGCAAGGTGGCCGAGCGGCTGTCCCACCTGCGCGGTGCGGCGATGAAGCTGGGGCAGATGATCTCGATGGATGCGGGCGACATGCTGCCACCCGAACTGGCCGAGATCATGGCCCAGCTGCGCGAGAATGCCGCACCACATGCGCCCCGCTCAGCTCGACCGCAGTGCTGGCGCAGCAATGGGGCAAGGACTGGCGCAAGCGCCTGCGCCGCTTCGACGCGATCCCGCTGGCTGCCGCCTCCATCGGGCAGGTCCACCGCGCGACGACGCTGGATGGCCGCGAGCTGGCGATCAAGGTGCAGTATCCGGGCGTGCGCGAGAGTATCGATGCGGATGTCGACAATGTCGCGGCCCTGCTGCGTGTATCCGGACTGCTGCCACGCGATCTGGACATCGCGCCCGCTGCTAAGGCGAGCCAAGCTGCAGCTGGCCGAGGAGGCGGATTACGAGCGCGAGGGCGCGCAGATGATGCTGTTCGCCGAGCTGCTGGCCGAAACGCCCGAGGTCGCGGTGCCGGTGCTGGAACCGCGAATTCACCACCGATCAGGTGCTGGCGATGACCTATCTGCCCGGCAAGCCGATCGAGACGCTGACCGATGCGCCGCAGGAAACGCGCGACGCGGTGATGCGCACGCTGATCTCGCTGGTGCTGCGCGAATTGTTCGAGTTCGGGGTGATGCAGACCGATCCGAATTTCGCGAACTATCGCTATCAGCCTGAAACCGGCAGGCTGGTTCTGCTGGACTTCGGCGCCACAAGGGCCATCGCACCTTCCACGAGCAAAGCCTATCGCCGCCTGCTGAAGACCGGTTTCGCGGGCGACCGCGATGCCGTGCGCAGGCGGCGGTGGAAGCAGGGTTCATCGGCAACGGCGCAGTCAGCGGCCACCGCGAGCGGGTGGACAGGATCCTGAACGTCATCATCGGCGAAATGACCCGCGAAGGGGCGTTCGATTTCGGCGACCGGCAATTCGTCGGCATCCTGCGCGACGAAAGCATGGTGATGGCAGCCGACAGGGCTACCTGGCACGTGCCGCCGTCCGACCTGCTGTTCGTGCAGCGCAAGATCAGCGGCACCGCCCTGCTGGCGGCGCGGCTGAAGGCGCGGGTCGACGTGCGCGAGCTGGCGCTGCAATGGCTGGAAGCTACGCAGGAATCGGGTGGCTAGGCAGGCGCTGCCCGGGCATTCTATGCCCAGCGGCGCAGGCGGGTGGCCCCGGCAATCTGGCCAAGCAACCCCGGAAATGCGCTGAGCAGGCCGATCCCGGCCAGCCGCAGGAACCGTGATTCCTGAACATGTTGCAGCGCCATGGCGCGCCTGACCTGACCGTGCACCTCGCGTGCGTGCCTTTGGTGATAGTCATGCACCGATCCGCCCTGCGCGATGCACGCCGCCGCCACAAGGCCGCTGCGCAGCGCCAGCGCCATGCCGTCGCCGGTCAGTGACGCGGTCATGCAGGCCCGGTCGCCGAGCGGGTACACACCCTCTGCCATCGAAGGGCGCGGGGCAATGCCATAGGCGAGGTTGGCGATGGTCGCGGGACGGTCCATCAGCGGCTCTGCGTCGCGCAGCAGGTCGCCGCAGTGCGGCAGCCTGTCCAGCATCGCCAGCACCTTGTCCCATGATCCGCCAAGCTCGCCCAGGCTGTCCTTGCGGATGACTAGGCACAGGTTCGCGGTGCCGTCCTCGACCGGCTGCAGCCCGGCATAGCCGCCGCCGAACAGGACCAGCCGGATCGTTCCGGCAAGTGCGCGGCAAGCCCCGGGCGCCAGGCGGAAATGCATCTTGAAACCGACGAATGGATCCGCCCCGCCATCCGTCTCCGTCCGGTCGCCGCGAATGCGGTGCTTGCCGGTGGCGAGCAGGATGGCGCGCGCCTCCCGCTCTCCGGCGCTGGTGGAGACGCAGTGCCCGTCCATGCTGCCAACCCGCACCCCGCGGCAGACATCGACGCCGGCCCGCGCGGCGCCCTCGAGCAGCGCTTCGTCAAGCCGGTAGCGGCTGAGGCCGAGTGCAGTGAACGGCAGCCGCGCGCGCACCAGCTGGGTCCCCGATGCCAGCTCGACCCTGTCGATCGGCGTTCCGCCAACCGCCAGCGGATTGATGCCCAACGCCTCAAGGTGATCGCGCGCCTCGATCGAAAGGAATTCGCCGCAGATCTTGTGATGCGGACCGCTCTCCCGCTCCAGCAGGGTGACCGAGCCACCCGAACGCGCCAGCATGATCGCCGCAGCGCTTCCGGCCAGACCGCCGCCCAGGACCAGCGCATCAGTCATCGGCCGGAGTCAGCGTGAACCGGAAACTTTCTGCGGCAAGGCCCGGGCCGAACGCCATGGCCAGCCCCTTGCGCGGCTCGGCGCCCCTTGTCCCCAGCAAGCGGGCGAGGACGAACATCAGCGTGGCGGAGGACATGTTGCCATATTCGTTCAGCACCGCCCGCGAATGGTCGAGCGCGTCGTCCGGCAGGTCCAGCCCGTTCTCCACCGCATCCAGAATGCTGCGCCCGCCCGCATGAACCGCCCACACGTCGAAGTCGCCGGCGTCCGCCGCCCGCGCAGCAGCCCGTCGGGTTTGCCATCGGCTTTTTCGCGGGCCAGCGTCTCGCCAATGCGGGCGGGAACCTCGCCGCCCAGGTGCATGTCGAAGCCCTGGTCGCCGATGTCCCAGGTGATCGCGTCGGCGGTGCCGCCGATCGTCGCCGCCCGGAAATCCTGCAGCGCGATGCCATGCGGCGTCGCAGGTCACCAGCGCCGCCGCCGCGCCATCGCCGAACAGCAGCATCGACAGCAGCTTCTGCAGATTGTCGCTCCGCTGGAAATGCAGCGAGCACAGCTCGACCGTGACGACCAGCACGCGCGCCGACGGGGTCGAGCGGACGATATGATGCGCCAGCCGCAGGCTGTTCACCGCGGCATAGCAGCCCATGAAGCCCGACCAGCGTCCGCTCCACGCCGGGATCCAGCCCCAGCCGCTGCACGATCAGCTGATCGAGACCGGGCGCGACGAAGCCCGTGCAGGACGCGACGACCAGATGCGTGATACCCTGCTGCGCGATGGCCGGGTCCAGCGCCTCGATCGCTGCGCAGGCAAGGTCGGGCGCGCTGCGGCGATAGCGCAGCATGCGCGCGGCGGTGGTGGGCCATTCGCCCGTGCCGTAGAACCCTTCGCTATCGGTGATCGTGCCATCGGGCAGGGTAACCGGCTGGAGATAGGAGAACCGCTGCCCGATCCCAGAGCGCTCGACCATGCGGGTGAACAGGCGCCGTTCGCGCGCATCCTCGATGGTGTTGGTGACGAATTCGACGAAGGCAGCATGCACCGGGTGCGGCGGATTGGCGGTGCCGATGCGGTTGATGTGGGCAACAGCCGGGATCATGCACGCGTTCCGATCAATACGGCGTTGAGACCGCCGAAGGCAAAGCTGTTCGATACCAACGCGTCGGCGACAAATGCGCGGCCCTCGACCGCCAGCGGCAGGTCGCATTCGGGATCGGGACCGCGATGGTTGAGGATCGGCGGCGCGAACCTTTCGGTCAACGCCTGCATGCCCAGCACGAATTCCATGGCTCCTGCGGCACCGATCATGTGGCCATGCGCAGACTTGGTCGCGATCACCCGGTGCCGGTCCAGCCAGTCGCCATAAACCCCGCGCAGGGCCGCCGCCTCGGTCTTGTCGTTGAGCGCCGTTCCCGTGCCATGCGCCGACACCAGCAGGGGACCATCGAGCGCAAGCCCCGCGTCGTCATGCGCGCTTCGCAGCGCCGCGGCCATGCCGGCGGCATCGGGCGCGGTCATCTGCCCGGCATCGCTGCTCGCGCCATAGCCTGCCAATCGGCCCAGCGGTTTCGCGCCCCGGGCCGCCGCGTGCTCTTCGCTTTCCAGCACCAGCATCGCGGCGCCTTCGCCCAGCACCATGCCCTGCCGGTCCATGGAGAAGGGGCGGCAGTGTCCGGGGCCAGCACGCCCAGCGACTGCCAACCGGTCCACGATCCGCGATTGAGGCACGCCTCCGCCCCGCCGACGATGGCGACATCCACCCGGCCCGCGCGGATCATGTGCATCGCCTCTCCCAAGGCATGAGCCGAGGACGCACAGGCGCTGGAGATCGTGAAGGCGGGACCGTGGATGCCATGCAGCATCGCGACATGTGCCGAGGGCGCGGCGATCATCGAACTGGGAATGGTCTGCGGGTGGACCTTCGCCTGGCCCTGTCCGAAGAGGCGCTGATAGGCGGTGTCGATGGTGGCATTGCCGCCGCTGCCGCAGCCGACGATCACGGCAGTGCGGCGGTCCAGCGAAGCACTGCCGATAAGCCCCGCCTGCGCCAGCGCTTCGCCCGCGGCGACAAGGGTGAAAAGCGACAGGGGATCGAGCCGGCCCAGCCGCCTCACATCGTCCGATGGCGACAGGGCCAGTGCGGCGGTATCCTCGATGGCGGCTGCACAGCCTTCCATGCCGTCGCGGGCGATGGGCCGGATCGCCCCCTGCCCCGCCTTCAGCCGCTGCCAGCTTTCGCCGACCCCGGTGCCAAGGCCGCTGACGCAGCCCATGCCGGTGACGAGGACCGCGCGGTTCATGCCCCGGCTCCGATCAAGCCCCAGCTCCGATCAAGCGCCAGCCCCTTTCAAGCCCAAGCCCGTTTCAAGCCCAGCTCCGATCAAGCCCCAGCCCCCTTCAAGCCCCAGCCCCCTTCAAGCCTGCGCCTTTGCGCGGATGCGGGCGATCAGTTCGCCCAGTGTCATCTCGGGCTTGACCTGCTCCGGCTCGATTTCCACGCCATAGCGGTCCTCCACCTCGAACAGCAGGCTCACCATGTCGATCGATGAAATGTCGAGCGTGTCCAGCCGCGCATCCATGTCCAGCCTCTCGCGCGGCAGGCCGCTTTCCTGCGCGACCAGCGCCAGTATATCGTCGTCGCTCATCGCCATCAGTCCTTCCCCACGCGCGTCCAGTGCTTTGTCCTGCACACGATCAGCACGCACCCTGTCACGTCGAGCCGATCAGGGGAAGCCAGCGACATGCGCGCACGCACGGTGCGTCCCCCCTTGGGATCGTATGCCTCGCCGTCCTTCCAGCGATCGCCGTCGGGTTTGAAGCCCGAAAGCACGCGGATGCCGACCAGCTTGCGGCCGCGCAGCGCACGGTCGGGATTGTTGACGTCGTTCACGGGTGCCTCCGGATCCAGCACCTTGACGATCCTGCCGCACGCGGCCTTGCCACATGGCCGGATTTCGATGATGCCCGATCGGTCGTCGGTCATCCAGCGACCGAACACGGATGGTTCGCGCGATGACGGTCCAGACGATGATGCTGCAGACGATGAAGCTGAAGACTGGGCCAGCGCCGCACCGCCACCGGCTGGGAGGAGGAGGCAGAGAGCGAGCGCCGCCGGCAGCGTCAACGTCAACGCGCCGGCATGAGGTGATCTGCGGAAAAGGGTCAAATGAAGGCCACGATGCTGATTGCTCCCGAAAGCGGATTTTCCCGCCGGATCGGAGCATGATAGAACAGGCGCGCCAATCCGTGAATGGGAACCTGTCACGCGGTACTTGGTTCCGGCAAGGCAATCGTGCACTGCGATGGCGACACTAGCCGGGTGCCGATATGAAAAGCCTTGCCGACCGATCCCGCCAGTCCGAACAGATGGACGATGCCGACCTGGACGAGGCGACCTATGCAAAGGTGCTTGACGATCTGGCTCGGGTCAACCGCTGGACATTCACCGCCCATTCGGTGCTGCCTTTCCTGAAGCAGTCCGCGGGACAGTCACCTTCGTTTTCGCTGATGGACGTGGGGTTCGGACAGGGCGACTTGCTGCGCATCATCGCCCGCTGGGCGCGGCGGCGAGGCATTGCGGCGTCGCTGGTCGGGGTCGACCTCAATGCACGCAGCGCTCCGATCGCACGCGGCGCGACCGACCCCGATCTGCAGATCGATTTCAGGACCGGCGACTATGCCGACCAGCCGGAAGGGTTCGACTACATCGTCAGCAGCCAGGTCGCGCATCACATGACCGATGACCAGTTGCTGGAGTTCATCCGCCATATGGAAAACACGGCCCGGCGCGGCTGGGTCATCGGCGACCTGCATCGCCACCGGCTGGCGTATCAATGCTATCCGCTGCTGGCGCGCGCCATGGGAGTGCACCGCATCGTGCGCGAGGACGGGCAGTTGTCGATCGCACGCTCGTTCCGCCGCGCGGAATGGACCGAGATCCTGGGCCGGGCAGGCATGAGGCCCGATCAGTACCGCATCATGCGCCGTTTCGCGTTTCGCCTGTCTGTGGAGCGGGACAAGTCGGTGGAGCAGGCCACGTCTGTAGAGCAGGACAGGCCCTTGCCCGCCTGACTACCTTCAGCCCGCGATTCCCACGATGTCGCGCACGTCCTGGTCGCTGAACGGCTTGCGCAGCACGGACAATCCGCAAGAGAGCAGATCGTCAGGCACGACGCCCCCCGTCGCCAGGACGATGACCGGGCTGTCCTCGCGGCCCAGCAGCTCCCTCACGTAAGCATCCGCCTTGCCGTCGGGCAGGCTCATGTCCGTTACGATCATGTCTGGCAGGTCATCGTCGATCTGTTGCCTGGCCTCGCCCAGCGACCCGGCCTCGAGGGTGTCATGGCCCAGCTCCTGCAACAGCTCGACCAGCGACATGCGTATGAACAGCTCGTCCTCCACCACCAGGATGCGCTTTGCTCCGCCGGGTTGCGCGGCGGGCTTGCCTTCATCCGGGGATGGCGCGCCCTGCCTCTGCACT
Source organism: uncultured Alphaproteobacteria bacterium (assembly GCA_963752785.1). GTDB lineage: Bacteria > Pseudomonadota > Alphaproteobacteria > Sphingomonadales > Sphingomonadaceae > Croceicoccus. The sequence continues at coordinate 131,965 of CAVVZE010000013.1, forward strand.
GCCCTGTCCGATTGATCCAGCATGGACCTGATCTTCTGGCTGAGCCGTTCGACCGTATAGGGCTTGCTGATCAGTTCCACCCCGTCGTCCAGCCTGCCGGCGTGAACGATCGCGTTCTGCGTATAGCCCGAGGTGAACAGCACCGCGAGGCCGGGCAGCCGCTTTTGCGCCATGCGCGCCAGTTCGGTCGACTTCAGCTTGCCCGGCATCACCACGTCGGTGAACAGCAGGTCGATCGCTATGCCGCAGTTGACGATGGCCAGCGCGGCATCGGCGTTCCTGGCTTCCACCGCCTGGTAGCCCAGCGTGTCGAGCAGTGCCATCACGGTGGCGCGGACCTCGTCGTCATCCTCCACCACGAGCACGACCTCATTGTCGCCGGTCGCCACGAACGGTTCGGACTGCCGCCGTCCGGTCGCTTCCGCCGCCTGCGTGCGCGGCAGGTAGATCCTGACCGTGGTGCCCTGCCCTACCTCGCTGTAGATCGCCACATGGCCGTTCGACTGCTTGACGAAACCGAACACCATCGACAGGCCCAGACCGGTTCCCTTGCCCGATTCCTTGGTGGTGAAGAAGGGCTCGTAGACTCTGGCCAAGTGCTCGGCCGGTATGCCGCAGCCGTCGTCCGTGATGGCGATCACGACATATTGACCCGGCTCGGCATCGGGGTTGCTCTGGATATATTCGTCGTCAAGCGAGGCATTGCCCGCCTCGATCGTCAGCCTGCCTTCGCCCTGCATCGCATCGCGCGCGTTGATGACCAGGTTGAGCAGCACGTTCTCAAGATGGTGGGGATCGACGATGCAGTTCCACAGCCCCGCCGCCACGACCGTCTCGATCTCCACGGTCTCGCCCAGCGTGCGACGCAGCATGTCGTCCATGCCGCGAATGATCCCGCCGGCGTTGACGGGTTCGGGGCGAAGCGGCTGCTGACGCCCGAAGGCCAGCAGCTGGCTGGCAAGATTCGCGCCCCTCTGCACGCCCGAGATCGCGTGATCGATCCGGCCGGCCGCCTTTGGCGACATATCCGGATCCGCCCTCATCAGCTGCAGATTGCCGCTGATCACCTGCAGCAGATTGTTGAAATCATGCGCGATGCCGCCGGTCAGCTGGCCGATCGCCTCCATCTTCTGCGACTGCACCAGCTTGGCCTCCAGCGCCTCGCGCTCCGCGATTGCCTCGTCGACGCGTCGCCGCAGTTCGGTGTTGAAGGAATGCAGCGCCTTGCGCGCCTCCAGATCCCTGTCGATGTTCCGGGCTTCGATCACCGTGCCCACGGTCTTGCCGGCACTGTCCGTCATCGGCGAGGCGGTGAAGCCCACACTGTAGAAATGCCCGTCCTTGTGGATGAACACTTCTTCCCCGCTGGTCTGGTGATGCTGGGGAAAGGCGCGGTCGATCGCGCATTCCTCGATCGGAAACGGTCTTCCGTCCGGATAATGGTGGTGGATGACATCATGCAGCGGGCGGCCCAATGTTTCGGCGAAGCTGTAGCCGGTCATCTCCTCGGCCGCTGCGTTCATGAACGAACAGTGCTGGCGATCGTCCATCATGAAGACCGCCATGGTCGTGTTGTTGAGGATGGCGTCCAGCCGCGCATTGGCAGCCTCGAGATCGCGCTTGATGCTGGTCTGCAGCGTGGTGTCGTGGATTGCGGCATAGAACAGCGGCTTGTCGCCGCTGGTGATCAGCTGCAGTCTGACATCGACGTCATAGGTCGATCCGTCGGCACGCCGGTGCACGGTTTCGAAATGCAGCTTGTCGGTTTTCCCGTTCAGCAGCGGGCGGACGAGCGCCCTGAACTCCCGTTCGGGATAATCGGGCTTCACGTCCCACGGATGCATCTGCGCAAGCTGTGCTGCGCTCAACCCCAGGTTCTCGCGCGCGCCCTTGTTGACGAGGAGGAAGCGGAAGTCGTCAGCCCCGAAGGCATAGACTTCGGAAGCCGCCTCGTCGACGATCTGGCCCAGCCGCTCGGCGCTCAAGGAAGGGGTTCCGGTCATCTAAGGCAATCCCTCCTGTCGCTCGCGCACCGCGATCCCGTTTCTGCCGTAGGCAGGCCGCCACGGCGACCCCGCGCCGCGAACGGCAGCACGTCCCGCAAGAACAGAGGCGCGACCGAACGGTTCCGGCCCCCTAGCACGCGCGGCCTGCAAGCTGAAGTGGCCAGCACCGTCGGCGGACCACATTTTGCCCGGCCGTTGCCGCAGGCCGCGTGCTGCCACGAATGCCCGGCGCGCCATCCGATGCTGCGCAGGTGACAGCGCCGCGATCGCCCCCTAGAAAGATCCCGATGTCCGACCTGCAGCCGTTTGAAAAAAGAAGCGCCGATCATCTGCGGCTTGTTCTCGAATCAAGCCAGATCGGCATCTGGGAACTCGAAATCCGGTCCGGGCTTGCGGTCAGGAACGACACGCACGACCGGATCTTCGGCTATGACCAGCCGCTTGCGACATGGAGCTATGAACGGTTCCTCGACCATGTCGTCGACGCCGACCGGGCGCGGGTTGATCACCTGCAAAGGAGCGCGATCGAGGGGAGCCGGGAATGGTCCTTCGAATGCCAGATCCGCACCGCCCCCGGCGATCTGCGCTGGATCAGGGCCGCCGGGCGCCCGCTGAAGGACTCCGAGGGCCGGGTCATCAAGCTGATCGGCCATGTGATCGACATCACCGAGTCCAAGCAGGGTGAAGCCAGGCTGCGGCTGATCACTGCAGAGCTGAACCATCGGGTCCGCAACATGCTGGCCATGATCAAGTCGATGGTCAGGATGTCGGCGCGCGGCGCAAGCGATATTCCCACCTTCGCAAGGTCGCTGGAAGGCAGGGTCGGCGCGCTCGCCCGCACGCACCAGTTGCTGGTGGACGATTCGTCCGCGCTGATGAAGCCGAGCGCCATTCTGGACACCGAACTGGCGGCTTTCAGCGGCCTGGCAACGCAAGTGGATATAGCGGTGTCGGATGAGGCACCCCTGTCCCCCTCGGCCAGCCAGGGCCTTGCCCTGATCTTTCACGAACTGCTGACCAACGCGATGAAATTTGGGGCGCTGTCTTCCGCGGCGGGCCGGATCGAGATTCGGATCGCACGTTCGGGCGATACGCTGGAAATATCGTGGAAGGAGCGTGACGGCCCCCCGGTCCCGCAGGATCGCAGGGCAGGGTTCGGATCGGTCCTGATCGCGCGCGCGCTGGCGGCGGACGGAACCGCCGAGCAGCTTTTCCCGCCCGAGGGCGTGGAATGCCGTATCGCGCTGGACGTGAACTGAAGGGGCCGCCGCGCCGCACCGGGCCCGTCAGCCAAGCCCCTCCTGCCGTTCCATCACGCTATCTCCTTGCGGATAGTGGATCCAGCGCTGGCCGCTTGACGACCAGCAGTGGATCGTCGGCATCAGGTCCGCCGTTTCATCCAGCGTCCCTGCCTTGAAGAAGATCATGTTCCCGTCACGCGCCGCTTGCGTGTCGGTCAGGACCGGAGAGCCGCATTCCGGGCAGAACTGGCGATAGACCGCATTGCCGCTGGCGGCGCGGTCCTCGAAGGTCTTGAGCGTGCCGGTCAGCACCAGGTCGTCGCGGGCGGCCGCGCCTACGACCGAGACCGCGCCTCCCGATTGTTTCTGGCAATTGGTACAGGCACAGGTGACCAGCATCAGCGGCGGCCACGCCACCTCGTACCGCACCGCGCCGCAAAGACATCCGCCCGTTCGTTTCGTCCCGGTCATGATCGCGGCTCTCCCCTCTCGTCCGCGCTAGAAGCTGAACCGCGCATCGATGCCATAGGTTCGCGGTGCACCGATCGAAGCCAGCGTTCCTATCCCCGCCAGATTGAGCTTCTGGTCGAAATATTCCTCGTCGAACAGGTTGCGGACCCACACTCCGAACTCCAGCCCCGAATTGTCGGGGCTCCAACGCAGGCTGGCGTTCACAAGTTCGATCGAACCGACCTCCTCGACCGGAAGGTTGGTATAGCTGGTGAACTTCTCGCTGGTGTAGGTGTACTGTGCATTGGCGTTCAGCTCGCCCGGACCGACGCGCCCCTTCCAGTTGAGGCCGAAAGCGGCGTTCCATTCCGGCGAATTCATCAGGCGGTTGCCGGCATAGGAAACCGGCACCAGCCCGCCCGTCGCCGGGTCGAGCACCAGCGTATCGTATTCCTTGTACTTGGCATCGAGATAGGCGAGCGAGCCCGACAGGGTCAGCCCGTCGACCGGCACTGCGGTCGCCTCGAGCTCGAAACCCTTGGTCTCCGCCTTGCCCGCGTTGGCGATCGAAGCCGAATTGGCGCCCGAGGGATAGGTGATGTTCTGCACCACCTGCATGTCGTTGTACTTGTTCAGGAACGCCGCGAAATTCAGCCGAAGCCGCCGGTCCAGCAAGTCGGCCTTCGCACCGACCTCGAACGTGTCGAGCGTTTCGGGATCGAACGGCCCGATGTCCTGCGCGATGGCGATACGGCCCGTGAACCCGCCCGACTTGAAGCCGCGCGCATAATAGCCGTAGAGCAGGAGGTCGGTCGAAGGCTGGTAGTCGAGACCGACCTTGTAGCCGACATTGTCCCAGCTTTCCTTGCCCGATGCGACGATCAGCGACCCGGGGATCAGCGGATCGTCGAACGCGGCGGGACCGCCGTCAGGGCTGATCGAATTGGCTGTGGTCGATGTCGCGCTGGTCCGCTCGTGGCTATAGCGGATGCCCGCCTGCAGCGTCAGTTCGGGCGTGAGGTCCTGATAGAGCTGCGCGAACGCGGAATAGGACTTGTTCTTCTGCTCCTGCGTCTGCGGCTGGCCGAGGCCCGGCAGGAATCCATCCAGCTTGCCGTCCTGGTCCAGGAAATATTGCTGCTCGAAATAGAAGAGGCCCGCGATCAGCCGGGTGCTGTCGGTAATGTCGACAAGGTTGCGCAGTTCCTGGCTGAACTGGTGATGGTTGGTGTCGCGGCGCGTCTGCAGCAGGACGCGCGTGGTCGCGTCGTCATCGGAAAACAGCAGATTGTCATATTCCCGGTAATTGGTGATCGACGTCAGCGTCCCGAGCGAGGTGTCGAGGTTCTGCGTCAGCGTCAGCGAATAGGTGTCGCGATTGTTCAGATCGGGCTGGTCGTCCGACAGGCCGCGCCGGAAGTCGAAAGGATCCTCGGTCTCGCCCGGCGTGTAGAACAATTCGCCCGGCCCCGCGATCAGTATGCCGGTCTGCGATCCGCCGCGCGACCGGACGTACTCGCCAATCAGCGTCGCGTCGTAATCCGCGCCTTCGTACTGCAGATAGCCCCTGAACGTCGTGATGTCGCGTTCGCCGATCCGCCTGCCGTCGAGGTAGTTGCGGAAGTAGCCGTCCATTTCGTTGTGAAGCACGCTGATCTTGCCGGCGAACTGCTCGCCGATCGGGAAGTTGAGCGATGCGTTCGCTTCGATCTGTCCGTAATTGCCATATACGAACTGGACATCGCCGCCGAATTCGCCGGTCGGCTGCCTTGTGATGACATTGATCACGCCGCCCGTCGTGTTGGCGCCGAACAGCGTACCCTGAGGGCCGCGCAATACTTCCACTCGCTCGATATCGAAGAGCGAGAGGAGCGCGGCGGTGTTGACGCCCACCACCACGCCGTCGACCACCACCGAAACGGTCGTGCCGACATAGGGATCGGCATCGTTCACGCCGACGCCGCGGATCGTGAATACGGCGGAATCGGGCGAGTTCGAAAAGGTGTTGATCTGCACGTTGGGGATCGAGTTCGAGAGGTCGGCAATATTGTTGATCTGCGCGTCCTCGATCATCTCGCCCGTGACCGCCGTGACCGAGATCGGCACGTCCTGCAGGTTCTGCGATTCCTTTTGCGCGGTAACGACGATCTCGGTCACGCCCGCGACCGGGCTCTCTTCCGCAACTTCCGTCTCGCCCGGTTCGTTCGCAACCGCCTGCGCATGGGCCTGGACCGTTCCAAGCACCAGCGCCGACGCGCCCAAACAGAAGTGCAACGCCTTCGTCATCCACTCTCTCCCACCATTGTCAGCCGATTGCATCCGGCTCGTATCTCGAGGGCGAGAGTAGTTAATCGGCCACAAAACAGACACTCATGTTTGTATTAGGAGCCATTGGCTGAACGCGAGTCGCGAACGCCCTGCGATTGGAAAAAGGTCTTAGCCATTAAAGCCGCTTGATCGTTCGCTGCGTCCTGCCAATGGTTGTCCGCAAATCAGCGTCATGAATCATGAATGGCGGAAAGCGTGCAGGAACATTCCTTACAGGCACCGCTGAGCGCTCCGCAGGAAAGGCGCGAAAGATTTGATCGGGCAGCAAGATTTGCCTGTTTCGATCTTCTCGACACCGTCCTGTTTCGCAAGGTCGTGGATCCCACGGATGTCTTCAGGCTGGTCTATCACCGCCTGGCCGCAGCCTTGCCGGAGCGGATGGATGGCAGCTGCGAGGATGCATTCGTATCGGCCCGCCTGGTAGCGGAAAGGCGCGCCCGCGTCGGTCGGGCGGAAACCACGCTGGACGCCATCTGGGACGAGCTGGTCTGGATGGTCGGCGACGATCGCGACCTCGCAGTTTCGATCGAAATGTCGTGCGAGCGCGATTTGCTCTATCCGAACGCCGAAATTGCCGCGGTGATCGCGAAGCGGCGCGAACAGGGCCATCGCATCGTCTATGTCTCGGACATGTACCTGCCCGAGCATTTCCTGCGTTCGGTGCTGGAGGAACACGGTGTCATGCAGCCTGGCGACAGGCTCTTCGTCTCCTCGGCACATGATAAGACCAAACATGAAGGGCATCTCTACCTCCACCTGATGGAACAGATGGGCGGCAAGTCTGCCGACTATTGCATGACGGGCGATCACCGGCATTCCGATCATCGCAAGCCACGTTCGCTGGGCCTGCGGTCGCGGCACTACCGGGGCCACAGGCTGAATGCCTTCGAGCGTCGATTGAACGACGCGCTTGCGGCACCGCAGCTGTCCCGATCGATACTCGTCGGCTCGGTGCGGAACGGCCGCGCCGATGAGAGGGCTTCGGAAAACCGCCTGGTCTCCGACTTCCTGGGCCCCGCTTCGCTGCTCTGGGCGCTCTGGACGATCAGGCGTGCCGAAGAAGACAATCTCGACCGGCTCTACTTCATGGCGCGGGATGGTTATCTTCCCTATCTGGCGGCCAGCCATCTGACGCAGACGGGATGTACCGGGGTCGAGAGCCACTATGTCTATGGCTCGCGCTATTCGCTTTATTTCGCGGCCATTCGCGATCTGAGGACCGACCTGCGCTGGATATTCGACCAGCCGGGCGATCTGACGCGGGACAAGCTGCTGCGCTATCTTCGCCTGGACCGCGCCACGCTATCGCCCATCATGCAGACCATGTGCGACAGCTTGGCAGGAGACGCTCCGCTGAGCGCAGAGGATTTCGGCCGTTTCGTCGATCTGCTGACGGCGAGCGACGAAGGGCGGTCGGTTCTGGACAGCGCAGCGGAGATGCGCCGCGCAGCGCGCCAGTATTTCGAGACTGCCGGACTGATCGGGACCGGTTCCTGCGCCATCGTGGATATCGGCTGGCACCTCAACGTGCAGACCGCATTGCAATCGCTGATGCCCGAACAGCGCCTGTTCGGACTGTACCTGTACCTCAGCGAGACGCGGCGAAGCTTCGTGCAGGCTGGCCGCGCCGAAACCATGATCGAGTTGAACATCGCCCATCGCCGCGCGGCGGCGGCACCGGCGCTCTGGCGGCACTCGACCGTGGCCGAGCATCTGTTCGGCATGGCACCCGAGGGATCCTGCGAGGGATTCGAACTGGATGAAAACGGACACGCGCGGCCCGTGTTGCAACGAATGGACCCGGACGAGGCTGCGGTCAGGCAGCATATCGCGGAGCAGGTCCAGGCATTCGTGCGCGACTGGGCACCGCTCTACATGCAGGCGTTTCAGGATGCGCGGAGCTGCGCAGCGGCATTTCGCGTGCTGTCGGATGAGTTTTTCGATCTCCCGCCGCGCGAGGCCTTGCTGACCATCCGCAAATCGGTGCGACTTTCGCGCGAGGCGCTGAACGACAAATCCAGCGCGCTCGTTTCCGGGTTTCAGCCTGGCGACGTGAAGCACGCGATCAACGTGCTGCGGCGGCGCGGCAGCGCCGAGGGTCTGGGATGGCTGGGCGCCAAGTTCTCGCTGGCACCGCGTCCGCTTCACCTGGGCGGCAAGGCCCTTCGCAAGCTGCGACCGTACCTGGGTCGTAGCTGAAGTGCTGCCAGATATGCAGGTCGGCGGGATGGGCCGAAGTGCAACCGGAACAGATACCCATCATGGACGAAACGATCCGGATTGCGGCGTTCCTGTCGCCCGCCAAATCCGAAGTGCGCGCAAGTCGATGGCTGAATGGCCGCTTCGGCTTGCCGGGGCAGCCTTGGAACCGGACCCTGCGCAGCGTGTTCGATTGATAGAGGGGCTGATCAGATGCCCATGCCCGCTGCCACAGTTCGATTGCGGGCACGCTGTTTGTGAACTTGTTCAAGATAGGGAAAACCGCCGTGGACATCGTAGATTGCATCCTTTCCGACCATCACGAGCAGCGGCGCCTCTTCGCTGCTCTCGACGAGGCGCGCGGCAATAACGAGGCTCTTGCGAAGATCTTCAACCGGCTGAAGAACTTCCTCGAGGCGCATGCCGCGGCGGAGGAAAAACACTTCTACCCCACCCTTCTGCAGAAGGGCCACGGCGCCATCGATTCCGACAGCGCCGAGGAAACCACGGAAGACGCGATCGACGACCATAACGAGATCGCAGAAGCTGCCGAACAGGCGTCACAGCATGAAGTCGGTTCCGATGCATGGTGGAAATGCGTCGATCAGGCCCGCTACCAGAACAGCAAGCACATGGCCGAGGAAGAGCGGCAAGGTCTCAGCGATTTTCGGCGTCATGTACCGCTGGAAGAACGGGTAAGGCTGGGCACAAGCTTCCTTGCCTTCGAAGCGGCCAACTCCGGAGAGTACGACCGCAAGAGCAAGGAGCCGTCGGAGTACATCAAGGAAGCACAGAATAGCTGACGGCGGGCTGCACGCCAGGTCAGAATGCTGTCCAGTGCGGACCCTGTTGCGGTGCGGCTAGCTCAGCAGCCATCCAAGCAGCGCCAGCACGGCCACGATGGCCAGGCAGCCAACACCAAGCTTCAGCACATTTGCACCAGTGGCTTTACGATCGAGCGGATCGCGCGGAGCTTCGCTTCCGTGCCTGTCGGTCGCGCTCGGAGACATTTCGCTCACGCGGGGATCATGCGGCAAATTGCCATCGGGAACGGGCGCTTGTGCGTCACCGCTGTCTATTTCCGAGCGCTTGCGTGTCATGCAACCGCCGTCCCATGAACGACGAACTTGTTGAAGCGGCTATAGACGCCGTCTGGAAAGGGTCTGCGAAAATGTTCAACCATGTGTCTCTCCGTTGACATCGGCGATGCGAGGGCGGCTTATGAGCGAGCGGGTGCGCGATGAAAGGACGGGCTTTCCACAAGACTGAATGAACAGACCTGCCCGCGGTTCCGGAAGATCAGGTGCGGATGTGGCTGCGCCTTGCTTGCGGAACAGCGGGCCGGGCGGTGGCAGCGTGGATACCGATTGCACTGGAGGAGGAGGCGACCAGAGCCGAAGTCGATCTTCATTTCTCGCGACGCCGGCCTCCCCGCGGACCAGGAGGAGTCGAGTACTGGTCCGGCGCCACCGACGATCGTCGGCGGTCCGAGCGTGGCGAGTGCCCGATCCTGACGCCTTTACTCCAGATCCCTTGCAAAAGCGGCGGCTCCATGCGCCATGCTCGCCGAGGTTCCCGTCATCGCGCGGCCGGGTCATCGCGCGGCCGGGTCATCGCGCGGCCGGCAAGACCCGGAACGAATACCGACCCGTGCAGCCCCGCGATCGACGGGCGGCATCTACTCTCCGCCCGATGGATCAGCCGGTGCCGACGCTCCCTGCCTCCGGCTCTTCGATGTCCGCGGACGGCGCCCTCTCTGGAAGGGGCTTGCCTTGCCAGAGGCAACGGTCCAGACATGATAGCGCTACCTCGGCGACCGGCCACGCGACCGCTTCGGATCGCGAAAAGAGCGGGAATCGGGGCCACAAGCACGCAAGAATAGACGGACAACATCCTTGTTCATGGATGGTACCGCTACCGGAAGAGGATTGGATTTCAGATGCTCAACGTCCGAAGACTGCTTGCCGCGACATGCGGAACGCTGGCGCTTTGCAGCGGGCTCCCGCTGTATGCCCAGACGCTGGAGGTCAGCCCCGACCAGACGCTGGAGACCGAGGGGCTCAGTGTCATCGTCGAGCAGAACCAGTTCAGCCCCATTTTCTTCGACGAGAAGAATGCCGGGATCCAGATCATCCTTCACGGCGAACGGATCGCCACGGATGGCGAGGTGCGGCTCGATCCCACGCCCGAGCAATGGGCACCCGTGCCCACCTTTGGTGAGCGTACGCTGGGCAGCGCGCCTGGCGAGATCGTGGTCCGCTCCAGCTATCCCGACGTCAATCTGGCATACCGGGTGAAGGTCACTCCCGAGGAAGGCGGCGGCTTTCGCATCGCGGTCGATCTGGATTCGCCGCTTCCGCCCGAGCTTGCGGGGAAGGCGGGCTTCAATCTCGATTTCCTGCCGACCGCCTATTTCGGCAAGACCTATCTGATGGGTGACCGGCCCGGCCTGTTTCCGCGCAACCCCTCCGGGCCGATGGCGACCGACGGCTCCGGCAATCCCGAGCCGCTGGCACAGGGTGCGCAGACCATCACCCTGTCGCCCGAAGACCCGATGACCCGCGTCACCATCACCTCCGATGCCGGACCCCTCGCGCTGTATGACGCGCGCAACCGGGCGCAGAACGGCTGGTTCGTGGTGCGCTCGCTGATCAAGCCGGGCGCTCGGGAAAATGCTGTGGTCTGGCACGTCCGGCCCAACGTCATCCCCGGCTGGACACGGGCACCGGTCGTATCGTTCAACCAGGCCGGCTATACGCCGGATCGCAGCAAGGTGGCGCTGATCGAGCTTGATCCCGCCTTCGACGCACCGGACGAGGCAGTGCTGGTCAAGCTGACCGCCAACGGCGAGGAGCCGGTCTTCAGCGCTCCGGTCAGGCCAAGGGGCAAGTTCCTGCGCTACCAGTACAGCGCCTTCGACTTCTCGAGCGTGCGCGAGGCGGGCATCTACGCCATCTCCTACGCGGGGCAGACGACGAACCCCTTCCCGATCGCCGCCGATGCCTATGATCGCATCTGGCAGCCTTCGCTCGACACCTATCTTCCCGTGCAGATGGACCATGTATCAGTGCGCGAGCAATATAGGCTCTGGCAAAGCGCGCCCCATCTGGACGACGCGCGCCAGGCACCGCCCAACATCACCCATTTCGACGGTTATCGCATGGGCGCGGAACTGGATTCTCCATTCAAGCCGGGTGAGCACATCGATGGTCTTTCCGTCGGCGGGTTCCAGGATGCGGGCGATTTCGATATCCAGACGCCGCAGAATGCCGCCGTGGTCCGCGACCTGGTCTGGACGCGCGAATTGTTCGGGCTCGACTGGGACGAAACCAGTGTCGACGAAGCTGCTCGCGAGGTGGAGATCCGCAAGCCGGACGGCGAGCCCGACGCGCTCCAGCAGATCCGGCACGGTGCCTTGCAATTGCTGGCGCAATACAGGGTTTTCGGTCATTCCATTGTCGGCATCATCGATCCGACCCTGCAGCAATATACGCACCTGGGCGATGCCGGATCGCAGACCGACGGCCTGCTCTACGATGCCGCGCTGGGCGAGGACGAGGCAGACGGGGGGCGTTCCGGCAAGCAGGACGACCGCTGGGCGTTCACCACGCGATATCCGACCAACGATCTGGCGGTGTCAGCGGGTCTGGCGGCAGCGAGCCGGGCCTTGGCCGAATTCGACCCGGACATGTCGGCCGAGGCACTGGAAGCAGCCAAGGCGCTGTGGGCCGCGCAGCTGGACGCCATTGCCAACAGCAGCGACGGCCGCGACGATGGTGGCTTCCGGGCACGTTTCCTCGATCTGGCGAAGGTCACCTCGACCGTCGAGCTGATGATCACCACCCAAGGGGACCGGATCTACACCGCAAGACTTGCCGAATTGATGCCCGCAATAGAGGCCGATTTCGACAGGGTAGCCAGCGCGGCCGTGCGTGCCCTGCCCTATATGGACGCGGCTTATCGCAGCCGGATCGAAACAATGGCGCGCGAGTACAAGACGCGCGTGGATAGCGAACTGGCAGGCAATCCGTTTGGCGTGCCGGTGACCAGGGGGTCATGGGCAGGTTCGGGTGAAGTCGCCGACTTCGGCGCCCGCATGTACCTGCTGCACCAGGCGTTCCCGGACGTGATCGGGCCTGAATACACGCTGCACGCTCTCGATTACATGCTGGGCCGCCATCCGGCGAACAATCTGTCGCTGGTCTCGACGGTCGGAACCCGCTCGAAACTGATCGGTTATGGGCACAATCGGGCCGATTACAGCTTCATCCCCGGCGGCATGGTGCCGGGCGTGATCATCATCAAGCCCGATTATCCCGAGCTGAAGACCGACTGGCCGTTCCTGTGGTTCGAGAACGAGTATACGGTTGCCACGACCACGGCCTATATCATGGCAGCCAAGGCGGCCATTGCAGCGACCGAGGAAGGCCGCTGAAGCCAGCGCTACGGCGTGGACTGCACCTTGCTCGCCGCCCGGAAAGTCCAAGCGGCGAGCCTGGTGTTGCGGCCGATGACCATTCATCCCGATCGATGCGGCGGATGACGATTGCGCATGCCGTTGCGTTCGCGGCATGCTGATTGCTGGTGTGCGGGGCTTAGCCCGTAAACCCATGAGAGACTGGTGCTGCCGGAGCGCGCGGAACGCTGCCCCGGCTGCCCCGTCCTGATGTTCTCGCCCCCCGCAAGAGGCGACGGATAGAGGTTGAAGCTCTTGATCAAGGCGTTAACCCCCGGGTCGCCGCCATCATGCGATTGTCGCGACGGTCATCATCCTCACCAGGTCGGAGAGCGTCTTAGCCTGCATCTTCATCATCGCATTCGCCCTGTAGACCTCCACGGTCCGCGGGCTGATGTCCAGATCGATCGCGATGATCTTGTTAGCCTTGCCTTCGACCAGGCCATCGACGACCTCGCGCTCCCTGCCCGACAGCGTCGCTATACGGGAAAGGACCTCGCGTCGCCTCGACCTTCCCTCCTCCTCTTGTCCTCTTCGCGCCAGCGCGGCGCGGAGCGCCGAGAGGATCGCTTCGTCGTCGAATGGCTTTTCGAGGAAATCGACCGCACCGGATTTCATCGCCTGGATCGCGAGCGGAACATCGGCATGGCCGGTGATGACGATAACCGGGACCGCGTCATCCTCCCCGGCCAATCTGGCGGCGAGTTCGATCCCGCTCGTGCCCGGCATGCGTACGTCCGTGACGATACAGGCTCCCGCAAGTGGAGGCGCCGATTTCAGGAAAGCGTCCGCCGAGGCGAACGAGCGAACCCTGATCCCGGAAACATCGAGCAGGAATTCCAAAGACTGACGCGCGCTTTCGTCATCATCGATCACGTAAACGATTGCATCCTTCATCTCGCTACTCTCCAACGTAGAGCTCCTCGTCTGCGACTGCCTGCAGGGTAAAGCCGAATTCGGCACCGCCGGCGGCCGCTTCTCTTCCCCATATCCGGCCGCCATGCGCCTCGATGATCGTGCGCGAGATCGACAGCCCCACGCCCATGCCGGACCTCTTGGTGGTAATGAAGGGCTGGAACAGTCTTTCAGCCACGTCCGGATCGATCCCTGGCCCGGTATCGGTGACGCGAACCAGCGCCATCCCATCATCCCCCAGCTCGATAGCCACGGTCAGCTCGCGCCTTTCCACGTGCGCCTCGGCTATCGCGTCGACGGCATTCCGCACCAGATTGAGCACGACCTGCTGGATCTGCACCTTGTCGGCAAGGACGAGGTCGATCGACGGGCTGAAATCATAGCGTACGCGGATCCCGTGCTCCTTGGCGCCGACAAGCGCGAGGGCGCTCGCCTCCTCGACCAGCTTGGGCAGGCTTTCGATGGTCCGTTCGGTCTCTCCGCGCGCCACGAAATCGCGCAGCCGCCGGATGATCTCGCCGGCACGCAGGGCTTCTGTCGCGGCCTTCGCGACGGCCTCGCTAACGCGCTCGTGCGGCACTTCCTCGCGTTCCAGCAGAATGCGCGTCCCCTTCAGATAGTTCGCGATCGCCGAAAGCGGCTGGTTGATCTCATGCGCCAGTGCGGAGGCCATCTCGCCCAGCGCGGTGAGGCGCGAGACGTGGACAAGCTCGGACTGAAGCTCCTGCAGCCTCGCCTCCGCTTGCTGCCGTTCGGTCAGATCACGGATGAACCCGGTAAAGAAGCGTTCCCCGTCCGCAGCCATCTCGCCCACCGCCAGTTCGATCGGGAAAGTGGAACCGTCGCGCCGGGATCCGACAACCACCCTGCCCTTGCCGATGATCCTCTTCTCCCCCGTCCTGTAGTACCGGGCGAGATAGCTGTCGTGCGCAGCGCGGTAGGGATCGGGCATCAGCACGTTGACGTTGCGCCCGGTAACTTCATCCGCCTTCCAGCCGAACATGCGCTCGGCGGTGGAACTGAATTCCCGGATCAGGCCGGCCTCGTCGATCACGACCATGGCGTCGGGAACCGTGTTCAAAATCGATTGCAGATGCGCCTCGCGCCGTGCCAGGCCGCTGGCGGACGCCTCGGTCTCGATCCTCGCTCTCTGGAACCACTCGCCGCCCACCGCGACCGAGACCCCGATGACCACGAACGCCGCGGCCGCGACGTAGCTGCCATCGATCACGGGCCCTGCCAAGGCGTCGCACCATAATCCCGCGGCGGCCCCTGCAATCGCGGCGACCGCGCCCGCGCGCAGGCCCGACAGCGCACTTGCGACGACGACCCCCGGCACGAAGAAGATGAAAGTCGCCCGCTGCGCCAGTTCCCCGGCAAACAGAAGGCGGATGCCCGCGCCGACGCCGATCGCGGCAAGCGCGATGATCAGGGCGGCAGGAAAGGACAAGCGGGGCAGGAACCGGCTCATGAAACTCGCCGGTGCCGCCTCCGGTAAGGCCCTTAGGGCGCGCTGCGTAGGGTGATCATCCAAATTTCGCATTTCCGTTCATCGAGCCTAGATCGACTCCAGCAGCGGCGCTTTCAGTTCAACGTGCCGCCAGGCGGAGACAATTCAATGACTGCACCCTTCATCGATCTGGGCGTTCATCACAACCCTCGCGGGATGTCGGACCGGATCGCGTTCGGCTTTACCAAGGCGCTGCGCTGGTCCGCCGATACGTTTTTTGCCCAGCGCTACGGCCACCGCGCCGTCGTGCTCGAAACCGTGGCCGCCGTGCCCGGCATGGTCGGCGCGACGATCAACCACCTCGCTTGCCTGCGGCGGATGTGCGACGACAGGGGCTGGATCAAGACGCTCATGGACGAAGCCGAAAACGAGCGCATGCACCTGATGACCTTCATCGAGATCTCCAAGCCCACGCTTTTCGAGCGGGCCGTGATCATCGGCGTGCAGTGGGTATTCTATCTTTTCTTCTTCGGCCTTTACCTGATCAGCAGCAAGACCGCGCACCGCGTCGTCGGTTACTTCGAGGAAGAGGCCGTGATCAGCTACACCCACTATCTGGCCGAGATCGACGAAGGCCGCAGTCCGAACGTGCCGGCGCCCGAAATTGCAAGGCAGTACTGGGGCCTGCCTGACGACGCGACGCTGCGCGACGTCGTGCTCGTGGTGCGTGCCGACGAGGCGCATCACCGCGACGTGAACCATGGCTTCGCCAACGAACTCGGGGGCCTGCCGTTGGCCCCGGTCGCCGCATGCCCGCCGCATGTCGCTCTTGAACCCAACTGGAAGAAGGCGGCTTGACCGACAGCCGCCAGCAGGGAGAAACGGACATGGAGCGCACGAACATGATCGGACTGTTCATCGAAGACCTTCCGGTCCTTTCCTCCCTGCAATTCTCGCTGGCCGCCGAGGGCATGGTCGCCGTGGAGGGCGACCCCGACCGCGCCGCCCGACCGGCAGCGCGCATTCTGATCATCGATCAGAACTACAGGGGCGATGGTCTTCTTCTACTCGGCGGGCTGCGGGATTCTGGGTGCGATGCCCCGGCCATCGTTCTCGCAACCAATCCGACCCCGCCGTTCCGGACACGTGCCAAAAGCCTTGGCGCGGACGTCATCGAGAAACCCCTGCTCGGGGACGAGCTCAGCAATGCGATCTCGACCCTGCTAGGACATCAGAAAGCTGCATGACATGACATCTCCGCTTCCCCCCGGCCTTGAGCCCTACAAGCGAACCGCCACATTCACCGAGACCACCATTCCCGCGGGCCTGCTCGGCGAGCATTCGACGAAAGAGGGTGTCTGGGGCCTGATCGAGGTCGAGAGCGGAACGCTACGCTACCTGGTGACCGACCCTCGCCGCGAAGCGCACGAGCTGACGCTGGTCGCTGGCGGCGACCTCGGCATCGTCGAGCCGACGATCCTTCACAGGGTCGAGGCCGTCGGCGAGGTGCGCTTCCACGTCCAGTTTCTTCGCGAGCCCGCCGCGGACCCGAACGAAGGTGGATGCCGGCCGAAAGGAGCTGCGGCATGACCGAACACTCTGCGCCAATGCAAGCGGCGCATCCGGACAACCGCACGATCGCCGCCGCGAAGCGCGCAGAGAAGCGTGCAGCGGCCGAATCAATCGGAGTGGATGCCGATTTCATCGACTGCCTGGTCGACAATTTCTACGGCAGGATCCGCGAAGATGAATTGCTCGGCCCGATCTTTGCCGCGCAAATAGTCCACTGGCCGCCACATCTTGCCCGCATGAAGGCCTTCTGGCGGTCGGTATTGCACAATAGCGGAGAGTTCTCGGGCAATCCGATGCTCAAGCATCTGGCGATTCCGGGACTGGAACTGCACCACTTCGCCCGCTGGCTGGAGCTTTTCTACGCGACACTGCGCGAACTGGAGAGCGATGATCTGGCGACGCAACTCGTTGGCGAGCGCGCGAGGATGATTGCCGACAGTCTCCTGACTGCCATCACGATGCGGCGCGACGGTTTGGCCGGAGGCCGCTCAGGAGAGAACCTGCCCCGTCCCTGAGGCGCTTCTTCGGTCACCCGCGCGACCACGCCGCAGAACCGCTGCTTTCCGTACCGTCAGGAGATTCCCGCGGACCAGCTATCGAGCCAGCGCTTGACGGTCCGGTAGCGGCGTCGGCGGATAGAGCAGCACGCGCAGCCCGCCTCCGGGGTTCTCCTCGAATTCCAGCCCGCCGCCGAAACGCTGCATCAGCCGGTGCGCCGTGGGAATGCCCAGCCCGAAGCCGGTAACGTCGCGTGCACGAGCATCGTCGACGCGAAAGAACGGGTCAAGGATCAGGTGGTGCAGATGGGGAGGTATGCCAGGCCCCCTGTCGCTGACGGCAAGGCGCCAGCCGAGAGCCACGCGCTCGATCGCGACATGTGCTTTTCCGCCGAAATTGACGGCATTGTCGATCAGCGCGGCAAGGGCGATCTCCAGCGGTTCGCGGTAGGTATTGACCTCAACCGGATCGTCGCCTGCGATCTCGACATTGTCGCTCCACGGCGCGCAGGCCGCTTCGACGATCTCGCGCAAATCCAGCTGTTCGGGCGCGCTTTGGATATGCTGGGCGCGCAGGAAGCCGCGCAGCGAATTGAGCAGGTCTGCCATCTCATGCGAAGAGCCGCTGACGATGGTCCTGATGTCCTCGTCATCGATCATGTCCGCAGCCAGCATCAACCGTCCCAGCGGCGTGCGCAGATCGTGGCTGATCGCCTCGAACGCGCGGGCTTGGTCGCCGATCAGCCTTCCGATGCGCCCCTGCATCCCGTTGAAGGCCCGGCTCACGCGCTGGATGTCTGCCGGTCCCTCGACCTCGAATTCCAGCTGATGGCCCTCCCCGATCCGCTCGCTGGCATCGGCCAGCACACGAAGGGGGCGGCCCAGCGCCTTCAGTATCAACGCCCCCGCCAGCAGCGCGGCCAGCGCCAGCAAGGCGGTCATGACGGTTGCGCGCAGCACCACCGGCCAGCCAACCGAGAACCCCGCTGAGCGAAAGTTCAGCCATTGCCCGTCGGCAAGTTCGATCGAGCCGATCAAATGGTCGGTGCGGTTCGCCCCCCTCATCAGGCCGAGATGAAGCGCCCGCTCGGCCAGCGCCGGTTCCCAACGGGTGATCGCATCGCGCACCGGCATCAGCCCACCGGAAATGTCATCGGTGGTGACAATGGGACGCGGGCCAATCTGGACGGACAGGTGCCGCGTTGTCATGATCCCCGCGACATCAAAGGTCCCGCGTTCCTGCAGCCGGTCCGCCACAATCAGCAGCTCAGCCACCCGCCGTGCATGGTCCTGCCGGACGGTTTCGGTGTCGATCGCCTGGTAGAACAGCACGCTGGCGGCAAGCTGGACAAGACCAAGCGTCAGAAAGACGAGAATAGCCACGGGAACGAGGCGGCGCGGCAGCAGGCGCAGCTTTCCCGGAACTGAATAGAGCGAGGTTCGCATGCCGCCTTCTCCCCGCCCGCGGCACGAGGTGCAAGGGCTAGTACAATTCAGGCCGGGCCAATCGCACGCGCGCGTCAGCGTTTCGCTGCAGAACGCGGGCACCGCGCATGACGAGGCCAACCGATGGAACCCGGTATAGCGATCCGGCCGCTAACGCCCTCGCCGTGCTACGTCGCATCTGCGCCCGCGGCTCCCGCCAAGCTGCCGAGGAATTCGAAAGGCAGAGACTATTCCGCCGCAGCCACCCTTGAATCACCGACCGCTTGCATCATGCACCGGGCGAAGGTCTGCGTCGTTCTTCTCCGCGGCAATGCTGCCGCAGCTTCCTGCAGCCGCATGGCGGCCGGCGACCCGCCCGAACCACGAACCTGGTCCAAGGCTCAACCCGCTGGCGTACGCTTTTCCATTTTGGGGGATGTGCGCCGCACAGGCACCGGCAGCAAACAGCCCCGGCAGGATGCGCCCCTTGCCGTCGAGAACACTGGCCCGGGCATCGATGCGCAGGCCGCCGAGTGTGATGAAAAGATAGACCGACCTGTCGAAGGAGATATCAAAGGCGGCAAAGGGGCCGTTGTTCAGCGGCTTCAGCCATTCGGGATCCTTGAACAAATACGGATCGCGGCCTGCGGCGGCATGCCGGTTGTAATTGCGAAGCGTTGTCTGCAACGAGCCCGTCGGCAGCGACAGGGCAGCTTCCATTTCCTCGACCGTATCCCAGCCATCGACCAGCGTATGGCGATGATACTGAAGTTCCGGATAGGCGAACGTCTCGGCATCGACGATCAGATAGGCGGTCTGGTCGGGCTGCTCCATGATGAATGCCGCCGTCCGACCATGATATGAGTCCTCGGCGACAAACCGCTCCCCCCGCTTGTTGACGAGGATTCCCTTGATCAACTGAGCCGGCGGATAAATGGAGGCGGTTGCAATGACCCCGTCCATAGCCTGCGTGGCAGCACCCGCCGCCACGCCCAGCCGAATGCCTGCGCCGTCATTGGCTGGAACTCCGAGCGGCTCGGACGTGGCGGACAACAGCGGCAGATATTCAGTCGTCATTGCCTTGTTGAGATTGAAACCGCCCGTCGCAAGAACGACGCCGCCCCTCGCCTCGATGTGCAATATACCCTCGGGTCTTTTAACCCTGACGCCTGTGATGCGGCCATCCGCATCTTGCACAAGTGCCGTGACCCGGCTGTCGTAGAGGGCGCGAACACCCTCGTCGTAGCACTTCTGCAGCAAGGCTTCCATTGCCACGGAACCGGCGTTCTCGCCGACACCTGCCACCTTGTGGCCGCGCGGCACCGGCTGAGCGATTTCGCTGTAGGGCCAGAGCTTTTCGTTGCCAGTGCCGAAAAGGCATTCGGTAGTTTCAAGATAGACGGCTTTGCCCTTGAAGCTGCTCCGTTCGAACGGCACGCCCTGTGCCTCCAGCCAATCGAAATGACCGGCGCTGTTATCGCAGTAAGATCGCACTATCGCGGCATCGGGCGCCCCACTGCTTGCCATCAGGAACTTGTACATGTCCTCGGACGTGTCGGCATAGCCGCAGGCTTTCTGCACCGCGGTACCGCCGCCGAGATAGAAGATGCCCGAGGACACGCCGCTGGCTCCTCCGCCTCCACTGGCGCACTCGATGGCAATGACATCAGCTCCTGCGCGCTTCGCTTCCAGGGCGGCGCAAGCGCCTGCCACGCCGTAACCGACGATCGCAACGTCAACGACTTCATCCCACTGGGCAACATCGACGTCCTGCACGATCAGGGGGTTCTGCTTCATACGGCCTCCAGGATTGATGGAACTGTTCGTCGGTCAGTCGCCGGGCGCGAGGACGCACGGGCTGTTCGTGTGCCGCCCGGCCGCATGTACAGCCGCGAGATAGCCGAAGGTGGATGCGGCAGCGATCGTCGCTCCTGCGCCGGGATAGGTCCGGCCAAAGGGAGAACTGGCCGAATTCCCTGCCGCGTAGAGCCCCTCTATCTGATGATTGCCAGTATCGAGGACGCGGGCCCATTCGTCCGTCTTCAGACCTCCGTTGGTACCCAGGTCGCCCGGCCGCAAAACCGCTGCCCAGAACGGGGGATTCAAGATCTCGCCCAGGCTCGGGTTCGGGGCATGATTTGGGTCCGCCCAATGTCGGTCGTAGGCGCTATCGCCGCGTCCGAAATCGAGATCGCGTCCCGCCCGTGCAAAGCCGTTGAAGCGCTCGAGGGTCGCTTCAAGAATGTCCGGATCGAGTCCGCACTGGATTGCGAGCTCGCGGATGCTGTCGGCGCGCTTGAGATAGCCCTCCGCCATCATCTGGTCGCGGATTTTGCTCTGCGAAAGCTCGGCGAACACGTAGCGCTTGAGGAACCTGCCGTCCATGACGAGCCAGTGATCGGCGTCTGCGGCACCATGCTCGAACATGGTCCTGCCGACACTCATGTACGAATTCGCTTCGTTCATGTAGCGGCAGCCTTCGTGGTTCACCACCATGCTGCCCGGAAGAGCGCGTAGTCCTAGCGCAAGACCATTCATCGTGGGGCTCACCTGTATCGAGGGCATCCACCAGCAATCGTCTGTCAGCTCGTGGTCGGCCCCGATCCTGACGCCTGCCGCATAGGCGTCTCCCTGATCCTCCTCGATTGCATTGGTCCAGGTCCGCTCCCGGTTCTGCAGCTTCTTGCGAAGCATAGCATTGCGGGCAAATCCCCCCGCTGCCAGCAACACGCCCGCGGGCGCCTCCAGTACTTCGTGCCTCCCTGCCGCTTCGACCAGGACGCCGGCAACCGCTCCTTGCCTTTCCTGCAACTCAACCAGTCGGGTACCAAGGCGAAGCGGAATATCACGCGCCATGGCGATCTTCATCAATGATGCGACAAGCGCGCGTCCGTTGCCCAGCGGTTTCTGACCCAACCACGTTCGAAGCTTGTAACTGGCAAGGGCGGCTGCAGTGTCTAGCAGCGGCCCGGTAGCTGTCTTCGCCCGTGTCACGACTCCGAACTCGTCGCTGCTGATCGCTGGAAGGTCAAGTTCGGCAGCGCGCATGGTCTTCAACCTGTCGCCCAAGGCCTTGCCATCGAATCGGGCGGATTCGATGGTCCGGCCCAGGCCGCTACCCTGCACCTGCGGATAATAGTCGGGATGCGTCTTGCTTCGGATCCAATGCAGCCCTTCCCCCGCCAGCATGCGCGCCATCTGGGGTGCAGCAGCCAGAAACGCATCTGCCTTGGCCATTTCTCGTGCCGAAACCTCGCCCAGCAGCGAATGGACGTAGGTGCGGGCAGCTTCCGCGCTGGCGTCGCCGTCCCGCGTCATTAGATCATTGCCCGGAACCCAGAGGACCCCGCCGGACGTGGCCGTCGTGCCGCCCCAGGTATCGGCCTTATCGATGATGATCGGGCGAAGCCCCATGATCGATGCCGTAATTGCGCCGACAAGGCCGGCAGCACCGCTACCGACGACCACGAAATTGAATCGACCGGGGTCTACTTCCACGTGCCAGCCCTCCATCCGCTTTTCATTTTCAATGCCGAAGCCGTCACGGCACATTGCTCGAAGAGCCGTGCAGCGCGCTTGTCGTGCGCATGCAGCACGCTCAGACCCCGTACGTCCCTTGGATCAGAAGGTCCGATCATGCCGGTCCTGCAAAGGGCGTGAGCATCTGCTCGACACGCAGATGCTCAGGAATGTTTTCTACGCCGATGCGCCGGTCGAATTCTTCATGCATCCAATAGATCCGCCGCTCCTGGTACGACAGCGTCATCTCGTCGAAAGCGCCGGAAGAGAGGGAATCCTGAATATTCTGCAGAAACTGGAAATCCTCTTGCTGAATGACATGGTAGTTCGCCACAAAGGTCTTCCAGTATTCGCAATGATCGGCCGTGTCCTGGACCAGGGGTGCTGCATCTCCAGGTCATGAAACACCGGGCTTGTGTACGCTCCCCTGGAGTCCTGGGCAAATTCGGAAAGCCCGCGATGGCGCTCCCGCTTCAGCTCGTGTTCTATCTGCGCAGAGATCACCGGCATCACGGAACTTCGCATAGGCCCCTCCCTCTTGCCACCGCTCGAATCGAGATTAATGGTATTGCAGTCGTGTGCAATCGTCAAACTTCATGTATTATCGTTTTACTAGAACGATTTATCTATAATTATCCAACTGTTGATACACATGAATGCATTTCAAAAACGGCGTTGGCCCCGGCCGATGAAGTGCTAAAACTGGTTCGGTACGGGCAGGCGAACGCTGGTCGGTGACGAGTCATCGCGCCGCTTCCGCAGCAAGCTGCCGGTCGGCGTTGATCCGCCCACCGCTCCACTTGGATCGTGGAGTTCGCGAGCAGCCCTGCTGTGACGATGCTGATCGCCGCGAATTCGGCCGGGCCTTCGGGTCCTGAAGCGACAATACATCACCGTCGTTTTGTAGCGCCTGCGAGCCTCTGCCCGACAGGCCCAGTGACGGAACCGGGTCGATGATCCAGAACTTCGATCCGAGATCGGCAGGTGCCAACGGAATGGACATGCATGGCCCGGTCTGCTGCAAGGCACGAACATGTGGAACGGAGGCAGCGTTGAAGGCGAGCAGCAGCAGCGATCGAAAGGCCAGGGTGCTGGAAGCAACGTGGGATCTCATAGCGGAACACGGCAGCGAAACATTCAGCATTTCTGACGTTGCCTCGCGTGCAAGCGTGTCTACCAGAACGATCTACAATCAGTTTTCGGACAAGAACAATCTGCTGGCAGCCGCGGCTTCGCAGAACTACGGCAAGATGTTCGGCGACCTGTCGCTGGCAACATCCGGATCCAGGAACCTTTCCGAAGCACTTGCGATGATCGACCAGGTGTGTCGCGAAATAGCCAGGGTCCGCGCCTGGTCGGCGAGCGCCGCCCGGTTGTATTTTTCGGCGGATACGAACCCGCGCATCATTGATTTGCTGCGCGAAATGCCGCTCCTCATTCTCAAGTCCTGGCTCCGCTCGGACGAAGCTGATTTCTCGGCATTTGCCATCGCGGGCAAGGACGACCTGCAGCAGAGCTATGCAAACGCGCAATGGGGACTGACCCATGATTGGGCGTGTGGCCGCATGAGCCTCAGCGATCTGAGCCGGGCGATGAAGACCAATCTGGTCACCATCGCCCTCGCGTTTGGCAATGCTGCCGGCAGGGCGCGAGCGGCATCGATATGCCAAGCGATCATTTAGTTCGGCATATGGGACCGCCGTTTGGCTCCTGGCCTCCCCCGCAATTGAATCGGAGTCGCATAGATCGGCACCCGGAAAAGGCTGGCCACCATCAAGCCCTCGAGTCGCACATATGAGAGATAGTCTCGAGCATCTTGCCTCGTCGGCCCGGGCCTGTGACCTGTGCGCCGATCACCTGCCTCTTGGTCCTCGGCCGGTTTTCCAGGTGTCCGCATCCGCCCGATTGCTAATTGCAAGCCAGGCGCCCGGCACGAAGGCTCATGCTTCGAGGGTGCCGTTCTCCGACGCGTCCGGGGCCACGCTCCGCCAATGGATGGGGGTGTCCGAAGAGCAGTTCCATCACGAGCGAAAGATTGCCATCCTGCCGATGGGGTTCTGCTATCCCGGTCGTATCGGCGGGGGAGATGCGCCTCCCCGTCCCGAATGCGCACAATTCTGGCGTGCCGACTTCCTGGCGCATATGCGCAGGGTGCGACTGACCTTGCTGGTCGGCACCCATGCGCAAAAGGATGCGCTTGGCCCGGGCAAGATGGGTGACAGGGTGCGCCGCTTTCGCGACTTTCTGCCACGCTACTTTCCCCTGCCACATCCTTCGTGGCGCTCCCGGATCTGGATGCGGAACAATCCCTGGTTCGCAGCTGAAGTGCTTCCCGAACTGCAAGACACTATCAGCGCGGTTCTGGAGGACGCTCGGTAAACCGACGCCTTTTTGGGTCCTGTACACGGCGACAAGTCGAACCCT
Organism: uncultured Alphaproteobacteria bacterium; assembly: GCA_963752785.1. GTDB lineage: Bacteria > Pseudomonadota > Alphaproteobacteria > Sphingomonadales > Sphingomonadaceae > Croceicoccus. The sequence goes on from CAVVZE010000013.1 coordinate 156,447, forward strand.
GCGCATTGGCGGTCAACCGAATGGCCTCACATCGATCATCTCGTCCAGGAATGACGCTATGAGCGATGACTGTGACCTGACCCCGGCCTTGGCATAGATGCGGGTCAGCTGCGCACGCACGGTACCTTCCGCTGCGCCCCTCAGTTCCGCGATTTGCTGCACATCGCATCCCTTCAGTGCGAACAGGGCCACATCGGCTTCCGCACGCGTGAGTTTCCACTGGGCGAAGCGGAGCTGGATCAGCTCCGACGCCGCGCCTCGCGCCAATGCAACCGCCAACTCGTCCTGCCTCGCAGCCAGAACCAGCGATCTGATCTGGTATGCGCCCACCACGATCGCGACCAGAAGCGCGGCCACGGCCAGGCCTTCGATCGCCAGGTGGGCCATGCCCTCGCTTTTGCTCGCATCGTTCAGAACATCGATCGTGAAGAACAGGGCTGCCATCGATTGCAAGGCGACCACGATCGTCATCGCGGTTGCCTTGCTCTCGAAGATTGCGCCGCCGATTGTTCATGGGCCCTGATTATCGGTGACCCGGAACCATGGCCAGAACTACCTTGCTACCGCTTCGGCGAGTCTCGAACACGACACCGGCAAGATGGAGCAGGATCAAGACGTAGAGCAGGTTGGCGGCAGTCTCGTGGATTTCGCCGGCCAATCCCTCTTCATGGTCCTCATGGTCATCGCCTTTTCCGCGCTCCTCCAGGGATGAAGCTGCTGCCGGCTCGCCGCTGGGTTCAGCTGCACCCGGCAGACCGGCCATGGCAATTCCGGTCGCGATGATGGCAATGAGGCAGGCCCAGATCGCATAGACCATCAGCGCGCCGAGCGGATTGTGTGACCTGTGTTCGCTACGCTCACCGGACCGTATCTCGCGCACATGCGCCAGAGCCCGTCTGATGCTGGGCAGGAACGCCGTGAAGCGAGCCTCGTCCGGACCGATCAGACCCCATAGCAGCCGTAGTGCCAGGATGGCCGCAAGCGTATAGCCGACCCAGATATGGGCGTTTGAGCCTTCCTCGGTGAATACGGCGTTCGCCAGCACGGCTGCGACGACTGACCAGTGCGTCAACTTCACGACAGGATCCCATCGGGGTCGCGCGGTCTTTGTCGATGTCATTTGTGTTTCCCTTCGACGATATTCCAGCCGAAGATGATCGTTGCCAGCATGTACGGCCATGGGAGCGGCGCTTACCCGGGGTCCGGTAAGCACCCGCTTATCTGCGCGCATTCGTTGGCGATAGCGCGAAGTTTCGCGACAAGGCCAGCAGGAGTGCGTTAAGCCCGCCGGGATTGAAGAAGGGGAAATCTGCGATGCAAAGCCCTCATCCCGAGATCCACCTGGTCCGGCGCATCGGCTGGCTTCGTGCGGCAGTCCTCGGTGCGAATGACGGTATCGTCTCCACCGCGAGCCTTATCCTGGGCGTTGCCGCCGCCGCGCAGGGTCGCAGCGAGATCTTGCTGGCCGGTGTCGCAGGGCTGGTGGCGGGGGCAATGTCGATGGCTGCCGGGGAATATGTCTCGGTCAGCTCGCAAGCCGATACCGAGGCGGCCGATCTGGCGCGGGAGAGAGCGGAGCTTGCGTCTTCTCCTGAGGCGGAGTTACAGGAGCTTTCCGCAATCTACCAGCGCCGCGGCGTTGCACGACCGACGGCCGATGAAGTTGCGCGGCAGATGATGGAGCACGATCCGTTGGCCGCGCACGCACGCGACGAGCTGAACCTGTCGCGGGTAACAACCGCCCGCCCAATTCAGGCTGCCCTGACTTCGGCGGCAACCTTCACGGTAGGCGCGGCGCTGCCTCTCCTGGTTGCCAGCATCCTTCCCCTCGGGCCAGCGCTGGTCGGTGGCGTCGCGCTAGCCTCGCTGATCTTCCTTGCCGGTCTGGGAGCGGTCGGTGCCAAAGCGGGCGGCGCACAGATCACAAGGGCGGTCGCCAGGGTGACCTTCTGGGGAGCTGTGGCGATGGCAGTCACTGCCGGGATCGGATCGCTTGCAGGAACGGTGGTCTGAGGATCTGTTCGCCAAGACGCCGCAGCAAGCGAGAGGGAAGTCGACGGGAGGATCCCGGCCATCGGCGACCTGGATGAACGCCGTTCCTGGAGAAAGCCAATCGTCACTGCACCGCTCTCGTGGACTGCTCCATAACCGGAAGCTGGCTTTGGCTCGCGTCGTTCGAGATCAGGGCCTGATCCTGCAGACGCAATGGTCCGCCCCGACATTCCGTGCGATCATGGAAACTGAGAGAGTCACTCTGATGAAGCATGCGAATATGTCGCAAATTTTTCGCGATATGAATGGCTTGGTAATGGCCATACGGGACTAGCGGCGGCGACTGCTACCGGCCAGCCTCACCATGAAGGCCACAGATTTCCTCCGCCATCCGCAGGCGCTTATTTCGCCGCTCGTAAGCTCATGCTTACCGCCATACGCGGCTGTCGTATTGGTCGCGCAGTGCCTGTCGATTACTTCTCGTTCCTAACGGTGCAACCGCGAAAGGAGCTGAGTGATGATGCTGTCTTGGAAGAAACCGATGCTGGCGGCACTGTCCGGAACGACCCTGCTGATCGCGGGTGCCTGTTCAAGACAAAACGATAGCAGAACCGTCGAAGGCCCCGCCCCGGAGGTAGCATTGTCCGCCACCTCGGACCCGCTGATCCTGCGCGCGCGTGAACTGTTCAGGCCCATCCCGGTCAACGCTCCCCCGATCGACGGACTGGAAGCAACGCCAGCGCTGATTGCACTTGGAAAGGCCCTGTTCTTCGATCCGCGCCTTTCCGCCACGCACTCGATCAGTTGCGCCTCCTGTCACAACCCGGGCTTGGGCGGTGCCGACAATTCACCCACTTCTGCGGGCTTCCACGGCAAGCGCGGCGGGCGGAACGCTCCTACAGTCTTCAATTCGGCATATAATTTTGTGCAGTTCTGGGATGGCCGCGCCAAGGATCTGGTCGAACAGGCTGGCGGCCCAATGGTCAACCCAGTCGAGATGGCATCGCCCAAAGAGCACGTGACCGAACAGTTGCTGGCGCTGCCGGGTTATGGGCTCCTGTTTCGAGCCGCCTTTCCCGGATCGGATCATCCCGTTTCATTGGCGAACGCGCAAAAGGCGATTGCAGCCTTCGAAGCAACTCTGAACACTCCCAACGCACCCTTCGACAGCTTCCTGCACGGCGATGCAGGTGCCCTGAATCCCAAGCAGAAGTCCGGCCTTGTCCTGTTCATGGACAAGGGGTGTGCTGCCTGCCACTCGGGCGTCAATATGGGCGGTGCGATGTATCAGAAATTCGGTGTAGTAGCCGATCCGGGACCCACCTATCGACCCGCTGCAGACAGGGGGCGCGGAGCGATAACCGGCGATGCTGCGGACGACTACTTTTTCAAGGTTCCAAGCTTGCGCAACATCACTTTGACAGCTCCCTACTTTCATAACGGTTCGGAGCCTGACCTGAAAAAGGCGATCGACGTCATGGCCCAAGTGCAGCTTGGACAAGAATTCACCGCTGATGAAACGGACCGGATCGCGGCTTTCCTGACATCACTGACGGGAGAGCAGCCGGAAATCGCCATTCCGCAGCTACCAACAAGCGTTGCCAAGTCGCCTCTGCCGGACGCCTAGTCGATTTTGAAAGTCCGATTTCTGCAGTCTTGGCGGGTACGCTGTGCATCAATGCGCCATGGTTCGCATTCTAACAGGCAAGAATGATGGCGTAGAGGCGGAAGTCGAGCTCGACCCGGCACATGTGGTGGCTCTGGCGGTCACGAACGGTCCAGCCTATGATCTCAATGGCTTGAGGAGTTTGCTGGCGGTGGTTGCGGGGGTTGGATTTGAACCAACGACCTTCAGGTTATGAGCCTGACGAGCTACCGGACTGCTCCACCCCGCGTCACCGAGCTGCTGTTGAGCAGCTGAGACCAAAAAGCCGCCGCTCCGAGGTTTCGGGCAGCGGCTTTTTGAGGTTGTGAATGGGTTTTTAACTTGAGCGCGCCGGCTTCAATGCCTGGCGACGACCTACTCTTCCAATGCTTAGGCATTAGTACCATCGGCGCAGTCTGGTTTCACGGCCGAGTTCGAGATGGGATCGGGTGGGTCACAGACGCCATGGTCACCAAGCAATGAAGCAGGCGCGTTCAAGGTTTTAAATCGATGCACCCTGTTGTTGCAGGGCTGATATCTGGATGAGTTTACGTCCGCCATCGTGACGCCTGCGATTGCAGGACTGTCATTGATGATGTGGAATTCTCAAGCGCGAACAGAACTATTAGGACCGGTTAGCTCCATGCGTTACCGCACTTCCACACCCGGCCTATCAACGTCGTGGTCTACGACGGTTCGAAGATACCTAATCTCAAGGGAGGCTTCCCGCTTAGATGCTTTCAGCGGTTATCCCGTCCGTACATAGCTACCCTGCGGCACCCTTGGCAGGATGACAGGTACACCAGAGGTATGTTCACCCCGGTCCTCTCGTACTAGGGGCAACTCCTTTCAAGTATCGACGCCCACGGCAGATAGGGACCAAACTGTCTCGCGACGTTCTGAACCCAGCTCACGTACCACTTTAATTGGCGAACAGCCAAACCCTTGGGACCTGCTCCAGCCCCAGGATGTGATGAGCCGACATCGAGGTGCCAAACGATTCCGTCGATATGAGCTCTTGGGAATCATCAGCCTGTTATCCCCGGCGTACCTTTTATCCGTTGAGCGATGGCCCTTCCACGAGGGACCACCGGATCACTATGACCGACTTTCGTCTCTGCTCGACTCGTCAGTCTCGCAGTCAGGCAGGCTTATGCCATTGCACTCTTGCAGACGGTTTCCAACCGTCCTGAGCCTACCATCGCGCGCCTCCGTTACTCTTTAGGAGGCGACCGCCCCAGTCAAACTACCCGCCACAGAGGGTCCCTACACCGGCTAACGGTGCGAGGTTAGACATCAGAAAACAGCAGGGTGGTATTTCACCTATGGCTCCACGACAGCTGGCGCCGTCGCTTCAAAGCCTCCCACCTATGCTACACAACTCTTTCCTAATGCCACTCTGAAGCTGCAGTAAAGGTGCACGGGGTCTTTCCGTCTAACCGCGGGTACTCCGCATCTTCACGGAGAATTCAATTTCGCTGAGCATATCCTGGAGACAGTGGGGAAGTCGTTACGCCATTCGTGCAGGTCGGAACTTACCCGACAAGGAATTTCGCTACCTTAGGACCGTTATAGTTACGGCCGCCGTTTACTGGGGCTTCAATTCGGAGCTTGCACTCCTCCTCTTAACCTTCCAGCACCGGGCAGGCGTCAGACCCTATACGTCGTCTTGAAGCCGACTTAGCAGAGTCCTGTGTTTTTGCTAAACAGTCGCTACCCCCTGGCCTGTGCCCCCTGCAAAGACTTGCGTCGATACAGGGCCTCCTTCTTCCGAAGGTACGGAGGCAATTTGCCGAGTTCCTTCAGGATACTTCTCTCAAGCGCCTTGGTATACTCTACCTGACCACCTGTGTCGGTTTCGGGTACGGTCTATATGAAGAGGCTATTTCCTGGGACAACTTGGCTGCCCTTCCAATCCGATAAGGAAGAACAACGTCCGCAATCCGTCACACATCTTCAGGCCCACGAATATTAACGTGGTTCCCATCGACTACCCCCTTCGGGCTCGTCTTAGGGGCCGGCTCACCCTGCGCCGATTAGCGTTGCGCAGGAACCCTTGGTCTTTCGGCGAGAGGGCATCTCACCCTCTTTGTCGCTACTCATGTCAGCATTCGCACTTCCGATACGTCCACGACCCATTACCAGATCGCTTCACTCGCCTACGGAACGCTCCGCTACCGCTCAGAATAAATTCTGAACCCTAAGCTTCGGTGCATCACTTTAGCCCCGTTACATCTTCGCCGCAGGAACCCTTATTTAGACCAGTGAGCTGTTACGCTTTCTTTAAAGGATGGCTGCTTCTAAGCCAACCTCCTGGTTGTTTTGGGATTCCCACATGCTTTCCCACTTAGTGATGACTTGGGGACCTTAGCTGTAGGTTAGGGCTGTTTCCCTTTTGACGACGGACCTTAGCACCC
>CAVVZE010000013.1:167500-475255 GCA_963752785.1 uncultured Alphaproteobacteria bacterium
CTTTGCGCAGCTCCACCGCCTGTCGCTGCGATTTCACCTGTCGCGCCGCACCGGCGAGGTGACCAAGACCATCGAGCGCGGGACCAAGAGCATCGACACCATGCTCTATTTCCTGCTGTTCAACATCGCGCCCACGGTGATCGAACTGATCGCGGTCGGCGTGATCTTCTATGTCAATTTCGGCTGGACGCTGGTGATCGCGACCGCCGTGGCGGTGGTCGCCTATATCGCGGCGACCCGCTGGATCACCGAATGGCGCACCAAGCTGCGCATGCAGATGAACTCGCTCGACGGGCAGGCGCTCAGCCGCGCCGTCGATTCACTGCTGAATTACGAGACGGTGAAATATTTCGGCGCCGAGCACCGCGAGGAAGAGCGCTACGGCCGCTCTGCCCGCGCCTATGCCGATGCTGCGGTGAAGAGCGAGAATTCGCTGGGCCTGCTGAATATCGTGCAGGGGTTCATCACCAATGCGCTGATGGCGGGCGCGATGGGCTATACCGTCTGGGGCTGGAGCCAGGGGCGCCTGTACGACCGGCGACCTGGTGCTGGTGAACACCTATCTGACGCAGCTTTTCCGCCCGCTCGACCTGCTGGGCATGGTCTATCGCACCGTGCGGCAGGGCCTGATCGACATGGCCGAGATGTTCGCGCTGGTCGATACTCCGGTCGAGGTGGCCGATGCGCCGAACGCTCCCGCGCTGATCATGCGGCAGCCGACGGTGCGGTTCGATCATGTGCGCTTCGGCTATGATCCTGACCGCGAGATCCTGAAATCCTTGTCGTTCAAGGTCGAGGCCGGCGAGCGCGTCGCCATCGTCGGCCCGTCGGGCGCGGGCAAGTCGACCATCGCGCGGCTGCTGTTCCGCTTCTACGATCCCACTGCCGGCCGCATCCTGGTTTCGGGCAAGGAACTGACCAGCGTAACCCAGGAATCGCTGCGCTCGCAGATCGGCATCGTTCCGCAGGACAGCGTGCTGTTCAACGATACCATCGGCTATAACATCGCATACGGCCGCGAAGGCGCCACCCGCAGCGAGATCGAGGCTGCCGCGCGCGGCGCGGCCATCGCCGATTTCATCGAACGCCTGCCCGACGGCTATGAAACCGAAGTGGGCGAGCGCGGGCTGAAGCTGTCGGGCGGCGAAAAGCAGCGCGTCGCGATTGCGCGCACGCTGCTGAAGAACCCGCCGATCATCCTGTTCGACGAAGCGACCAGCGCGCTCGACACGCGGACCGAGCAGGAGATCATGCAGACCATCCGCGCCGTGGCGCGCAACCGCACGACGCTGACCATCGCGCACCGCCTTTCGACCGTGGTCGATGCGGATCGTATCCTCGTGCTGGACGAGGGACGGCTGGTCGAAAGCGGCAGCCACGCCGAATTGCTGGCGCACGCTGGGCTCTACGCCGAAATGTGGCAGAGGCAGGCCGCCGAAAGCACGAGCGAGCCCGAGCCGGCATAGGCCGCTCGCCCGGGGGTTGAACTGGACCGCGGAAGCGCGGGCCCGACACGGCCGGCCTTGTCATTCTGCCGACATTGCTGCACATGCGAGCCGAATTGACGCGCCCCTTGTGCCGTCTGCTCCGCTCCACAACAGGCAGGATCCGACCATGATCGACACGGCCACGCTTCGCCGCGACTGGCTCTCCAATCCGCGCGCCGACGTGCTTGCAGGCATCGTCGTCGCCTTGGCGCTGATCCCGGAAGCCATCGGCTTTTCCATCATCGCGGGCGTCGATCCGCGCGTCGGGCTCTATGCCTCGGTTGCCATCGCCATGGTCATCGCGTTCACCGGCGGGCGGCCCGGCATGATCTCGGCCGCGACCGCCGCCGTGGCCGTCGTGGTCGTGCCGCTGGTGCGCGATCATGGCGTCGAATATCTCTTCGCCGCGACGATCCTGATGGGCGTGTTCCAGGGCATCGCCGGCGCTGCTGCGGCTCGACCTGCTGATGCAGTTCGTCTCGCGCTCGGTCATCACCGGCTTCGTCAACGCGCTGGCGATCCTGATCTTCATGGCGCAGCTGCCGGAACTGACCGATGTCACCTGGGTGACCTATGTCATGGTCGCGGCGGGACTGGCGATCATCTACCTCTTCCCCCGGCTGACGACCGCTGTGCCCTCGCCGCTGGTGGCTATCCTTGTCCTGTCGGTCATTTCCATCGCGATGCAGGCACCGGTCAACACGGTGGCCGACATGGGCCAACTGCCCGAGGGTCTGCCGTATTTCGTGCTGCCCGACGTGCCGCTGACGTGGGAAACGCTGCGGATCATCGCTCCCTATTCGCTGACGATGGCGGCGGTCGGCCTGCTCGAATCGCTGCTGACCGCGCAGATCGTCGACGACATGACGCACACCGATTCGAACAAGCGCCGCGAATGCGCCGGGCAGGGCAGCGCCAATATCGTTGCGGCGCTGCTGGGCGGCATGGGCGGCTGCGCGATGATCGGCCAGTCGGTCATCAACGTCACCTCGGGCGGACGGGGGCGTCTGTCGACATTTACCGCGGGCGCATTCCTGCTGATCCTGCTGTCGCTGCTGGGCCCATGGGTGGGCCAGGTACCGATGCCGGCGCTGGTCGCGGTGATGATCATGGTGTCGATCGGCACGTTCAGCTGGAATTCGATCCCCAACCTGCGCCGCCATCCCTGGCAGTCCAGCGTGGTCATGCTCGTGACCGTTGCCGTCGTGGTCGCCACGCATAACCTGGCGCTGGGCGTGCTGGCGGGCGTGATGCTGTCGGGCATCTTCTTCGCGCAAAAGGTGATGGGCATGTTCGGCGTGGTCCGGACCCGCGATGCCGACACGGCGACCTACACGGTGACGGGGCAGATCTTTTTCGCCAGCGTCGATCGCTTCCAGGCAGCGCTCGGCCCGGAAAGCGAGCAACCCGATCCGGCAGGCCATGTGCTGATCGACGTCACCGCCGCGCATTTCTGGGATATTTCGGCCGTCGGCGCTCTGGACAAGGTGGTGGAACGGATGCGCCGCAATGGCCGCAGCGTGCAGGTTGTCGGCCTCAACCGCGCCAGCGCCGACCTGGTCGACAAATACGCGCTGACCGACAAGACCGGAGTGGAAATCGGCCTCGCGCCGCATCCCTGAGGCGGGACTACGAAAAACGAAAGGGCCGCTTCACATCGAAGCGGCCCTTTTCCATTCAGTCGGAATAGCCCGGCCAGACGACCGCCTGCGCGACCACCACCTGCTTCCCATCAAAGGTGAGCGCGGGCGATCCATGCAGCCTCCAGCCCTCCTCCAGCGCCCGGGACACGCGTTCGCAAAACGCCTGGTCATTGCCGCCGGTCAGGCATCGATAAGGCAGGCGGCCGTCGGGCGGGCTGGTCGCGGGCATCTTCGGATGGTCCTTACAGGATGTATTTCGACAGGTCGCTATCACCCGCCAGTTCGCTCAGCCGCTCGCGGACATAGGCGCGGTCGACGGTGACGGTGGTGCCGGTGCGTTCCTCGGCGTCGAAGCTGACTTCCTCGAGCAGTTTTTCCATCACGGTCTGCAGGCGGCGGGCGCCGATGTTCTCGACGCTTTCGTTCACCTGCGCGGCGGTGGCGGCGATTTCGTCGATGGCATCGGGCGTGAAGTCCAGCGTCACGTCCTCGGTGCCAATCAGCGCGCGATACTGGTCGACCAGATTCGCGCGGGTTTCCGACAGGATGCGGACGAAATCCTCTTCGGTCAGCGCGCGCAGCTCGACGCGGATCGGCAGGCGGCCCTGCAGTTCGGGCAGCATGTCGGACGGCTTCGACACGTGAAACGCGCCCGATGCAATGAACAGGATATGGTCAGTCTTCATCGGGCCGTATTTGGTTGCCACGGTGGTCCCCTCGATCAGCGGCAGCAGGTCGCGCTGCACGCCTTCGCGGCTGACGGTGCCGCCGCGCTGGTCGGACACGGCGATCTTGTCGATCTCGTCCAGGAACACGATGCCGTTCGATTCCGCATTGGCCAGCGCGACGCGCGCGACATCGTCCTGGTCCATGCGCTTTTCGGATTCCTCGTCGACCAGCTTGTCCCAGGCCTGCGCCACGGTCAGCTTGCGGCGCTTCATCTTTTGGCCGCCGAACGCCTTGCCCATCATGTCGGACAGGTTGATCATGCCGATATTGCCGCCCATGCCGGGCAGTTCCATGTTCATGTTCGGCTGGTCCTCGACCTCGATCTCGACTTCCTTGTCGTTCATCGTGTCGTCGATGATCCGCAGCCGGAAACTCTCGCGCGTCGCCTCGCTGGCACTGTCGCCGACCAGCGCGTCGAGCAGGCGCTTCATCGCGGCCTCGCTCGCCGCTTCGCGCACGGCTTCGCGGCGGCGGTCCTTTTCCAGGCGGATCGCTTCCTCGGCCAGGTCGCGGGCGATCTGCTCGACGTCGCGGCCGACATAGCCGACCTCGGTGAACTTGGTCGCCTCGACCTTCACGAAAGGCGCATCGGCCAGCTTGGCCAGACGCCGGCTGATCTCGGTCTTGCCGCAGCCGGTGGGGCCGATCATCAAGATGTTCTTGGGCGTGACTTCGTCACGCAGCTCGGCGGCAAGCCGCTGCCGCCGCCAGCGGTTGCGCAGCGCCACCGCCACCGCGCGCTTGGCGTCCTTCTGCCCGACGATATGTTCGTCCAGCGCAGCGACAATGGCCTTGGGGGTCAGGTTTCTCATGAATGTCTCTTGATCAGGGCGCGACGGTTTCGACCGTCACATTGTCATTGGTGAAGACGCAGATGTCCGCGGCGACCTTCATCGCCTTGCGCGCGATCTTCTCGGGATCATCCTCGTAATCGGCGAGCGCCTTGGCGGCCGACAGCGCGTAATTGCCGCCCGATCCGATGGCCGCGATGCCGCCCTCCGGCTCCAGCACGTCGCCATTGCCGGTGATGACCAGCAGCACGTCCTTGTCCGCCACGATCATCAGCGCTTCGAGGTTGCGGAGATATTTGTCGGTGCGCCAGTCCTTGGCGAGTTCCACCGCCGCGCGCATCAGCTGGCCGCGATATTGCTCCAGCTTGCGTTCCAGCCGCTCGAACAGGGTAAAGGCGTCGGCGGTGGCACCGGCGAAACCGGCGATGACCTTGCCCTTTTCGGGGCCGCCCTCACCCAGCCGGCGCACCTTGCGCGCATTGGGCTTCATCACCGTGTTGCCCATCGAAACCTGACCATCGCCCGCGATGACGGTGCGGTCGCCACGCTTCACGCCGATGATGGTGGTGCCGTGCCACGGCACGAGGCCATGAGCCGATGCGCTATTGTGCGAATATGCGTCCATGGCGGGCCATATGGGGCCCGCGCAAACCGGTTCAAGTCGCCGCCGTCACCGGCAGCATCAGGATCAGCTGCCGTTGGGACCCGGGCCGGATGGACCGCCCGCACCGACACCGCCAACCGTGCCGATATTGCCGAACAGATCCTGGATGAAGCTGCGGTCGCGTCCCATCGTCTGGGTCTCGTCCCCGTCCGGATCGATATCGCGCACTTCATCCATGCCGCCCCTGGTGACGCTGGTCACAGTGCCGCTGTCGTCGAAGGCGACCTTCAGCACCTTGTGCTCCTCGGTCTGCGGCACGCCGAACACGCGCTGCTCCGTCGTGGACGAGACGTAATAGTATACAGGCGGTCCGTACTGGCTGGCAAAGCTGGGGTGGCCCAGAGTGCCCTCGACCGATTGCCGGTTGTCCACGCCGGGCTGGATCGCCTCCGACAGGGCGGGGTCGAAAAGATAGCCGCGGTGGTCGCGGATCGCGGTACAGCCGCTTGCCAGCAAGGCCGCAGAGGACATCGCGGCCAGAACGGCCAAACGGGAAAGCTGGAAACGGGGCGTGGACTGCATGATCCGCCTTATCTGTCTTGATGTCGCGCCGCAGGCTTCCGCTTGCCGCGCGTTCCTACTATATCGTGTGCGGCAAGCCTTTAGAGCCTGACCTGCAGCCACACAAGTTCGCCGGCCGATTATCACCGCATGGGCCGCGATCCCGGTGCGGGGATCGCATGGGGCCTGCCTCTTGGCGATTTAATGCCCGATGAACGGCAGGAGGCGAAAGCCGGCCGCCTGTGGTCCGGGACAGGAGTGACCAGCGTTGAAATCCTTGTTCTCCCGCCTGCTCAGGCCGATCGAGCCCAGCGGAATCCACGCCCTTTGGCACGAGGTTGTCGCCATTGCGCGCGAACCGGCATGGTACCGCGATGCCGGCGTCGCCGACACGATCGAGGGCCGCTTCGACATGGTGAGCGCCGTGACGGCAATGACCATGTCGCGCCTGCAGGAATCCGGCGATCCACGACACGGCGTCGAACTGACCGAACTGTTCATCACCGACATGGACAGCCAGCTGCGCGAGGAAGGCGTGGGCGACCTGATGGTCGGCAAGCATATCGGCAAGCTGGTGTCGGCCCTTGGCGGACGCATCTCGGCCTATCGCGAGGGGCTGGAGAGCGACGATCCCGCCGTGCTGGATGAGGCTGTACGCCGCAACATGACCTTGCTTGACGGTGCATCGCCAGGGCCGGTCGCGGCTCGATTGCGCGACCTGCGGGCTGATCTTGACGCAACGCCGATGGAAGAGTTGCTGCAGGGAAAGGTCGCGCGATGAGCGAAGCGCCGGTTTCGGAACTCGCCCGCTGGGTCCCGGTGCGGCAATGCGAGGGTCGCAGCGTCGAGGTTGTGGCGAACGAGGGCGAGCGTGCCGCCTTGGCCGCGCGTTTCTCGCTGGTGGCGATCGACAGCCTTTCCGCCGCCCTCTTCCTGTCGCGGGATGGCGAAAAAGTGCATGCAAGGGGTCATCTTCGGGCCAACATCGTGCAAAGCTGCGCCATATCCGGTGACGACCTGCCCGCCCGCGTCGAGGAGGATCTGGACTTGCTGTTCGTTCCCGCCATCAAGGATACTCGCCCCCGACGAGGAAATCGAGCTGGAGGAGAGCGAGCTCGACGAGATCCCCTATGAAGGCGACCGCTTCGACCTGGGCGAAGCCGTGGCGCAGAGCCTGGCCCTTGCCATCGATCCTTTCGCCTGCGGCCCCGACGCCGACCGCGTGCGGCAGGAGGTGGGGCTGGCGGAACCTGAAAAAGAGAACCCCTTCGCGAAACTGAAGGGGCTTGGCCTTAGCTAAGGGGCGGGCTCGAGCTCGCGACAGGCCATACTGCGCCGGACGCGCCGGCTAACCTGACGGCCGCATGGCGCGCCACATCTCCGTCGTGACCGGATGCAGAGGCGTTCCCGTCTCCTCGTAGCGGGCGAGATTGGCGATGGTGGTTTCGGCGATGGCGGTCCATCGCCTCGCGCGTGAAGAAGCCCTGGTGGCCGGTGATCAGCACGTTGGGAAAGGTCAGCAGGCGGGCGAATACGTCGTCCTGCAGCACCCTTCCCGACAGATCCTCGAAGAACAGGTCGCCTTCCTCCTCGTAGACATCAAGGCCGACATGGCCGATGCGGCCGCTCTTCAACCCGCCGATCAGGGCCTGCGCGTGAACGACGGCGCCGCGGCTGGTGTTGATCAGCATCACGCCCGGCTTCATCGCCGCAATGGCGGGCTCATCGATCAGGTGCTTGGTGCCGGGTGTGAGCGGGCAATGGAGCGACACGATGTCCGAGCGGGCCAGAAGTTCTTCCATTCCGACATAGCGCCCGCCAGCTTCGGCGAGCGCACGGGACGGAGAGGGGTCGCTGGCGATTACCTCGCAGCCGAACCCATGCAGGATGGCCGCCACGCGCAGGCCGATCTGCCCGGTCCCCACGATGCCCGCGACCTTGCCTTTGAGATCGAAGCCCAGCAGCCCCTCCAGCGCGAAATTGCCTTCGCGCACGCGGGCATAGGCGCGGTGGATCTTGCGGTTGAGGCACAGGATCAGCGCCAGAGTATGCTCGGCTATTGCATCGGGCGAATAGGCTGGCACGCGTGCCAGCGCAATGCCGGCATCCTGCGCGGCGGCGACATCGACATTGTTGAAACCGGCGCAGCGCAGCGCCGCGATCCGCACCCCTGCTTCGGACAACACAGCAAGCGCCGCGCTGTCGACCACATCGTTCACGAAGACGCAGATGGCCGCGTGGCCGTCCGCCATTCTCGCCGTCTGGCGGTCGAGATGCGTCTCTATGAAGCTGAGTTCATGCGGCGATCCGGCGGAGCGGTTCGCTTCCGCCAGGAAATCGCGATCGTAGGAGCGCGTGCTGTAGACGGCGGTTTTCATCGGCACCTCCTGGATCCATCCGTAATGCCTGCGCCTGCTGGCGTCCAGCAACGCGCTTTCCTGCGTGCCGCTTTCCCAAAAGAAAACGCCCGGCAGTCGCTGACCGCCGGGCGTTCCTGAAAACAAATGTGCAATTATCCGTCAGAACGGGATGTCGTCATCCAGATCGTCATAGCCGCCACTCGAACCGCCGCCGGCCGCTCCGCCTGCTGCAGCACCGCCCTGGTTCCAGTTGCTGGAACCGCCAGTCGATCCGCCGCCCTGGTTCCAGCCACCGCCCGACGATCCGCCGCCCAGGAGCCGCTCCAATCTCCGCCGCCGCCGCTCTTGCCGCCCTGCGCACCGTCGAGCATGGTCATCACGCCGCCGATGCCGCCCACCGAAATCTCGGTCGTGTAGCGGTCGTTACCAGACTGGTCCTGCCATTTGCGGGTGCGCAGCTGGCCTTCGATATAGACCTTGCTGCCCTTGCGAAGAAAGCGTTCGACCACCCCGACCAGTCCGTCGGACTGGATGACGACGCTATGCCACTCGGTCCTTTCCTTGCGCTCACCGGTCTGGCGATCCTTCCAGTTTTCGGACGTGGCGATACGCAGATTGGCTATGCGTCCGCCGTTCTGAAAGCTCTTGATCTCCGGGTCCGCGCCCAGATTGCCGATCAGCATGACCTTGTTGAGTGAACCCGCCATATTCCAGTCCTTCGTGAATCGCCTGGTCCAACACCTAGGGACCCGAACCGCATGCTTCCAGAGCCGACGCGGGCGATTTCCCCATCTTCACCGAAAACGGCGTTGGCGGACCGGAATCTAAAGACCAGCCGAAACGGCGATCCAATAGGTCGCCCCCGCCGCCACATAGGCAAGGCTGAACAGATAGGCGAGCATGAACGCGGGCCATTTCCACCCGTTCGTCTCCCGCCGGGCGACAGCAATGGTCGAAAGGCACTGCGGCGCGAACACGAACCAGGCGAGGAAGGACAGCGCCATCGGAAGCGTCCAGTCCCGCGCCAGCCTGTCACCCAGCACTTCGGCGGTTTCGTCTTCGTCGTCGCTGGCAACCGCATAGGTCGTCGCGAGCGAGGAAACGGCCACTTCCCGCGCGGCCATGGCGGGGATCAGCGCCAGCGCCATGTCGCGGTTGAAGCCGATGGGTTCGACCACCACCGCCAACCCGTTGGCGATCTTGCCCGCGATCGACACGTCCACCTGATTCTCGCCCGGACCCGCCTGCGGAAAGGACAGCAGCAGCCAAAGCACTACCGTGACCGAGAAGATGATCGTGCCCGCGCGGCGCAGGAAGATCCATGCGCGCTGCCACAGGCCGAGCAGGATGTCGCCCAGGCCGCGGCCACTGATATCGCGGCAGTTCCATGATGAAACCCGAAGCTCCGCCCTTGGCCACCGATCGCCGCAGCACCAGCGCCACCAGCATCGCGCCGACGATACCCGCCAGATAGAGCGCGAACAGCACCAGCCCCTGCAGCCCGATGCCGCCGCCGACGCTGCGCGCCGGAATGAACGCGGCGATAATCACCGCATAGACGGGAAGCCGCGCCGAACAGGTCATCAGCGGCGCGATCAGGATCGTCGTCAGCCGGTCCT
Source organism: uncultured Alphaproteobacteria bacterium (assembly GCA_963752785.1). GTDB lineage: Bacteria > Pseudomonadota > Alphaproteobacteria > Sphingomonadales > Sphingomonadaceae > Croceicoccus. The sequence goes on from CAVVZE010000013.1 coordinate 177,295, forward strand.
TGGGATCGCTGATCGACCGCGTCGCCATGATGCCGGGAATGGCGCAGGCAAAGCTGGACAGCAGCGGAATGAAGCTGCGGCCCGGACAGGCCGACGAAGGCCATCATGCCGGTCCATCAGGAAAGCGGCGCGGGCCATGTAGCCCGATGCCTCCATCAGCAGGATGAACAGGAACAGGATCACGATCTGCGGCAGGAACACGACCACCGATCCGACGCCCGCCAGCAGCCCCTCGGTCACGGCGTCGCGCAGCAGGTTCTGCGGGAACGTTGCGGTCACCCAGTCGGACAATGCCACGACGGCGCCGTCGAGCGCATCGGCAAAGGGCGTGGCCCAGGCGAACACCGCCTGGAACATCACGAACAGCAGGCCGAGCAGGATCACCGGCCCCGCCCACGGGTTCAGCAGCACCCTGTCCAGCCCGCGGTGCAGACGGCGCTGGCGGGTTTCCGACAGGATCGCGCCGCGGGCCATCGCACGGGCGGAAATGCGCCGCTCGGTCATGTCGAGATCGTCCGAGATGATCGGTGCATGGTCCTGCGCGTCGGCGACCTGCCGAGCAATTCGCCTAGCTCGCCAGGCCGCGGCGGCGCACCGCCACCGTCTCGCACGACCGGCACGCCCAGCGCGCTCTTCAGAGAGCCTTGGGGTCGAGCACCAGCCCGTCGCGTTCGGCCAGGTCGACCATGTTGAGCGCCACGACCGACCGGCATGCCCAGTGCGATGATCTCCTGCGCGAAGACCAGGTGCTGCTCCAGGTTGTTGGCGTCCACCACCAGGATCAGCGCATCGGGCTGGCGCTGGCCTTCCTGCTGGCCGGTGACGACCGCGCGCGTCACTTCCTCGTCAGGACTGGACGGGTCGAGCGAATAGCTGCCGGGCAGGTCGACCAGCTCGACCGGCTCGCCGTCGGGCAGCAACATGCGGCCCGACTTGCGCTCGACCGTGACGCCGGGATAGTTCGCGATCTTCTGGCGCGCACCGGTCAGCGCGTTGAACAGCGCGCTTTTGCCGGCATTGGGATTGCCAACCAGCGCAACAGTCTGAATGGGGCGGGTCATGCGGAGACACCTGTCTTGCGGCCAAAGGTCCGTCATTCGGCCGTTCGGCGGCGCGATGAGGCACTTCTTCGGGAGCGGGTTCGACGCTGACGCCAGCGCATGGGAGCGGCGCAGCGCGATCGTCATTCGGCCAATCTCAACCGCGATCGGGTCGCGTCCGACAAAGATGCCGCGATGGGCGAGCCTCGAGTACCGCGCCCGCATCCAGCCCCAGCGCCCGCAGACGCCGCCCCTCTGCGGGGTCGAGCCGGTCCCAGTCAACCGCCAGGACGCGAACGAATTTCCGATCGCGCAATCGGCCAGTGAATCGCCAATCTGTGTCATGTCGACTGCGGCGCTCGCATAGTCGGGCAGCTAAATTGCAACTCGTTCGCATTATAGAAATGCGTAGGCTCGGCAGCCAGTCAGCGCGCCGGGTAGCGTAGCCGGCCCAAGCAGGCGCATGACCGAAAAGCTTTCGGCATCGCTGCGCCTGAAGCGGGCGGTAAACTTGCCGAAATCGGCCACGTCCTTCAGCCGTCGGTCAAGGAAGGCGAAGCTGTCGGCGAAACCGTCACTCTCGTCCTGCGCGAACACGGCCAGCGTGCTGGCATAGACCGACGCCAGGATCGCGCGCTTGGAATAGTGGTTGAAATCGGTCGCGTCATCGCCCGCCATACGCCACATCAGGTCGGCGCGTGCGCCACCCCAGGCGCGCGGTTCGGGCAGCATTCTGCGGCATCGCCATGATCGCCATCGCGCGGCGCAGCGATTCGCGATGCGGCATCAGCCGCTCCAGCCGGAAGACCAGCATCGCACGAATGCGCTTTCCCACGCCCATCTTCTGCAGCGCGGCTGCGGGCAGCTCCTCTGCCATGGCGGCATCGACCGACCCGATCCAGGCAGCGATCATGTCCATCGCCCCGCCCGGGAACGCGAGCAGGGCAACATCGGGATCGACACCCTCCATCTCGGCCGCGGCGCGCACGGCAGTGGGAGACCAGCCATCGAAGATCGCCGCATCGGCAACCGAAGGGGCCAGTGCAATCGCCAGTTCGTCGAGCGTCAGTTCGTCGGCAGCTAACGTCATCAGTTCATTACCGGTCCGTACTGGTCGGCGGCATTCTCATCCGACTGCTCGATCAGTGCGAGCACCGGATTGCGATCGCCCTGCCTCGCATAATCGCGGGCGGTGCGTCCCGACCGGTCGGCGCGATCCGGGTCCGCGCCCTTGTCCAGCAATAGTCGCGCCATCTTGGCGTTCCGCATCAGGGTGGCGGTGATCAGCGGCGTTTCACCCGTGGCATTCGTCAGATTGGGATTGGCACCGGCGTCAAGCAGCGCCTCGACCCCTTCCAGGAAGTTGAGCGAAACTGCGACCTGAAGAGGCATCGAGCCGTTCTTGTCGGCGATGTTGGGGTTCGCGCCTTTTTGAAGAAGGAAGCGGGTCCAGGTCGCATCGCGCCGCGCAACGGTGATATGAAGGGCGGTCTCTCCGCTAGTCAGGTCGCGCGTGTTGACGACGGTGGAAGACGGGTCCGACAGCATGTCGAGCACCTCGTTACCTTCGGACTTCTTCACCGCCTCGAGGAACTTGTACCCTTGCGAAAACTGCGCCTGCGCCGGAACCGCGGACAACGCGATGGCGGCCGCGGCCAAGGCGGCGGAAAGGCGAATGGAAGAGCGCTTCAAATGCAATTTCATGTCAAACACGCGTAGTTATCCGTTCTCTCGTTCCGTTCGGTCCCGATCCCCTGCAGGAATGGGGTGACTTGCCGCTGTCTCGATCCGCGGCAAGGCCGTTTCGTCCTTGCCAGCAGGGCCTTAGCACGACATGAACCCGCCTGCCATGACGACTGACAAATCCCCGGCACTTCGCCGCTTCCTCCTTGTGCCGCTGTTGGCGGCAGGTCTCGCCCTCGCGGGCTGCAACAGCGGCGCGCCCGCTTCGGCGCAGGCGGACTGGCCGCTGGCCGGCGCCTCGATCGGCGGAGACTTCACTCTTGTGAACAAGGACGGCGAGACCGTCGCCTGGAACGACTTTGCCGGGCAATGGCGAATCGTCTATTTCGGCTACACTTTCTGTCCGGACGTCTGCCCGGTCGATGCCGCCGCGATCGGCAGCGGGCTGAAGCGCTTCGAGGAAACGGATCCCGAACGCGCGGCCAGGGTGACGCCGATCTTCATCACTGTCGACCCGAAGCGCGACACGCCTGAAGTCGTTGGCCAGTTCGCCGCCGCCTTCCACCCGCGCATGGTCGGGCTGACCGGCAGCCAGCAGCAGGTCGCAGACGCCGCCAAGGCATTCGTCGCGACCTACAGCTATAGCGAGCCGGAGGATAACGGCTTCTACCGGGTCGATCACACCGCCAATACCATCCTGTTCGATCCCGAGGGCGAGCCCGTAGCCATTCTGGAGACGCACCAGGGTCCGCAGGTGCTGGCGGACGAGTTGGCGAAATGGGTGCAGTAAAAACCGGTTCGGACGGTCACGTCCCGTTCTGGGAGCAGCCGCTCGACCGGCTGAGCGACACCGAGTGGGAAGCCTTGTGCGACGGCTGCGGCCAGTGCTGCACGCACAAGCTGGAAGATGCCGACACGGGCGAGATCTATCCCACCGATGTCTCCTGCCGCCTGCTGGACACCTGCACCGCGCGCTGCATGGATTATCCGGATCGCAAGCGGCATGTGCCCGATTGCCTGCAGTTGACGCGCGAAACCGCGGGCACGCTGCCGTGGCTGCCCGATACCTGTGCATATCGCCTGCGCGCTCATGGCAAGCCGCTGCCGGACTGGCACTATCTGGTGTGCGGCGACCGCGATGCGGTGAAGCGCGCCGGGGTGTCGGTCGCCGGACGCGTGATTTCGGAAGACGAAGCGGGCCCGATCGAGGAACATGCGCTGATCGAGGGCTTCACCCTGGTACAGACGCCGGACGAGGAAGAGGACGGAGAGCTATGAGCGACCGCGCGCGGAGGGGGCTGGAAAACTTCCTCTCGCGCCGGGCCCGGCCGCCGCGCGAACTGCGCGAGGAGCTTGCCCTGCCAAGCGGTCCGCTGCCGCTGCTGGTGCGCCCGCACAATACCGCCCGCCGCATGACCCTGCGCCTTTCGCCGGACGGGCGCGAGGCGCGCGTGACCGTTCCGCTTGGCGTGCCGCTGCGCGAGGGGTCGCTTTTCGCGCGGTCGCGGATCGACTGGCTGATGCGCCAGCGCGCGGCCGCTCCGCAGACCGCGGAACTGGCGCATGGCGACAGCCTGCCTTTCCGGGGGTCGGAGCTGCGGATCGAATGGAGCAGCGCAGCCAGCCGCAGGCCGATCATCGCTCAGGACAGGCTGCTGCTTGGCGGGCCGCGCGACGGCCTCTCCCGCCGCATCCAGCGCTGGCTGGAGGCCGAGGCGCTGGATCTGTGCCGCGCGGATCTGCACGAATATTGCGGCGCCGCCGGTGTCGCCACGCCCGACCTGCGCCTCAGCCGCGCGACGCGCCGCTGGGGCAGTTGCTCCACCAGCGGGACGGTGCGGATCAACTGGCGGCTGATCATGGCACCCGATGCGGTCCGCCGCTCGGTCGTCGCGCATGAAGTGGCGCATCTGGTCCATTTCGACCATTCGCCGGCATTCCATGCGCTGCTCACGCGTCTTTACGGACCCGGCCTGCCCGCCGCCGATCGCTGGCTGAAGCATCAGGGGCGCTCGCTCTATCGCCATTTCGGCTAGGCTGGGCCCGATCCGTCAAGGCTGGCGCAAGCTGCCATGCGCTATTATCTAGCCACCATGTTTTCATTCTCCCGCATGTTCCGCCTGTTCAATCCGGCCGTCGCCGCGCGCGATTTCCGCGAGGTCTGGGTTCAGGAAAACCCGCACCGCCTGCGCGTATTGCTGCTGTCGGGCGCGGCGACCTTTGCCATCTTTGGCACGATGTTCACCGAATCGCACATGATCCAGCCCCGCCCTCCCGAGGTGACCTATATCACCAGCTACCAGGGCGAGCGGACCGATGCCGAGATCATCGCCGAGAACATCGCCAACCAGCGCGAGAAGGAAAGGCGCTTTGCCGAGGCGGACGCGCGCCGCGAGGCGGCCCGCGAAGCCTATGAGGCGGTTGGCAGCGCCACTGGCGTCGATACCGACGAAGCGCGCGCCGAGGGAGAGGCAGAACGCCGCCAGTACGAGCGCGAGCTCGCCGAGGCGCGCGCCCGCGCGGTGTCGCGCTGGGGTACAGTCGATCCCGAAACCGGCAAGATCGTCGGTCCGAATACCGACGAAGCCGGGCAGGCCGACATTGACGCAGGCGAATAAGGTCGGCGTGCAGGACCGCCGCTGGCTGGCGGCGGCGGCGGCGCTGGCGATGCGCGGTCGTCCGCTGTCACGGCCCAATCCGGCAGTCGGCGCCATCGCGGTCAAGCATGGCAAGCTGCTGGGCCGTGGCTGGACCGCTGCCGGCGGACGCCCCCATGCCGAAGCGGTGGCCATTGCCGAAGCAGGCGATGAAGTGCGCGGCAGCACCGTCTATGTCACGCTGGAGCCTTGCGCGCACGAGAGCCGCCGGGGCCCCGCCTGTGCCAGCCTGCTGGCCGAAGCGCGTCCCGCGCGCGTGGTGATAGGCTGCGGCGATCCCGACCGCCGCACCAATGGCCGCGGCATCGCCCTGCTGCGCGAGGCCGGCATCGAGGCCGTGCTCGCCGATTGCGAAGCCAGCCGCCGGTCGCTGGCCGGGTTCCTGACGCGCGAAACGCTGGGCAGGCCGCATGTCACGCTGAAGCTGGCGCTGTCGCTTGACGGGTGCATTGCCATGGCAAGCGGCGAGAGCCAGTGGATCACCGGCCCCGCCGCGCGCGCGCATACGCACATGCTGCGCGCGATGAGCGATGCCATTCTGGTCGGCAGCGGGACGATCCGCGCCGACAAGCCCCGCCTGGACGTCCGGCTGCCGGGTCTGGAACCCTTCAGCCCCGCGCGCTGGGTGCTGACCGAAGGGGCCGCGCCCGAAGGCTGGCAAGCGCTGGCAAGCCCCCTGGATCTGGGTCCGCTGGCACCGGCCCAATATCTGCTGGTCGAGGGCGGAGCGCGCACGGCGGCGGCATTCCTGGCGGCCGACAAGGTGGATCGGCTTGCCATCTACCGTGCGCCCATCGTGATCGGTGGCGGCCGGTCCGGCATTGCCGATATCGGCCTCGCCTCACTGGCCGAGGCGCATGGCCGCTGGCGGATGAGCGACAGCCGCATGCTTGGCAATGACCAGTTCTGCGTCTACGAGCGCACGCCATGTTCACCGGAATAATTACCGCCATCGGCACCGTCGATGAAGCCCGGCAGCAGGGCGATACCCGCCTGCATATCGCCTGTCCCTATGACACTGCCCGGATCGACATCGGCGCCTCCATCGCCTGCTCGGGCGTTTGCCTGACGGTCGTGGAACGCGGCGACGGCTGGTTTGCGGTCGATGTCAGCGGCGAGACGATCAGCCGCACCGTACCCGGCCAGTGGAGCGCGGGGCGGCAGCTGAACCTTGAGCTGGCGATGAAGCTGGGCGACGAGCTGGGCGGTCACATCGTGACCGGCCATGTCGATGCGGTCGGCACCGTTGCGGTTCGCGAGGAACGTGGCGGATCGATCCACCTGGAGATCGACGCTCCCTCCGAAATGGCGCCCTATATCGCGGGCAAGGGCAGCATTACCGCCGACGGCGTATCGCTGACCGTGAACGCGGTCGAGGACTTGCCCGGCGGCACGGCGCGGTTTGCCCTCAACATCATTCCCCACACTGCCGAAGTGACGACGCTGGGTGCGCTCCGGGTCGGCGATCCGGTCAATCTGGAGATCGACGTGCTGGCCCGCTATCTCAAGCGGATGCAGGCGCTTCAGGGCTGATCTTGCGGCGGGCGAGACCATGCCTCGCCCGCGCTCCCGTCTTCAGGCGCTGACCTGGGCCAGAGCCTTGATGAACTTGTCGATATTGCCGATCGTCAGACCCGCGATATTGATGCGGCCCGACCCGGCCATGTAGATCGCATGATCGCTGCGCAGCGCGGCGATCTTCTCCTTCGACAGCGGCAGGACCGCGAACAGGCCGCGCTGATGCGCCAGCGGGCGCAGGTCGACCGTTCCGGCGGTGCCAGCTTCGGCCAGCCGTGCGCGGACCTGGTTGATGCGGGTGCGCATGGATTCCAGCTCGTCCTTCCACTCGGCCGTCAGCGCGCTGTCCGCCAGGATCGTCCGGACCGCGGCGGCCCCGTGATCGGGCGGCATCGACCAGTTGGCCCGCGCCAGCGCCGCGCCATTGGATGCGATGCGAGGCAGGCAGTCCGCGCCCTCGCCCATCATGTACACCGCGCCGACACGGTCGCGGTAGAGGCCGAAATTCTTGTCGCAGCTATAGGCGAGCAGCGCCTCGGGCACCGCTTCCATCACCATGCGCACGCCTGCTGCGTCTTCCTCCAGCCCGTCGCCCAGGCCCTGATAGGCAAGATCGAGAATCGGCAGCAGACCCTTGTCGGCCAGAAGACCCGCGATCTCCTTCCACTCGGCCTGCGAATAGTCGATTCCGGTCGGATTGTGGCAGCATCCGTGCAGCAGAATGGCATCGTCTGGCGCGGCTGCGGCTATGGTCTGGCGCAATGCGGCCATGTCCGCGGTGCCATCGTCGGCCGCATGGTTGAACGGGCCGACCTCGACCCCCAGGTCCTTCATGATCTGCGCATGGTTGGGCCAGCTGGGCGTTCCCATCCAGATCTTCTTCACGCCCGCCGCCTTGGCCAGCGCTGCCGCCAGACGCACGCCTCCGGTGCCGCCGGGCGTCTGCATGCCGTCGATGCAGTCGATGCGCGCGAAATCCCTGCCGAAGATGATCGGCTTGAGCGCCTCGACGAAACCCATGTCGCCCTCGGGGCCGAGGTATGCCTTGGAATCCTGCTGGTCGACCAGGATCTGCTCCGCCTTCTTGATCGAGGTGAAGACCGGAGTCTCGCCCTGTCCGGTGCGATAGACGCCGACGCCCAGGTCGATCTTGTCTGCCCGGTCGTCAGCCGAATAGAGCTTGATGAGCGCGAGCAGCGCATCGGGGGGCTGTTGGGTGAGCTGGGCGAGCATGGTCATGGCAGGTCCTGTGGGTCCGGTGTCGATTCGCCCCCGCGACGGCTCCGCCGGGGCGCGCGCTCCATGCCGGGGCTTCACGCTGCGGGCAAGCCCCGTAACTTTGTTGCGCGGCCGCGCCTGTGCTTGAAACCGCATGGCCTTGCTGGCATAGTGTCCTCGCGGGCCGGGCCCCTCTGGCGAGCATCCTGCGGGACGTTCGTGATGTCGGACCGTATCGGGTTTTTCCGATGCGTGATCGGCGGGCCTGCTCGCATTTCCCCGATCATCGCATCGAGATCCGGTCGACCAGACTTCGATCAAGGAGAATGTGATGAAGGGCCGTATCTACAGGCTGACCGAATTGCTGCAGAAGGTGGATCGCCACCTGCGGCTGGAGAGCGAGCGTCGCCATCCCGACGCGTGGACCCTCCTGCGGCTTCGGCTTTTGCGCCAGCGCATCCGCAATGCGCTTCGCCGCTCGGCGCAGCGTTGGGTGAACCCGCACCGCGCGATGCGCGCCCGCAGGGCGCTGTCGCTTCTGCCGGTATAGGCGCAGCGGGCGCGCTATCCTTCAGGCACGAGAGGGTTCGGAGTGATTGCCACCTTGCTGATGCTGGCCATCGGGCTTGCCGGTCTTCTGGTCGGCGGGGAACTGCTGGTGCGCGGTGCGGTGCGCCTGGCCGAGCGGGCGGGCGTGACGCCGCTGATCATCGGGCTGGTCATCGTGGGGTTCGGCACCTCCGCTCCCGAACTGGTGGCCAGCCTGCGGGCCGCACTGGCGGGATCGCCGGCGATCGCCTGGGGCAATATCGCCGGCTCCAACATCGCGAACACGCTGCTGATCCTGGGTGCGGCGGCGCTGATGGCGCCGATCGCGATCCGGCGGGAGATTGCCGGGCGCGATACGGGGCTTGCGCTGGGCGCTTCGCTGATCCTGCTGGTTCTCGGCCTTGCCCATTGGAGCGGGGCGTGGATCGGCATGGTCATGGCCGCCGCGCTCGCCGCCTATATCGCCTTTTGCTATGCCGAGGAGAAGCGCGGTGCCCCCGGGGCGGTGCACAACGCCGCGTACGACCATGCCGAAGCGCTCGAGATGAGCGACAGCGCCCTGCACCATGCCGAGGCGGGATGGACAAAACCTGTCCTGCTGACGGCGGGAGGCCTGATCCTGCTGGTGATCGGCGGCCGCTTCCTTGTCGACGCGGCGATCGAACTGGCGCGGCTGGCAGGCATGAGCGAGACGGTGATCGGCCTGACCGTCGTCGCCATCGGCACGTCGATGCCCGAGCTGGTCACCTCGCTCGTCGCGGCGCGCAAGGGCGAGACCGAAGTCGCCTTTGGCAATGTGGTCGGTTCGAACATCTACAACATACTGGGGATCGGCGGAGTCACGATGATCGTGTCCCCTTCCCCGCTGCCCGCCGAATTGCTGCCGTGGGACCTGGGACTGGTCATGCTGAGCGCGGCGATCCTGTTCGCGCTCGCCGTCCTGCGGGGCGGGGTCGGACGCGGCACCGGCCTGGTGCTGGTGCTGGCCTATGGCGCCTATCTGGCGTGGCTGCTGGCCGCGGCCTGACCCCACGGGATCAGGCCCGGCCGAGCACCCGGCCGAGGGGCCAGCCGGACGCGCCGCGGATCAGAACGGCAGCCAGTCCTGCTTCTTCGAGAACTTCATGTAGCCCGCATTGATACCCAGCCGCGCGCCCGCGCCCAGCCGGATCGGGATCAGCACGACATCGCCCTTGCGCATGTAGCTGGCGTTCAGGCCGCCGACCACATAGGCCGCGCCCTCGCCCGCCGGATAGCGCTCGAAAAGCTCCTCGCTGTCCCACAGGTTGTAGACGAGCACGAAGGTAGACGCCGCATTGGCGCCGAAATCGAAACCGATCGACGGGCCGGTCCAATAGACGGGGCGCTTGCCTTCGACCTTGTGATACATCGTGCCCGACCATAGCGGACGCCTGCGATGAAGGCGCCGCCCGCCTCGCGCCCGACGATATAGGCATTGGGTTCGCCCTGATCCTTCAGGATCTTCTCGATCAGCCCGGCGAGTCCTTCCGCGCCCTTGCCGAAAACGCCTTCGGCAGCGCCCATCAGGTCGTCTTCCTGGTAGGTCGTGGACGCCGGAGTCTGCTTGGCGGCCTGCTCTGCCGGAAACACGTCGGTCGGCGCGCCTTCCGCGACGGGAGCGCTGTAGGGGTCGCCTGGCGTTTGCGCGCCGGGGGCAGCATAGGGATCCTGCGCCTGGGCAGGGGCCGGAGCCGGAGCCGGAGCAGGTGATGGCGCGGGGGTCGGTGCCGGAACGGGCGCAGGCTGGACCGCATAGGGATCGCCGCCCATCGCATCGCCCGAAACCGGCGGCAGTTCGCCGTTCAGGTCGCCATCGATCGCACCCCCCGACTGGTAGCCGCCCGACGCATAGGTATCGTTGGGATCGACAGTCTGGATCTGGGCGAACGCGGGCTGGACAAAGCCAAGCCCGAGACCGAGTGCCAAAAAAATGGTAGCGCGCTTGGCGAGACTGGAGCGCAAATTCATCGGTAATACCCCGTGTTCGTAATGATCGCGTGTGGCCGAACGGGCGTTTGTGCCGATCCGGATCGCGATGCCACCTGCCTGAAGCGGCTGCCTGCCTTCAAGCAGCCATTCCGGCCATGAATGGGCCGTGAATCGGATCGATTGGGCGCCGGATCGACCCCCCGCCCCCACTTATCCGCCGCTTTCTGTGCAAGTCCTGCAAGAGTTGCGCCGAATGGAAAAAGCAGCCTTGATGCAGTTCTGAACGCTCGCTATAGGCCCCGTTCTTCCGGAGACGTGGGTGAGTGGCTGAAACCAGTTCCCTGCTAAGGAACCAGACGGGGTAACCTGTCTCGAGGGTTCGAATCCCTCCGTCTCCGCCATGGCGCTTTGAATTCATTTAAAATTTTTCAATATCGGTGCGCCGCCCCCCCCTAAACGTCCCCCAAACGACCTCGCGCTTTGCGGCTTAATGCGAGTTGGTCAGGGAATAACGCCAAGCGCTGACTGGACGTTCAATCTTTTGCGAGAAATATTCTCATGTCGCGGAAGGCGCGCTCTTTCCGAGCGGTAACCTGCCAGAGATCGACAGCATTGTTTGAGAGGGGCAGAAATGAACGGCTGGCAAAGGATCGGAGTTGTGCTTTCCGTGCTATTCGGGGTTCCTGCGTTTTTTGGTGGCCTACTCTGAACACGACAGCGCGTACGGATACATCACTCCATCTAGAGAGGTTAGCGCGCTAGAGGGACAAGAATTTTGGAACGCGCTCTATCAACAGGCGCAAAGCAGCAGCCCTGATCGGTATGCGGGCTGCATCAGATCAAGCATCGAAATGAGAGCTTCGTACAGCGGCGCAGGATACTCCTTTACTTGTAAGAAAACCCCGCAGCACGCCATTTCCAATTCAATCCTATGGGGCCTTCTACCGGGCGCTATCATTTGGATATTTCGGCTAACAACCGCATGGATAGTCGCTGGATTTAGGCGTCAGGCCATTTGACGCCATCTTGGACTAGTCGCCATCCATACAGGCTCGAAAATCAACCGCGTTTCGGCAGTTATATTCTCCGAGGACCTGATAAGGACGATAGAAAATCAAGCCAACCCGGCAGTTGTGAGCGCGGCGGACTGGCAGCGGGAAGCTGCTGCTCCTGCGGTGTCTTGTCGAGTTCGTTCGAACACCTCACGAGGCGAACGCGACGGCTCGAAAACCGAGAGTACAAATCAGCACGGCCAGGCTCGCGAACAGGGCCGATCCCGCCCGGCCGCCGAGCTTCGGACCGGCATTCACGAAAACGATGGCAGCCTTGAACGCCATGTTCACGGCCACCGTGCCCGCGAGCGCTAGCGCCGCAATTTCCGACGGCACGGTTGCACGTGGCAACGTGGAGTAAGCGACCAATGCGGCATCCACGTCGAAGCTGCCGGCGATGAAGAGCGAGATTGCCGCTCCGGCATCTCCGAACTCCGTCTCGGCCCAGCGTACCAACAATGAGGCAGCCGCCACTGCCGCAAGAAATGCCAGCGCGGGCAGCAGCTCGAATGGCCGGGCGGTGAGTGCGGTTGTGGAGGCAGTCGCAGCACGGTCCTTTCGCCAGATGAATGCGGACGCTGCAAATGCCGTGACAGCGGCAGGAGCCAACAGGAGGAGCATCGGCAGCGCCACGGACGGAACAAGCACGGCAGCGAGCAGGAGGACGCGAAGATACATGACGGCACTGGCCAGGGCTATGCCAGTCGCGAAAGGACCGCTGTCGAGCTTCTTCAACCGGCTGGCGAATGCGGCGGTGAGAGCCGTCGAAGAGTATGCTCCGCCAATGAGTGCCGTCGCTATGGTTCCCTTGTTCTGGCCTATGATCCTGTTGGCGACGTAGCCCGCCACCGAAAAGCCGGTGACCAGCACGACAACCAGCCACAGCGTGAAGGGATTCCATGCCCCCAACGGTCCGATCTGCTCATCCGGCAGGAACGGCAGAACGGCGACTGCAATGACGGCATATCGCGCGATCGCCCGCACTTCTTCCTGGCTGAGCGCTCCCAACAGACCGTGAAGCTGCTGCCGGATCGCGAGAATGAAGGTGATGATCGCCGCCCCGGCAAGCGCCAGAGCGGCATAGCCGGCACCCGCCAGCACGCCGAGGCTCAGCGTGGCCAGGGCAGCAACCATCGTGGTGGCATCACGCCTGGCCTCGCCGGACGCAGCCCGCAAGAAGGCAGCCAGAAGGAGGATGAGCAAGCCAGCAAGCAGCAGGACTGCGATGCCTTCGGAAATGTGCAGGGCGGCGAGCGCGATCAGACCACCACATCCTCCGATCAGCGTGAACGTCCGTACGCCAGCCACCCGGCTGCCTTCTGCTTCCTCCCGTTGCCGCCAGCCACGCTCGATCCCGACCAATAAACCGGCTGCCAAGGCAGCGAGCAAGTGCGCGCCAAGCTCTACCTGCAGCTGCCATTCACCGCTGTTCGTCATACGATTGGATTCTTCCTCGATTGCGACAGGCTTTCCAGCCGGCTCCATTGAGCCGGAAATCTTGCGCGATTAAACTGGGGACATTCCGAATACCCGGTGATCGTGCCGCGTGAGACGTCCGAGCACCAGCGGGAACGAAGAAAGGAACTGTCATGCGGACGATGAAGGCGGCAGTGGCAAGAGAGTTCGGTAAGCCGCTCGTGATCGAGGAACGGCCCATCCCTGAGCCCGGCGCGGGTGAGGTTCTCGTGAAGATCGCGGCGACTGGCGTTTGTCATACGGATCTGCACGCCGTCGACGGGGACTGGCCAGTGAAGCCGATCATGCCGCTGATACCCGGACACGAGGGCGTCGGCATCGAAGCCGCGGTCGGCAATGGGGTTGCCGACCTCAAAGAAGGCGACGCCGTCGGCGTGCCCTGGCTGCACGACGCGTGCGGCCTATGCGAATACTGCCGGACGGGTTGGGAGACCTTGTGCCCGAAGCAGAACAACAGCGGCTATGGGGTAAACGGAACATACGCCGAGTATGCGATCGGATCAGCCCCTTATGTCGGGCGCCTGCCGCAGGAGGCCGACCTGGCCGCGCTTGCGCCAATCCTCTGTGCCGGCGTCACGTCCTACAAGGGACTGAAGGAGACTGAAGCGAAGCCTGGAGAGTGGGTCGCGATTTTCGGTATCGGCGGCCTGGGGCACGTGGCGGTACAATACGCCAAGGCGATGGGTCTGCACGTAGTGGCGCTCGATGTGTGCGAGGACAAGCTCCGGCTGGCCCGAGAGCTGGGGGCCGACCTGGCCATGAACGCCTCCCAGGGCGATGCCGCCGAACGGGTCCTCGAACGAACGGACGGCGGTGCTCACGGCGTGCTCGTTACTGCCGTGTCCAATGCCGCCTTTTCCCAAGCGATCGCCTGTGCCCGCAGGCGTGGGACGGTCTCGCTGGTGGGACTGCCGCCGGGCGAATTCCCCACCCCGATCTTCGATGTCGTGCTCAAGAGGATCACCGTCCGCGGTTCCATCGTTGGCAATCGGCAGGATCTCAGCAAAGCGATTGCGTTCGCGGCCGAGGGCAAGGTGAAGGCGACCGTGACGGTCGACCCCCTCGAGGCCGTCAATGACGTTTTCGATCGGCTCCGCAGGGGAAAGGTCGAGGGGCGGATCGTCCTGCGGCCGTAGTCCCCGGCTGAAGATCTGGTTCGCAGAGCTAGATCAGACCGCGTGCGATCCAGGGGTCGTCACGCTCTGGCTGCGGTCCGTCCTCCGCCATCTGCAGCAGGGTCGAGAACGCCTCGTCCTGCGAAAGAAACACGCGTCCGGTGAGTTCCTCGAGCAAGGACGAGCGTTCGAGGCGGTCCATCACCGGTCCTTTCACTTCCGACAAATGCAGCCTCACGCCGGCATCTTCGAGCCGGTGATTGATCGCCTCAAGGCTTTCGAGTGCCGAAGCGTCGATCGAGTTGACGGCGGAGCACATCAGCACCAGGTGTCTTACCTTCGGGTGGTCCGACACCGTCTCCAGCACGAACTCCTCAAGCCACCGCGCATTGAGGTATGTGAGACTCTCGTCAATGCGAATGGTGAGTATGCGGGAATCGGTAATCACCTTGTGCCGATTTACATTGCGAAAATGGCCGGTTTCCGGGACGCGCCCGACAATGGCTGCGTGAGGACGCGAAGTTCGCCACAGATGGAGGCCAAGGCTGAGACCGACGCCGGCTATGACGCCCGGTTCCACGCCCAGCAACAGCGTGACCACGACCGTAGCGGCCATCGCTGCGAAGTCCGCTCGCGAATAGCGCCAGATGGTTTGCGGCGTGCGAAGGTCGACCAGACTGAGCACCGCCACGATGATCGTGGCTGCGAGGGTGGCAATGGGCAGAGAATGGAGAAGGGGCGTGAGAAACAGTGCGGCAACGGCGATGCCCGCAGCCGTGAATGCGCCTGCGGCCGGTGTTTCCGCTCCCGCGTCGAAGTTTACAACCGACCGCGCGAAACCGCCAGTGACGGGATAGCCACCAGAGAAGGAAGCGGCAACGTTTGCGGCGCCCGAGACCGATGAGCTCCTGATCCGGATCGATCCGTTGGCGCTTCTTAGCGGCGAGCGTCTGTGAGACCGAAACCGACTCGACGAAGCCGATGATGGAAAGGAGCAGCGCAGGTATCGCGAGCTGCTGCCACAATCCGCGCATCGAACAGCGGGACGGTGATCGGCGGCAGGCTCTGCGGGATCTCGCCCACGACGCGCACGCCCTGCTCCTCGAGATCGAACAGCACGACGGCCAAGGTCGATACTGCAACAGCCGCAATCGGGCCGGCCTTGGCGACAAGGTCGGCGGGACGGGCATGTCAGCCCAGCCTTTGTCAGGAGCGGCTTGAGCCCCTTGCGAACCCAGAAGAGGAAGGCGGTGGATAGCACCCCGATGACGAGCGTCGGCAGGTTCGTCTGCTCAAGGTTCGCGGCAGCGTTCCGACCAGCTCGGGCATGGCTTCGCCCGGAGCCCGAGATGCCGAAGATGGCCTTGAGCTGGCTGGTGGCAATGATGATACCCGAGGCGGTAATGAAGCCCGAGACGACGGGATGCGACAGCAGGTTGGCCAGAAAACCCAGCTTGAGCACGCCCATCAGCAGCAGGAACAGCCCGAAAGCAGCGCCAGCACGAGTGCCGCGGCTATGAACTCGGCGCTTCCGGGCGACGCAACGCTGCTCGCGGCGGTCAGCGTCATCAGCGAAATCACCGCGACGGGTCCGACCGCGAGCGCGCGGCTCGTACCGAATAGCGGCATAGGCGATGATCGGCAGGATCGAGGCGTAGAGCCCGACTTCCGGAGGCAGTCCTGCGAGCATCGCATAGGCGAGGCTCTGCGGGATCAGCATGATCGTGACGATGCCAGCCGCCACGAGATCATTGGTCAGCGCGGTGCCGTTGTAGGCGCGGCCCCAATCGAGGACCGGGAGGTAGCGGGCGAGGCGCGGCATGATCAGATCACCTCGAAGGCGTCGCCGCGTCGGGACGCGGCATCATGCATCCTGGGGTCCGCCAGCCACTCGTGCCCTTTGAGCATGGCGTCGAAGTAGATCGTCGGCATCAGATCCTTCTTCAGGATCCACCCGAAACGCGTCGGCCGCGTTCCATCGATCAGCCAGCGCGGGAAGGTCGGCTGCGAGAGCGCCGCCATAGCCGAATTCGGCCAGCACGACCCGGCCCCGCTCGACGATAAGCGGGCAGCTGCCATACCCTTCGTAGATTGCTCGCGGCTCCCTGCCCGTCGAGGACCGCGCAGGGCGTTGATGGCGACGACCGGTGCCTGCTTGCGCACGGCGGCGGCGGTCTTGGCATTGGGCATCCCGCCGGCGTCGCCAATCGCGAAGACATTGGGATAGCGCTTGTGGCGCAAGCGTCGCCGGCTCGACATCGACGTACCCCGCTTCGTCGGCCAGCGCGCTGTCGGCGACGACGGGCAGAGACTTCTGCGGCGGCGTGACGTGCAACATGTCGAAATCGCGCGTGACTTCGCCCTCGGGCGGTCTTGAAGGTCGCCCTGCGGGCCGGTCCATCGACCGCGACGAGGTTGCTCCCGAGGTTTACGTCGATGCCATAGCGGGCGACCGTTTCCTCCAGCGCCGGGACATAGGCGGGAACTCCGAAGAGCGCGGTGCCTGCGGTATGGAACTCCACGTCGATCTCGCCCAGCACTCCTCTGCGCCGCCATGTGTCGCACGAGAGATACATCGCCTTTTGCGGGGCGCCGGCGCATTTGATCGGCATCGGTGGCTGGGTGAACAACGCCCGGCCTTCCTTGAGGTGCTCCACCAGTTCCCAGGTGTATGGCGCTGTTTCGTAAGCGTAATTCGAGGTTACGCCGTTCTTGCCCGAGCGTCCCCGGCAACCCCTCGATCTCCTCCCACGCCAGCCGGTTGCCTGTGGCGACGATCAGCAGATCGTAGCGTACGGACCGGCCGTCGGCGAGGTGAACCGCATTGTCATCTGGCGAGAAACCTGCAGCTGCCGTCCTGAGCCAGGTGACACGGCTTGAGGCATCACCTCGGCCATCGGCCGCACGGTCTGTTCCCGCTTGAAAACGCCGCCTCCCACAAGGGTCCAGCCCGGCTGGTAGTAGTGAGTATCGCGCGGCTCGATCACGGCAATGTCGAGCGAGGGCCGGCGGCGCAGCAGCGAGGCTGCGGCGGCGAGACCGCCGGCTCCGCCGCCGACGACGACGACTTGATGAAACGGCGAATGGATGAGTTCCATGATATGGCTCCTGCGGGGCGGGTTCAGTCTTGCGTCAGCCGTTCGCGCAGCGGCGAGAGGTCGTAGCCGGCATTTGCCGCCGTCGAGATCAACTCCTCGGGCGGACGACCGTCCGGGTTCGCCAGTGCCCATAACGAGGCGGATCGCGTGCCCGTGCGGCAAAAGGCGAGGACCGGCTGAGGCAGTTCGCCAAGTGCCGCTGCAAACGTCGGCAACGTCCTGGTCGCTGATCGCGCCGGGGATTACCGGAATATGGCGCGCATCCATGCCGGCATCGCGCGCCGCACGCTCGATCGTCGCCCAGGCGGGCTGGCCCGGTTCTTCGCCGTCGGGCCGGTTGCTGATGATCGAGCGGAAGCCCGCATCGGCGAGAGCCTGCACTTCAGCTGGCTCAGTCTGCGGGGCGACATAAAGGCGATCCGAGAGGCGTCTTGGCTGGGTCATGCGTAGGGGACCTTTCGTTCGAGAGTGACCTTCTGCAGCAGCATGCCGGTGAGCATGGCCGCGACGAACGGGACGGCATGAATCGGCGACAGTGCGAGCGATGCGACCGCGGGGCCGGGGCAGAGGCCCGCCACGCCCCAGCCGATCCCGAACACGACTGCTCCAGTGAGCAGGCGAGGGTCGAGATCGGTGCGGTCGGGCAGCGAGAACCGCTCGCCGAAGACGGGCTTGGCCATGCGCGCCTGGAGGCGCCAGGCGGCCGCCATGACAAGCACGGCACCGCCCATCACAAAGGCGAGCGTCGGGTCCCAGTCGCCGAACACGTCGAGGAATCCCCGGACCCGCTGCGGGTCGGTCATTCCCGACACCGTCAGGCCCATTCCGAACAGAAGGCCGGAGACGAGCGGCGGAACAAGTTGCGCACGAGCGTCATGTCACATCTCCCGAACAGGTTCATGACGAAGACGGTGGCGATACCGGCCGCCATGAAGGCAGCGGTGGCCACCAGCGAACGCTGCGAGAGGCGGCTGACGCCGCATACGCCGTGGCCGCTGGTGCAGCCGCTGCCGAGACGCGTGCCGAAGCCGACGAGAAGGCCGGCCGCGATCAGGAGCGGCCAATTGGCGAAGACCGCCGGCTCCCAGTCGGTGGCGACGCGGATCGCCAGCGCGCCGAGCGGAAGCCCGACCAGGAAGGCCCAGGCGCTCGTGAGCGCCATCGAACCTTCGGCGATTGCCGTGCCGCGCGCCAGGATGCCCGAGACGCCAGCGATCCGGCCTGCTCCGAGCAGCATCAGCGCTGCCGCGAGGCCGATCAGCACGCCGCCGATCAGGCCCTGCAGCGGTGCCGCCTCGGGAAAGCCCGGCAGCGTCACAGCGTGTTCACCGGCAGCTTGAGGTAGGACGTGCCGTTCTCCTCGGCCGGCGGCAGGTGCCCGCCGCGCATGTTGACCTGGATCGACGGCAGGATCAGCCGCGGCATCTCCAGCGTGGCGTCGCGCTGGCGTGCGCATCTGCGACGAACTGATCCTCGGTCACGTCCTCGTGCAGGTGGACGTTGGCCGGTCCGCTCGGCGAGCATGGTGGTCTCCCACACGAATTCTTCGCGGTTGGGCGCCTTGTAGTCGTGGCAGAGGAAGACGCGGGTTTCGATCGGCAAGCGCATGAGGCGCCGGACCGAACGGAAGAGCTTGTGCGCATCGCCTCCAGGGAAATCGGCCCGCGCGGAGCCGTAGTCGGGCATGAACATCGTGTCGCCGATGAACCCCGCGTCGCCGACGACATAGGCCATGTCCGCCGGGGTGTGCCCCGGCACATGCAAGCGCGATCAGCGGGATCTCCCCGACCATCAACTGCTCGCCATCTTCTAGCAGGCGATCGAACTGCGAGCCGTCGCGGGCGAACTCGGTTCCTTCGTTGAATATCTTGCCGAATACGCCCTGCACGGTGACGATCTCGCGCCCGATGGCCAGCTTCCCGCCGAGCTTCTCCTGCAGGTAGGGCGCGGCCGAAAGGTGATCGGCATGGGCGTGGGTCTCAAGGATCCAGTCGACCGTCAGGTCCTGCTCCTTCACATATGCGATGATCTCGTCGGCGGCTGCGAAGCTGGTTCGCCCCGAGGGCTGGTCGAAATCCCACACGCTGTCGATGATCGCCGCGCGCCTGGTGGCGTCGTCGCTCACCACGTAGCTGGCGGTGAAAGTCGGTTCATGGAAGAACGCCTTGACGTGAGGCGCCCGGAGGTCGCCGGCAAGAACGGCCTTCACCTGCTTGATCGCCTGTTCGATGTGCAAATCCTCCTTCATGAGTTCTCTCCGTTGTCTTGTGCGGCGTCGGGCTCCCGACCCAGTTCAGGGCAGAAGATCTGATGAAGGAGCGCGAGCACCTGCTCCGCGCGTGGGTCGCAGATGCGATAGAACGCGCTTTGCGCTTCCTTGCGGGTGGTCACGAGTTTCTGCTCGCGAAGCTTGGCGAGGTGCTGAGACAGAGCCGATTGGCTTAGCCCCACGCGTTCGGCGAGCTCGTTCACCGGCAGTTCGCCATGAGCCACGAGATGACACAGCACCAGCAGCCGCCTTTCGTGCGAAAGCGCCTTCATCAGCGCGGAGGCTTCGCCAGCCTTCTGTGCAATCGTCGAGACGTCCATCAGCATTCCTCTTAATATTCAATAATGCTAATTTAGATAATGCTTATGCAAATGCAAGGCCTCTCATCCGCGGGCACAAAGATGGGGCCCGGGTGGCGCCCTTTGGGCCGCCGACGGCAACAACGCTGATCTAGCGCTGCCTGCATTCCACTCTCATTGGGAAATATACGGTGGGCGCCGTCGGCCCGGGTTCACCCAGGAAGGCTCGCCCTATCTCGGGCGAACCCGCGCACCGTCGACCAGCGCGTTGGATGGGTTGACGATCACCACATCCCCTTCGGCCAAGCCATCCAGCACTTCGGCGAACTCGTCGTTGAGATGGCCGATCCCTACGGAGCGCTGCCGTGCACGTCCATTGTCACTCACGAACACGCGCCATCCGCCATCCGGTCCGCGGAACAGTGCTCCGATGGGCACCCTCAAGACGTTTTCCGCGCTCCAAAGAATGACAGTGGCGTCGAGCTGGTAGCCGTGGCCGAGCCGGGCTGCCCGGCGTGCGGCCGCGCCCTGGAAACCGACTATCTCGTTCACGCGCTGCTCTTCGATCCCCAAGGCGGAGATCTTGAGCCGCCCGAAAGGCTCCACTCGCTCGACGAAGCCCAGCAGCGGTTCGGGACCGCCCCACTGAATGATCTCCACTCGATCCCCGGCTTGCACCCGTACTGCCTCGCGCGAGAGCAGGTCCACCACGACCTCGATCGCGTTGGGATCGCCGATCGTCATGAGCTGCGTGCCTTCCGCTATCACGCCTTCGCTTTCGGTGTTCACGGAGAGCACCGCGCCGGCTGCCGGAGCGCGTACAGGAACCGACGTGCCGCGCCCCGGCCCCAGCGGCTGGTCGAGCAATGCCCGAATGCGAGCCGCCTCGGCACGGCTTTGGGCCAGCGCCGCTTCGTCACTGACCACCCTCGTGCGGGCATTCTCGAGATCGGCGCGAGCGAGAAAACCGCGCTCGGCAAGTTCCTCGGCCCGAACGAGGTCGCGCCGTGCCTGTGCCAACGAGACCTGTAGCCGCCTGCGCCGCAGCGAGCGCCCCCGTAACTCCGCGGCACTGCGAGGTCGATCGGGGGTGATGGCCGTCCGATCATCGTGGTGATCAGCGCGCCCCGAGCGACCTGGGCCACCATGTCCAGCCGCGAAACCCGCAGTGCGACGAGGAAGGCTGTTGCGGTTGCGGTCACGAGCACGACAACGATAGCCATGCCATATGATGCCCGTGACGGAGAAAACGGCAGCCGGAACAAGTCGGAGCTGAACATCTGTGTCATCAGTTGGGCCGTCCAGTATCCGATCGCACATCCGGGGACGACCGCAGCCGCGATCAGCAGCGCCAACTCTCCCAACAGCACCACACCCACTTCACTCCGGCAGTAGCCGAGCACCCGCAACGTCGCGAGTTCGTGCGCCCGCTCGGAAAACAGTATCCGCGCACTGTTGTAGACCACTCCCACGGCAATCGCCGAGGCGAACAGGATGTAGAAGAACAGCATCGTGTGAAGGTTCTCGTCGATCATGTCCTCGAACAATCGGACGGACGCATCGCGTTCGGTGACGCCGAGGATCACCTGCATCTGCCTGAGTTCAGCGAGGATCGTCTCTCGCATCGCCGGGTCGATGCTGAGCAGCGCCGCGCCAACAGGGGCCGCATCCCGTGCCAGCGAGTCGAGCGTCGACTGCGTGGCATATGCGCGGGCGCCGATGAATTCGTCCACGATGCGCGCGACCGGCATCATGGTTTCCGTCCTGCGCCCGCCGAGCACCTGGACATGAACGCTGTCGCCCGTCTTTGCCCCGAGCTGATCGGCAAGCTGACTGCTCAGCATAAGGCCAGCGGGCGGCAGGTCGATCTCGCTTCCGTCGGCATCGATTCTCGCCGTGAGAAGGGATCCGGGAACAGTGCTTTCGATCGTCGATCGTTCGGTGCGATTGCCATTGGTGAGCTTGACCGCCAATCCGCGCATCGGCTCCGTGCGCATCACGCCCGGAAGCTGCCGCAGTTCGTGCAGAACATCATCGTTGCGCGGTTCGATGAAGGTAACCGTCAGATCCTGCCGCTGGCTCCGGAGGAAGAACGAATTCACCATCGTCCGGCTCGCATCGAGAAACTGCAGCGTGGCGAACAGCAGCGATATCGACAATGCGATGCCGAATACCGTGACGGCGGAGCGGCCTGGCCAACGCGCGATGTGGCGAACGATCATGTGGCCGATCGCGGTGAACCCGGCCTTGTGCCCCAGCCGTTCCACGGGTCCGGCACGATAAGCGGGCGGCGGCGGCGGGGACATCGCCGCGGCAGGACTGAGCTTCACCGCGCCGCGCATTCCGCCCAGCGCCCCCAGCGCCGCCGCACCGAGCGACAAGGCGGCTGCGCCGAGAAACACCGCCGGAGAGATGCGGTATTTGAGAAACGGGAAGCGGTAGTACTCGGCATCAAGGCCGGTCATTCCCCGCCCCATCCATGCACCGGCCAGGGTTCCGGGCAGAATCGCGAGAACCGCGACTATCAGGGCGAACTTCAGATAGTGCCAGCCAACTGCGAGATCCGAATAGCCAAAAGCCTTGAGCAGCCCGATCTGCGTGCGCTCGGTGCGGATCATTCTGCCCAGGACGATATAGACCAGAAAGGCCGCGACCACGAGGAAGACCGGCGGAATGACGGTGGTCATCGTCTCGAGCTGCATCAATTCGTTGTCGAGAAACGCATGACTCATGTGATCCTCGCGCCCGTAGGCGCCGGTGCCGCCATACGGCCTCAGGGCGGTATCGACGAGCCGGATCACGTGGCTTCTGATGCGCCGCGCTGGAGCGTCACGGCGAGCGCGTTGATGGCCTCCTTGCGGTCGGTGGCAGCTTCCAGCGCTTCCTCGCCCATCCAGAAGATGCCGAAGCGCGTGTTGTCGGGAATGAGGTCGCCGGGGGCCAGCGCATAGATGTAGTTCGGGGCGAGGCCGATCCCTACGATCGTCAGCCTCTGCTGCGTGCCATAGATCAACGCACTGACGCTGTCTCCCACATCGAGCGCGTTGGCTTGCGCGAACGCTTCGTCCACGACGGCTTCGCCCGCTTCACCTCTCCGCGGCAGCCGCCCCTTGCGCAGTGTGAGCCGGTTGAGCGCGTTGCCACCCGTTTCGTTCACCGAAGCTATCAGCGCCCGCACCGGCTCGCTGCGCTCGGGGAAGTCGAGTGTGGCATACTGTACGATCGAGCCCTCGGCTCTCTGGACTCCCGGTATCCCGGCGATCCGCGTCACGATGCTGCGCGGAGCGCGGGTCAGCTCGGCAAAGACATCGGCAAAGTTGTTGCGGGCATAATAGGCGTCACGCGTATCGGTCAGCGAGCCATGGGCGCTGGTAGAGAGCACGAATGTCGCCGTCGCGGCAGCGAGTACAAATGCGATCGCCAGCGCCTGGCCGCGCATTCGCCACAAATCACGTAGCAGCTTCCTGTCCAGCGCACTTACCACTCGATCGCACTCGGCTCTAACGGCGCGGAATTCTTCTCTTCGCGTGCGACGCGTCCGTCGAGGAAGTAAAGCACCCGGTGGGCCATCGCGGCGATGCCGGCATTATGCGTGATGATGATGAGCGTGGTGCCGAGTTCGCGGTTGGCGCGCGCAAGCGTCTCGAGCACCCGCACGCCCGTGGCGCTGTCGAGCGCGCCGGTAGGCTCGTCGCACAGGAGTACGCCCGGCTGCTTGGCCACCGCCCGGGCAACCGCGACGCGCTGTTGCTCACCGCCCGAGAGCTGCGCCGGGTAATGATCCCGGCGATCGGCCAGTCCGACGAGCTCGAGCGCCTTTGCGGCATCCATCGGATGGTCGGCGATGTCCGTGACAAGGCGGACGTTCTCTTCTGCGGTCAGACTCGGAATGAGGTTGTAGAACTGAAAGATGAACCCGATGTTCGCGCGGCGAAAGCCCGTCAGCTCCGCTTCGCTGAGCGCCGTCAGTTCGGTGTCGCGGTAGTGCAGCGTGCCCGCTGTCGGCCGGTCGAGCCCGCCGATTATGTTGAGCAAAGTGGAACTTGCCGCTGCCGGAGGGGCCGAGGAATACCAGCACCTCCCCTTCGGGGATGGCGAGATCGACGCCTCTCAACGCGTGCACTTCGGTTTCGCCAGTGCGATAGATCTTGCGCAGATCGGAACCGCTGAATGTGAGGCCCTCGGCTGGCGGCACGCAACGGTCCTTGCTAGTCAGTCGCAGCGACATCACCGGCGCTCATTCTGCGGGGATCGGGATTCCCCTTAGCGATGTCACGGTGAGGGCGCCGCCCTCCTCTGCGATTTCTCCGGGAATACAAACCCGGCGCGACCCACGGAAGGCAAGCACACGAGATCATTCATTCGACGAGGGTGCGCGTATCGGCCGGGACTGGAAGGGCCGGGGCCTCCCGGCGCCGGATGCGGCAAGGCACGCCCTGGCATTCGGCAGCGGCTCCTTTCCCGCCCTGAGGCGCTGCTCCGCCGCCAATTGCCGGTAGTCGTCGGCCTTGAACACTCGATGGCTCCCCTCTCAGGAAGAGCGGCGGCAATCCGGCAACTGCAGCGCAAAACTGAAGTCATCGAACAGGCGGTCGATCGCGTCGCCAAGCCTGCCGAGCGGCGCCAGCGCGCAGCGAGGGCGGTGTTCTGTCGGACGTGTGGTCTGCTCGTTCATGGTGCACTCCTCCGTTGCGGAAACGGGAGTTTGAAAGGCCCGAAGTCAACTCCGTTTCCGCCAGGAGGGCTACTCGAGACGGAGGCGCATTCACTATCGGGGAATGTACGGAGCCACCGACCGGAGCCCCGGCAGCGGAGCTGCACGCAAATGAAGGCGACCACCTCATCGCCCGCCGCCGAGTTCAAGAGGGGTACTGGAGCATCGATCCCGTTTCCACCAACCGCTGGCGCCAGGAGAGCGCCTGCGACAGCAGCGACCGGGGATTGCTGGCCGTACGATCCCATGATGTGCGTCGAGTTCACCCCGCGGTAGATATCGGCTTCGATCAAGCCGTTCATGGCGATGCAGCCCAGCTGCGGCGACGAAGAAGCATGCTGGGGGGTCTCCGCCACGAAGGTCCCTGCCCGGCGCTGCCCCCTCCTCTTCACTTTTGCTGGATTTCCGAGGACCGCCGCATGAGGCTGCCTCGCACGAGTTTTTCGACCTCGACCACGAGCAGGAGCGCAATTCCCACCATGATCACGAACGCAGCTTCGCCAGCACCCAGTTCGGCGCTGCCGAACAGCACGTGCATCGGCGTCCAATAAGTGAAGACCAGCTGCGCCACCGCCACGATGGCTATCCCGATCAGGACCGCACGGGTTCCGAGCGCTCCCCGCAACGTCAACGATAGGCCGTGAACATAGCGAACGCTGAACAGATAGAAGATCTCCATCACGACGATCGCGTTCACCACCATGGTTCGCGCCGCGTCCAGCGACAGCCCGCGATCGGACGCCCAGGCGTAGCTGCCGAAGCTTCCTGCAACCATGAGGACGGAGACGAAAGCAATCTGCCACGCCAACCCGCCCGTGAGCAGCGATTCGCTGCGGCTACGCGGTGGGCGCTTCATCACTCCGGGTTCGGTCGGCTCGAATGCGAGCGTCAGGCCCAGCGCGGACGCGGTGACAAGATTGATCCACAGGATCTGGACCGGTGTGATCGGCATGGTGGCGCCCATGGCCAGAGCGACGAGGATAATCAGCGCCTCGCCGCCATTTGTCGGCAAGGTCCAGGAAATCACCTTGCGCAGATTGTCGTAGACCGTGCGTCCCTCACGGATGGCGGCGCTGATCGAGGCAAAGTTATCGTCCGCGAGCACCATTTCGGCGGCTTCCTTGCTTGCCTCTGTCCCCTTGATGCCCATGGCGATGCCGACATCCGCCCGGCGCAGCGCGGGTGCGTCGTTCACTCCGTCACCCGTCATCGCGACCACCCGGTCATCCTGCTGCAGAGCTTCAACCAGCCGCAGCTTGTGCGCCGGGGTGGTGCGGGCGAAGACGTCAGTTGCCCGAGCCGCCTGCCTGAACTCCTCTTCGTCCAGCTCATCGAGGTCTCTTCCGGTGAGGACCGAGGGCTGCGCCGCGATCTCCAGCTGCCGGGCGATCTCGCGCGCCGTCGCAGCGTGATCTCCGGTAATCATCACCACGCGAACGCCCGCGCTCCGGCAGTCGAGCACGGCCTGCCGCGATTCCGCGCGCGGCGGATCGATGAACCCGGCGAGCCCGAGAAAGCGGGCCCCGCGAAGATCATTATGGTCGAGCCCTTCGGTGTCGCGCTTCGCTATAGCAAAGGCGAGGACGCGCTGCCCGTCGGTCGCCAACCTGTCGGCCCGAGAGGTCCACCAGGCGGCGTCGAAGCGATCATCACCGTTATCGCCTGAGCACAGCTCGATGACCACCTCAGGCGCACCTTTGACATAGATCGTCCCATCGGCGTGGCGCGTCGCCATGTACTTGTAATCTGAGGAGAACGGGATCGACTTTCCGCCGCTCCGCCCCTGCCGCCGCCGCCGCAGAACCGGGCTCGAGACCCGCCTTCCTCGCCAGCACGACCAGCGCCCCTTCCATGGGGTCGCCATGCACTTTCCAGCCGTGTTCCTCATCCTCGACGAGTTCCGCGTCGTTACACAGCAGCGCCGCCCGTACGAGCTCTTCTGTTCCGGTCTCCGGCGCGATCTTGCCCGCGGGATCATACCCCTGCCCGCTCACTTCGTGTTCGCCAGCTGGCGTCAGCAGTGTACGCGCGGTCATTTCGTTGCGGGTCAGCGTGCCGGTCTTGTCCGAGCAGGCGACGGAAAGCGCACCGAGCGTCTCGACTGCAGGCAGGCGGCGGATGATTGCATTGCGCGCGGCCATCCGCTGGACCCCGATGGCCAGGGTAATCGTGAGCACCGCCGGCAAGGCTTCCGGCACGGCGGCGACGGCTAGGCCGACCACGATCATGAAGGCTTCGGGCCACGGATATCCGGCAACCGCCGCGGCATAGGCGAAAGCCAGCGCCGCCACTCCAAGGATGAGCACGGTCAGGCGCCGGTTGAAGACGTTCATCTGCCGTAGCAGCGGCGTCTCCAGCGTCTCCACCTGCTCGATCATTCCGCTGATGCGCCCAAGCTCGGTCCCGGTTCCAGTGCTGACGGCGAGGCCCACGCCCTGACCGGCCGCCACCAGAGTGCCCGAGTAGAGCATCGAACTCCTGTCGCCGAGTTCGGCGTCGGCCGGCACCGGCGTGAGCGATTTGTCGACCGGTGCGGATTCGCCGGTCAGGACGGCCTCATCCGCGCGGAGATTGTCAGCGCGGATAACGCGCAGGTCCGCCGGCACGCGATCTCCCGCCTTCAGCAGCACGATGTCACCCGGTACGATCTCGGCCGCTGGCAGCGAGAGACGGTGCGCATCGCGGATCACCGCAGCGAAGGGACTGACCATTCTGCGGATAGCGTCAAGCGAGCGTTCAGCGCGGCCTTCCTGAACGAACCCGACCACCGCATTGGCGACAACCACCGCCAGGATAACGGCACTGTCCACCCATTCGCCGAGCATCATCGAAAAAGCGGCCGCGGCCAACAGGACGTAGATCAGAACATTCTTGAACTGCCTTGCTATCCGGCTCAGCAGACTTTCCGGATCGCGCGCGGGGAGTTCGTTCGGGCCGTGATCGTCCAGCCGCCTGTCCGCTTCGGCTTCGGTCAATCCCTGCCGGCTGGAGTCAAGTGCCTCGATCGCCTCGTCGGCCGCGCGGGCATGCCAGGCAAAAGGCGAGCCACTCACTTCGGAAGTGGGACCATGCGAAACACGGCTCCCCAGCTTGGTCGACGTGCGCTTCATGACGCGTACTCTCCGTTAGCCAATTGCTCCTCGCTGCCCGAAACGCGGGTACGATCAGCGTCGGCGTGAACGCACTCCTCGAACGCCAGCGCGCGCGAGCCATTGGGAGCATCCTGCCTTACTGCACGCTCGCGCTCCAGAGGAGCGCTTCTCTTAAGAGACGAGCCTCGGGCAATCCCGGGGTGGTTCAATTGCCGCAAGCTCGGCAAGATTGGCCCTCGACAGCGGCTACTCTGACTGCCGCAATCGAGTTTTGGACGGCTGCCACGAGGTCGCGATCCAACCTCCAGCCAACACGCCTCAGTGGATCTGCATCGAAGAATGATCTCCGTCGTTGCCACCGGCGGCGATATGCCTAAGCGGCCACCCATCCGGTCAGACAAGGAACTGCGCGCAGGCCAGGGTCAGGCAGGTGACGCAGCCCAGTGCCGGTATGATCGCGGGATAGGTCCGTACCCCTGCGGGTACCGGTTCCTTGCGCGCCTTGATCGCCAGCAGGGCACCGCAGGCCGCGGTGAAGATCAGCAACATCAGCATGCTCGTGCCGGCAGCCAGTTGCTCGGTCGGGAATGCCAGCGCCAGCACGGCGACTATCGCGCCGCCGAGGATCGTGGCGAGTACGGGCGTGGCCGTGCGCGGGTGGATGTGCGCAAGCCAGCGCGGAGCGGCGCTCCGCCTGCTGCCCAGGTCGTGGATGACGCGCGCGGCCATCACGATCTGCGCCAGCGCGCCGTTCAGGATTGTTACCAGTCCGATCAGCGCCAGCAGGTCGGATGGGCCGCCATTCGCTGCCAATATGTCGCTTAGCGGCGCGCCGCTTTGTTCCAGCACGCCGGGCGGGACCGCGGATACCGCGATGGCCGACACCAGCAGATAGAGCACCAATGCGCCCGCCAGCGAGCTGATGATGGCAAACGGGATCGCCCGCTTGCCGTCCTTTGCCTCCTCGGAGAGGGTCGCCAGATCCTCGAACCCGATGAACGCATAGAACGACAGCACTGCCCCGGTCATCACGCTTCCTGCCAGCGGCCAGGCACGCGCATCGCCCAGAGCCGCCACGAAATTTCGGGGATAGTGAACCAGCTCTCCGCCAAGGAAGCCGATCACCAGGAAAAGACCCCCGATCTCGAGCGCGGTGGTCAGCACCATGAACCATGCCGCCTGCCTGACGCCGGTCGCGGCCACCGCCGCCAGCACCCCGGCGACAAGCGGGATGGCGACCGCCGCCGGAACCGGAACAAAGACCGCGAGATAGCCGACGAAACCCGTGACGATCGTCGCCGCCGAGACGAGGCCGGTCGCGATCAGCGCCCATCCCGCGATTGCCGTCAGCCAGCGCCGGTCAAAGCCGCGCGCGATGAAAGCTGCCGAACCGCCGCTTTCGGGAATGCGGGCACTCAGCTCGGCATAGGACAGGCCGGTGAACCCGGCGGCGATGGCGGCGGCCAGGAAGGACAGCGGCGCCAGCGCGCCGGCCTCTCCCGCCACCTTGCCGACGACCACATAGATGCCGGCCCCCAGGATGGTGCCGATGCCATAGACCGCCAGCATCCAGCGCGAAAGCGTCGGCTTCAACGAAGTTTCGGTTCCGCTCATCGCCCCAAATCGCGCTCGCCGTTTCGTCGGCTGGTGGCCAGCCGCAGCTTCCCCCCTGTTCAGAGGGTGGGGAGTATGGCACCCATCTGCGGGATAAGAAGAACAAACTGAAGGCAATCGCCCATGAAACTCGCTTCAATCGACAATGGCAGCCGCGACGGCCGGCTGGTGGTGGTCTCCAAGGATCTCACCCGCTATTGCGCCGCCGACAACATCGCGCCCACGCTGCAGGCCGCGCTGGACGACTGGGATCGGATCGCGCCGCGGCTCGAACTGCTCTACCGCGATGTCGAGCATGAGGCCGTGCCTTGCGGGCGATTTCGCGAGCATGATGCACTGTCGCCCCTGCCCCGCGCCTATCAGTGGGCGGACGGGTCGGCCTATCTGAACCATGTCGAACTGGTGCGGCAGGCGCGCGGTGCCGAGGTGCCCGAGAGTTTCTACAGCGATCCGCTGATGTACCAGGGCGGGTCCGACGATTTCCTGCCGCCGCGCGCCGACATTCCGCTGGGCCACCCCGACTGGGGCTGCGACATGGAGGGGGAGATCGCCTGCATCACCGACGATGTGCCGATGGGCACCACGCCGCAGCAGGCTGACGATCACATCAAGCTGCTGATGCTGGTGAACGACGTGTCGCTGCGCGGTCTGATTCCGGGAGAGCTGGCCAAGGGCTTCGGCTTCTACCAATCAAAGCCGGCGACCAGCTTTTCGCCGGTCGCGGTCACGCCTGACGAGCTGGGCGAGGCGTGGCAGGATAATGTGATCCACCTGCCGCTGATGGTCGACTTCAACGGGCAGGCTTTCGGCAGGGCCAATGTCGCCGTCGACGCGACCTTCACGCTGGCGGATCTGGTGTCGCACGCTGCGCGTACCCGCAATCTGGGCGCGGGCGCCATCGTCGGGTCGGGCACGATCAGCAACAAGGACGAAGGCGGCGGCCCCGGACGGCCCGTCGACCAGGGCGGGGTCGGCTATTCCTGCTTGGCGGAGCTGCGCACTATCGAGACCATTCGCGACGGCAAACCCGTGACGCCTTTCCTTCAGCCCGGCGATGTCGTTCGGATCGAGATGCGTGACAAGGCAGGCCATTCGGTCTTCGGCGCGATCGAGCAGACGGTTACCGCACCGCCCGAAGGCCTGCGCTAAGCACCCGCCTCTACGACCTTTCGCTGATGGACCGCGCGCGCCCACAGGCATAGCGTGCCGGACTGTCATGACCGAGACCACCCATTTCGCTCCGGCGGAGCCCGACGAGCTGCGCGCTTTCCTGGCCAGCCATCCGCCGTTTGCGCAGCTTGAGCCGGATGCGCTGGCCGCGCTGATGCGCCGAAGCGAGATCAGCTATCATCGGCGCGGCAGCACGGTCACGCATGCGGGCGATGACAATCGCTTCCTGTCGGTCGTGCGGTCGGGCGCGGTCGAATTGCGGCTGGGCGGCACCGACCTTCACGCGCGGCTGGGTGAAGGCGAATGCTTCGGCTACCCCTCGCTGATCCGCGGCGGGCCCGCGCAGAACGAGGTGCTCGCGATTGAGGACACGCTCCTTTATCGCATCGCCAGACCCGCCTTTCTCGCGCTCCGCGAGGCGGATGGGGAGTTCCGCGGCTTTTTCGATACGGATGAGGCAGCACGGCTGCGCCGCGCGCTCGACGGGATGCGCCGCAAGGTCCAGGCGGGCGATCCGGATGCCGAGGTGCTGGGCGTGCATGGCCCCGTCTCCTCGCTCCACCGGCGGCGTCAGGTCGTGACCGCAACTCCCGACACGCCCATTTCCGATGCCGCGCGGATCATGGCCGAGCACGACGTATCGACCCTGCCGGTGATGCAAGGGCAGTGGCTGGTCGGGATCGTGACCGACAAGGATCTGCGCCGGCGCGTCCTTGCGCCGCAAATGGACACCCGCCGCCCCGTTCGCGACATCATGACGGCGGATCCGCTTACCGCACCGGAGGACACCCCGGTGTTGACCGCGCTCGTGATGATGGCGGAGCGGCAGATCCATCATCTGCCCGTCACCGATCCGGATGGCGGCCTTGTTTCCGTCATCTCCTCCAACGACATCCTCGCCCGGCTGGGATCCAACAGCCTGCTGATCGCCAAGGAGATCGCCGCCTCTGCCAGCGCGACGCAGGTGGCGCGGGCCTGCGCCCAGTTGCCCGATGC
The DNA here is from genome assembly GCA_963752785.1 of uncultured Alphaproteobacteria bacterium. GTDB lineage: Bacteria > Pseudomonadota > Alphaproteobacteria > Sphingomonadales > Sphingomonadaceae > Croceicoccus. The sequence continues at coordinate 208,805 of CAVVZE010000013.1, forward strand.
GGTGGGCGGGCTGGTGTCGGCGGGCGTCGATGCCGACCATGTCTCCCGCTACGTCTCCGCCATCGGCGAAGGCGCGCACCGCCGCATCCTCGCTCTCGCCATGGAGGATCTGGGGCCGCCCCCCGTCCCGTTTGCGCTGGTCTGCTTCGGCTCGCTCGCCCGGGCCGAGCAGGCGCTGGGCTCGGACCAGGACAATGGCTTCATCTTCGGCGACGCGGACAGTAGCGCCAGGGACAGGGCGGCGGGCGCGGACCCTTATTTCGCGGAGCTTGCGCGCCGACTGGCCGACGGACTGGATTCGGCGGGCTATCGTTATTGCCCCGGCGACATCATGGCGACCAATCCTGCCTATCGCCGCGGCGTGGCCGAATGGCAGGCGCAGTTTAGCGGCTGGATCGACGCGCCCGATCCGCAGGCGATCCTGCAAGGCACGATCTTCTTCGACATGCGCTGCCTTGCAGGCGATGCCGCACTGGTCGACCGGCTGCGCGACCTTGTGTTCACCGCCGCCAGCGCCAATCGCATCTTCCTCTCCTTCGTGGCGCGGGCGGCGGCCGGCACGCGCGTACCGCTGGGGTTCTTTCGCAATTTCCTGCTGCAGGACGACGCGGACGAGGGGCAGGTGCTGGATCTGAAGACGCAGGCGATCGCGCCCATCGTCGATATCGCTCGGGTGCATGCGTTGGCGAACGGCACCCGGGCGACCCATACGCTGGAACGGCTGCGCGTCGCGGCCGCGCAGGGAAGCATCGATGCCGACCGGGCCCGCGACCTGGCCGCCGCGTTCGAGTTCGTGCGCGACGTTCGCCTGCGCCACCAGGCAGAACAGGTCGCCAGGGGCGAGCCCCCGACCAACAAGCTGCCACCTGCCCGGCTGTCCCGTTTCGACCGCGAGCATCTGCGCGGCGCGTTCAAGCTGATCCGCGAGCAGCTTGACCGGACGCGCACGCGATTTGCCGGGGGCGTCACTTGATCCTCCGCCTTTGGCCGGGGCGGGAGGATCGTCTGCGCCGCCAGTTCGAGGCCGCGGCGAAAGCAGCGCCGCCGGGGCCCCTGCAGAACTACTACGGTGCCGGACTTCCCGACTTCACCGATGCGGCGGACGCACAGGAGATGGTGGCCATCGATCTCGAAACCGATGGCCTCGACCTTGCCGCCAGCGCCATTCTGGAGGCCGGCATCGTCCCCGCGTGCACGACTTCGGTCGCTGCCGCGCGCGCGCGGCGCATCCGTTTTCGCCCGCCAGAGGCCTTGCGCGCCAGCAGCGTCGTCATCCACCGCATTACCGACGACGATCTGACAGATGCGCTTCCGGAAGGCGAGGCGCTGGCCCGGCTGCTCCCCCTGCTGTCCGGCAAGGTACTGATCGCCCATTTCGCCGAGATCGAGGCGGGATTTCTGGACGCCGCATGCCGCCGCGTGTTCGGCGCGCCATTCGTCGCACCCTTCATCTGCACCATGCAGCTGGAGAACCGCTGGTTTCCCCGCAGCCGCGCCGCCGACGGCCTGCGCCTCGGCAAGCTGCGCGCCGCCTATGGCCTGCCCGCCTACACGGCCCACGACGGGCTGACCGATGCCCTCGCCTGTGCCGAACTGCTGATGGCGCAGATCGCGCATCACGGGTGCGAGAACCTGACGCTTTCGGACCTGCTGCGACGCTGAATGGCCGCCTGCTGGCGCATTAGACCAAAGTCGCTCTGTGCAAGCAGCCGCTCTTCCCTGACCCTGCACGTCAGACCGCGCCCGGTGCGGCGCGGTTGGTGCAACGACACATATTGGGGGAGGACAGCCAATGTCCGACGAAAATCCCGAGGCCGGCAACGGTCATGAAGGGGCTTACTGGAAAGAAAATATCCGGCTGCTGCTGACGCTGATGGCCATCTGGTTCATCGTCTCGTTCGGCTTCGGCATCCTGCTTCGCGATTTTCTCGACCAGTTCATGCTGGGCGGATTTCCGCTGGGCTTCTGGTTCGCCCAGCAGGGTTCGATCTACGTCTTCATCGTTCTGGTGTTCTTCTACGCGTGGCGGATGAAGAAGATCGAACAGCGCTACGACCTTCACGATTGAGCGGGAGGCGGACATGTCCACCCAGGCACTGATCTATATTTTCGTCGCCGCCAGCTTCGCGCTCTATATTGGCATCGCCATCTGGACGCGCGCTGGCTCTACCAAGGAATTCTACGTGGCGGGCGGCGGGGTCCATCCCGTCGTCAACGGCATGGCCACCGCCGCCGACTGGATGAGCGCGGCCAGCTTCATCTCGATGGCCGGCCTCATCGCCTTCATGGGTTATGACGGCTCGGTCTATCTGATGGGCTGGACCGGCGGCTATGTGCGTGCTGGCGCTGCTGCTGGCGCCCTATCTGCGCAAGTTCGGCCGAGTTCACCGTTCCCGACTTCATCGGCACGCGCTATTACTCGAACGTAGCGCGCACCGTGGCGGTGATCTGCCTCATCTTCATCTCGCTTCACCTATATCGCCGGGCAGATGCGCGGCGTCGGCATCGTGTTCAGCCGCTTTCTCGACGTGTCGAGTCGAACTGGGCGTAGTCATCGGCATGTGCATCGTGTTCTTCTACGCGGTGCTGGGCGGGATGAAGGGCATCACCTATACGCAGGTGGCGCAATATTGCGTTCTGATCTTCGCCTATATGGTGCCGGCCTTCTTCATCTCGATGCTCGTCACGGGCAATCCGATCCCGCAGATCGGGCTTGGCTCCACCGTCAACGACGGCTCGGGGATGTATGTCCTCGAAAAGCTGGATCAATCGCTGCAGATGATGGGTTTCGGGCCTTATACCGACGGCAGCAAGTCGATGATCGACGTGTTCTGCATCACGGCCGCGCTGATGATCGGCACGGCGGGCCTGCCCCACGTGATCGTGCGTTTCTTCACCGTGCCCAAGGCGTCGGACGCCCGCAAATCGGCAGGCTGGGCGCTGGTTTTCATCGCGCTGCTCTACACCACGGCTCCCGCGGTCGGCGGCCTTCGCCCGGCTGAACTTCAACGATATCGGTCAACAACACCGCCTATGCCGAGGCTCCGGGCTGGTTCACCAACTGGGAAGCCAATAACCTGATCGCCTTTGACGACAAGAACGGCGACGGGCGTGATGACGGTGGCAGCGGGCGATCCGTTCAAGGGCGCGCCCGAATTTACCGGGGATCGCGGACCGGCGGGCAACCGGCTGGTCAGCAACGAAAGCATCGCGGACAATGCGAACGAGGTCTATCTCGACCGCGACATCATGGTGCTGGCCAATCCGGAGATCGCCAACCTGCCGGGCTGGGTGATCGCGCTCGTCGCGGCGGGCGGCCTGGCAGCGGCGCTGTCGACGGCGGCGGGGCTGCTGCTGGTGATCTCCACCGCCGTCAGCCACGACCTGCTGAAGTCCACCTTCAAGCCGGACATTTCGGAAAAAGGCGAGCTGCTGGCCGCGCGCATCGCGGCGACGGCGGCGATCGTGGTGGCGGGCGTACTGGGGATCTATCCCCCGGGCTGGGTGGCGCAGGTCGTGGCCTTTGCCTTTGGCCTGGCCGCGGCTTCGCTGTTCCCGGCGATCTTCATGGGCATCTTCACCAAGTCCATGAACAAGGAAGGCGCGATCTCGGGCATGGTGTCGGGGCTTGCCTTCACCTTCATCTATATCGCTTACTTCAAGCTGTGGAATCCCGAAGCCAATGTCGCCGAGAACTGGCTGTTCGGCATTTCGCCCGAAGGGATCGGCGTGATCGGCATGCTGATCAACTTCGCCGTGGCCATCGCGGTGATGAAGATGACGGCGCGGCCGCCGGTGGAAATTGCCCGGCTGGTCGATTCCATCCGCGTTCCGCGCGGAGCAGCCACGGCCCACGCCCACTAGGGTCGCAGCCTGCGAAAACCGGGACGGGGCGGCAGGAGACTGTCGCCCCTTTTCGTTTTTGCGCTATCAACCGGCGGGACAAGAGAGGGGCTGCACGCAAGTTCATGTCGATCTGGATCGTCCCGCTGGCAGCGATTGCCTATGCCGCCCTGCTGTTCTGGGTGGCCGACGCGGGCGACAGGCCGCGGATCGCGCGTTTCGCCGAACGCCACAAGCGGGTCATTCTGGGCCTCGCGCTTTGCGTCTATTGCACAAGCTGGACCCTGTACGGCGCAGTGGGCACCGCGACCGCAAGCGGGTGGCAGTTCCTGCCCATCTACCTGGGTCCCGTCATCCTCTTTACTCTGTTCGGCAGGTTCGTGGAGCGGATCCTGCACACCGGCAAGGCGCAGCACTCCACCTCCATCGCCGATTTCCTGTCGGCACGTTATGGCAAAAGCGCGTGGGTCGCGGCGCTCGTCACCCTGCTCGCGCTGTTCGGTGCGCTTCCGTACATGGCGCTGCAGCTGAAATCGGTCAGCCAGACGCTCGGCGCGCTTTCGCCGGAACTGGTCGCGGCGCTGGGCGAGGACCAGGTCGTGCTGGCAGTCGCCGCCGTCCTGGCGGTGTTCGCCGTGCTGTTCGGCACGGGCAGGCCCGAGCTGACCGGCCATAACCGTGGGCTGGTGCTGGCCATCGCGCTGGAGGCGGTGGTGAAATTCGTCGCATTGATCGCGGTGGCCGGTTTCGCCCTGATGCTGCTGAACGAAGCCCCGGCCGGATCGGTGACGCGCCACGCAGCGCAGCGCTTCTCGCCTTCGCAGTTTGATCTGCGCTTCGTGGTGCTGACCTTCGTGTCCGCCATCGCCGTGCTGTGCCTGCCGCGCCAGTTCCACATGCTGGTGGTGGAAGCGCGCGAGGACCGCCTGCGTGGTGCGGCGCGGTGGCTCTTTCCCTCCTATCTCGTCCTGATCTGCGCGGCCATCGTGCCGGTCATGCTGGCCGGCGGGCTGATCGGCCCCGCGGGCGCCAGCCCCGACATGATGCTGATCGCCCTGCCGCTTTCCTTCGACGCTTACTGGCTGGCGATCCTTGCCTTCATCGGCGGTCTGTCGGCAGCGACCGGCATGGTGATCGTGACCGGGATCGCGCTGTCCAACATGATCACCAACGATCTTGTCGTTCCGCTGCTCTTCCGCGACCAGATGCGCCAGCGCGGCAACGCCGAGGCGCTGGGCTACGCGCTGGTCAACGCCCGCCGCGCGACCATTGCCGGGCTGTTCGTGTTCGCCCTGTTCTACCTGTCCGCGATCGAGGGAGAGGCCACGCTGGCGGGGCTGGGAGAAATCGCCTTCGCGGGCGCCGCGCAGCTGGCGCCGGGGCTGCTTCTCGGCCTGTTCTGGCGCAAGGCCAATCGCGCCGGCATGATCGCCGGGCTGTGCGCGGGTTTCGCCTTGTGGCTCGCTTATCTCGCCCTTCCCGTGTCGGGTCTGACGCTGGTCCCGCCGCTGCCGGGAAGCGATCCGCTGGTGTCGGGCATATTGGTCAGCCTTGCGGCCAATCTCGCGCTGTTCGTGCTGTTCTCGCTGGGCTGGGAACCGGCGCTGATCGACCGCGTGCAGGCAGTCGCGTTCATTGATCGAGGTCAGCCGGACCTCGGCTATCCGCGGCTCGCGACCCGCACGCGGGTGGCCGACTTTCGCGTGCTGCTCGAACAATTCGTCGGGATCGACCGGGCGCGCCATGCGATCAACACGCTGCGCCTGACCAGCGGGCGGCCCTATGCCGATGCCGATGCTCCCGACGATGCGCTGATCGACACCAGCGAGCGGATGATCAGCGCGATCATCGGCAGTTCCTCGGCGCGGGCGCTGGTGCAATCCACGCTGGAAGGCGATCCGGTGTCCATCGAACAGGTCGTCGCCATGTTCGACGAAACGTCGCAGCGCCTGCAATTCGGGGCGGAACTGCTGCAGATCGCGATCGAAAACATCGACCAGGGCATCTCGGTGGTCGACAAGGAGCAGCGGCTCGTCGCGTGGAACCGGCGCTATGTCGAGATGTTCGGCTACCCCGCCGATCTGGTCGAGGTAGGCCGCCCGATCGGAGATTTGCTGCGCTTCAACATGCGCAATCTGGGCGTGCGCGAGGAGGCGATCGAAAGCGCCGTGCTGAAGCGGCTGCACCATCTGGGCAGCGGCAGCAGGTATCATTCCGAAAGAACGCTGGCCGATGGCCGCATATTGCGCATCCAGGGGAATCCCGCGCCCGACGGCGGCTATGTCACCAGCTATACCGATGTCACCGCCGATCGCATGGCCGAACAGGCGCTGGAAGCGAAGATCCGCGAGCGGACGCAGCAATTGGTCGAGGCTAACGAGGCGCTGGCCAGTGCAACCCGGTCGAAGACCCGCTTCCTCGCCGCCGCCAGCCACGATCTGGTCCAGCCGATGAACGCCGCGCGCCTGTTCGCGAGCGCGCTTGCCGACGATATCGCGCCCGAACGGCGCAACGAACGCGCGCTATTGGGGCAGATCGACCGCTCCATCGAAACGGCAGACCGGCTGCTGCGCGCCCTGCTCGACATATCGCGCCTCGACGGCGGCAAGGCGAGTGTCGATCCGGAACGCTTCGCCATCGACCTTGCCTTTGCCGAGATCGCCAACGAATTCGAGATTCAGGCCGAGAGCAAGGGGCTGGCGCTGGTGACGGTGCCAAGCGGCCTGTGGCTTGAGACCGACCGAGGACTGTTCATGTCGATCCTGCAGAACCTGGTGACCAATGCCGTGCGCTATTCCGACAGCGGACGCATACTGATCGGTGCCAAGCGGCGCGGCGGGGCGGCCGAGATCGTGGTGATCGACCAGGGCATAGGTATCGCGCGCGAAGACCAGTCCGCCATCTTCCGCGAATTCACCAGGCTGGGCGGTGCCGGAACCGATCGGGGCGACGGCGGGCTTGGCCTTGGCCTGGCCATCGTGCAGCGCATTGCGACGATGCTGGGCACGGAGATCCACCTTCGCTCGCAACCGGACCGGGGCAGCTGCTTCTCGTTCTGCCTTCCCGCCGTCCCGGCCGGGGCCAGCGAGCCCGCGCCGCGACCCACGGCTGAGCTGCCGCGCACCGAGAGCGGCGGCCATGTGCTGTGCATCGACAACGATGCCGCTTCGCTGGCCGCACTGGAAAGCCTGCTGATGCGGTGGGGCTATGCAGTCTCCACCGCTTCGCATCCTGCCGATGCTGCGTGCGCATTGCCGCCCGACCTGCTGGTCATGGACTACCACCTCGACGGCGGGCTGACAGGCGACCGGGCTGCCCGGCAATTGTACGAAGGCTGGGGCGGGCCGGTTCCGACCGTGCTGCTGACGGCAGAGGATAGCGCGGCGACCAAGGCGGCGGCGGAATCCATCGCCGCAAAGCGCATGATCAAGCCGCCCTCGCCCCCGGCCCTGCGGGCGCTGATCGGCGGACTGCTGCCGGGCTGACCGGTCTGCCTCAGGCTCGGCCAGCCTCTACCCCGTCCAGCGGCGGCAGGCCCGGATCGTCCAGCCTGCCCGCCATCAGCACGGCCTGGGTCCGGTTGATGACGCCCAGCCGCCGGAAGATACCGGTCAAATGGGCCTTCACCGTTGCCTCGGAAATCTGCATTTCGTGCGCAATCTGCTTGTTGAGCTTTCCCTCGGCCACCAGCGAGAGGATGCGGCGCTGCGCGGGGGTGAGGCGGGACAAGCGCGCCAGCGTATCGTCGCCCGCCTCTTCGGCGTCCGCCGCCTGCTCCGGAAACCACAGGTCGCCCTTTGCAATCGCCGCCAGCGCCTCTCGCATCATCTCGGACGATGCGCTCTTGGGTATGAAGGCCGAGGCGCCCAGCGCCTTCGCCCCCTGCCAGATCCGCGCTTCCTCGCTGGCAGAGACGACCGCGATCGGCATGGCGGGAAAATCCTTGCGCAGCTCCATCAACGTCAGCAGACCGGCGCTGTCGGCCATGTGAAGGTCCAGCGTCATCAACGCCACCCCGTCTCCTGCCGCACCGCGGGCGGCGGCGGCATCGGACACCTCCACGATGGCATGGCCCGGCCAGATCCTTTCGACCGTGGCGCGAATGGCACCGCGCATCAGCGGATGATCGTCGGCAATCACTATGGTCCCGGTCATCGTGCGTGACCTCCCGTCGGCAGCTTTTCTCCCACCGGCAAGCCGGCATGCGATCCTAGCGGCAGCAGGCGGCCTCCATCAAGCGGCGTCGCGGCGGAGGACCGTCACATTCCCGCACAATCCGCAGCGCCCGCTTGCCATAGTCCGGCGGCAGGCGCAGATTGCCCGGGTCCGACAGGATGGAGGGCCCGCTTCATGTCCAGAACACGAATGCTTTCGCTTGCCGCAGTGCTGACCGCCGGTTCCGCACCAATCGCTGCCACGGCCGCCCTTGCGCAGGACGCGGCGGAGACGGCCGTCATCCTGTCCGGCTCGGCCCAGACAGGTTCGGCGCAGCGCTCGCTGGGCCGGACGATCAGCGGCAGCATCGGCAATGCAGCCAATGCGGTGGGCAGCACCGTCCGCGCCAGCCGGTCGCGGACTGCCGCCCAGCGCAACAGCCGCGCATCCTCGCGCCATGTAGGCGGCAGCATACCGGCCGGTGTCGACCCGCTGGCAAGCACCGACGCGGCGACCTATACGCTCGATAATGGTGCGACCATCAGGGTGAGCGGCCGGTTCAATCCGTCGGCAAGTTCGCACTGCCAGAAAAATTGCCCTGCCACGCCCGAACGCTGATCCGGTCAGCGGTTCTGCCGCCCCTCGATCAAGCCGTCGACCAGCGAGGGATCGGCAAGCGTCGAGGTATCGCCCAGCGATCCGAAATCGTTCTCGGCGATCTTGCGCAGGATGCGGCGCATGATCTTGCCTGAACGGGTCTTGGGCAGCCCCGGCGTGAAATGCAGGTGGTCCGGCGTGGCAATGGGCCCGATCTCGGTCCGCACCCACTGGCGCAGTTCGCTGGCGAGTGCATCATCGGCCTCGACACCCGCGTTCAGCGTGACATAGCAGTAGATGCCCTGCCCCTTGATGTCGTGCGGAAAGCCGACCACCGCGGCCTCGGCCACCTTTTCATGCAGCACCAGCGCGCTTTCGACTTCGGCGGTCCCCATCCGGTGCCCTGAGACATTGATCACGTCGTCGACGCGCCCGGTGATCCAGTAATAGCCATCGGCATCGCGGCGGCACCCGTCGCCGGTAAAGTACTTGCCGGGATAATTGCTGAAATAGGTCTGGATGAAGCGTTCGTGATCGCCATAGACGGTGCGCGCCTGTCCGGGCCAGCTGCGGGTGATGCACAGATTGCCCTCGGCGGCTCCTCCGGTGCTTTCGTCGGCCAGCACCGCACCGTCATTGCCGACCAGCTGCGGGGCAATGCCGAAAAAAGGCCTTCCGGCGCTGCCCGGCTTCATCCCGTGCGCGCCCGGCAGCGTGGTGATCATGATGCCGCCGGTCTCGGTCTGCCACCAGGTGTCGACAATCGGCGCGCTGCCGTGACCGACATGATCGTGGTACCAGCGCCACGCCTCGGGATTGATCGGCTCGCCCACGCTGCCCAGCATGCGCAGTGACGACAGGTCGTGGCTGTCGACATGGTCGTCGCCCTCGCGCATCAGCGCGCGGATGGCGGTGGGCGCGGTGTAGAAGATGTTGACCTTGTGCTTGTCGACCACCTGCCAGAACCGGCTGTGGTCGGGATAGTTGGGCACCCCTTCGAACATCAGCGCGGTGGCACCGTTCTGCAGCGGGCCATAGACGATATAGGAATGCCCGGTGACCCAGCCGATGTCGGCGGTACACCAGTAGATCTCGCCCTCGCGGTAGTCGAACACATAGCGGAACGTCGTTTCGGTCCAGACGGCATAGCCGCCCGTGGTATGGACCACGCCCTTCGGCTTGCCGGTCGAACCCGAGGTATAGAGGATGAACAGCGGGTCCTCAGCCTTCATCACCTCGCACGGGCAATCGCCGGACACACCTTCGCTGAGTTCGTGATACCAGCGGTCGCGGCCCTCGGTCATCTCGACCGAGCCGCCGGTGTGGCGGATCACCAGCACCTGTTTCACCGCCACCTTCTGCAGCGCGGCATCGACATTGGCCTTGAGCGGGATCGCCTTGGATCCGCGCAGGCCCTCGTCGGCGCAGATCACGAAATCCGACCGGCAATCCTCGATCCGCCCCGCGATCGCATCGGGAGAGAAGCCGCCGAACACGACGCTGTGCACCGCCCCGATGCGCGCGCAGGCCAGCATCGCGAACGCGCCTTCGGGTATCATCGGCATGTAGATCGTGACCCGGTCGCCCTTGGCCACACCCATCTTCTTCAGCGTGTTCGCCATGCGGACAACCTCGCGCTGCACCTCGGCATAGGTGAAGCGGCGAACAGGTGTGTCGGGGCTGTCCGGTTCGAAGATCAGGGCGGTGCGGTCGCCGTGCCCGGCCTCGACATGGCGGTCGACCGCATTGTGGCAGATGTTGATCTCGCCATCCTCGAACCATTTGATCTCGACCGGATCAAAGCTCCAGCCCGACACGCGGGTCGGCTTGGTGAACCAGTCCAGCCGCTCGGCCTGCTCCAGCCAGAAACGGTCCGGATCGTCCATGCTACGGGCATACATCTCACGGTACTGGTCCAGCGTGCAGTGCGTGCCATCCAGTGCCGGTTCGGGGACCGGGATCATGTCGGTCGCGGGTGCCATCGTGTCCTGCATGCTATCTCCCGTCTATTCTCTTGATCTGGCCGGTCCGACCAGACCGGTGCGACCGGCCGATCGAACGGCGACTGTGCGGACAAGCCTAACCCCGAAAGGCCGGCGCGGTCACTGCGACCAAAGTCTTATAGACCAATCGCTAGCTGGGAATAGCCACCCTCCCCTGCAAGATCCAACGCACCGAGCAGGATCGACAGGCCCGCACAGACGAGGCTCGAACGGTCGTTTGCGGGAGAGCAGAGAGATGGCGAAACAAACAGAAGTGGCGTGGAAAACCACCCTTGCAGCTGCGCTGATGACGGGAAGCGCGCTGGCGCCGGCCGCCGTGCATGCGCAGGATAGCGCGACGGTCGAGGAACGGCTGGACCGGCTGGAGGCCATGATCGGCAGGCTGGAAGCGCGCATGGATGCGGCGGACACATCCGGAACCGCCGCGGCATCGGCCGAGAACGTGGCGATCGCGCAGGAGATGCGCGCCGCAGTCGCGGAGACGCGCGCCGCTGCGCAGCAGCAGGAACGGATCGAGACCCGGCTGGCCGCCGTCGAAGAGAAGGACGCGCAGGGCTTTCGCGTCGGGCAGACGCAGTTCACTCTGGGCGGCTATGTCAAGCTGGACGCGATCAGCCAGCGCACGAGCGGCGGTCAGGTCCCCGGCAATTCAATCAATCGCGACTTCCTCATCCCCAGCCTGATACCCGTCGGCGGCGAACCGTCAGGTTGGGACACCCATTTTCACGCACGGCAAAGCCGCGTCATCCTCAAGGGCGAGACACCGGTCGGGGACAAGACGCTGGGCGGCCTGCTGGAACTGGACTTCCTGGTAACCGAAGGCGGCGACCAGCGCGTGTCGAACAGCTACGTGCCCCGCATGCGGCAGGCCTATATCACCTACGGCGGCTGGACCTTTGGCCAGGCGTGGTCAACCTTCCAGAACGTGGCCGCCCTGCCCGACAGCGTGGACTTCGTCGGGACCATGCCGGGGACCGTCTTCAACCGGCAGGCGATGATCCGCTACAAGACGAAAAGCGGCATCTCCATCGCGGCCGAACAGCCCGAAACGACCATCACCAACGAAACGGGCGCGCGCATCCTGCCTTCGGACGACCAGATGCCCGACCTTGTCCTGCGCTACGACCGCGGCGGGTTCGCGGTCGCGGGCATCCTGCGCCAGCTACACGCATCCGGGCGTATCCTGTCCCAGGGCGGCGACAGCACTTTCGGTTATGGCGTTTCTCTATCGGGCAAGATCGCGCTGGGCGAGCGGGACGATCTGCGAGTGATGGCGACCGCAGGCGAAGGTCTGGGCCGGTACATCGGCGCCAATATCGTGAACGACGCCGCGATTGACGCGAATGGCAATCTCGACCCGATCCCGACCTATGCGGGCTTTGCCGCATTCCGGCATGTGTGGAGCGACAGGCTGCATTCCACCATTGCGGGCAGCTATTTCAAGCCGGACAATCCAGTCGACCTCACCGGCACCAGCTCCACCGACAACGTGTGGAACGCGCTGGCCAACATCATCTACTCGCCGGTGCCCAAGCTCGATCTGGGGCTGGAGTACATGTACGCCGAGCGGGAGAACGAGGCCGGTGCCAGCGGCAATCTGCAGAAGATCCAGGCCTCGGCCAAATACAGTTTCTGACCATGCGGGAAGCGGGATACGCGATGAACTATCAGAAGGTCCTCGAACAGGCGCAGCGCGATCCGGAAGGCTTCTGGCTCGAGGCGGCGAGATCGCTCGAATGGGCGGCGTTTCCGGCCAGCGCCCATGACCGGGACGACGATCTGTGGTATCCCGACGGATCGATCAACCTGTGCCACAACGCCGTCGATCGACACGTGGCCGAAGGGCGAGGCGATCAGCAAGCGCTGATCTACGAAAGCCCTATCTCCGGCCGGGCCGCGACCTTTACCTATCGCGAGCTGCTGTCGCGCGTGGCCAAAACGGCGGGCATGCTGTCGGGGGCCGGAGTGGAACGGGGCGACCGCGTCGTCATCTATATGCCCATGGTGCCAGAGGCGGTGTTCGCCATGCTGGCCTGCGCCCGGATCGGGGCGGTGCACAGCGTGGTGTTCGGCGGGTTCGCCGCGCCCGAACTGGCCAAGCGGATCGACGATTGCCGGCCGGTCTGCGTCCTCACTGCGTCGTGCGGGCTGGAGCCCGGGCGGACCATCGCCTACAAGCCGCTGCTCGACAGCGCGATCGGCCAGTGCAGGCACAAGCCCGACACCGTCATCGTGCTGCAGCGGCCGGAATTGCGCGCCGAACTCACGCCCAATCGGGATATCGACTGGCAGGCCGCCCATGACGCCGCCGACCCCGTCGATTGCGTGCCGGTCAAATCGACCGACCCGCTCTACATCCTCTATACCTCCGGCACGACCGGCACGCCCAAGGGGGTGGTGCGCGACACCGGCGGCTATGCGACCGCGCTCGCATGGTCGATGGCGCATGTCTATGGCGTCTCTGCCGGCGACGTATACTGGGCCGCGTCCGACATCGGCTGGGTCGTGGGTCATTCCTATATCGTGTATGGCCCGCTGCTGGCGGGTTGCACCACCCTGTTGTTCGAGGGGAAGCCCGTCGGCACTCCCGATGCGGGCATTTTCTGGCGGCTGATCGATCGGCACCGGGTCAAGGTGCTGTTCACCGCCCCCACCGCGATCCGCGCCATTCGCCGCGCCGATCCCGATGGCGCGTTCGTTGCGAGATCCGACCTGTCATCGCTGCAGGCGCTGTTCCTGGCGGGCGAGCGGGCCGATCCCGATACGCTGAACTGGATCGCCGAGCTGCTGGACAGGCCGGTGATCGACCACTGGTGGCAGACCGAGATCGGCTGGCCCGCCATCGCCACCTGCCACGGGCTCGGCGAACGCGAGATCCGGCCCGGTAGCGCGGGACGCGCGGTGCCCGGCTTCCGCTTCAGCGTGCAGGACGACAACCACCGCGAGGTTGCCCCCGGCACCGTCGGCAATCTGCTGATCGAACAGCCGCTGCCGCCGGGCGCGTTTCGCGCCTTGTGGAACAATCCCGAACGCTTCGCCGAAGGCTTTGCCGACTTTCCGGGGCACTATACCAGCGGCGATGCGGGGATGATCGACGCCGACGGCTTCATTCACATCATGGGCCGCACCGACGACATCATCAACGTGGCGGGCCACCGCCTGTCGACCGGGCAGATGGAGGAAGTCGTCGCCGCCCACCCCGAGGTCGTCGAATGCGCGGTGGTGGGCGCGGCGGACGCGTTGAAGGGGGAAATGCCGGTGGCCTTTGTCGTCCCTCGCCGTGACGGCGGCGATCCCGACAGGGTGCGCAAGGAACTGATCGCCTCGGTGCGCGAGACCATCGGTCCCATCGCGAGCCCGCGCAGCGTGTGGTTCGTGGACGGGCTGCCCAAGACGCGGTCGGGCAAGATCCTGCGCAACCTGCTGCGCTCTATCGTCAATGGCGAGGAGGTCGTGGTGCCGCAGACCATCGAGGATCCCTCGGTGATCGAGGCCCTGGCCGCGCAGATGGCGGAGACTGCCGCCAGTTGAGAGCGACCGGTTGACAGCCACCGGTTTACACAGGCGACACAGGCGACACAGGCGACACATCCTACAACGCCCGTCACCCGGTGCAAACCCGCAGTAAACGGGCGCGTTCGGGCCGCCAGGGTGACACCTTGCACCCCTCGCGAAAAATCCGGCCCCGAAAAAATCCGGCAATGCCAAAGAGCCCTGTCCCTCATGGAACAAGGCTGCAGCTAGCGCAGATCTTCGATGTAGGACAGGATATCCCGCGCCCGCCTTGCCGGCGGGGCGCTGGAACGGACGGGCCTATTCGGCGCCGTTTGCTTCCGCCTCTGCCTCTTCGGCCTCTTCGGCCTCGGCCCGGCGGCGGTCGACGCGCTCCTGCTCGGCCTTGTTGCGTTCGGCCAGCACGCGGCGGGCCTGGTCGGCAAGGCCGCGCCAGGTCTTGGCGGCGCGCAGATTGCGGTCCCTTACATTGTCGAGAGTGGCCTGTTCAGCCTCTGCCGCAGCCTCGCGGGCGCGCGCGTCGTAGAATTCAAAAGTCTGGCTCACGCAGGCTCCCGTCCATGTAGAGGGTCATCGCCCCGCGCCGATCATGCGATGGCGCGGGGCGATGCGAAAATCAGTCGGCAGCCGACAGATTGACGGCGCTGGCCTTGCCGTTGCGGCCCATTTCGACTTCGTAGTTCAGGCGCTGTTCCTTATCGAGCGTCTGCATGCCAGCCGCCTGGACGGCCGAGATGTGAACGAAGCTGTCAGCCGAGCCATCGTCGGGCTGGATGAAGCCATAGCCCTTGTCGGCGTTGAAGAATTTCACGGTGCCGGTCTTCGACATGATATGTTCCTTTCAAGAACGTGGTAGTAACTGCCGCGAATTGCGGCAGCGGTCGTGCGTAAAGTCGTCCAAGAAGAGGAAGTCGCCGTCTAATTTGCGCCAGGCTGCAAAGGCAGTTTCTGGCGGTCGTCAAATGCCGAAGTCCGTCGCAATTTTCGACGTCAGCGAAGCGGCCATAGCAGAGAACCGGCAGGAACCCTAATTTATAATGCCCCCGATTCACGGCCGGGATCATTCATCGGCAAAGGCGAACGGCACGCCCGATTGCCGGTAGTGGTCGAAGCGCAATTCGCGGCCCATCGGCGGGGCGGACCGCGCGATGCATTGCGGGCGGTGGCAGAACCGGCAGGCAATGCCGATGGGGGTCGCCTCTGCCGGATCGAGCCGGTCCGAATAGACCAGCTCGCCCGCGCGGGCATCGGCGCAGCACAAGGCGACGGCCCGGGTGACGCGCGGCGCGTCGAAGCTGCCCCCGCCCGAGATCACCGTGCGCGCGACCGAGACATAGCGCTCGCCATCCGGCAGCTCGATGCGCTGGACCAGCACGTCGCCCGGCCGGTCGAACGCCTTGTGCACGTTCCACAGCGGACAGGCCCCGCCGTGGCGCGCGAAGGGAAAGCCCGCGCCGTCCAGCCGTTTCGACACATTGCCCGCGCGGTCGACGCGGATGAAGAAGAACGGCACCCCCTCCGCCCCCGGTTTCTGCAGCGTGGTCAGCCGGTGCGCGACCTGTTCGTAACTGACCTGGAATTCATAGGTCAGCGCGTCGATGTCATAGCGCAGCCGCCGCGCCGCATCGAGGAACGGGCGGTACGGCATCAGCAGCGCCGCGGCCCAGTAGGATTCGAGCGCGCGGCGCGCCAGCACCTTGCCATTGTCGGTCTCGAACCGGCCTTCGACGACGGCGGCGTCGATCTCCTTGCCGCATTCCAGCAACGCAAGCTGCAGCGCGAGCTGATAGCGCCGCGCCTTGTGGTCGAGCTGGCGCGAGAACAGCACGCGGCGGCGGTGGTAATCGTACCAGCGGGTCGCGCCCATCAGCGTCTCGGGCGGCGCGAAGGAAACATCGAGGCGGTGGCGCTGCGTGATGCGGTCGATCATCGCGGAGACATTCGGCAGATCCTGCGCGGCCAGCGCGGCGCTGTCGTCCAGCGCCGGGAAGCAGTTGCGCCGCGCGGCGAGGAAGCCACGCGCCTCGGCCACCGGCTCGGGCGCAGCGGTTCCGCCTCCGCTCCCATCCTCGCCGCCTTCCCTGCGCGCGGCGAGCGCCAGCTGTTCCTCGCCATAGGCGGTGTGGAGCCGCATCAGCGCCTCGGCGAAACCGGGAAAGCTGGTCGCGATATCGGCGACGTCCAGCACGGGCAGGTCGATGTCGGCGAAGATCGGATCGCGCAGCACCGCCTGCAGCCGGGTGGTCGTCTCCTCGCTGTCGTCATTGGCGAGGTCGGCGATGTCGATCCGGTAGGTGGCGGCGATATTGAGCAGCAGCTCGGCAGTGACGGGGCGCTGATTGCGCTCCATCAGTGCGATATAGCTGGGCGAAATGTCGAGATCGGCGGCCATGTTGGCCTGCGTCAGCCCCAGCTCGCGCCGCATGCGCTTGAGCCTGGGGCCGAGATAGATTGCCTTGCGCGCCATGCGATTCTTACCCGTGTGTGGACAGCTTTACAACTATACAAGCAAATCCTGTAAAGTTTGACAAGGACACACCGGGCGCGGTGTTCGGCATGCGTTTCGCATTGCACAACACTGGTCATGCCCCCGGACGAATCGGGGCCGACGAACTTATTTGGAATGAGGGCCGAGACCACATGACCTACGCCGCCGAAATCCAGCGCCAGCGCGCCACCATCGCCAGCCTTGGCGAGAAATGGGCCGATATCGAACCGGAGATGGCCGCCCGCATGGCGGTGCAGAACCGCTTTCGCACCGGGCTGGACATCGCGCGCTACACCGCCGGGATCATGCGCGAGGACATGGCCGCCTATGACGCCGATCCCGCCCACTACACCCAGTCGCTGGGCTGCTGGCACGGCTTCATCGGGCAGCAGAAGATGATCTCGATCAAGAAGCATTTCGGCACCACCAAGGGGCGGTACCTGTACCTGTCCGGCTGGATGGTCGCCGCGCTGCGCAGCGAGTTCGGGCCCCTGCCCGACCAGTCGATGCATGAAAAGACGAGCGTGCCCGCTCTGATCGAGGAGCTCTACACCTTCCTGCGGCAGGCCGATGCGCGCGAACTGGGCATGATGTTCCGCGATCTCGACGCCGCCAAGGAGGCGGGCGACGCGGTCAACACCCACCGCCTGCTGCGCGAGATCGACGAGCACCAGACCCATGTCGTGCCGATCATCGCCGACATCGACGCCGGCTTCGGCAATGCCGAGGCGACCTATCTGCTGGCCAAGAAAATGATCGAGGCAGGCGCCTGCGCGCTGCAGATCGAGAACCAGGTCTCGGACGAGAAGCAGTGCGGCCACCAGGACGGCAAGGTCACGGTTCCGCACGAGGACTTCCTGCAGAAGATCCGCGCGATCCGCTACGCCTTCCTGGAGCTTGGCGTCGAGGACGGCATCATCGTCGCCCGCACCGACTCGCTGGGCGCGGGGCTGACCAAGCAGATCGCGTTCAGCAAGGAGCCGGGCGACCTGGGCGACCAGTACAACGCGTTCCTGGACTGCGAGGAGGTCGCGCCGGCGGACATCAGCCAACGGGCAGGTCTTCATCAGCCGCGAAGGCAAGCTGCTGGCGCCGAAGCGCCTGCCGTCGAACCTCTATCAGTTCCGCGCACGGAACCGGCGAGGACCGCTGTGTGCTCGACTGCATCACCGCGCTGGAGAACGGGGCCGACCTGCTGTGGATCGAGACCGAGAAGCCGCATATCGGCCAGATCGGCGGCATGGTGAACCGCATCCGCGAGGTCATTCCGAACGCCAAGCTGGTCTATAACAACTCGCCCAGCTTCAACTGGACGCTAAATTTCCGCCAGCAGGTGTTCGACGCCTGGCAGGCCGAGGGCCGCGACGTGTCCGCCTATGACCGGGCAAGGCTGATGAGCGTGGATTACGACGGCACCGAACTGGCGGACGAAGCCGACGAGCGCATCCGCACCTTCCAGAAGGACGCGGCGCGCGAGGCGGGGATCTTCCACCACCTCATCACCTTGCCGACCTATCACACGGCGGCGCTGTCGACCGACAATCTTGCCCGCGAATATTTCGGCGAACAGGGCATGCTGGGTTACGTCAAGAACGTCCAGCGCAAGGAAATCCGCGAAGGCATTGCCTGCGTGAAGCACCAGAACATGGCCGGATCCGACATCGGGGACGACCACAAGGAAGACTTTGCCGGCGAGGCGGCCCTGAAGGCCGGCGGCAAGGACAATACGATGAACCAGTTTGCGGCCTAAAGGCCGCGGGGGAACCAGTTTGCGGCCTAAAGGCCGCGGGGGAACCAGTTTGCGGCCTGACCCAGCCGCGCGACACATAGGAAGGAGAAGTAAAATGCCCGAACCCGCACTTGCCCGTCCGGTCTTCTCGACCGAGGATTCGCGCCTGATCCGCCGCGCCGTGGTGGAGTTCATCAAGAACAACCAGGACGATATCGAGACGCCCAAGTTCGTGAACCTGCACCACCGCCTCGGGCGGATGCGCTGAACCACGACACAGGCCGAAAGTTACCGCGCCCCGGTGCCAGCGCGCGCCGGGGCCGCGCACAGGAAGGACGTACTATGCTGACCGATTTGCACCACCAGAACGCGACATCCGGCGGGGAGGCCGGAACAGTGACGCGAGCCGGGCTGCAAGTCGACCGGTCCCTGGCGAGCTTCGTGGAAAATGAAGCCATGCCGGGGACCGGCGTTCATGCCGACGCCTTCTGGCAGGGGCTGGCGGACATCGCGGCACGGTTCGAACCGCGAAATCGCGACCTGCTGATGACGCGCGACCGGTTGCAGGCGGATATCGACGGCTGGCACCGCGAGAATCCCGGCGCCGCCAGCGGCGCGCCCGAGGCGTTCCTGCGTGAGATCGGCTATCTGGTGCCCGAGCCCGCGCCCTTCACCATCGGCACAAGAAACGTTGATCCCGAGATCGCCGAGGTCGCGGGCGCGCAGCTGGTGGTGCCGGTGCTCAACGCGCGGTTCCTGCTCAATGCCGCCAATGCGCGTTGGGGCAGCCTGTACGATGCGCTTTATGGCACCGATGCGCTGGATGGCACTTTGCCGCAGGGCAAGGGTTACGACGAGGAGCGCGGCGCGCGGGTCATCGCATGGGCCAAGGCGTTCCTGGACGAGGCGGTTCCGCTGGCCGACGGATCTTGGGAAGCGTGGACCGGCGGCAGGCCGCAGCTTGCCGACCCCGCGCAATACGTCGGCATGCGCGGCGACAATATATTGCTGCGCCATAACGGCCTGCACATCGAGCTGGTGATCGATCCCGGCCATTCCATCGGCCGAAACGACCCCGCCGGCATCGCGGATATCGAGCTGGAATCGGCGCTGACCACCATCGTCGATCTTGAGGACTCGGTTGCCGCCGTCGATGCCGCCGACAAGACCGCAGCCTATCGAAACTGGCTGGGGATCGTCCGGTCGGACCTGACCGCCGAGTTCAGCAAGAACGGCGAGACGATGATCCGCCGCGCCAGTCCTGACCGGACCTATACCACCGACGCGGGCGAGCTGACGCTGCCGGGGCGCAGCCTGCTGCTGGTCCGCAATGTCGGGCATCTGATGCGCAATCCGGCGATCCGCCTGCCGAACGGCTCCGAGATTCCGGAAGGCATCATGGACGCGGCGATCACCTCGCTGATCGCCCTGCATGATATTAAGGGGCACGATCTGAAGGGTCTGGG
Organism: uncultured Alphaproteobacteria bacterium; assembly: GCA_963752785.1. Lineage (GTDB taxonomy): Bacteria > Pseudomonadota > Alphaproteobacteria > Sphingomonadales > Sphingomonadaceae > Croceicoccus. The sequence goes on from CAVVZE010000013.1 coordinate 228,599, forward strand.
CCAGAACACCAATAGCCGCGCCGGGTCGGTCTATATCGTCAAACCCAAGATGCATGGGCCCGACGAATGCGCGTTCACCAACGATCTGTTCGACGCGGTGGAGGACATGCTCGGCCTGACGCGCCACACCATCAAGGTCGGCGTCATGGACGAGGAACGGCGCACCAGTGCGAATCTGGCGGCCTGCATCCATGCGGTGAAGGACCGCGTGTTCTTCATCAACACGGGCTTTCTGGACCGGACGGGAGACGAGATCCACACCTCGATGCTGGCGGGGCCGATGCTGCGCAAGGGCGCGATCAAGCAGGCGGAATGGATCAGGGCGTATGAGGACCGGAACGTCCAGATCGGCCTTGCCTGCGGCTTTTCGGGCCGCGCGCAGATCGGCAAGGGCATGTGGGCCGCGCCCGACCGGATGCAGGCCATGCTGGCGGAAAAGATCGGCCACCCGATGAGCGGGGCGACCACCGCATGGGTCCCCTCGCCCACGGCGGCCACGCTGCACGCGGTGCATTACCACCGCTGCGACGTTGCCGCGCGGCAGGCGGAGCGCGCGAAGGAGAGCATCGCGCCGCTGTCCGCGCTGCTGACCGTGCCGCTGGCGAACGGCGCCAACTGGTCGGACGAGGAGATCCGCGAGGAAGTCGACAACAACTGCCAGGGCATATTGGGCTATGTTGTGCGCTGGATCGACAAGGGCGTCGGCTGCTCCAAGGTGCCCGACATCCACGACATCGGCCTGATGGAAGACCGTGCCACCCTGCGCATTTCCAGCCAGCACCTTGCCAACTGGCTGGAACACGGGGTGATCTCGCGCGACACGGTCGAGGCCGCGCTGTGGCGCATGGCCGAGGTGGTCGACCGGCAGAACGCGGGCGATGCGTCCTATGTGCCAATGGTGCCGCGCGGGCGCGACTGCCTGCCGATCAGAGCCTCGCGCGCGCTGATCCTGGAAGGTCGCGAGCAGCCGAGCGGCTATACCGAACCGGTACTGCACCGCCTGCGCGCAGAGGCGAAGTAAGCCGGCCGACAACAGTGCGGGCGATGAAGTCTGCGCGGTCGTTCGACGTCGCAGCTGCGGCTTTGCCGTGGCTGTGGCTGCTTCCGGGGGTATGGGCTTTACTGGCTGATGACCGGAATGGGGTGGATTGCGGGCGTTGCCCTCGTCAATCCTCGTTGACTAATTGAGCCTTGGTCAATGCTCAGGAAATATCGACCGACGAACACGTCCATACTCCGGTGGCGCGAAATGACGCGATCGTCGAAGTCAGTGAGCATGACAACTCGTGCTGAAGATCCGACCAAGCTCCAGAAAGCGACTCTAAGATTCATCTTGTTGATTATAAGTTCGAATGAAGTCTGGCTTTCAGTAATGCTCAGGAGGGGCCGATAAAGTCGGGCATGACGCCACCGCTACTCACCGTTACACTATCTTCGATGACTCGGTTTTCGGCTTGCTTCGCGAACATGAAAAGCCCCCTAAGGCTGCAAAAATAGCAAGTTCAATGGCTTTCGACGACGATAGGCGAGACCGCTAATCAAAATGTCCGCAATGTCGTCGTTAGCAGAAAGTCCGCTTCCGGTACAAAAGTCCCGCGAAGCTGCCTTTCCAAACCTCAAACCACCCAATCGGGCAAAAGCCCATTCCCCACCCTTGGGCCTTGGCCAACCAGCCGCTAACCCCGCCGGAGTGGATTCGCATATTGTCATAGGTCAGGACGCGCATGGGGCAGATGTGCGCGTCGATATGGAGGAGCTGCTCGCCACGCGCCTGCTGGTGCAGGGCAATTCCGGATCGGGCAAGTCGCACCTGCTGCGCCGCCTTCTGGAAGAGAGCGCGGGCATGGTGCAGCAGATCATCATCGACCCGGAGGGCGACTTCGCTTGTCTGTCCGATCATTTCGGCCATGTGGTGATCGATGCCAGCGCGCATTCGGCGGCGGAGATCGTGGCGCTGGCCGCGCGGGTGCGCGAGCATCGCGCCTCGGTGGTGCTGGGGCTGGACGGGCTGGATGTCGAATTGCAGATCCGCTGTTCGGCGCAGTTCCTGAATGCGCTGTTCGATGCCCCGCGCGAGCACTGGTTTCCCGCGCTGGTCGTGGTGGACGAGGCGCAGATGTTCGCTCCCTCCGCCAGCGGCGAGATGGCGGAGGACACGCGCCGCCTGTCGCTGGGCGCGATGACGAACCTGATGTGCCGGGGCCGCAAGCGCGGCCTTGCGGGCATCGTGGCGACGCAGCGGCTGGCCAAGCTGGCCAAGAATGTCGCGGCGGAGGCGTCGAACTTCCTGATGGGACGCACGTTCCTGGATATCGACATGCAGCGCGCCGCCGATTTGCTGGGGATGGAGCGCAGGCAGGCCGAGCAGATCCGCGACCTCGAGCGCGGGCGCTTCCTTGGCCTTGGTCCCGCGATCACGCGGCGGCCGGTGGCGATCAGGATCGGGCCGGTGAAGTCGGGTTCGCGGGTGAATGCCAGCGCGTTGGTCCCGCTGCCCTCCGCCGCGCCCGAGGAGATGGAAGCGCTGCTGCACAAGGAACTGGACAAGGCGCTTCCGCCGCCGCCCCCTCCCCCGCCGCCGCGGCAGGATCCGGAGGAGCTGACCCGCCGGATGCAGCCCGCCGCCCAGCCGCGTGCCGTTTCGGGCGGGCCTGCCGCGCCAGCCCCGCCAGCCGCGAACGACGAGATGCTGGACGAGATCCTGGCCGATCTGGCGAGCGACGCGGCCATCACCTTCCAGCCCGCCGCCAGCCAGTTCCAGAGCTTCATGATGGCCTGCCGCCGCAGGGGCGCAACCGCCGCGCTGCTCGACATGGCGGCGTTTCGGCGGCGCTTCGCCGTCGCGGTCGCCGGGCTGGACAGGCTGGACGAAGATATGCGCGAGCGCGTGCTGGATCTGGGGACGCAGGTGGACGACGATCTGCTGGCGCCCTTCCTGCTGATCGCGCGATCGGCGGCGCAGGGCATGGAATTGCCCGACGAGGAGGAATTGTCGCGCGCCTATGGCACCAGCTCTCCCGGGCGCATCCGGCGGCTGCTGGAACATCTGGAGCGCAAGGGCCTGATCGTCACGCGCGAGGATTACGGCGGCGGGCGCACGATCAATGTGCCCGGTCTGGAACTCGCTTAATGCTGGAACTGGCCTAGGCTTCCTCGACCCAGCCCTTGCGCAGGCCCGGCCCCGCCAGCAGCATCAGCACGCCCGCCAGCAGATAAAGCGACAGCCCCAACAGCATCGAATAGCGCAGCGCCTCGTCCCCATAGACGGGCGCGAGCAGGGTCGAGACCTGGCCCAGCGCATAGATGCCGCCGCCCAGACCGATCAGATTGTTGATCAGCAGGAACAGCGCCGAGGCGGTCGCGCGCGCGGGCGGCGGGACCAGGTGCTGGACCGCCGACAGCACCGGGCCCAGCCACACATAGACCAGCGCCTGCGGCACGATGAACAGGGCAAAGGCCAGCAGGACGCTGCCGCTCATGATGCCGAGCGCGAACAAAGGTGCGCCGATCAGGAACGCACCTGCCGGGACCCAGGCGAACCAGGCGCGGTCGCGCCCGCCCAGACGGTCGCCGATCCAGCCGCCCAGCAGCATGCCCGCGACTCCGCCGATCAGCAGCACGAGGCCGAAGAACCAGGCCGCCTGCACCAGATCGAGGCCGAAGCTCCTCTGCAGCAGGCTGGGCAGCCAGAAGGCGAGGCCGTAGCCGCACATCGAGCTGGATGCCGCGCCGAAGGAGAGGAACCAGAAGGCGGGTTTGCGCGCCAGCAGCCGTGCCGTGTCGACAAGGCGCGGCGTGGCCATCACCGGCTCTCCCGGTGCGACCTGCGGGCGGTTGTCGCGCACCAGCAGGCGGAAGACGGGGGCGATCAATATGCCCATGATGCCCACCGCCAGGAACGCCATGCGCCAGTCGACCCGCGCCGCGATATAGCCGCCCGCCAGCACGCCCGCCGCCGATCCCAGCGGGATGCCCAGCGAATAGACCGACAGCGCGAAGGCGCGGCGGTTCGACGGGAAATAATCGCCGATCAGCGCATAGGAGGGCGCGACGCCCCCCGCCTCGCCAATCCCGACGCCCAGCCGCGCCAAGAAGATGTGCCAGAACCCCTGCGCCAGCGCGCAGGCGGCGGTGAAGCCGCTCCACAGCACGAGCGAGACGGTGATGACCCAGCTGCGGCTGGTGCGGTCGGCCAGCGCGGCCAGCGGCACCGCCAGCGTTGAATAGAGTAGCGCAAAGGCCAGCCCGCCGAGGATGCCCATCTGCGCGTCCGACAGGTCGAGATCCGCCTGGATCGGCGCAGCCAGGATCGCCAGTATCTGCCGGTCGATGAAATTGAACACATAGACGACCAGCAGCATCGCCAGCACCACGTTCGGGCGCGGCGTGCGGGCGGCGATGGCTGATGCGGTCATGCCTGGAAACTCATCTCGCGTAGTGCTCCGTCAGGAAGGTCTGGATCGCCGTGCGTGCCGACGGCTCGTCCAGCAAGGGCGTGTGGCCTCGGTCCGGCACCTCGACCGAGGCGAAGGGGCCTTCGTGGCGGCGGCCCATTTCCGCCACCGTCGCGGCAGAGATCAGGTCGCTGGTCGCGCCGCGCACCAGCAGCACGGGCAGCCCGTCCATCGCCTGCCACAGCGGCCAGAGGTCGACATCGCCGCTCTCCGTCTCGAACGGGACGGCGATGGCGGGGTCGTAGTCATAGGCCACGCCGCCTTCTGTCTCGCGGCAGGTGCGGCGGGCGAACGCCAGCCAGTCGGCATCGGTGAAATCGGGAAACACCGACCCATTGACCGCGCGGCAGGCTGCTGCCGCCGCGTCCCAGTCGGCAAACGGACCCGCCTTGCCGACATAGCTGCCGATGCGGTCCAGCGCGTCCGGTTCCAGATGCGCGCCGACGTCGTTCATGATGATCGGGCCCAGTCGGTCGCGGAAGCCGCCCTGCTGCGCGATCGCCGCCGTGGCCATCGCGACCAGCCCGCCCATGGAGGTGCCGATCAGGCCCGCGCTCTCGATCCCCAGATCGTCCATCAGCGCGAACATGTCCTGCGCATAGACAGCGGGATTGTAGTTCGCTGGATCCGGATCGCGGTCCGACCGGCCGCGCCCGCGCACGTCGGGCACGATCAGCCGGTATCCGCCCCCCGCCGGACTGCCCGCCCGATCGGCCGCCCAGGGCAGCAGCCATTCGACCAGCGGTTCGAAATCGGCGCTGTTGCGGGTCAGCGCGTGCATCAGCAGCAGGGGCCGGGCGTCCGGCCCGCCGCCTGGGTAGTCCCGGGCGAACAGGTCCAGCCGCCCGTCCGCGCTGCGGAAGCGGTGGGAACGATAGGGGGTCATCCGGCCCTCCTGTCAGAGGATCAGAAGCGGACTTCGCCGGTCACGAACACGCGGCGCGGATCGCCATAGAAGCCGGTGACGTTGCGCTCCTGCCCCAGCTGGGTGTTGTAGACGAAGTCGTAGCCGGCCACGACATAGCGCTTGTCGAACAGGTTCTTGCCGTGCAGCCCGATCGAGAAACGGTCGGAATCGTCGGTATAGACGAGGCTGGCGTTGGCGAGCACGAAACCGTCCTGGTCGAGGAACGGGGTCGGCAGCTCGAATTGCTGCGCGTCGCTGCGCATCGAGAGCGAGCCGATCAGGTCGACCATCCCCGATGCGACCGGCACGCCAAGGTCAAAGCCCCAGTTGGCGGTGAATTCGGGCGTGTTCTGGATCGCCGCGGTATCCGAGAAATCGGTGCCCGACACGACGAATTCGTTATACTTGCCGTCGATGTAGCCGAAGGCCCAGTTCACGTTCAAACGGCTGCCCATGCCGGCGAAATCGCGTCCGACCAGAGCGTTGCCCTCGAACTCGATGCCGTTGATGTCCGCGCCGCCGGCATTGGTGGTGATGCCCGCAAAGGTGTCGGCGATGCCGTCGCCATTGGTGTCGACCCCGACCGAGCTTGGTACCTGGACGTCGGTATAGTCGCTCTTGAAGGCGGCCACGCTGATGTTCAGAGCGGTTGTCCAGCAGCGATGCCTTCCAACCCAGTTCGTAGCTGTCCACCGTTTCCGGATCGAACAGCATGATAGTCGTAGATCTCGTCATAGCTGACGGTGCCATCGCCATTGGTGTCCTTGGCCTGGCTGGTCTGGCCGCGCGGGTCGAAGCCGCCGCCCTTGAAGCCCTTGGAATAGGTGAAGTAGAAATTGTGGTCGGGCGTCGGCTGGAAGCTGATCGACGCGCGCGGGGTGAATTCCTTGAACGTCGCGCTGTCGTCGAAATCCGAAGTGACGGCGATCGGCGTCGATCCGTCGGCGAAAAGATCCGAATAGCCGCCGATGAAGGTCGTGCGCAGCACGCGCGAGGAGCGCTTGTCATAGGTATAGCGTCCGCCCAGCGACAGGCTGAGCATGTCGGTCAGTTCATAGGTGAAGTCGCCGAAGACCGACCAGGTCTTGGTGTTGACGTCGCCAAAGGTCTGCGCGGTCAGGCCGGGAAGGCCGATCAGGTCGCCCGTCTGCCAGATCGCCGCATCGAAAGCGGTGAGCGCATTCGCGTCGAGATAATAGGCGCCCAGCACGCCCGACAGCCGGTCGCTTTCGTACAGGAATTGCAGTTCCTGGCTGAACTGGTCGTTCTCGTAGATGGCAGGGACGTCGAGATCGACGACGGGCAGGCTGTCGAAGTCGATCGGGGTGGTCGACTTGTCCTCGCGGTAGCCGGTGATCGACTTCAGCGTGATCGTGTCCGACAGTTCGAGCGACATGTTGAGAGCGCCGCCATAGGCTTCGACCTCCTGCTCCACCACATTCAGCCCGGCGCGCGTGTCATAGACATCGTCCAGCACCGGCGCGTTGCTGAGAGCAGGGTTGCCGGGCAGGAAGCGGTGGCCCTGGCGGGGGTCGGAATTGTCCTTGACGTAATCGCCCGACAGCCGCGCGAAGAATGGCGCCGTTCTCGAACTCGATCGTGCCGCGGGCGGCCCAGACGTCCTTGTTGTAGTTCTCGACCCCGTCGAGTTCGAGATTGTCGCCATAGCCGCCGCGCGACAGGCGCGCGCCGCTGGCGCCGATCTTCAGGCTGTCGCTGATCGGGCGTCGACGCGGTGACGATCACGTCGGCCTGGTCGTAACTGCCATAGGTGCCGCGAACCTTGACCTCGGTCTGGTCGGGCAGCCGGGCGGTGACATACTTGATCGCGCCGCCGATGGTGTTGCGGCCATAGAGCGTGCCCTGCGGACCGCGCAGCACCTCGATCCGTTCGACGTCATAGACGTCGAGGACGGCGGCCTGCGGGCGGTTCAGATAGACGTCGTCGACATAGAGGCCGACGCCCGCCTCGAACCCGGCGACCGGGTCCTGCTGGCCCACGCCGCGGATGAAGGCGGTGAGCGTGGTGTTGGTGCCGCGCGACACTTCCAGCGTCAGGTTCGGGACCTGCTCGCCGATCTGCTCGATCGTCTGGGTGCCCTGCTTCGCCAGTGCATCGCCGGTGATCGCGGTGACCGAGATCGGCACGTCGATCAGTCGCTCCTCGCGCCGGCGGGCGGTGACGACGATCATGCCGTCCTCTTCCAGATTGCCGGCGGCGACCTTGGGCTCTGCCACGGCGTCGGCGTCGATCTCCTGCGCGAAGGCAGTCGGCGCGGCGAAAGTGGCGGCAATGATGAAAGCGCAAGCGGTGGTGTGGCGCAGACGAGCCCTGAGCATCCGGTATTCTCCCAAGAAACCTTTGTTATTGACGCCGCCAATATTGAAACCCGAACCACCTTTCAACTTTAATTTTTTGCAAAGTGCGTTTTCGCGGCGTAGCGAGTGCATCATGAGCACGAAAACCAGCCCCGCTCCCACTCCGGATCCCGCTCCGCTGCCCGGCGGCAAGCAGCCCCGGACCGAGCGTGGGCGGCGCACGCTGCGCAAGCTTCTGGACGCAGCGGCGCTGGAATTCGGAGAGAAGGGTTTCCACGAGGCGTCGATCAGCGCGCATCACCAGCCGCGCAGGCATGGCGCTGGGCAGTTTCTATACCTATTTCGACAGCAAGGACGCGCTGTTCCGCGCGCTGGTCAGCGACCTGTCGACGCGTGTCGGGGTCGAGGCGCGCGAGGCGCTGTCAGGCAGCCACGACGCGCTGGGGGCGGAGCGTGCGGCGTTCAGCGCGTTCTTCGATTTCGCGCGCACGCATCAGGAAATCTACCGCATCATCGACGAGGCGGAATTCGTCGATCCCGCCAGCTTTCGCCAGCACTACGAAATCGGCGGCGCAGCGCATTCACGAACGCCTGCAGCGCGGCGTGGCATCGGGCGAATTGCGCGATGACCTGGACGAGGCGAGCGCATGGGCGATCATGGGCATGAACGTGTTCCTGGGCCTGAAATATGCGATCTGGTCAGGCGGACGGGACACGCCGGACATCGCCGGGGTCGCGTACAGGCTGCTGGAACAGGGCATCCTGAAGCGCTGAGGCGCGGTGAGATCCGGGGGCGCGGCGATTCACCGCTCCTTCGCATTCATCTGCGATCTAGGTGCGGTCCGGCAGCATCCGGAGTGAGGCGTGCGCGCGGGGCAGCGTGCACGCGCCGGCAAAGGGGGGATGGATGAAGCATCGGGTCATGTGCGCAGGTCTGGTGGCGCTGGCGGCGGGGCTTGTGCCGATGAAAATCGCCGTCGCGCAGGATGCCAGCGATCCCACGGGCGAGAGCCAGCAGGGCGACGTCGCGGTCACCATCTACAACGGCGACATCGCACTGGTTCAGGACGTGCGCGACCTGCCCTTTCCGCGCGGGCGCACGCGGATCGAGTTTCCCGATGTCTCCAGCCGCATCCGCCCCGAAACCCTGAGCTTTTCCGCTGCCGACACCGGCATCGTCGAGCAGAATTTCGATTTCGACCTGCTGACCCCGTCCAAGCTGATGGAGAAGGCGGTGGGCGAGACGATCACGCTGGTCCGCACCAATCCCGCCACCGGCGCCGAGACGCGCGAACGCGCCAGGGTGCTGTCGGTCGCGGGCGGCGTGGTGGTGCAGATCGGCGACCGGATAGAGGTGCTGCGCGACGACGGCCTGCCGGTGCGCGCCGTGTTCGACCGCGTTCCCGACGGGCTGCGCGCGCGGCCCACGCTGTCGGTGACGGTCGATTCGGCCGCGGCCGGGCGGCGGCCCGCCTCGATCCGTTACCTGACCACGGGGCTTGGCTGGAACGCCGATTACGTATCGCTGTATGACGAGGCGTCGGGCACGCTGGACATGCAGGGCTGGGTCACGCTGACCAACAACACCGGCACCACGTTCCAGGATGCGAAGACGGTACTGGTGGCGGGCGATCCATCGACCGGGCAGCCCAATGACTACCGGCCCCGGCCGCCGCGCCCGGCGCAGGGCACGGTTCGCTCGATCGGGACCGAGACTGCCGACCGCGAACGGCTGGCCGATTACTACCTCTATCCGCTGGACGCGCGCACCACGATTGCGAACGCGCAGACCAAGCAGGTCAGCTTCATGGATGTACAGGGCGTGCCAGCGCGCAAGATCTATGCCCGCACGCTCGACTGGCTGGCGAGCGACAGCGACCCGGTGCAGGTGGAAAGCAGGCTGGCATTCTCCTCCTCACGCGACGGCGGTCTTGGCGATGCGCTGCCCGCCGGAACGGTGCGCTTCTACCAGCGCGACGCGCAGGGCACGCCGCAGTTCATCGGCGAGGACCGGATCGGCCACACCCCGATGGGCAGCGAGATGAGCCTGAAGCTGGGCGACGCGTTCGATGTGGCGGTGCAGGCGGCGGTCACCGCGCCGCGACCGCATCGATTCGGCCGAATATGCCCGCTCGGCCCGATACCGCGTGATCGAGGACGGCAAGGTGCGCGAGATCGAGATCCAGTCCGCGCAAACCTTCTATCGCACCGCGATGCAGTACCGCGTGACCAATGCCAGGCCGCAGCCCGTCACGGTCGAGGTTGCGCAGGCCGGGCTGGACCGCGGCTGGTGGAGCAACGATTTCCGCGTGGTGAGCGAGAGCATCGAGGGCGAGCAGGTCGATCTGGACAAGCGGCAATGGTCGGTGCCCGTCCCCGCCAATGGCGAGACGGTGCTGACCGTGGTGTACGAGACGCGCTACTAGGCGGCGGCGCGGTGCTGCGCTTCCTTCCCCTTGCGGCCCTGTTGCTGGCGCCCGCCGCCTCCGCGCAGGAAGCCGGGCGCGCTGAGGTCCCGGGGCGCACTGAGGTCGATGCCTCGGCGCCGAGCGATATCGCGGTCACGATCTACCGCGACGAGGATCGCGGCGGCGCGCCGATCGATCCCGACTGGGCGGGCGGCTTCGCGATGATTTCCGAAGTGCGTCAGGTCACGCTGCCGCCCGGCCATTCGCGCATCCGCTTTACCGGCGTGGCCGAAAGCATGGTCGCGGTCAGCGCCATCGTCACCGGCCTGCCCGGCGGCACGATCGAGAAGAACCGCAACGCCGACCTGCTGTCCCCCGCCGCGCTGGTGGATGGCACGCTGGGCAACCGCGTCACCATCACCCGCACCAATCCCGCGACCGGCAGCGAGGAGAGCGAGACGGCGATCATCCGCACCCGCGCCGACGGCGGGCTGGTGCTGCAGACGCGCGAGGGGTTCGAAGCGGTGCGCTGCTCCGGCCTGCCCGAGAGGCTGAGCTTCGATCGCGTGCCGGGCGGCTTGTCGCCGCAGCCGGTGTTCACCATCGACAGTTTCAGCGCCGAGGGCGGGACCCACACGGTGACGCTGACCTATCTGGCGACGGGCTTCGACTGGCAGGCGAACTATGTCGCCATCTTTGCCGAGGCCAGCCGCGAGAAGAACCGCACGCTCGACCTGATGGCCTGGCTGACGGTGGCGAATGCCAACGGGCAAGGCTTTCCCGATGCAAAGCTGATGACCGTGGCGGGCCGGATCAATGTCACCAGCGATTACGAGGATCTGGCCGACCCGCCGCGCGCGCGGCCGCTGCGACTTACCTGTTTTCCGCTGGGCAGCACGGCGCGCGGCCTGGCGCCCCCGCCGCCGCCCGCGCCGCCTCCGCCCCCTGCGCCTGCCATGATGGCCGACCAGATCGTGGTGACGGGGCGGCGGGTGGAAAAGATGCAGATGGAAACGGCCATGGCGGTCGCCGATGTCGAGGCGGGCGAGGAAGCCCTGGGCGATCTCAAGCTCTACCGCGTGCCGGTGCCGGTGACCGTCGCGGCCAGTTCGCAGAAGCAGGTGAAGTTCCTCAGCCTGGGATCGGTGAAGGGCGAACTGGTGCATGTCGGACGGTGCACCGCCGCGCTGGAACCCGCGCAGGCGGATATCGAACTGCGCAGCCGCAATACCGAGCGCAACGGCCTCGGCCGCTCGCTGCCGCAGGGCGCCATCGCGGTGTTCGAACCGAGCCCCCATGGCCCGCTGCTGGTCGCGCAGGACAGCATGCGCGACCGCGCGGTGGGCGAGGACGTCGAGGTGATGCTGGCGCGCGGACGCGGCGCGGTCTTCACCTGCCGCCCGGCGGGCCTTGGCGGAGAGGAGGATCGCGGCGCGGTGATGCAGGCCTGTGAACGCGCGATGGCCGAGGGGCGCTGGGCAGCGATGGAGGCGGAAATCATCAATCCCGGCAGCGAGCCCGTCCGCTTCGAACTGGCCCTTGGCCCCGCCAGCGACATCGCCATCCGCCGATCGTCCGCAAAGCCCGTCATCCACCGGGGCGAGCAGGTGCTGCGCCTCGACATTCCCGCGGGGGCGACGCGGCGGCTGAAATGGCAGATGCGCAACCCGAACGCGGCGCCGCCTGGATAACTGGTGCGGTTATTTTATTTTCCTACGCAAGACGATTTTGGCACGCGCCTCCTTTCCAACAGGAACAGGATCGTGCCCCATGCCGCTTATCGAATCGCTCATCGTCCCCATCGCCAGGATCATCGACCGCGTCATTCCCGACAAGGAAGCGCGCGAGCGGGCCAAGCTGGAACTGCTGCAGATGGAAAACAGCCAGGAGCTGAAGACCATCGAGGCCCGCCTGTCCGCCATCGTCGCCGAGGCGCAATCGTCCGACCCGTGGACCAGCAGGGCGCGGCCCGGTTTCCTCTATGTCATGTATTCGCTGATCCTGTTCGCAATTCCCATGGGGCTGGTCGCCGCCTTCCGGCCCGAGGCGGCCGAAGCGATCGGGCGCGGGATGACAGGCTATCTCGCCGCGCTGCCCGAACCGCTCTATGCGCTCTTCGGTACGGGCTATCTGGGCTACACCGCCGCGCGCCAGTGGGGGAAGGTGAAGGGCGTCGAGCGCTAGCGCCCCGGCTGCGCCCGGCCCGCCTCCGCCGCTGGCGGAATGCGGGCCGGGCAGCCTGCTTTCCCCAGCCAGAGCCATGCTTTTCCCATAAAGGGTCCGCCCCCCCTTGCCCTCTGCCAAGCACAAGCGCATAGGCCGCTCCCATTGTGCAACCTCAAGCGAGGGTATGGATGAGCGACGAAAAATCCGCTCCCGGCCGTAAGACTGCGGGAATGAATGTCGATAGTGCGCTGGTGCGCGAATTGGCCGAACTGCTGGGCGAGACCGGCCTGACCGAGATCGAGGTCGAGGACGGCGACCGCAAGATCCGCGTGTCGCGCGCGGGCGGCGTGGCTTCGTTCGCCGCGCCCGCCCCGGCGATGCACGCCCCGGCAGCCCCGGTGCAGCACGCTGCGCCTGCGGACGCCGGCGCTTCCGCCCCGTCCGCCGCCAATGGCGACGCGGTGAAGAGCCCCATGGTCGGCACCGTCTATCTGGCGCCCGAACCCGGCGCGTCCGATTTCATCAAGGTGGGCCAGCAGGTCAATGCAGGCGACACGCTGGTCATCGTCGAGGCGATGAAGGTGATGAACGCCATCCCCGCCCCGCGTTCGGGCACGGTTTCGGCCATCCTGGTCGGCAATGCGGATCCGGTCGAATTCGACCAGCCGCTTGTCGTGATCGAGTGACGGCGAGCCGCTGATCATGGCCATCAAGCGTATCCTGATCGCCAACCGGGGCGAAATCGCGCTGCGCGTGCACCGTGCCGCGCGCGAAATGGGCATCGAGACCGTTGCGGTGCACTCCACCGCCGATGCCGATGCGATGCATGTGCGCCTTGCCGACCATTCGGTCTGCATCGGCCCCGCGCCTGCAAGCGAAAGCTATCTCAACATTGCCGCCATCATCTCGGCGGCGGAGATCTCGGGCGCGGACGCGATCCACCCCGGCTATGGCTTCCTGTCCGAAAACGCCCGCTTTGCCGAAATCGTCGAGGCGCATGACATCGCGTGGATCGGGCCCAAGCCCGAGCATATCCGCACGATGGGCGACAAGGTGGCGGCCAAGCGCACCGCGGGCGCGCTGGGCCTGCCGCTGGTGCCGGGGTCCGACGGCGCGGTCGAAAATGCCGAGGAAGCGCTGAAGCTGGCCGAGGAAGTCGGCTATCCGGTGCTGGTCAAGGCGGCCAGCGGCGGCGGCGGGCGCGGCATGAAGGTGGTCAACAACGCCGCCGAACTGCCCGCTCTGATGAGCGCGGCGCGGTCCGAGGCGAAGTCCGCTTTCGGCGACGACACCGTCTATATCGAGAAATATCTCGGCAATCCGCGTCACATCGAATTTCAGGTGTTCGGCGACGGCAAGGGTAATGCGATCCACCTGGGCGAGCGCGACTGCTCGCTGCAGCGCCGCCACCAGAAGGTGCTCGAGGAAGCCCCCTCGCCCGTGATCAGCGCGAGCGAGCGCGAGCGCATGGGCGGCATCTGTGCAAAAGCGATGGCCGACATGGGCTATCGCGGCGCGGGCACGATCGAGTTCCTGTGGGAAAACGGCGAGTTCTACTTCATCGAGATGAACACCCGCCTGCAGGTCGAACATCCCGTGACCGAGGCGATCACCGGGCTGGACCTGGTGCGCGAACAGATCCGCGTCGCGGCGGGCAAGCCGCTGTCGGTGAAGCAGGAGGACGTCGAGTTCACCGGCCATGCGATCGAATGCCGCATCAATGCCGAGGATCCGTTCAACTTCACCCCTTCGCCGGGCGAGGTGACCAGCTATCACGCGGCGGGCGGCATGCATGTGCGCGTCGATAGCGGGATCTATGCCGGCTATCGCATCCCGCCCTATTACGATTCGATGATTGCCAAGCTGATCGTCTATGGCCGCACGCGCGAGGGCTGCATCATGCGGCTGAAGCGCGCGCTGGAGGAAATGGTGATCGCTGGCGTCAAGACCTCGATCCCGCTGCATGCGGAGCTGATCCGGCAGGACGATTTCCTGAACGGCGACTATTCGATCAAATGGCTGGAGGAATGGCTCGCCAAGCGGGACGCTTGAAGCCGGGCGGGAAGCCGGAATTGAAGATGGCGGTCGGCTGGTCCTAGAACGCCCAGCTGACCCGCACATGGGCGAGCTTGCCCGATTGCTTCCTGCCTCCGCCCAGCGCGGCGACTTCCAGCGCGGGGCCTTCCTCGATCGGCTGGATCGACCATTCGCGCTTCAGCCCTTCATCGTCCCATGGGCGCAGCGGCAATGCGGGTTCCTCCAGCGCGCCTTCCTCTTCGTCGTCTTCTGCGTCCCGCGCCTCGTCTGCCTGGGCAAGGATCGCGCGCGGGTCGCCCGGCGCAATGTCGAATTGCGCAATGTCGAAGTTCGCGACATCGAAATCCAGCGGCATCGCCGAGACGGGATCTTTCGCCCGGGCGGGCGTGGCTGCGACAATCACGATACCGCAGGTCCCCGCGACAAGCAGGCCGGCTAAACGGCAAGGGGACGACAAAACGGATCGCATGGCTTCAGACCGGACCTCCGCTGGGGCGCTATGGTGCTATTCCATCTGTCATGGAAATGCGAATGCCCGGTGACGGTTTCCCGCAGACCGTCATATTTTTGCGGCAAAGCGAAGAGCGGCAGCCGCCAACCGCCTGATCCGGGCGCAAAAAAGGGGCGGCCGGATCACCGGCCGCCCCGTTTCTCATGTTTTCAGTAGCCCCGGCTTCAGAGCTGGCCCAGCATGTGTTCCGCGCTCGACTTCTCGAACGCGCCCGGGTCCTCGACGTTCAGCTCGGTGACGGTGCCGTCATCGACCACCATCGACCAGCGCTGGCCGCGCTTGCCCAGGCCAAAGCCCGATCCGTCCATGGTCAGACCCAGCGCCTCGGCGAAATCGCCATTGCCGTCGGCCAGCATGGTGATCGCCTCGCTGCCGTCGCGCTCACGCCATGCCTGCATGACGAAGGGATCGTTGACCGCGGTGCAGGCGATCTCGTCCACGCCCTTGGACTTCAGCTCGTCCGCCTTGTCGACGAAGCCCGGCAGGTGCTTGGCCGAACAGGTCGGGGTAAAGGCGCCGGGGACCGAGAACAGGGCAACCTTCTTGCCTTTGAAGTAGTCCGCGGACTGGACCTTTTCCGGGCCGTCAGGGGTGGTCTTGGTCAGCGTCACGTCGGGCAGCTTGTCGCCCTGCTTGATGGTCATGATGGTGTGTCCTTCTTTCCCGTGTCCGCGCCTTTGCCGCGCGTCAGGGCGAGACATAGGTGCTGGCGACCGAGGTGCAAGGCGCGCAGGCATCTGCCCGTCATGGTTAAGTTCGATTTACCGCGCGGGTTTAAGGTCCGGTAAAAGAATTGCGCGATCCTGCAGTCATGGGCCGAGGGGCGGTCCGGGCACACGGGGAAACGCGAAATGGGGACTTTCACGACACTGGCCGCGACCGCGGCGGCAACCGCCATGCTGGCGGCCATGCCGGCACCGGCATTGGCGGCGACATCGGCCGATATCGCGCGGGCCGAAAACCTGCGCAAGCTGGACATCATGCTGATGGTGACATCGCTGCGCTGCCGCAAGGGCGCCGACGATTTCCAGGCCGACTACAACGACTTCGCCGCCAAGCGGGTGGTGATGATGAAGGCCGCCTACCAGACGCTCAAGCAGGGCCATGCCCGCCTGGGCGAGCGCGGAGCCAAGCGCGAGATGGACAAGATCAGCACCGGCATGGCCAACCGCTACGGGCTGGGTCATCCCTGGCTGGAATGCGGCCAGCTGAAGGCGGTGACGCGCGACCTGGCCGACCATGGCAGCGAGGCCGATGTCGCGCTGGCGGCGGAGCATCTGCTGGCACCGGCACGACCCGCGCAGTTCGCCATGGTCGAATAACAGGTACGGACCAGCTTCCCCGCATGGGCGGGGCACGCAGGAGGAGGGGCATGCCATTCCGCCCCTCCTGCGAAGAGGCCGGGGGACGGGGATCCTCCGGCCTCCTTTCGTGTCGGGAAAAGATGCTGCGGCGCAGGCGATATAAAGAAAGCTTTATATTTGCCCTGACGCGGCTGGGCCTGTAGAGCGGGCGCAGCAAAAGGCTCGCCGCAGCGCTGGCCGGACCCGCTTACAGAAACCAAGCCGAATAGCAGGAGCACCCGCCGTGGCCAGTGTCGCTGAAAAGGATTATGTCATCGCCGATCTCTCGCTGGCCGAATATGGCCGGGACGAGATCGCCATCGCCGAAACCGAGATGCCGGGCCTGATGGCCCTGCGCGAGGAATATGGCGCGTCGCAGCCGCTCAAGGGCGCGCGCATCACCGGATCGCTGCACATGACGATCCAGACCGCCGTGCTGATCGAGACGCTGACCGCGCTGGGTGCCGAAGTGCGCTGGGCGACCTGCAACATCTATTCGACGCAGGACCACGCCGCCGCCGCCATGGCCGCGCAGGGCATTCCCGTGTTCGCGGTCAAGGGCGAGAGCCTGGCCGATTACTGGGACTATGTCGGCCGCATCTTCGACTGGGGCGCCAGTGACGGCAGCGGCACGACGGCTAACATGATCCTCGACGATGGCGGCGATGCCACCATGTTCGCGCTGTGGGGCGCGCGCATGGAAGCGGGTGAGACCATGCCCGACCCGGACAACGCCGAAGAGATCGAGATGCAGCGCGCGCTGAAGGCGTTCATCGCCAGGCACCCCGGCTATCTGACCGAGACGGTCAAGGCCATCAAGGGCGTGTCGGAAGAGACGACGACCGGCGTCCACCGCCTGTATCACATCGCCAAGGCGGGCAAGCTGCCCTTCCCCGCGATCAACGTGAACGACAGCGTGACCAAGTCGAAGTTCGACAACCTTTATGGCTGCAAGGAATCGCTGGTCGATGCGATCCGCCGCGCGACCGACGTGATGCTGGCCGGCAAGGTCGCCTGCGTCGCCGGTTTCGGCGATGTCGGCAAGGGCAGTGCGGATTCGCTGCGCAACGGCGGCGCGCGCGTGCTGGTGACCGAAATCGATCCGATCTGCGCATTGCAGGCCGCGATGGAAGGCTATGAAGTCGTCACCATGGACGAGGCGGTGAAGCGCTGCGACATCTTCGTCACCGCCACCGGCAACGAGGGCGTGATCACCGGCGCGCACATGGAAGCCATGAAGAACATGGCGATCGTGTGCAACATCGGCCACTTCGACTCCGAGATCCAGATCAGCGCGCTCGACAATTACGAGTGGAAGGAAGTGAAGCCGGGCACCGACCTGGTCACCTTCCCCGACGGCAGGCAGATCATCGTGCTGGCCAAGGGGCGGCTGGTGAACCTGGGCTGCGCGACCGGCCATCCCAGCTTTGTCATGTCCTCCAGCTTCACCAACCAGACGCTGGCGCAGATCGAGCTGTTCACCAAGGCGGGCGAGTATTCCAACGCGGTGCACATCCTGCCCAAGCATCTGGATGAAAAGGTCGCCGCGCTCCACCTCGACAAGCTGGGCGTGAAGCTGACCAAGCTGTCGAAGCGGCAGGCCGACTATATCGGCGTGCCGGTCGAAGGGCCCTTCAAGCCCGAGCACTACCGCTATTGATCCGGCGCGCCCGGCTGCCGTTCTGGCAGTCGGGCGCGGCGATCACGAAGCTTGCGGTCCGGCGGCGTCCAGCGCGCCTTTCAGGAAATCGCGCGAGCTGCGGCGCAGTTCATCCAGCCGCGCATGGACCGCATCGTAATCGATCGGCTGCGCCAGCAGGCGCCGGGCGGCCCGGTCGTCCAGCCGCCTTACCATCCGTCCCTCCAGCCCCAGCGCGCCCAGCAGCGTGTGAAACCGGTCGGCCCCGCGCCCGGGATTGACGATGGTGATGAAATTGCGGCGATTGAGGATGCAGAACACCGTGCCGTGGAAGCTGTCGGTCAGCACGCAGCCGGCATGGCGGAAATGCGCCATCCAGTCGGGCAGCGTCTCCGCCTCGCCCGGCAGTTCGGGATGGATCGCGCGCGCATGCGACAGATCGGGCAGATCCTCCGCCAGCCGCTGGGCGATGCCAGGTTCGATCCGTTCGCGGTCGAGCACATATTCGAACACGAACTCGCCCTCCTGGCAGTCCAGGTCCGAAGCCTGCGCCGCTACCTCCTTGTAGAATCCCGGATCGACCGCCAGCGTCGGGTCCAGCACCACCTCGGCATTCTCGACCCCGAAAGCCTCGGCGCAGATGTCGGCGGCGCTGTTCTCGCGCACCGAGACATGGGCGAAATCGCCCAGCAGTTCGCTGGCCGGTTCGGCGATGTCCGCATGCTCCCACGTCGGCTTGCCGAAGGAAGCGGCATAGGCGATGCGCGCGGTGACCCCAGGCTCCACGAAGTCGAGGAAATAGATCAGCGCCTGATCGTCCTGGTGGTAATGCGGGCGCCACACCTGGTCGCTGCCCACTACCACCGCATCAAGCCTGCGCCGCCTGACCGCGGCCGCCAGGTCGGTGCCGGTCAGCAGCGGGCGGGTCGCATCGGGCAGGAAGCGCCGCACGAAGGGCGTGTGTACGTTCATGTTGCGCACCGCCTCGCGCACGTTGCCGATGTTCTGGCCAGGGATCGCGGCCAGCAGCCGCTTTGTCAGCCGGTGCGGCAGCGATCGCTTCGGCTTCTTGTCGAGGAAGACCGGGTGGTGCCCCATGTCCTCGATCATGCGATAGAGCGCGGCGGCCTGGATGATGCCGCCGTAATTGATATGCAGCGGCAGGGTCAGGATACCGACCCGCAGCGGGCGCGCCACGCGGCGCTTGCTGCGGCGGCGTAGCGGCGTCTTCCTGCTGATCATGTCCATGCGGTAGCGTTCCCGATGCGCGCCGGTGGCGCTGGTCCAACCGATCTGTTCGCCCCGCACAAAGACACGAGCCGCGAGCATGCTAGGATGTCGCGGCGGCTGAACTCAAAGGAAAGCAAGGACCCCACCGGATGGGCCGGTCACGCGCGCGCGGCTACTCCGCATGCGCCCGCGCTTCGCCCGGTGCGCCGGGAACCTTCGGCGAACGGCAGCGTCAGGCGAGCGCTTCGGATCGCCGGGCCGATGGCACGCTCACCCGGCATCGGGCATGCGAAGCCGCAGCGGTCGGATGATCGCCGCGGTCGGAACAGACCATGTGCAGATAGCCGCGAACCTGCCCGCGGCACCGGTGCGCCCGGACATTGCGCAGCAAAGTGCAGCACGCGGGCGCCATCAGCGCCAGTCCCGCGGCGATGCCCGCCATGCCCGAAAACCGCAACAGGATCGCCGCCCCCAGCGCGCAGGCCAGCGCCGCGAGCGGCCCGACCGGTACGATGGGGAACCAGTCGGCCGCATCGGCCAGCGCTATTCGTCCGCCGCGGCGCGAGAGATTGGTCACCGCGATCGTCTGCGCATTCACCCGGTCGATCCGCAGCAGCGTTCCCGGCCGCGCAGATATGTTCGCGGGCAGTTCCAGCCGCTGCTCAAGCCCGAAGCCATCACGGACAGCCGCGCTGATCGTGCCGCCGTCCCGCAGTTGACCGGCGTGGCTGACGGACAGCACCTCGACCAGCACCGAACGGCCCAGCAGAAGGCGGCCGCCGACGGTACGGGGCCGATGCGACCAGCCGGGCAGCCGGAACGCCGCGCTTTCAGAATGGGTGGACGAGCCCTCGAACCGGCGGGCGGACGGGGGGGCGGGCGAGTGCGCGGACGGGCGGGCTGCGGTCACGATCCTTCTCCTGTCGGGCATCATCGGCCTGACTGGAGCAGGAAGATTAAGGTTCGGTAAGTTTCCGGCGTTCCGGTCTACGGATGCGGACCAGCCAGCGGCCTTTCGTCGCGGCATCGTGCGCCCGCCTGTGTCGCTCGGCTCCTGTGTCCCTAGCCCCTGCGTCCCTTGCCTCCTGTGTCTGGCGACGGGGCGCCGTTAACGCGATTGCCCTTGCGCGCCGTCTCGCCTAGCGCTGCAGCATGGATGCACGCACCGCTGCAGAGGGTATTACGCTGGGGCTGCCCGCCCTGCTGCTGCTGGGCCTGCTGCTGGCGGCATGGACCGCGGCGGCGGCCCTTGCGCTGATCGTGTCGCGCCGCAAGCTGCGCCGCGCCAGCCGCGACCGCCGCGCCAATCTGCGCCTGTCGCGGATGATCGACGAATCGCCCGCCCTTCCCCTGCTGGTCCGCGCGAACGGCCGGATCGAGGCTTCGGAGCGGCTGGCGGCCTGGTTCGGATGCTCCGCCCTGCCCCAGCACCTGCACGGGCTTGCGGGCCCCGAATCCGGCCTGCCGGTGGAAGAGGCCGAGGCGCTGTGGGATGCGGTGGAAAAGACCCGCTCCTCCGCCGCGCCGCTGCGCATGATGCTGCATCCCGGCGGCAATAATCACGCCCTGACCGTCATCGGCCATCTGGCCGATCCGCAGGTCGCGGGCGGCAGCGCGGTGATGCTGTGGGTGTTCGACGCCAGCGACAGCGCGCAGGAAATCGCCCGCCTGACGGCCGAGCTCGAGCGATCGCGCCATGATTTCCACGCTTTGGTCGGCCTGATCGAGGCTGCGCCCGTGCCGATGTGGTTCCGCGACACCGACGGGCGGCTGCGGCTGGTCAATTCCGCCTATGTCGCCGCCGTCGGTGCGCAAAGCGCCGAGGAAGTCGTGGCGGGCGGGATCGAACTGGTCGAGACGGTCGGCGGCATGTCCGCGACCGAAGTGGCCGAGCAGGCCAAGGACTCGCAGCAGGCGGTCGAGCGGCAGGCCATGATCACCATCGACGGCGAGCGGCGGGCGTTTCGCGTGTCCGACCTGCCGGTGGGGGATGACGGCGTCGCGGGCTATGCCGTGGATGTCGAGGATCTGCAGCTGCTGGAACGCGAATATCGCGCGTTCCGCAATGCCCAGCGTGCGCTGCTCGACCAGATGTCGAGCGGGGTCGCGCAGTTCGACCATGCCCGCCAGCTGGTCTTTACCAACCTGCCGATGCAGCGCATCTTCCGCCTGCCTCCCAATATCGGTCAGGAAGCGCTGCCGGTGGGCCGCATCTTCGACATGATGCGCAATGCCGGCCGCCTGCCCGAGGTGCGCGACTTCCCCGCCTGGCGCGCGGAGCACGAGGGCTGGTTCACCGCCAATGACGTCAAGGACGAGGAATGGGTGCTGGCCGACGGCACCCATCTGCGCGTGGTCGCCCAGCCGATGCCGGACGGCGGGCTGGTGATGATCTTCGAGGACCGGACCGAACAGCTCAAGCTGGCCAGCGCGCGCGACACATTGCTGCGTACCCGCACCGCGACCTTCGACAATCTGTTCGAGGGGCTGGTCGTGCTGGCCCCCGATGGCCGCCTGCAGATCTGGAACCGCCGCTTCGCTGCCGAATGGAAGCTGCACGAGGAAGTGCTGGCGGGCCACCCGCATATCGACGCGCTGCTGGAAGAAATGGCGCCGCTGCTGCAGGTCCGGGCCGAGACAAGCCGCATCCGCCAGCTGGTCGAGGCGGCGACGCTGCAGCGCGAGCAGACCACCGGGCGGGTGACGCTGGCCGACGGGCGCACGCTGGCACTGGCGGGCGTGCCGCTGCCCGACGGCAACGGCATGCTGACCAGCCTCGACATCACCGACGCGCAAAAGGCCGAGGCCGCGCTGATCGAACGCAACGCCGCGCTGGTCGAGGCGGATGCGGTCAAGACCCGCTTCCTCGCCAACATGAGCTACGAGTTCCGCACGCCGCTCACCTCGATCACCGGCTTTGCCGAGATGCTGCGCGCGGGCGTGGCGGGCGAAATGTCGGAGACGGGCCGCGAATATGTCACCGCGATCCTCAATTCCACCGCCCGCCTGTCGCAGCAGATCGAGGCAGTGCTCGACCTGACGCAGAGCGAGGCCGGGCTGATGCCGCTGGCGAGCGAGGATGTCGAGCTGATGCCGCTGGTCACGCGGCTGGTGCAGGACCGTGCACAGCAAATCGAGGCGGCAGGCATCACCTTCAACCTGCGGGGCGACCGCACGTCGGGCCTGGTCAGCGGCGACGAGCGCCAGCTGACGCGCGCGATCGGCAATCTGGTCGACAATGCGATCTCCTCCTCGCCGCGCGAGGGGCGGATCAACATGGACCTGCGCCGCCGCCGCGAGGGTGTGGCGATCACCATCACCCACGACAATGCGCAGGAAGGCGTGTCGGGGACCGCCGATACCAGCGCGGGGCTGAACCTGCCGCTGGCGCGCGAGCTGATCGAGGCGCACAAGGGCTCGCTCGACTATGCGCAGGACGCGCGCGGGCGCGTCGTCGTGACCGTGCTGCTTCCATGACCGGCGAGACGCGCCACCCGCTTCCCGATCCGGCCGCGACCGAGGCGCTGGGCCGCCGCATCGCCGCCCTGCTGCGCGCAGGGGACGTGGTGGCGCTGAGCGGCGGTCTGGGCGCGGGCAAGACCACGCTGGCCCGCGCGATCATCGCCGCGCTGGGCCATGCGGGCGAAGTGCCCAGCCCGACCTTCGCGATCATCCAGACCTACGATCCGCCGGATGTGGCGCTGCCCGTGGTCCATGCCGATTTCTACCGGCTGGAGGACCCGGCCGAGGCGGAGGAGCTGGGCCTCGACGATTATCTGCAGGACGCCGCGCTGATTGCCGAGTGGCCGGACATGGCGGGCGGCTTCGCGCATGACCCGGCCTGCCTTGCAATCCACATCGAAACATCGGGCGATGGCCGGATCGCCATTGCCCGCCCGGGGGACGATTGGCTAGAGCGCTGGGGATGAACACGCCCGCTTCCGCATCCCGTCCCTTCCCTCCCCACGCCCGCGCCTTTCTGGGCGCAGCGGGCTGGGGCGATGCCGAGATCCAGCCGCTGCCGGGCGACGCCTCGTTCCGCCGTTATTTCCGCGTGCTGCGCGCAGGCGAAAGCGCGATGCTGATGGACGCACCCCCGCCGCACGAGGATCCGCGCCCGTTCCTCAAGGCCGCGCATTACCTTGCCGATCACGGCTTTCGCGCGCCGGCCATCCTGGCCGAGGATGCGGAGCAGGGCCTCGTCCTGCTCGAGGATTTCGGCCACCGCCGCATGCGCGACCACCTGGACCGGGCCGAGGACGACGAACGCCCCGTCTATGCCGCCGCGGTCGACGTACTGGCCCGGCTGGCCAGGGCGCCCGCCGGTCCGTTCGATCCCTACGACCTCAACACCTATCTGCGCGAGGCGAAGCTTTTCACCGAATGGTTCTGCGTCGCGCATGGCCTTGCGGTCGACGACACCGGGTTCGAGGCCGCATGGCGCAAGGTGCTGGCCCCCGTGCTGGACGCGCAGGCGAAGCTGCCCGGCGGCGGCGTCACCGTGCTGCGCGACTATCACGCCGAAAACGTGATGCTGCTGGACACGATCACGGAACAGGGCCTGCTGGATTTCCAGGACGCGCTGGTCGGGCATCCGGCCTACGACCTCGTCTCGCTGCTGCAGGATGCGCGCCGCGACGTCGCGCCCGAACTGGAAGCCGCGATGCTGGACCGTTACCGCGCACGGACCGGCGCGGGCGAGGATTTCCTGTCGGACTACGCGATCCTGGGCGCGCAGCGGAACGCCAAGATCGTGGGCATTTTCGTGCGCCTGTCGCGCCGCGACGGCAAGCACCATTACCTGAACCTGATCCCGCGGGTGTGGGACCTGCTGGAACGCGACCTCGCCCACCCCGCGCTTGAGCCGGTGGCGCGCTGGATGGACGCGAACATCCCCGGCGAGCTGCGAGCCGCCAGCGGCGCGACGGACGAGGCGTAAGACTGATGGCGCTCACCTGTCCTCCGCTCGCCAGCGACGTGGCGATGGTCATGGCCGCCGGGCTTGGCAAGCGCATGCGCCCGCTCACCACCAGCCGGCCCAAGCCGATGGTCCGCGTGGCGGGCAAGCCGCTGCTCGACCATGCGCTCGACAAGATCGCGGATGCCGGGATCGCGCGGGCGGTGGTCAACGTGCATTATCTGCCCGACCATATCGAGGGGCACATGAAGCTGCGCAGCGTGCCGGACGTCACCATCTCGGACGAGCGCGAGC
The DNA here is from genome assembly GCA_963752785.1 of uncultured Alphaproteobacteria bacterium. Taxonomy (GTDB): domain Bacteria; phylum Pseudomonadota; class Alphaproteobacteria; order Sphingomonadales; family Sphingomonadaceae; genus Croceicoccus. Next base: position 252,825 of record CAVVZE010000013.1, read on the forward strand.
AATTGCTGGAAACCGGCGGCGGGCTGGTCAGGGCATGGCCGCTGATCGATGCGGACCCGTTCTTCTGCCTCAATTCCGATGCGATGTGGCTCGACGGGCCGGTCGACGTGTTCCACGAATTGTCGGGCGCGTGGGACGCGGACAGGATGGACGCGCTGCTGCTGCTGGTGCCGCACAAGCGCGCGCATAATTATCGCGGCAAGGGCGACTTCCACCTCGACCCTTATGGCCGGATCTCGCGCCGCAAGTCGGGCCGGGTCGCGCCCTATGTGTTCACCGGCATCCAGTTGATCGCCAAGTCGCTGCTGCGCGACCCGCCTGCAGAGGCGAAATTCTCGACCAATGTGTTCTGGAACCGCGCGATCGAGGAAGGGCGGCTTTACGGCGTCGTCCATCAGGGCGACTGGATCGAAATCGGCGAGCCCCAGCATATCGCGCCTGCCGAGGCCCTGTTCGCCGACGTGCTGTAAGCATGGCCTCGCAGCAGCTCTCGATCTACTCGATCGCGGCGCATCGCGGTTTTGCCGATGCGCTCGCGGCGGGTCTGGTGCCGCGCTACCACGAGGATGGCTATGGCCTCGCGCGGCTGACATTGCTGCTGCCGGGCCGCCGCGCGATCCGCACCATGACCGAGGCGTTCACCCGGCTGATGGGCGACGAGAGAAGGACGGGCCTGCTGCTGCCGCGCATGGCGGTGATCGGCGATATCGAGCTGGACGAGACGCTGGGGCCATTGCTCGATCCGATAGGAGAAGGCGCGGACATTCCCCCCGCCGCCGATCCCACGCGGCGCTGGCTGCGGCTGGCGCAGTTGCTGAAACAGGCGATGGAGCGAGCGGGCATGCAGATCCCCGTCGCCTCCGCCCTGCTGCGGCAGGCGCGCGAGATCGGGCGCGCGATGGACCGGCTGCTGGTCGAAGGCATCGGGCCGGAGGAACTGCTGGGCGAGCGGGTGCTCGACATTGTGGGCGAGCTTTCGGAGCACTGGAAGCAGAACCTGCACCTGTTCGCCACGGTGCAGGCGATGTGGCTGGCCGAATTGCAGCAGCGCGGCGAGACCGACGTACCTGCGCGGCGCAACGCGCTGTTCGATCACGCGGCCCGCCGCTGGCGCGAGGATCCGCCGCAAATGCCGATCGTCGCGGCGGGCATCACCAGCGCCAGCCCCGCCATCGCCGGCCTGCTGCGCGCGATTGCGGGCCTGCCCAAGGGCGCGGTGGTGCTGCCCGATCTCGACCTCTCGCTGGAAGAAGAGGTGTGGGATTCGCTGGGCCGCGCAGGGATCGGCGCGGAACCGGGCGATGCGCCGCTGGGGCCCGGCGACGCGGTGACCCATCCGCAATATCACCTGAAGCTGCTGCTGAACCGCATGGGCGTCGCGCGGGGCGAAGTGCGGGCGTGGCATCGCCGGGGCGCCTCCGCCGCGCCGCCCGAACGCAGCCGCGCGCTGTCCAGCCTGTTCCTGCCGCCAAAGGAAAGCGCGAGCTGGGTCGATCTGCCGCCCGAACGCCGCCGCCTGTCGGGCGTGCGCCTGATGGAAACCGCAAGGCCCGAGCACGAGGCGCAGTCCATCGCCCTGCTGATCCGCGAAGCGCTGGAAGTGCCCGAACGCCGGGTCGCGCTGGTGACGCCGGATCGCGGGCTGGCGGGGCGCGTGATCGCGCATCTCAAACGCTGGAACATCCAGGCCGACAATTCGGCGGGCCGCCCGATGCCGCACACCACGGCGGGCCGCATGGCGTTGCTCCTGGCGGAAATCCTTGCCACCCGCGCCGCGCCGGTGCCGCTGGTCGCCGCGCTGTCGCATCCGCTGGCGGGCGGCACGGGGGACGAGCGCGCCGCATGGCTGCGCCGCCTGCGCCGGTTCGAAAAGCTGCTGCGCGGCCCGCGCATCGATGTCGGCCTCCAGCCGATCCGCGCGATGCTGAAGAGTCATGCGAAGGAGCGGGGCAGCACGACCCTGCTCGACTGGTGGGAAACGCAGGTCGAACCCGTCGTCGAACCGCTGGTCGCCCTGGGCGAACACGAAACCGTCGACATGGCCGAGGCGCTCTCCGCCATCGCGGCTGCGGGCGAGGCATTGTGCGCCACGCGCATCTGGGCCGAGGCGGACGGGCGCGCGCTCTCCGCCGCGATGGAGACATTGCGCGAGGGCGCGCGCGAAGTGCCGACTGCCCTTGCCCCCGCCGAAGTGCCGCTGGTGCTGCGCGACGCGATCGACACGATCTCGGTCCGCCCGCCCTATGGCGGGCACCCCCGCATCGCGATCTATGGCCTGATCGAGGCGCGGATGAGCCGCGCCGACCTCGTCATCTGCGGCGGATTGACCGAGAACAGCTGGCCCCAGCCCCCCGCCCGCGATCCGCTGGTCGCGCCCGCCGTCATGCGCGCACTGGGCGTGCCGGGCGGCGATTTCCGCATCGGACTGTCGGCGCACGATCTTGCCGCTGCGCTGGGCGCGCCGCAAGTGGTGCTGTCCTATGCGCGCAAGGACGCCAGCGGCCCCGCCATCGCCAGCCGCTTCGTGCTGCGCGTGCGCGCCATGCTGGGCGAATTGCTGGACCGGCACATGGAGACCGAGATCCCGGCGCTGGCCGAACAGCTCGATTTCGCGCAGCCGGTCGATCCGCACCCGCAGCCTGCCCCCATGCCCAGCGCCGAACAGCGCAAGGTCGACATCAGCGCGACCGCATTGGACCGGCTGCGGTCGGACCCGTACCAGTTCTACGCCTCGCACATCATGCGGCTGAAACGGCTGGAGAGCATCGACGAGGAGCCGACGCCTGCATGGCGCGGCAGCGCGGTGCACAGGATCCTGCAGGACTGGTACCAGAAGCACGACGCCGCCCCCGGCGCGCTGATCCCGCTGGCGGTTGAGCGGCTGCGCGAACTCTCCGGCCACCCCTTCATGCGCGGGCTGTGGCAGCCACGCCTGCTGGCTGCGCTGGAATGGATCGACGCCGAGACGCAGGCCCTGCGCGCCGACGGGCGCGAAATCGCGGTGGTCGAGGAAAAGGGCCGCATCGCGGTGAAAGGCGTCGAGATCACCGCCCGCGCCGACCGCATCGACCGGATGCCGAATGGCGAGCTGGCGATTGTCGACTACAAGACCGGCAAGCCTCCAGCTGCCGCGATGGTTGAGGCAGGGTACAGTCTGCAGTTGGGCACCACCGGGCTAATCGCGGCACATGAGGGTTTTGAAGGTGTTGCGCGGCGAGCCGACACGATTTGAATATTGGTCGTTGGCGAAGAAAAGCGGTTCGAGCACTTTTGGATACATCGATGAGCCGATCAAAGAAAAAGGCGGCAAACGCACCGGCATCCCGCGCGAGGACTTCCTGGCGACAAGCGAACACCTGCTCCACGACGCGCTCGACCGCTGGATCGTGGGCGAGGAGCCGTTCACCGCGCGGCTCAATCCCGACCTGCCCGGCTATAACGATTACGACCAGCTGATGCGGCTGGACGAATGGCAGGGGCGCGGGCCTGAAGGGGGCGACCAGTGAGCGGCCCCGCCAAGGTCTATCCGCTTGCCGGCAGCCAGCGGGAGGCGGTGAACCCCGCCGATACCGTCTGGCTCTCGGCCAGCGCGGGCACCGGCAAGACGCAGGTGCTGTCCGCCCGCGTGCTGCGCCTCTTGCTGCAGCCGGATGTCGAACCGTCGCAGATATTGTGCCTGACCTTTACCAAGGCGGGCGCGGCGGAAATGGCGAACCGCGTCAACGACGTGCTCGCCAGCTGGGTGCGCGCGGACGAGATTGCGCTGGCCCGCGACCTGCAGGCCATCGGCGCGGAGTTCGGCCCCGACGACATCGCCCGCGCCCGCACGCGCTTTGCCGCCGTGCTCGATTGCCCCGGCGGCGGCTTGCGGATCGAGACGATCCACGCATTCTCACAGTGGCTTTTGTCGGCCTTTCCGCTGGAGGCGGGACTGGTCCCCGGCACCCGCCCGATGGAGGACCGCGACCGCGAATTGCTGCTACGCGACACGCTGGCGGAACTGCTGATCGCGGCGGAGGAGCATGGCGACACTTCGCTGACCGACGCGCTGGCCACCATGTCGCTGCGCGCCGACCAGGGCGCGATAGAACGCTTCCTGATGGCCTGCGCCGAAGCGCGCGCCGCGTGGGAAGGCACTGGAAGCTGGAAGCCCCCGCTGCTGCCGCGCGTCTATCGCCTGCTGGGGCTGAAGCCCGATCATTGCGAGGCGCATGTCGCGGCGCTGTGTGGCGGCGATGCGTTCGATTGCCGCGCGCTGGAAGCGGCGGAAGCCATGCTGCGCGACAAGGGCGGGAAGAAGGCGCTCGACGCGGCCGAGCCCATCGCCGCATGGCTTGGCGGCGATGCGGACAAAAGGCTGGCCACGCTCGACGACCTTCACAATGCGCTGTTCACGCAAAAGGGCGAGGCGCGCAAGCTGGTCAAGGACAGCTATGCCTATGACGACGCGGTGGAGGCGGTGCGCGAATCCATTGCCCGCGTCATCGCCTGCCGCGATCTGGGCGCGCTCGCCCAATGGCTCGCCCCCGCGCTCACCCTTGGCCGCGCCTTCGCGCTAAAATGGGGCGAGGCCAAGGCGCGCGCCGGGCTGATCGATTTCGACGACCAGATCGCCGAGGCCGCGCGCCTGCTGAAACGCTCCGACATGTCGGCGTGGATCCGCTACAAGCTCGACCGGCAGTTCGACCACATCCTCGTCGACGAGGCGCAGGATACGAACAGCGCGCAATGGGACGTGATCGACGCACTGACCGAGGAGTTCTTCACCGGCGAAGGCGCGCGCGGCGACCGGCTGCGCACCTTGTTCGTGGTGGGCGACTACAAGCAGGCGATCTTCCGTTTCCAGGGCACCAGTCCCGAAAATTTCCAGCGCGCCCGCGACCGGGTGAAGGCGCGCATGGCCGGCGCGATCGAGAACCTGTCCTTTACCCGCGGAGCGGCTGAAACACGCCCGTTCCGCGAATACGGCCTTGCCCGCAGCTATCGCACCGCCCAGCCCGTGCTGGATTTCGTCGACGCCGCGATTGCCGGGATCGGGCCGGAGCAGCTGGGCCTCGCCGACGATCCCGGCGTGCATCTGGGCGAGAAGCGCCCCGGTCAGGTCGTGCTATGGCGCACGGTGGGCGATCCCACGGGCGAGGACGAGGACGCCGACGAAGGGACCGAGGGCTGGCTCTCGCGCCCCGACCGCCGCGTGGCCGAGAATATCGCGACCCAGATCCGCCACTGGATCGACGCGGGCTTCCCGCTGGTGAAGGGCGGCGAAAGGCTGGCCGGACCCGGCGACGTGATGGTCCTCGTCCGCAAGCGCAAGGAGCTGGCCGGGCTGATCGTCGCGCGTCTGCATGCCAAGGGCGTGCCGGTCGCGGGCGTCGACCGGCTGCGGCTGGGCGCGCCGCTGGGCGTGCGCGACCTGATGGCGGCGATGCGCTTCGCCGCGCAGCCAGAGGACGATCTGTCGCTCGCTTGCCTGCTGGTTTCGCCGATCTTCGGCTGGTCGCAGGAAGAACTGCTGGAACATGGCTGGCGCGAAAAGGGCGTGCGGCTCTACGACCGGCTGCGCGAAAGCACCGCCGACCGCCCGCGGCAGGCGCTGGCCATGCTGAACGATCTGCTGCGCCTTGCCGATTACGACACGCCGCAAGCGCTGCTGCACTGGATGCTGGTCGGGCCATGGCAGGCCCGCCGCAGACTGGCGGCGCGGCTGGGGGGCGAGGTCAACGACCCCATCGATGAAATGCTGAACGCCGCGATGGCCTTCAGCGCCAGCCAGACCCCCAGCCTGACGGGCTTCATCCGCTGGTTCGAGGCGGGCGACGGCGAGCTGAAGCGCGAGGCGGACCAGCAGGGCGGGCTTGTGCGCGTGATGACGGTGCACGGGTCCAAGGGGCTGCAGGCGCCCATCGTGATCCTGGCCGATGCGGCGGACGATCCCGATCTGTCGCCGCCGCGCACGCTGGAACTGACCGAACCGCTGCCCGACGCGCCGGGTTTCGCACCGCGCACCTTGCCGCTGCCGTCGCTGAAAAAGGCGGAGAAGCTGGGGCCCATCGCCGACGCCGAAGAGATCGCCGCGAAGGAAGAGCGCGAGGAGCACTGGCGGCTGCTCTACGTCGCGATGACCCGGGCCGAGGAAGCGCTCTTTCTGGCAGGCGCGCTGCGGGCGAAGAAGACCGAGCCGCCGGCGAACAGCTGGTATGCGCGGCTTTCGCCCCTGTTCGGGGAAGCCGACGACTGGCTGGCCGATCCGATCTGGGGCGGCATGAAGCAACTGGGCCAGGGGGCGGAGCGTACGCCCGGCATGCCCGCGGACGCGCGGCAGACCGGTTTTGCGCTGCTGCCCGGCTGGGCGCTGGCCCCTGCGGGTGCCGAACCTGCGCCGCCGCGTCCGCTGGCGCCGTCGTCGCTGGGCGATCCGCACGAAGCCGCCGAGCCGCCGCATGCGCCCATGGGCGGGATCGGCGTCGATGCCGCGCGGCGCGGCGTGCTGATCCACCGGCTGCTGGAACGCCTGCCCGAACTGCCGCCCGAACGCCGCATCGACGCGGCGACCCGCTGGCTGGACCGGCAGGCGGCAGACCTTTCGGAAGAAACCCGCGCCGAAATGGCGCAGGCCGCAATCCGCGTGCTGATGGATCCGGAATGCGCCGATCTATTCGCGCCCGAAGCGCTGGCCGAGGTGTCGTTTTCCGCCACGGTCGGCGCGCGCGTCGTGGCAGGCACGGTCGACCGGCTGCATCTGGGCGACGCGGCGACCGGCGATCCCATCCGCATCGTCGACTTCAAGACCGCGCGCCGCCCGCCCGAGGATTTCGCCGAAATCCCGCCCGCCTATCTTCGCCAGATGGCCGCCTATGCCTGCGCGCTGGAAGCGATCCATCCGGGCCGCGAGGTCGAGGCGCTGCTGCTCTATACCCATGCGCCGCGTATATTCGCGATTCCCGCCGAGGTGCTGGCGCGCGAGAAGGCCGCGTTAAGGGGGGGCTAGAATCCATTGCCGCGCGCGCGGTTTGCGTCTGGCCGCCGCCGTCCTATCTATGTTGCCAAGACCTTTTGCAGACATCCCCCTTCAAGGAGACTCCCATGCCCACCATCGCCGTCACCGACGCCAGCTTCGAGGAAGAAGTGCTCAAGTCCGACAAGCCCGTGCTGGTCGATTTCTGGGCCGACTGGTGCGGACCGTGCAAGATGATCGCCCCCGCGCTCGAGGAGATCAGCGAGGAACTGGGTGACAAGGTGACCATCGCCAAGATGGACATCATGGAAAACACCGGCGTTCCCGGCCAGATCGGCGTGCAGTCGATCCCGCTGATGGTGCTGTTCAAGAACGGCGAAGCGGTCGCGCAGAAGCTGGGCGCCGCGCCGAAGAGCCAGCTCAAGGGCTGGCTGGAATCCGAACTGTAATCAGGGAATGCAAGCGGCGAGCCTGTCCCACAGGGCCGGGTTCGCCGCTGCCAGCAGGCCGGTGCCGTCCTGGTCCGGCCGATAGGGCGAACCGTCCAGCCGCGCGGCCTTGCCGCCTGCCTCGTTCAGCCACAGCACGCCCGCCGCATGGTCCCAGGCCAGCGTGCGATTGAACACCGACACATCGTTCACCCCCAGCGCCAGCCGCGGATATTGCTCTGCCGCGCAGCGCGGAATGTCGACCAGCCGGAAATGCGGCGCGACATTGCGCTGCACCTCGTGGCGCTGCTCCTCGTTCAGGAACACGGTGCTGATCGCGGCGACGGGCATGTCCTCGCCGGTCGGGCGCGCGGTGATGCGTGTCCCGTCGATGAAGGCGCCCTTGCCGATCTCGGCGTGGCACAGCCGCTCGTTCAGCGGATCCCACAGCCAGCCCGCCTGCGTCTCGCCGTTCGCGGCCAGCGCGATGATCATGCCGAAGGGCGGCTTACCGCGCGCGAAATTATTGGTGCCGTCCAGCGGATCGATGATCCAGCACAGATCCGCCCCGCGCCGGTCCATCACCGCGCCGTCGGCATGGGCAGCTTCCTCGCCCACGATGGCGGCTTCGGGCAGGATCATTGCCAGCCCCTCGGCCAGCATCGCCTCGCTCTCGCGGTCGGCGATGGTGACGACATCGTCATGCGCCTTTTCGACGATCTCGCTCGCGGCCAGCGACTGGTAACGCGGCAGGATCGCCTTGTCCGCAACCTCGCGCATCAGCGCGGCGACGGCCTGTATGGGAGCGTTCATGTTCGATAATCCGCGTTGATGGTGATGTATCCGTGGGTGAGGTCGCAGGTCCACACGGTCGCGCGCCCGTCGCCAATGCCCAGATCGACGTCGATGCGGATGTCCTGCCCCTTCAGATGCGCGGCGACCGGCGCCTCGTCATAATCGGCGAGCGGCTGGCCGTCGCGCGCGGTCCATACGCCGCCGAACCCGATGGACAGCCTGTCGCGGTCCGCCGGTTCGCCCGCCTTGCCGACCGCCATGACGACGCGGCCCCAGTTCGCATCCTCGCCCGCGATGGCGGTCTTGACCAGCGGCGAATTGGCGATGGCAAGACCCACGCGCCGCGCGCTGTCGTCGCTCTTCGCGCCGGTCACCGCAATCTCGATGAATTTCTGCGCGCCTTCGCCGTCGCGCACCACCAGATGCGCCAGCTGACGGCAGACATCGTGCAGAGCCGCGGCAAAGGCATCCGCGCCGGGGCTGTCCGGCCCGGTGATCTCCACGTTCCCCGCCTTGCCGGTGGCAAAGGCCAGCACCGTGTCGCTGGTCGAGGTGTCGCCATCGACCGTGATGCACGAGAACGTCGCCTCGTTCGCGGCGGACAGGCATTGCTGCAGGAAGGCGGGCGACACGTTCGCGTCGGTGAAGATGTACCCCAGCATGGTCGCCATGTCGGGCGCGATCATGCCGCTGCCCTTGATGATCGCGCTGAACTCCACCCGCGTGCCGCCCACCATCGCGCTGGCATGGGCGCCCTTGGTAAAGGTGTCGGTGGTGCCGATCGTCTCGGCCGCCTGCTGCCAGCCGCAGGGCTCTGCCGCGAAGACGCGGGCCAGCCCCTCGCGCGCCTTGTCCTTGCGGCAGGGGCACGCCGATCACGCCGGTGGAAGACACGAATACATCGCTCGGCTCGCAGTCCAGATGCGCGGCAACCTCGGCCATGATGGTCTCCACCGCCTCGCGCCCGCGATAGCCGGTGAAGGCGTTGGAATTGCCCGCATTGACCACCAGCGCCCGCGCGCGGCCCAGCGTCACCTGGTCGCGGCCCAGCTCGACCTCGGACGAACAGCACACGTTCTTCGTGAACACGCCCGCGACGGAGGTGCCGGGATCCAGCGTCACGAAGGTCAGGTCGCAGCGCCCCCAGTTCTTGTAGCCCGCGCGCGCGATGCGCGGCACGGCCCCTGCGATGGCGGGCAGTTCGGGAAACGGGCGGGCAAGCGGCGAGATATCCATGGTGCCCGCTGCTTATGGCCAGCAGGCGGCAGGCGCAATCGCGAAACGGGCCGCGGGCGTTGCCTGCCCCGCCCTTTTCATCCGGGCTGCGACTGATAGGATGACCAAAGGTCGCAAGATGGGAGGAACTCCATGCTCGCCCGCCTGTTCGCTTCATGGCTCGCATTCGCCGCGCTGATCGCCGCCTGCCTGCCCGCCACGGCGCACGCCGAAGATGTGCTGATCCGCGATGTCCGCCTGATCGATCTGTCCGCCGACGACCCGCGATGGAGCGAGCCCGCCGCCGTGCTGGTGCGCGGTGATCGCATCGCCGCCATCGCGCCCGCCGACGCTCTGCCCGCTCCCGATGGCGCGGCGGTGATCGACGGCAAGGGCGGCTATCTCCTGCCCGGCCTCACCGACATGCATGTGCATGTGTGGGACCAGGCAGCGCTCGGCGCCTATCTGGCGCATGGGGTGACGACCATCCGCAACGCCTCGGGCATGCCGTTCCATCTGGACCTCGCGCAGCAGGTCGAGGCAGGCACGCTGCCCGGCCCGCGCCTGCTCACCACCGGCCCGATCCTGAACAGCCACGGGGCGAACGAGCAGCTGAACCACCAGTTCGTCACCACCGGGGCCGAGGCCCGCGCCGCCGTGCGCTGGCAGCATGACGCGGGCTTTCGCCACCTCAAGGTCTATTCCAACCTCACCCGCGAAGCCTGGACGGGCGTGAAGGACGAGGCCGAGGCGCTGGGCATGACCATCATGGGCCACACGCCCGAAGGCGTCCGCGGCGAAGGCGTGCCGCGGGACCGGCCCTTCGACATGTCGTTCGACCGGTTCCTTGACGCGGAATTCATGACGATCGAGCACGTCGAAAGCATTGTCTGGCACGGGCTGCGGGACCGGCACGATCCCGCCGCCGCCCGCGCGCTGGCGCGGCGCATCGCTGCATCCGGCACGCCGGTCGATCCCACGCTGGTCGCCTTTCGCAACCTGCTCCACGTCGCCGAGACGCAGGGCGCCTATCTGCACCGCCCCGGCATCGAATGGATGAACCCGATGCTGGTCGCCCGGTCACAGCCCGAATACGACCGCTGGACCAGCGAGGCGGTCGAACCCAACCGCGCGGCCTTCGCCTTCTACAAGCAGATGACGAAGATGTTGTCCGACGCAGGCGTCACGCTGGTCGCGGGCAGCGACGCAGGCATCTTCACCAACATCCCCGGTGCCTCGCTGATCGACGAGCTGGAGCTGCTGGTCGAAGCGGGCCTCTCCCCTGCCGAGGCGCTGCGCACCGCTACGCTGAACCCTGCCGCAGTGCTGGGCGAGGACGCGGAACGAGGCCGCATCGCGCCGGGCATGGTCGCGGACATGGTGCTGACCGCCACCGACCCGCTGGCCGATCTCCCCGCGCTGCGCCGCCCGGCGCTGGTCGTGGCGCAGGGCCGCCCCTACGACCGGGCGGCGCTGGACGCCCTGCTGGCGGAAGCGGCGCGGCAGGACCTTGCCCGCACGCAGCGAAACGTGATTGCCGGGCTGCAGGCGCAAGGCACCGACATCAGCGCGCTGACGGGCGGGTGAGGATGGGCATGAAGGCAGCCCTGTGCGCGATGCTCATCCTCGCCTCCGGCGGAGGGGCAAGCGCATCGTCCGACACCATCGGCGATTTCGTCGATAATGCCCTGCCCTCGTCCGGCGCGCCCGGCATGGCCTATGCCGTCGTGGACGGGGGCCGGCTCTCGGCCCGCGCCCGTGGCGTGACCCGCAAGGACGGCGCGGAGCCGGTCACCATCGACACGCCGTTCCGCATCGGCTCGCTCACCAAGGGGTTTACCGCGCTTGCGATCGTGCAATTGTCCGAAAAGGGCCAGCTGGCTCTGGACGATCCGGTCGCGGCCCACCTGTCCGCTTTCAAGCGAAGGCCGCTGGGCCGGGTGACGATCCGGCAATTGCTCGACCACACCAGCGGCCTGTCCACCGTGCAGGGCAACAGGATGCGCGCGCAGCCCGAGGGGGCGGGAACGCGGCTGGCCGGCCTTGCCGACGATCTCGCCGCGCTACGGCCAAACCGGCCCGCCGGCGCGGCGTTCGAATATTCCAACGCCAATTACCAGATCCTTGGCGCGATCATCGAACAGGTCAGCGGGCAGAGCTATGCCGACTATCTGGACGCCCATGTCTTCCGGCCCCTCTCGATGACGCACACATCGGTCGGCGGGAGCCGCACCGATCCGGCAGTCGCCACCGGCCACCGCCCCTGGTTCGGCGGCACGCGGGCGTTCGAGCCCGGCGCGCCCGACCGGCTGAACGCACCCGCCGGCGGCGTCACCGCAAGCGCGCGGGACATGGCGCGCTACATCGCCATGCTGCTCAACGGCCGGGACGACATCGTGACGGCGGCGGGAAAGGACCTCCTGCTGCAGCCATCGGGTGCGGCAGCGCCCTTCTACGGGCTGGGCTGGTATGTCGATGCCGAACGCGCCGCGGTCTCGCATACCGGGCTGGTGCCAGGTTCCGAAGCGCTCGTCATGCTGCTGCCCGCGCAGCACAGGGGCGTAGTGGTGCTCGTCAATTCGAACAGCGGCTTCGGCTTTGCCGAGAACTGGACGCTGCGCAGCGGTGTCGCGGCGCGGGCGCTGGGATTGCCGCCGGACGAAGGGGGAGCGAACTGGATGGCCCGGCTCACCTGGCTCTCGGTCGCGGTCCTGCCGCCTCTGTTCGTCCTGCTGGCGGTGGCGTCATGGCGCGGGCGGGCGCATCTGCGGGCGAAGCGGGCGAGCCGGGCCGGATTGCTCAGCCTGTGGTTTCCGTTTCCCGCGATGATCGTTCTTGCCTGGGTCCTGCTCGACCTGATGCCGCGCCTGTTCGGCGGCTCGTGGGCCAGCCTGCAGATGTACCAGCCCGATTTCGCGCTGCTGATGGCCGCAGGGGCCGCGGGCGGCGTCGGCTGGGCGGTCCTGCGGCTGATGCTGGCCTATGGGCGCAATGCCGGTAATCCGGGCCCCGCCAGCGGCACGCGGTAACGCCGCGCGAATTGCCTATTTTCCTACAGCGCCGGCAGGCTGTATGCCCGGCCCGTCGCCTCCCGCAAGGCGCGCCCGCTCTTTGCCAATGTCGAGATTTTCCCCGGCCCCTCGCGGTGTCAACCAGACGCCCCTGACGCCAGCATTTGCGCTGGTTTCGGCAAGGCGACAGCCTGTGTAGGACGTGTCGCCTGTGTCAACCGAACCGGTATCGCCAAAGGGCGCCTCAACCGAAGGTGTTGTCGCGCGGAAAGCCGTTCGGCGGCAGGCGGCCTGCCGCGCCGCGCGCGACCTTCCATTGCCACATGTCGCTCTCGGTCCGCGTTCGCCCGGTGTCGCCGCCCATTTTCCACGACAGGCCCTCGTCCAGCTTCAGCGTGATCGCGTCGGACAGCCCGCCATCGCGGTAACGCTGCAGCTGCACCCCCTGCCCGCGCGCCATCACGGGCAGTTCCTCCAGGCTGAAGATCACCAGCTTGCGGTTGTCGCCCACCACCGCGACATGGTCGGCGGCCGGCGCGATCTCGCGAACGATCTTCAGCGTGACCTTGTCCTTGAGGTTGACGACCTGCCGCCCCTTGCGCGTTTCGGCCAGCAGCTCGTCCATCTCGGCCGCAAAGCCCCGGCCCGCGCTGTTCGCCAGCAGGATCTGCCCACCCTTGCGGTACACCATCACCGCGACGATCGGCTGACCCGAATCGATGTCGAGCGTCGTGCGCAAAGGCTCGCCAAAGCCGCGTCCGCCCGGCAGCTTGTCGCAGCCCAGCGTATAGAACCGCCCGTCGCCGCTGGCGATCAGCAGCTTGTCGGTGGTCTGCGCATGCAGCGCGAATGCGGGCCCGTCGCCTTCCTTGAACTTGAAGTCGGCGCCCGTGCCGTCGGGGCCAAGGTCCACGTGGCCCTTCATGCCCCTCACCCAGCCGCGCGCCGAGATGATGACCGTGACCGGTTCCTTCTCGATCATGGCGTCCATGCTGAACTCGACGGCGGGCTCGGCCTCCGCCATCGTCGTGCGGCGCCGGCCCAGCCTCGTGTCCTCGGCATATTCCTTGCGCAGGGCGGTCAGGTCGCGCTTCAGCCGTGTGCGCTGGCGCGCCGGGCTGTCGATCAGCTTCTGAAGTTCCTCGCGCTCGGCCAGCAGCGTGTCGTGCTCGCTGGCGAAGCTCCATCTCCTCCAGCTTGCGCAGACTGCGCAGCCGCATGTTGAGGATGGCTTCGGCCTGCCGGTCGGTCAGCGCGAACTCGGCCATCATGACCTGCTTGGGTTCGTCCTCGGTCCGGATGATCTCGATCACCCGGTCAAGGTTGAGGAAGGCGATGATATAGCCCTCGACCAGCTCAAGCCGCCGGGCGATCTGGTCCAGCCGGTGGTTGGCCCGGCGCAGCAAGATGTCGATCTGCGAGGCGATCCAGTGCTGCAGCACCTCGCCCAGCCCCATCACCTGCGGCGTGCGCGTGCGCGTCGAGCACGTTGAGGTTCAGGCTGAAGCGGCTTTCCAGGTCGGTCAGCTTGTAGAGGCTTTCCTTCAGCAGTTCCGGATCGACATTGCGGCTGCGCGGGACCAGCACGATGCGAATCTGTTCGTCGCTTTCGTCGCGCACGTCTTCCAGGATCGGCAGCTTGCGATCGCCGATCAGCTGGGCGATCTGCTCGATCAGCCTGCCCTTCTGCACCTGATAGGGGATTTCGGAGATGACCAGCTGCCACTGTCCGCCGCCCAGCCGCTCGATCCCGGCATCGCGGTCGACCTCGCTCGCGGCCTCGCGCCGCGTGGAAGCGGCCGCGCATGCGGAAAGCGCCGCGGCCGGTTTCATAAGCGTGCGAGATCGCCTCGGCGCTGTCGACCACCAGCCCGCCGGTGGCGAAGTCGGGGCCGTGGAACAGCTTCCATCAGCTCGGCATGTTCGGCGCGCGGGGTTGTCGATCAGCTTCAGCGTGGCGTCGATGATCTCGGCGACGTTGTGGCTGGGAATGTTGGTCGCCATGCCCACCGCGATCCCGCTGGCGCCATTGGCGAGCAGGTTGGGGAAGATGCCGGGGAAGATGTCGGGCTCGACCTCTTCGCCGTTATAGGTCGGGATGAAATCGACCGTGCCTTCGTCCAGCCCTGCCATCAGCAGCATGGCGGTGCGCGTCAGCCGCGCTTCGGTATAGCGATAGGCGGCGGCGTTATCGCCGTCGATATTGCCGAAATTGCCCTGCCCCTCGACCAGCGGATAGCGCAGCGCGAAATCCTGCGCGAGGCGGACCATGGCGTCATACACCGACGCATCGCCGTGCGGATGATACTTGCCGATGACGTCGCCGACCACGCGCGCCGATTTCTTGAACGCGTCGGTCGGGTTCGAGCTTCAGCTGCCGCATCGCCCACAGCAGGCGGCGGTGCACCGGCTTCAGCCCGTCGCGCAGATCGGGCAGCGAGCGGGCGGTGATCGTCGAGAGCGCATAGACGAGATAGCGTTCGGACAGCGCGGCATCGAAGGGCGCATCGACGAGCGCGTCGAACGGATCGGGTTCAAGCGTATCGGGAATCTCGTCGGCCATTGCCGCGGATTAGCAAGCGGGCGCGGCGCCGCAAAGCGTGGGCGTTCGGCAATCCCCCGCCTTAGCCGTCCAGACCGCTCTTCGCATGCGACGAGCCGGGCCCGTAACCGGAACGGCAGACCGATGCATCCGTTGATAGGGTGAAACCCAAACAAACAGAAAAGGAGGTCATGACATGGCTCAACGAGTCCTCATCCTCGCAACCGACGGATTTGAACAGAGCGAACTGACCGGCCCGCGCGACCGGCTGGAAAAGGAAGGCTTCGAGGTCATCGTGGCCAGCCCGGAAAGCGGCAAGATCAAGGGCTGGGACAAGGACGACTGGGGAGACAAGGTCGATGTCGACCTGACCCTGGATGAAGTCAGCGCGCACGACTACAGCGCGATCGTCCTGCCGGGCGGCCAGATGAACCCCGACAGCCTGCGGCTGGAGGACAAGGCGATCGACCTGATCCGGCAGTTCGACAAGGCTGGCAAGCCGGTCGCAGCCATCTGCCACGCACCCTGGCTGCTGATCGAGGCTGGCCTGGTAAAGGGCAAGAAGATGACAAGCTGGCCTTCGGTCCGCGGCGATCTCGCCAACGCAGGCGCGAACGTGGTCGATCAGGAAGTCGTGGTCGACGGCAACATCATCACCAGCCGCAAGCCGGACGACATCCCGGCATTTTCGCAGGCTGTGATCGCTGCGCTGCAGGACGCATCGGCACCGGCAGGCGCCTGAGCTTTCCGCTTACCGATCGCCGCTTACCGATCTATCGAAGCCCCCGCCCGGCATGTGCCGCGCGGGGGCTTTGCGCATCTTGCCGCGAGTCGAATTCTCCGAATCATGGCTACTTGTGCATGGCATTGTTGCAACGCCGCATTATTAACCATTTCCGTTAATCGCATCTCTCGCTTGCCGACCAGGCACAAGACCCGTAATTTTCGCAGAATCGAGGGGTTTTTCCGTCGGCGCGCATAGCCTCGCTGGACGGAATATCCCGATTTGGCGCATCTGGAACAGGTTACTTGCTACTGGGTTGTTAAGGCTCAACATTAACGTGTTGAGCAGAGGCGTAGCCAGAATTGCGGCCCATCGCGTGGGTGATGGTCACGAATGAAGGTGCCAATGGCACCGGCTCCAGCCAAAGTTCGATGATGCGGGGGTCTGTCGACCGCTGCGACAACAGGGGAATTGCAAGCGGTGCAGCTACCGCTTGCCGGAACTGCGGCCTGCAAGGGCAGCCGTTCCATCATGTGGGGCATGAACGATGGACTTTGGTGCGAACGACATTGCAGGCAGCGCTGCGAGCGAGAATGGCGACGGTGAGCTGAAGGCCCCGGCCGCACCGCTTGTCCAGCAGGCCGCCACGGCGGCATTCGCCGGCACCGGCCGGCGGATCATCGCCGATGCCGAGCAGGTCACCACCGTCGTCCTGCCCGAGGGCACTACCCTCGACGACTTGCGCGTGGATGGTGAGAATCTGGTCGTCACCCTGCCCGACGGCACGCAGATGGTGATCGTCGATGCCGCGATCTTCGATGTCGATCTGGTCCTTCAGGGCGCACGTATTCCAGACGAGAACTGGAAGGAATATCTGGGCATCGACGACCAGATCGATCCGGAAGCGGGGGGGACGCGCAGTTCCGGCGGAAACTTCGCCGATCCGGTGATCCCGATCGACCCCGCCTACGCCATCGGCGACTTGCTCCCCTACACCGAGCTGCAGTTTCCGGTGCAGGAAAATATCGAGATCGGCCTCTACCCGCTTCGCCCTGACGAGGAAGAGCCGATCTTTCCTGTCATCGAAGCGAACTCCAGTGCCACCGTCGACGAAAGCGGCTTGCCTGCCCGCGATGGCGACGATGGCTCCGAACCGGCCGGCACGCTTGACGAAACCGACGGCGAGACGTCCACCGGCACAATCCGCTTCAACTCTCCGGATGGCGTCGACCAGATCCTGATCGATGGCGTGCCCGCGGTCGAAATCGTGGACGGCCAGCCTGTCATCATCTTCCAGCCGACGCCGGTCGGCCCGGGTGTCCTGACCATCGTCGATATCGACCTGACGACCGGCACGATTACCTACAGCTACACGCTGACCGACAATACCGATGGAGACGGGACCAGCGTCGATTTCGATGTCACCATCGTTGCACCGGGCGGCGGGACCGCCACGGGAAATGTCGTGGTGACGATTATCGACGACGTGCCGGTGGCCGTCGACGACGGCAATCTGGCAACTTTGCCCGACGAGGCCATCGGCGCAGTGGTCGGCACGGTCGGACAGATCGTGGCCAACGACGACTACGGCGCGGACGGACCGGGCAGCCCGGCCATCTCCATCGGGATGGGCGACCACGGCGGCACGATCACCATCGTGAATGGCGAACTGCTCTACACTCCCGCCGTCGATGTCGCACCGGGCGAGACCGTGGTCGAGCGCTTCACCTATACGATCACCGACGGCGACGGCAGCGTCTCGAACGAGGCGGAATTCACCGTCACCCTCACCGAGGGCGGACCGTCGCTTGCAGCCGCTCCGGCCATCATCGCCGTCGATGAAGACGGACTTGCGGGCGGTATCGATGGTGGCGAATACGACATTCCCGGCGATGCCACGACGTCCAGCGGAACGCTGGCGGGCCTCGACTTCGGCAGCGATGGCGCGGGTGATATCGCGCTGACGCCGTCTGCCGACACCGGTTTGACCACGCTAGCCGGCAATCCGGTGGAGACGGTGTGGGACGCGGCCACCCACACGCTGACCGGCCAGGATGCCGTGACCGGTGCCACCGTGTTCACGCTGGTCATCACCGATGTCGCGACCGGTGCCTATGAATTCACCCTGATGTCCCCCGTGGCCCATCCCGGCGCGGGCGAGGATAATGCCCTGCTCTCCGTTCCGGTGGTGGTCACCGATGGCGACGGGGACAGCGTGGCAGGCGCGATCTCGGTCACGATAAATGACGACAGCCCCGCGATTACGCTGACCGGGGCCGACGCCGGACTGGCCATACTGGACGAATCTCCGCTGGCCGCGGACGGCATCGCCAGCACGACAGTGGATTTCTCGGGCAGCTTCGCCGTGGCGTTCGGTGCCGATGGCGATGGCAGCACCAGCTATGCGCTGGGCCTGTCCGGCAGCGATGTGGGGTCAGGCCTGTTCACGCTTGACGGTGCCGAGATCGTGTTGAACATCGCGAACGGCATCATCACCGGTTCGGCTGACGGCATCGACTATTTCACGATCAGCGTGGATGCGTCCGGTAAGGTGACCTTTGCCTTCACAGATGAATACGCCAATGTCAGCCATGGCGACGCGGCCGATCCCGACGATGCCGCCGCGCTGATCGCTGACGCCGGCGCGATCATGCTGACCGCCAGCGCTGTCGATGGCGACGGCGATGCCGCAAGCGCGGCCATCGATCTTGGCACCGGCATTTTCGTCATTCAGGACGATGGTCCGGTCGCGGCCGACGACAGCGGATACCAGGTCATCAATTCGCCGATCACGATCGACGTGTTCGCCAATGACAGCGCCGGCACCGACGGGATCGATCTGGCCGACGGCGTCGCGCTGGCCACCGGTCCGGCGAAGGGTACGGTCAGCTACAATGGCGATGGCAGCTTCACCTACACCGCCAATCCGGGCGCGGTCGGTGGCGACAGTTTTACATACACCATCACCGATGCGGACGGCGACACCTCCACCGCGACCGTCACCCTGACCATCGCGGCCGACACGGTTCCCACGATCGTAAGCACCGACAATGCCAGGGTGGACGAGGACGGCCTTCCCACCGCGAATTCCGACAGCGGGCAGAGCGATCCGGTAGAGACAGCATCGACCGGCATGGCGGCCGCCAGCGGCAGCATCGTGGTCGACTTCGGCCCGGACGCGCCGGCAGATGCGAAAGGCGCGTTTGCCTTCACCGATGTCGATGCGCTCGACGGCTCGATCAGCTCAGGCGGGCAGCCGGTGGACTTCGCGCTGGACGCGTCGGGCAACATCGTCGGGACCGTCGATGGCGGCGCGGTCACGGTCGTCACCATCACGCTGACCGGCGTAACCGCCGGGGCAGGCGGCGTGGTGAATTACGGCTATGAGGTTACGCTGCTCCAGCCGGTCGACCACCCGGTGGCTGGCAGCGAGGACACGGTGACTATTTCCGGCATCGGCTTCACCGTGACCGATAGCGACGGCTCGCCGGTTCCGGGCAGCTTTACCGCGACAATTACCGACGACGTACCGACTGCCGCCGCGACGGCCGCCGAAGCACCGGCGCTAGTGGTGGACGACAGCACGCTGGGCATCGATGCCAGCGCCGACTTCTCGGGCGCGTTCGACTTGCAGGCAGGTGCGGACGGACGGGCGAAGGTCGCCTACGCACTGGGCGTCGCAGCTGCCGGAGCCGATAGCGGGCTGACCGACACGGCAACTGGCGAAGCGATCCTGCTTTACCTGGAAAACGGCCTGGTCGTCGGGCGGGTGGGCTCGGAAGCGGGCGACATCGCCTTTACCGTTACCGTCGATGCGGCGGGCACGGTCACGCTCGACCAGCAGCGCGCCATCGTGCATGACGATCCCGCCGACCCGGTCGAGACCGCTCCCGATGCGGCGGAAACGCTCGCCTCGGCGGGGCTGGTGACGCTCACCGCCTCGGTCACCGATGGCGACGGCGACACCGCCAGCGCAAGATTGAACATCGGCCAGGCCCTGCTGTTCGAGGATGATGGTCCGACCATCACGGCAATCGCCGACGACGACAACACCACCGCGCAGACCAGCGACGCTGCCCTGCCCGGCAGCGATGCGGCAAGCCTCAACCTTGCCGCGCTGTTCGGTTACGAAGGTGCCGATTTCGGCGCGGACGGCGCAGGCACGATCGGCGAGACCTATGCGCTGACGCTGCTCGCCGGGGAAGGCAGCCCGAGCGGCCTCACCAGCGGCGGCGAAGCGGTCTATCTGTTTCTCAGCGATGACGGGCTGACCGTCACCGGCTCCACCGCCGCCAGCGAAGGCGGCGTGGATGCCGCGAATACCGTGTTCACCGTTGCGCTTGGCGCAGACGGTACGCTGACGCTCGTCCAGTCGCAGGTCATCGACCATGCACCTGGCAGCGATGCGGCTACACTGGCCGACGGGCTGATCGGCGCGGACTACACCGTCTCCATCATCGATGGCGACGGGGATACCGTCACCGACACTGCAAGCATCGACCTCGGCGGCAATCTCGTATTCGGCGACGATGCCCCTGCGGTCGCGGCCAGCGGCGAACTGCCCGATGTGGTGCTGGACGAATTGCTGCTCCCGCCCGCGGGCGACGGCATCTATTCGGTCACCGCGGATTTCTCGGCCCAGTTCGATTTCACGAACAGCGCCGATGGCCCCAACGCCATCAGCTACGCGCTGAATTCTGGCCGCCGATGGCACGCCCAGCGGCCTGTTCGCGCTCGACAGCAGCGACGTGACCGCCAGCGACGGCGACGGCATCGGTCAGGGCGATCCGATCCTGCTATCGATGGACGGCGGCGATGTCGTCGGCACCGCGAACGGAACCGAATATTTCCGCATCTCGCTCGACCCTGCCAGGGGCGAGGTCACCTTCTCGCGATCAGAGAATGTCTGGCACGCGGTGACCGGCTTTTATGCGCAGGACGATGCGCAGTCGATGAAGCTGCCCGCCGACGTACTGAAGCTGACCGCCACCATCACCGATGCGGATGGCGACAGCGACAGCGCCTTTGTCGACATCGGGCAAAGCAGCTTCACGATCGAGGATGCCGGTCCCAGCGTCGCCATGGTGACGAAATATACCGGCTTCGACCTGTCGGGCACCGCCGATTACGCGCTGGTCGCCAATGGTACGCTGGATTTCCAGTTCGGCACCGACGGCCCGCTTGGCGGAACGCTCGGCACCGGGATCGAGTTCATCATCCAGTCGACGAGCAGCGTCGACGGAATTGCGCTGACCCATATCGACCAGCCGGTCTATGATCCGGTGGATGGCGTGTGGAAATTCGCATTCGACTACGTCGATAGCGAAGGGCGCGCGGGATCGAACAGCGGCGAGATCGCCTATGACGGCGATAATTACCAGCTGATCCTCAACGACCCGCTCGAATTCACGACCGTGACCAATCTCAGCGATGCGGTCGCCAGCACGGCCTATGACACCTATGGCCTTGGCAATGATGGCAAGGACGTCCTCACGCAGCAGCTCGACGATGGCACGGGCGAGCCGATGTTCGTCCAGATCAGGGGCTTCAAGGGCGGCCTGAATGCGGGCGGCGACAACGTCCTGACCGCGGGCGAGAAGGTCGGCGCCAGCCAGACCTGGATATCGACGAACAACACGGCCTATGGCGTCGAGGGCGATTCGATCGAGCAGGGCGAAGTGCTGGAACTGCGGTTCCACGCCGGCGAACCCTATCAGTACGACTGGTCGACCACGGCTTTCGCATCGGGCCTGACATTCACGCTCGACCATGTCGCGGCGGGCGAGGATTTCGTAGTCGTCCTGCAACTGGCCGATCCGAACAATCCGGGCACGATCCTGACCACCCGCACCGTGGTCGTCGGAGCGGACGACATCTACCGCCAGGCGGACGCCATTCCCGACGGCTTCGGTGCCCCCGTGCTTGACGGCGACGACGGCTTCGTCATCATCGAGCAGAACGATTATCTGCAGGGCAGCGAAGGCTATGTGATCGTCGGCGCACAGGTAATGTCGTCGACCAATGGGCTGAGCGGCAGCGGCATCGACCTTGACCGCGCGGTCGGCGACCATGGCGGCAGCACCGGTTCCGCAGCGTTCGGTGGAGAGACCGACGATGCCGACGCGGTCACGGTCACCGACATCGGCGTCATCCGCACCGTCTTCAACGAGCAGGCAATTTCGCTCGACCTCACCATCATCGCGACCGATGCGGACGGCGACAAGGAGATCGCCAACTTCCACATCAATCCGTTCGGCGATCCGATCGTGCTCGACATGAACGGTGACGGGTTCCACTTCCAGTCGCTCGACAATGGGGTAAAATACGACATCAACGGCGATGGCGTGCTCGACCAGACCGCCTGGATCGGGGCGGGCGACGCGATCCTTGTGCGCGACGCGAACGGCAACGGCATGGTGGATGATGCCAGCGAGTTCATCTTCCACGAACCGGGCATGACCGACCTGCAGACGCTGCATGCGCTTTATGGCGACGTGCTGGATGCCAGCGATGACGCCTTCGGCGAGTTCGGCGTCTGGATGGACGATGGCGACGGCATCTTCCAGTCGGGTGAATTCCTGACCCTTGCTCAGGCGGGAATTACCGACATCTCGCTGGTCAGCAACGGCGCCAGCGACACCGCCATCGGCGGCGAAGTGCAGATCATCGGGTCAGGCAGCTTCAACGGCGGCGCCGGCACGCTGGTCGACGCCGCGTTCCGGTTTCAGCTGGGGGCCAGACCGGCGGCCCAGCGGACGCAGGAGATGGCAACCATCGCCGCCGCAGCCGCCGCCCTGGCGGGATCGACCGCCGCCCACGCAGCGCCGTCTTTTGCAAACGACCACATGGTTAATTTGGAGGAAACGGGGCGCGAGTACCTGTTCAGGCACGATCTTGTCCGCTTGCAGGCTGAACCGGATGCCCAGCCACTCGCGCAGGTCAGCCTGGGCAAATCGGCTATATCCCAACCGACCGAAACGGCCGCGTCGCACCACACGGCGGACCAGGGCGCGGAACTTGATCCCAGCCTGGCAGCCCAGCCCACAGGCGCTCTGTCCGATGCGGCATCGCTCGGCACCTCGTCCGAAGCGGCAGCGAGCTTCGATGCCGGTCACGCCGCGGCCACAGGCCACGATGCAGCGGGCAGCCAGATGATGGAGGCGCTGCTCCAGCTTGGGGCGCAACCGCCGGCCGGCGATGCAGCCGATCAGCAGGGCGAACAGGCACTGGGCGCCGTCCGCGATGCGCTGGCCGAAGTGACTGGAGGTGATGCAGTTTCGCACATCGTCGACGCGCTGATTGACTCCCGTCCGGCGCACGCGCAGGGCAATTCAGCCGATCATGCGCAGCCGGTTGAACAGCAGCCAGTCGACGAGCAGCCGATTCAGCAGGGGGCCGCCGCGAATGGTGCGGGACACGGCTGGAATGCCGGCGATCTGGCGGCGCTGCTCGACGGGCAGGTCGCGGGCGCGGGCCATGGCGGCGCCATGCCGGTCGATCACGGCGATGATGCGGCGCTGCTTGCGGCAGCGGCGCATTAAGGTCGTACAGGGGAATGATGAGGGACGGAAGCCTTCCGGGCTTTCGATCGGAAGACAGGGGCAATTGGCAATGAAACTTCGCACTGTCCGCAGCCATGCGGCACGAACCGTCGCTGGCTCGCTGGCATTGGTGCTGGCCCAGCTCGCGCTCAGCCAGCCCGCCTTCGCCCAGTACGAAGTGCAGACGAGTGAAGACCTCACGGCGCTGGGCGAGCGCGAACTGCACGGTGCGCTGGAGATGCGCTACGACGCTGCGCTGGCGGCTACGCTGGATCCCGCGATCGTCAATGCGACCGACGCGCGCTTCCACTGGGCATCGGAAGCGAAGGTGCAGTGCGCGATCGCGCTCGGCTTCATGAAAAACGACCTGCGCGACGGCGACTCCATCCGCAAGTGCAATGCCGCCTATGCTCGGCTGATGGCGCCGCCGCCACCCACGCCGCCGGCGCCGCCGCTGCCCCCGCCGCCGCCAGAGCCGGTGCGTCCGCCGATCTGCGACCAGTCGATCAGTTCGGTGTTCTTCGATTTCGATTCCCGCACGGCTCCGCCGACTGCGGCAAGCACGGCGCGCTTCCTGCATTCGAACACGCAATTGTGCGGATGGACGGGCTTCGACGTGGTGGGACACACCGACCGCGCTGGTCCCGAAAGCTACAACCAGGCCCTGTCGATCGACCGCGCGCGGGCCGTGGCCGATATCATGACCGCGCAGGGCATGCCCCGGGCGATGATCACCGTCACTGGGCGGGGTGAGCATGATCTGGCAGTCCCGACCGTGGATGGAGAGCGCAATCCGCAGAACCGCCGCGTGGTCGTCACGGTTCGTCAGGGGGCAGAATGATGAAGAAGCTTCACAAGATCACGATCACCGCCAGCCTGCTGTTTGCCGGGGTATCGGCCGTGGCGATCGCGCCGGTCGCCAGTGCGCAGGAACAGGCGGGCGCAATCTCTCTGACCGAGGCCGTGACCGTGGGCGTCGATTCACACCCCGAAATCAGCCAGGCGCAGATGAACAAGGAAGCGATCGAGTTCGAGCGCAAGCAGGCGCAGGGTCTCTATGGCCCGCGAGTAGAGGTAGAGGCCGGCGTCGGCGCACGCAGGCTGGACAATCCGACGCGCAGCTCGCTGGGGATCGCGAACGACTGGCTCACTCCGCTGGACGCTCAGGTGCGCGCCGACTGGACGGTGTTCGATTTCGGCCGCCGCCGCGGCGAACTGCTGCGACAGGCAGCGCGCGTCGACGGCGCATCGCTGCGCGTGCTGGAGCGTAGCGAGTTCATCGGCCTGCAGATCGCGCGCCAGTATCTTGATGTGCTGCTGCAGGAACGCGTGGTCGCGGCCAGTATGGACAACACCGCCTTCCACCGCACGCTGGTCGGCAACCTCAGCGAAGGCGTCGAGCAGGGATCGATCTCCATTGCCGACCGCCAGCAGGCCGAGGAACGGCTGCAGGCCGCGCTGGTGCGCGAGGCCGAAGCCAGCGAGACGCTGCAGAACGCTCGTATCCGCCTGCAGACGCTGACAGGCCTGCCGATTCAGGCGGTGATGGTGCCGCCGGACCTCGGCGCCATGCTGCCCGCCAGCGAGGCGCAGGCCATCGGCCTGGCCCGCACGCAGAACCCGCTGGTCCGCGAAGCGCAGGCCGATGTCGATGCCGCCAATGCCCTGGCGAAGAGCGCGAAGGGCGACCTCTACCCCACCGTCGGGATCGAGGCCTATGCCCGCGGCGGCGACGATATCGACGGTTTTCAGGGCGAAACGACCGATGTGCTGGCCCGCGCCTATGTGCGCTGGGAAATATTCGACAGCGGCATCAACGCGGCGAAATACCAGGAAATGGTCCGCCGCTCGAGCGAGGCGCGCTTTGCCATGCACGCCCGTCAGCGCGATGCGGAAGAGGATGTGCGCACCGCGTGGAACGGGCTGCAGACGCAGCAGCGCGTGGTACAGGAACTGGCGACGCAAAGCACCGTGACCGACGGGCTGATCAATTCCTATCAGGAACAGTTCAACATCGGCCGCCGCTCGCTGCTCGACGTGCTGGACGCGCAGAACACGCGCTACAACGTACAGGTCCGGCTGGAGAGCGCCCGCTTTTCCGAGATCTTCGCGCAGTATCAGGTGCTGGCCGCAACCAATCTCTTCCTCAAGGCCCTGTCGGTCGAACCGCATCACGGTGCGGGCGAGAACGAGCGGGAGCGCTTTGGCTACGGCCCCTCGGTCGTGGCCGAGCAGCAGGGCCGGGTCTATCCCGAGTAGGCTGGCGAACCATCGATGAACGACAGGCGATCGCCCCATGGACATGGCTGACAGCCCGGCGGCGGACGCGCAGCGCGGCCCCGCCATGCCCGATACGGCGTCGCCCTCGCCGGTTCAGCCTGATCCGCTGATCGCCTGCCTTGCGCGGGTCGCGCGTCAGTTCGACACGCCCTTCGCGCCCGCCACCCTGCATAGCTCGCTTGCCATGGGGGCCGACGGCCTGCTGCCCTGGCACCAGACTGGGCCGGCACTGGAACTGCTGGGCCTGAATTACGAGGAACGGCGAGCGAAGAAGCTGCCGCTCGACGCCTCGCTGTTTCCGATGATCGTGCGCATGCCCGATGGCGCGCTGACCCTGCTGCTCGGTCGCAACGACAGCGACGTGCTGGCCTGGCACCCGGCTTCGGGCGACGAGCACTGGGAACCGGCGGACCGCTACGCGTCGACAGAACCCATGGCACTGCTCTCCGTCGAGGGCGACCCGACGGCGATGCGCGATGCAGGCCAGCCCTGGCACAGAAAGGCGCGGCAGCACTGGTTCTGGTCCGAACTGACCAAGCGCCGCCGTGAATTCTGGCCGGTGCTGCTGGCTTCGGTGGTCATCAACCTGCTGGCCGTGGCGCTGCCGATCTTCACCATGAACGTCTATGACCGCGTGATTCCGAACCGCGCGGACGCCAGCCTGTGGGTGCTCGCCATCGGCGTGCTGATCGCCTTTGCGCTTGAATTCGCGCTGCGCCGCGCGCGCACCGACGTGCTCGACGGGATCAGCCGCGATCTCGATATTTCGCTCTCGCAAAAGATCTACTCGCGCGTGATGGCGACTCCGCTGGCCGAGAAATCGGGCCACACCGGCAATCTCGTGGCGCGGGTCAGTGAATATGCGGTGCTGCGCGACTTCTTCGCGTCGACCACCGTGGTGCTGGTGGTGGACGTGGCGTTTCTGTTCATCTTCGTCGTCTTCATCGCGATCATCGCGGGGCCGCTGGCCTTCGTCCCGATCCTGGCGATCACCGGCATGGGACTGCTCGGCCTCTATCTTCAGCGCAAGGCGGCAGATGCCGCGCGCGATGCGCAGGCCGATTATGGCTTGCAGCAGACCCAGCTGGTGGAAAGCATAGCGGGCCTGGAAACGCTGAAAAGCATTGCTGGCGAAGGCGAGATGCTGGGCCGCTGGCGCCGCCTGTCCGACATGGCGAGCCGCTCGCAGAAACGCCTGCGCGAAGTGAATTCGACCGCCATCGGCGCGGCTTCGACCTTCCAGCAGTTCAGCACCATCGCGCTCGTCATCGGCGGCTATTACCTGTTCGACGCGGGTGTGATCACCATGGGCGCGATCATCGCGATCGTCATGTTGTCCAGCCGGGCGCTCGCACCAGCAGGTCAGCTGGCGTATCTGCTGACCCGCTGGAGACAGGCGCGCGAGACGCTGGATTCGATCGAGCGCCTGTGGGACCAGCCCGACGAACGGCGCATGGGCTCCACCTCGCTGCCGCCGCAGGTGCGTAGCGCCAGCGTGGAACTGCGCGATGTCAGCTTCACCTATCCGGGTGCGAACACGGCGTCGCTGTCGGACATCAGCCTGACGATCCGCCCCGGCGAGCGCATCGCGATCATCGGCCGCGTTGCTGCGGGCAAGTCCACGCTGGGCCGCATCATCGCGGGCCTGTTCGAACCGAGCGCGGGCGCCATGCTGGTCGATGGCATCGACAGCCACCAGTATCGCCCGCACGACCTGCGCCGCGAATTCCGCTTCGTCGCTCAGGATTCGAACCTGTTCTCGGGCACGATCAAGGACAATCTCTCGCTCGCGTCATCGCGCGCCACCGAAGAGCAGCTGATCGCCGCCCTGCGCAAGGTCGGCGCGGACCGTTACCTCTCGCGCGATGCGGGCGGGTTCGACCGGCCGGTCGGCGAAGGCGGACGGCAATTGTCCGGCGGACAGCGCAATTTCCTCGCCCTCGCCCGTGCATTCGTCGCGCCGTCCAAGCTATTGTTCCTCGACGAGCCGACCGGCGCGATGGACGCGCAGACCGAGCGGCTGTTCATCCAGTGCCTGTCACAGAATCTGACACCGGATCAGACGCTGATTGTCTCCACCCACCGCCCCGCCCTATTCCAGCTTTGCGATCGTGTGATCGTGATCGACGGCGGGCGCATTGCAGCCGACGGCCCCAAGGACGAGGTGATCAGAAGCGTGGGAATGCGGACCGATGGCTAGGCTGGGTTCCCGCGCTGCCGCTGCGGCGGCCGCGCTGGTCGCAGGCATCGTGCTGTCCTCGCCCGTACCCCTGCCCGCACCCGCGCGGCCGGTCGAGGCACCTGCCATGTCGGAGCAGCAGACGCGCGCCGTCGCCGCCCTCACGCAGGGAAAGCGTGCCGAACTGGTGGCAAGGGGCGACAGCGCCAAGGCCCGCAACGCGCTGATCGCGATCAGCCATGCTCCTGCCGAAACCATGCGGGGCTTCACCGCCAGCGGCCCCTCGCGCGCGGCCGCGCAGCAGTGCCTGGCGGAAGCGATCTATTACGAGGCGGGATACGAGCCCGAGAGCGGCAAGCGCGCGGTGGCGCAGGTCGTGCTCAATCGCATGCGCCACCCGGCCTATCCCAATTCGGTCTGCGGCGTCGTCTATCAGGGCGCGAACGATCCGGTGTGCCAGTTCAGCTTCACCTGCGACGGCTCGCTGGCGCGCCGTCCCTCTGCCCGCGCATGGGCCGAGGCGCAGAGCGTTGCACGCGATGCTTTGGCTGGCCATGTCGAGGCCAGTGTCGGCTCGGCCACCCACTACCATGCCGATTATGTCGTGCCGCGCTGGGCCTATGCACTGGGCAAGGTACGGCAGATCGGCACGCACATCTTCTACCGCTTCAACGGCGGCGCGGGCCGCGCGCGCGCCTTCGCGCAGCTTTATGCCGGAGCCGAACGGATCCCCGACATCGCTCGCCCCGCGGCGGAGGTCCGGCTCGCGGACGGCCCCGATCCGAATACCGGCCGGTTCGAAAATGGCCTGACCGTTGCGCCCAGTAGCTTAGACCGCCATGCGCCTTCCGACATCGGCGGACGGCTCGACACGACCAAGGGCTGGAAGCTGGAACTGCCCGCCCCGACGCAAGGCCGCTACCGCCAGCTGGTCGCGGGCCAGCTGGAAGGCGCGCGCCTGGCTGACGCGCAAGAGGCGCAGCCGCAATGATCGCGCGGGCACGGCAGGGCTGGGAGAAGCTCGATTCCGCGCGCCGCCTGATCGTGGTGGCGGCCAGCGGCGTTCTGCTGCTGCTGGTGTGGGCCAGCTTCGCGCCGCTTGATAACATCACCCGCGGTCAGGGCCGTGTCATCCCTTCCAGCAAGGTGCAGGTGGTGCAGGCCGCCGATCCCGCCACGGTCGAGGAGATCCTGATCCAGAACGGCGAGCAGGTGAAGCGCGGCGAATTGCTAATCCGGCTGAACGACAGCGAAAGCGCCAGCCAGCTGGGCCAGCTTGAGACTGAGACCGAGCGTCTGTCCGCCCGCGCCGACCGGCTGAACCGCGAAGCGAGCGGGTCGGGCACGGGCTGCGAACCGGGCAGCGTGTGTTCCGAGGAAGCGCGCCTGCAAAGCGTGCGCGCCGCCGCCAATCGCAGCCGCGAGGCCGCGCTGGCCGCCGCGGTAGAGCAGCGCCGCCGCGACCTTCGCGAGGGTGAGGCGACCGTCACCGCACTGGAGGAAAGCACGCGGCTGGCGCAGGAACAGGTGAACATGCTGGCTCCGCTGGCGGCCAAGAACATCGTGCCGCAGACGGAGTTGCTGACTGCGCAGCGCGACCTCGCCGATCTGCGCGGGCGGCTCAGCGGCGCGCGACAGGGCGTGCAGCGCGCCAGCGCCTCGGTGCGCGAGGCCCAGGCCGAACTTGCCAGCGCGCGGCTCGACTTCCAGCAGCAGGCGCTGAACGAGCGGAGCGAGATCGCCACGCGCATCGCGGTGAACGAGCAATCGATCCGCGGCGCCGAGGCGCGGGTCGAGCGCAACGAGCTGCGCGCGCCGGTCGACGGCATCGTCAACGACCTACAGGTCACCACCGTCGGCGGCTTCGTCTCACCCGGCGAGACGATCATGAAGATCGTCCCTACCGGCGAACGCCTGCTGGTGGAGGCGCGCATCCGGCCTTCTGACATCGCCTTCATCAAGGTCGGCGACCGCGCGAATGTCAAAGTCACCGCCTATGACTTCTCGATCTATGGCGGTCTGCCCGGCACCGTGCGGCAGATCAGCGCGGACAGCGTCTATGACGAGAATGAGCGGGAAAGCTATTATCTGGTGCAGGTGGAAACCAGCCGCGCCTACATGGAACGCGCCGGTCAGCGGCTTGCCATCATGCCCGGCATGATCTGCGACGTCGAGATCATCACCGGCCGCAGAAGCGTGCTGGCCTATCTGCTGACGCCCTTTACTCGCGGCCTGTCAAACGCGCTGACCGAGCAGTAGGCCCGCGTCAGAAACCGTGCAGGAAGCGCCGGTCGCCGCTGAAGGAATAGACCGGCCGGAAATCGTTGGCGATCTTCCCATCGAGCAATTCGTCGCTGCCGTTGTCGAGCACCAGCGGCTGCCCCTCCAGCATCACCACCAGCATCGCGTGATCGGCGCGGCGGATATTGTCGCGCGCCAGTGTCAGGAACATGTCGTCGCGCGCAATGCCCATCGCCGCCAGTATCTGCATCTTGGCGATCGCGTAATCCTCGCAATCGCCTGCGCGGCGGCGCAGGGTCTCGGCGGCATCGGCCCAGTAGTCGCGGCGACCGTAATTGACGCTATCCTCGGCAAAGCGAACACGGGCGTTTACCCACCGGTTGACCGCGGCGACCTGCATGCGCCGCGAGGCGCCAGCGCCCGCGCTCAGCACGGCGGAGCGTACATTGGCCTGCCCCGCACCGCGCGCGCTGACCCGCTGCCACTGCGCGTCAAAACCGGTGCGGCGGATCGGCACGATATGACTGTCGAGGAAATCGGTGCCGGCTTTGGCTTGCCGAGGAGAGCCCGCTCTGAACCCGCTGGACACGTCGGGCGCAAGTCGCGCGCAGCGCACGCCGCCTGCCGCCGGTTCAATGCGCTCGCCGACGGCCGGCCCCATCGCCATGGGTAGGATCCGTTCGGGCTTTGGCAGCAGCGATGCGGGCTGGCGCGCGGCCAGGTCCGACTGCTGCAGGCGAATACGATCGAGCGCCGACAATTGCGATGGCGCCGCCTCGTTCTGCGCAGAAACGCTGGAACATTGCGCCTGCGGCTGGAGAGCATGCTGCCATGCGGTAAAGGCAATGGTATTCCACGGTGCGGCGTGCGCGACGGGCGCGAAGATCATCCCCGCCGACGTGGCGGCAAGAGCAAGCTGGCGGCGCAGGCGCGAAGGCTTGGTTCTGACCATGCGCACAGCATGACTCGTGGCGCTTCAATAAAGCCTTTGCATCTAGGGTTAACGAACCGTGCCGAACCCTTACGCATCATCACTTAGCGGGGCCGGACCCGGCAGGTTCCATCGCAAGACAACCATCAGGTTTTTCAGCCCTTTGCGACGGGCTCACGCGGTCGCCCGATCGTCAAGACATCTTAACCGTTGGCACGCAAGGCTTCGCGCCAATGCGTTTATCCAGCGGGCTGCGTTAACGGCGCATCATGTCATGGGCGGTATCGGGCACGCGCACCACGACGCCGTCGAGGTCCTGGTCCACGACGATCTGGCAGGCCAGGCGACTGGTCGGCCCCGCTCCCGCGGCCAGGTCGAGCATGTCTTCCTCGTCGTCGCTCGCCATCGGCAGGCGCGAAAACCACTCGCTCGCGACGATGACATGGCAGGTGGAGCAGGCCATCTGGCCCTCGCAAGTCCCCTCCAGCGGCATGCCCGCCGCCTGTCCGATCTCGAGCAGGGAACGGCCCGCCTCGGACTCGGCTTCGACCTTATCGCCCTTGGGACTGACAAACGTGACGCGGACCATGAGCTTCAAGCACCTTGCGCTTGCGCAGCCGCGTTGATCGCAGCCGCGGCTTCCTCCAGCTCCTCTCCAGTCGTGTAGCGGCCAAATCCCAGCCGCATCGTATTTTTTGCCAGATTGGCAGGCAAACCGATCGCCTGCAAGACCCGGCTTGGCTTGCCCGACCCCGATGCGCAGGCAGAGCCCGCCGAAAATGCCACATTGCGCGTGTCGCTCATCAGCCGGGCGACATCCAGCCCGTCCCTGCGCAGGCTGAGATTGCCGTGCCAGCGCGCGTCGGCGCTGCCGTTCAGCGTCCAGCCGTCGAACAAGTCACGCGCCTGCTGCCACAGCGATTCGACATGCACGGCATCCTGCTCCATCCGCTCCATCGCCAGCTTGGCCGCCGCACCGAATCCCGCGACCAGCGCTGGGCTGAGCGTGCCCGAACGCAGGCCCTCCTCCTGCCCGCCGCCGGTCACCAGCGGGTCCAGATCGACCCCATTGCGTAGCCACAGGGCCCCGACGCCCTTGGGACCATGCAGCTTGTGTGCACTGACAGCGATCGCATCCGCCATGGCGACCGGCATCTTGCCCGCGGCCTGCACCGCGTCGCAGACCAGGAATGCGTTGGCCTGCCTGGCCAGCCGTGCCACCTCCACCATCGGCTGGATGGTGCCGATCTCGTTGTTCACCTGCATCACGGCAACCGCGCCGACATCGCCGGGCAGCGCATCGACGCGGTTCAGCAGCCCGTCCTCGCCCACCGACAATACATGACGCCCGCCCTCCAGCCGTTCGGCGGTTTCATAGACGGCGCTATGCTCGATGGCGCTGACCGCGGCTGCCCTGCCTGCACGGGCCTGTTCATTACCCAGCAGCGCCATGTTCAGCGCCTCGGTCGCGCTGCCGGTAAAGATCACGCGCCCGCCCGGCGGGAACAACGCCGCAACCCGGTCGCGCGCCAGTTCGACGGCGGCTTCGGCCTGCCTGCCATAGCGGTGCGGACTGTGCGGATTGCCGAACCCGGTACCGCCCGGCCCGTCCAGCCAGCGCAGCATCGCCTCACGCGCTTCGGGCGCCAGCGGTGTCGTGGCCTGGTAATCGAGATAGATCATGCTGCCGTCCGTACCTGCGCCGCCAGTTCGCGCCAGACCTTCAGGAAGGCGTCGATGTCCCCCTCGGTCGTCTCGCGCCCGATCGACACGCGGATCACCTCGGCCGCGGCCTTTTCGTCCAGACCCAGCGCCATCAGCACGCGGCTGGGCCTCAGCGATCCGGACGAACAGGCGCTGCCCGCCGATACGGCAATGCCCGCGCCGTCCAGCCGGATCAGCTGCACCGCGCTCGCAAGGCCCGGCAGGCGATAGGATCCGATGGTCGCGATCCGGGGCGATGCGGCGGCAATCACTTGTCCGCCTGCGTCGATGATCGCATCTTCCAGCCGCGCGCGCAGCCGCGCCGCGCCCTGCATCCAGTCGTCACCCGCTTCCAGCGCGGCCGCCATGGCCATCGCACCCGCGACATTCTCGGTCCCGCCGCGATAGCCGCGCTCCTGCCCGCCGGTCGGCGCGATCAGCCCGAGATCGCGCAGCAGCAGCGCGCCGACCCCCGGCGGTCCGCCGAACTTGTGCGCGCTGATCACCGCCATGTCGCAGGCCAATCCGCTGGAAGGCAGCGCGATCTTGCCCGCCGATTGCGCGCAGTCGACAAGCAGGGTTCCGCCCGCGCGGCGCACGGCGTCGTGAACCGCGGCCACCGGCTGGATCACTCCGGTTTCGTTGTTTACTTGCTGCACCGCTACCAGAGTGTCGGAGCAATCGCCCAGCGCGCCGACCTCCACCAGGCCATGCGCTCCCACCGGCACCACCGCCGCGCCCGGCGCGTGGCGTGTCACCGCGTCATGCTCGACAGCAGAGACCGCGCGCCGCGCCGCATGGCTGCGCGTCAGCGCGATCTCCAGCGCCTCGCTCGCGCCGCTGGTGAAAAGCACGCCGCCGTCCCATCCCAGCGCCGCCTTCAGCCTCGCCCGCGCATCCTCCAGCGCCGCCCTGGCCGCGCGGCCCGCGCGGTGCGGGCTGGACGGATTGGCATCCAGCGCCAGCCCCTGCAGCATCGCATCGCGCGCGGACGGCAAGAGCGGCGTGCTGGCGGCGTGGTCGAGATAGATGGCAGGCAGGGCGGACCTCTTCGACGAAACGGTTCGGACATTTGCGCCGCTACGGCACGGCGTTGCAGCACAAGATTGCGCTATCGCTTGGGCTATCTATATAGGCACGAAATCCAGATCACACCCCTGCGGGCCCTTGCGGCCCATGTGCAGGGCAGCAACAGGTGCCATTTTCACCGATGCCTTCCGTTATTTTCCCCGGACCCGAAGGCCGCCTCGAAGGCCGCTACCACCCCGCGCCCCGCCCGCGCGCTCCGCTGGCGCTGATCCTGCACCCGCACCCACAGGGCGGCGGCACGATGAACGAGCGGATTACACAGGCGCTCTACAAGGATTTCGCCGCACGCGGTTTCGCCGTGCTGCGTTTCAACTTCCGCGGCGTGGGCCGCAGCCAGGGCAGCTTCGACAACGGCATCGGCGAATTGTCCGACGCCGCCGCCGCACTCGACTGGGTGCAGACGATCCACCCGGAGGCGCAGGTGACCTGGGTCGCGGGCGTTTCGTTCGGCGCGCTGATCGGCATGCAGCTTCTGATGCGCCGGCCCGAGATTCGCGGCTTCATCTCGATCGCGCCGCCCGCGAACATGTATGATTTCTCGTTCCTGGCGCCCTGCCCCGCCAGCGGCATCATCATTCAGGGCGCGGCGGATACGGTGGTGACGCCGAACGCGGTGCAGAAGCTGGTCGACAAGCTGCGCACGCAAAAACACATCACGATCCATCATGACGAGATTCCGCGCGCCAACCATTTCTTCGAGCACGAGTTCGACGATCTCATGCGCTCGGTCGACAATTACCTGAATTTCCGGCTGAGCCCGGATTGCCCGATTCGCTGATCTTGTGATGGCCCGCGCCACTGGCGCGGGCGTCATGCTGGAGCGGGTGAAGGGAATCGAACCCTCGTCGTCAGCTTGGGAAGCTGCTGCTCTACCATTGAGCTACACCCGCAGTTCGCTGATTTCACTTCGGTTTCCCGAGTATTGCCAGCTTGCATTTGCGGCAGGATTTGAACCTGCCGCTGCAGACGTGCGCCGATTGCCACAGCATTCTGGCCGCGGTCAACATAAACTCTGCGGATATCGCGCGCTCGGCTCCGAAGGGTCCGCAGCGGCCAGCGCAAGACGCCCCTCACGCCGCGGCGGACAACCCGCGCCGTGGCCGCGATCGCACAACGCGCTCGGCTGCGGCCTGGCGCCTTTTGTAGGCAGACTTTCCGGCAGATCGCGAAATCCAGATCCCGCCTTGCGATGCCGGCGCAGGTGGTGAAAACCACCGGCACAGCGCACGCTCCATGCCTATCCCGAAGCTCTTGGCCCGCCCGTGGGAAGACCGAGCCGGAACAACAGCGTCTTGGCCGCCATCTTTGCTTGCGCGGCCATCGAGGCACGTGGCCGCGCGGCAAAGGCGCGGTGGGCGCGATCACGAACCGGCAGGCCCTGCCCCTCGGCCAGAACGGCAGCCAGACGCTGCTTGAAGGGATCCTTCAGGTGAAGCGGCCAATAGTGGAACACGGTGTCTGCCGCCTCGGTCAGTTGCATGGGCGCAAGGCATTGGCCGACGGCAAATTGTTCGGTGTAGTGGATGTCGGGAGCAGCCTCGGCCAGCTGATCGAGCAGGTGCAGCGCTTCATCGACGAGCCCGGCGTCGGATGCATGGATGCCGATCACGCCCGAATTCCACATGGCGGGATTGTCGCCGATCGCGATCGGCCTGCCCGAAAGATCGTGCCATTCGCGTCCTGCCAGCAAGGCGGCAAAGACCCGGCTTTGGGCGTCATCGTGGTAGCCCAGCCTGTATTCGCAAATGTGGAGAATGCCCCGTCCCGGAGCGATCCGGTCGAACAGGGCGGTGGGCGGCTGCCGGAACCAGGTGTCTCCATCGATCATGGCCACGCGGCCACCGGTCCGGGCCAGCGCATCGCGCATGGCCATCGGCTTGCGGCGGTGGGCATAGTTCATCGGTCCGCTCCATTCGCGCAGCCGGGCATCATCCAGTTCGACGATCGTGACACCGAGACCGGCAAAGGCGGCGGGGCTATCGGTATAGACGATTATCTCGATCCCGCTTTCGGCCGGATCGATCCAGTGATGAACCGAGAGGATGGAATAGACGATCTCATCCACATGGGGACCTGTTCCATAGGACAGATACACCAGTGCCCGTGCATCCAGCGGCTTGGCTGTTTCGCTTGTCATCTAGGTCTTCTGCGCCTCGCGGCCGATCGGACTGCGGACCGTGGCCCGTTCGGGCAGCCAGATCAAGGCGCAACAGGACGGTTCATCTGCTTTCCGAGGCGATCCCCCCGCACTATCCGCGCGGTCCGGCGGCCGAGGAAGACCTTGGTTCGAGATCGAATGACGGAGGGGTTCCGCCGCTTGTGTCGATCCGGTTTGTCTGCGCCCCGCCTGTCGGTTAAGGGCCGCCATGCCTTCGCCCTTTGCCCTTGTCGAGGACCTGGAAACCGGCACCGCGCGCCTGTTCGAGGACCCGCGCGAAACGCTTGCGCCTTGCGACCATGCGGATGTCGGGCCTGCGCTGGAACGGCTGGAAGATCTGCGCCGCCGGGGCGCGAAACTGGCGGGCTGGCTGGGCTATGAAGCGGGCCATGCTCTCGATCCGCGGCTGGCGCCCTTGCGCCGCGGCTCCGCCGAACCGCTGATGTGGATGGCCGCGTTCGATCGGGTCGCCAACATGCCGATTGCGGCGGTCGACGACTGGCTTGCACGGCGCAGCGCCGGGACCGGAACGCTCGGCGCGATGGAGCCGCTGACAGATCGCACCGCCTATCTCGCCCGCTTCGACCGTATCATCGAGGCGATCCGCGCGGGCGACATCTACCAGGCCAATCTGACCATCGCCTTGGGCGGCCGGTGGCAGGGCGATCCGGTCGCCATCTACCGCGCGATCCGCCCGCGGGCCGCAGCGCGCTTCGGGGCGCTGGTGTTCGATGGAATCCAGTGGCTGCTCAGCTTCTCGCCCGAATTGTTCTTCCGGGCCCGTGGCGCCGACATCGAGACCCGCCCGATGAAGGGCACCCGCCCGCGCGGCCATGACGAGGCGGCCGACCGGGCGCTGAAGAACGATCTCGTCGCCAGCCGCAAGGACCGGGCCGAGAACCTGATGATCACCGATCTGATGCGCAACGATTTGTCGCGCCTCGCGCTGCCGGGATCGGTGCAAGTGGAGAACCCGTTCCGGATCGAGGCCTATCCCACCGTGTTCCAGATGACGAGCACGGTGCGCGCCCAGCTGGCGAACGGCTTCGATGCCGCCGCCGTATTCGGCGCGATGTTCCCCTGCGGCTCGATCACCGGTGCGCCCAAGCTGCGCGCGATGGAGATCATCGACGCGGTCGAGGGCCGGCAGCGCGGTCCCTATTGCGGCGCGCATCGGGCAGATGGACGCGGACGGGGCCTGCTTCAACGTGGCGATCCGCACGCTGCGGCTGACTCCGGACGGGCGCGCGATGTTCGGTGTCGGGTCGGGCGTGGTGGCCGACAGCGACGGCGAGGACGAGTGGCGCGAATGCCTGTCGAAAGCGCGCTTCCTGTCGGACGCTATTTCGTCAGATTGATCTCGCGCAGGCGCTGCATCAGGAAATCGTGGCTGGACAGCGGCTCGTACTGGTCCGGGTGCTCCGCATCGACGCATTCCGGCAGCGTCTCGATCACGAAATCAGGGCGGAAATGCAGGAAGAAGGGCATGGAAAAGCGGCTGCGGCGTGATGCCTCGCCCTGCGGATTGACGACGCGGTGGATGGTCGAGCGCAAGCGGTCGTTGGTCAGGCGCGACAGCATGTCGCCGATGTTTACCGCCAGCGCGCCGGGCGGCGGCGATACCGGAATCCATTCGCCCTGCCGCGACAGCAGTTCCAGCCCCGCCTCTTCCGCGCCCAGCAGCAGGGTGATCGTGTTGATGTCGCCATGCGGCGCCGCGCGCACCGCGCCCTCGGCATTCTCGACCGGCGGGTAATGCAGCAGGCGCAGGACCGAATTGCCCTGGTCCACGGTCGAATCGAACCAGTCCGGCCTTCAGCCCCAGGTGGATCGCGATGGCCGAAAGGATCTTCAGCCCCGCCTTGTCGAACTCGGCATAGAGCCGCTCGAAAATCTCGCGGAACTCGGGCAGCTCGGCCGGCCAGACATTGGCGGGCATGAATTCTTCCAGCGGATCGCCGCCCGGCAGGGTGCGCCCGACGTGCCAGAATTCCTTGAGATCGGTGGTGTCGTATCCCACCGCCTTCTCGGTGCGATAGGGCGTGTAACCGCGCGCGCCGCCGGTGCCTTCGATGAAATAGGCGCGCTTGGCGTCTTCCGGCAGGGCGAAGAACGCGCGGCTCAGCCGCTCGGCCTCGGCGATGAGCGCGTGATCGATGCCGTGGTCGGAAACGACGGCAAAGCCGAATTCGGCAAAGCTGCGGCCCAGCTGGCCGGCCAGCGTGTCCAACGGCTGGGTCAGCGATACATGGGCTATGTTCTGGGTCATGGACATGTCGGTCATGGGGCCGCCCTTACATCGGCAGCATGAGTCCCGCCAGAGCCGCGCTCATCAGGTTCGACAGCGAACCGGCAGCCAGCGCCTTTGGCCCCAGCCGCGCGACCACCGGCCGCTGGCTGGGCGCCAGCCCGCCGATCACCGCGATCTGGATGGCGATGGACGCGATATTGGCGAAGCCGCACAGCGAGAAGGTCACGATGGCACGGCTGCGCGGACTGAGCACCTCGGGCCCATAGCCGCCCAGCTCGATGAAGGCGACGAATTCGTTGAGCACGATCTTGGTGCCGAACAGCCCGCCCGCGACCTGCGCCTCGTTCCACGGGATACCCAGCAGGAACATCACGGGCGAAAACAGCCAGCCCAGTATCGACTGGAAGGTCAGCCCCTCGACCCCGACCAGCTCGCCCGCGCCCGACAGCAAGCCATTGGCCAGCGCCACAAGCGCAACGAACGACAGCACCATCGCGCCCACCGCCACCGCCAGCTTGACACCGGTCTGCGCGCCTTGCGCGGCGGCCATGATCACGTTCGCGGGCTTTTCCTCGTCATCATGCGCATCGGGAATGTCGTCTCCGGCCCCCAGCGATGTTTCACCCTCGACTCCCTCGTGCCGCCCGCCCTCGGGCAACAGGGCTGCGGGCCCTTCTCCGCTACGGCGGCTGTCGGGAAGCTCGACCTCGCCCTCCGCGGCAAGCGAGGGCTCCACCACATCGGGCATGATGATCTTGGCCATCAGGATGCCGCCCGGCGCGCTCATGAACGCCGCCGCCAGGAGGAACGGCAGATATTGCGCGCCCAGCAGGCTGGCATAGGCCGCCAGGATCGTGCCCGCCACGCCCGCCATGCCCACCGCCATCAGCGTGAACAACCGCGAGGGAGCAAGCCCCGCCAGATAGGGTCGCACCACCAGCGGGCTTTCCGACTGGCCGACGAAGATATTCGCCGCCGCCGCCAGCGATTCGACCCGGCTGATGCCCGTTACCCAGCCGATCGCGCCGCCCACCCAGCGGATGATCAGCTGCATCACGCCCAGGTAATAGAGCACCGAGACGAGGCTGGCGAAGAAGATGATCACCGTCAGCGCGGCGATCGCAAAGCTGTTGCCCCCGATTTCCGGGCTGGCGAGCGGGCCGAAGATGAAATTCGTGCCCTCCGCCGCATAGCCCAGCAGGTTCGCCACGCCCCGCGCCATCGCCGCGATCACCGCCGCGCCCCACGGCGTGCGCAGCACCAGCAGCGCCATCACCGTCTGCAGCGCAAAGGCCGCGCCCACGATTCGCAGGCGGATCGCCCGCCGGTTGTCCGACAGCGCCAGCGCGATCAGCAGGATGACGGCGATGCCCAGAAGGCTCACGAAAGGGGTTTGCATTGGAGGGAGACACCGGCAGCAGCGGGAAAGGGCGACTGGATCCCGCTATTGCTACATGCCGCGCCAATGCTCAAGCGCCTCGCATCGCGGCATCCCCCGCCGCGGCGGCTTTGACTGTGGGATTCGCCTGCTCCTGCGCTTTCCACCTGCGCGTCTTTGGCGCTAGGGGTGCGCGATGATCCAGACCGCCGATCGCGACATCGACCTCGCGCCCCAGTATCCCCGGCCCCTGTTCCTCTATGCGCTGTTCTACGGCGGGATGACCTGCATCGCGGGCGTGCTGGGCGCAAAGCAGGTCGCGCTGGGGCCATTGGCGGTGGAGGCGGGGATCTTTCCCTTCCTGCTGCTGGTGTCGATTTCCAGCAGCGTGGCGCAGCTTTACGGGCAGAAGACGGCGACGCAGATGGTGCGCTTCGGCTTCGTGCCGCTGATCATGGCGATCCTGCTGACCTTTGTCGTGCTGGCCCTGCCGACCGACGCGGGCATGTACGAGCCCGCGAAAGAGGCGTTCCCCATCGTGCTGGGGCAAAGCTGGCGCCTGATGGCGGCGGGGATCATCGCCTATGGCATTTCCATGTCGCTGAACGTGCTGATCTTCTCGCGCCTTGCGGCATGGGTGCGCGCGCCGATGCTGACGCCCACATGGATCAGGGGGGCCGTCGCATCGATCATCAGCCAGGTGATCGACACGCTGATCTTCATCACGGTCGCGTTTTATGGCGTGCGCCCCATCGCCGATCTGATCGCCGGGCAGGCGCTGGCCAAGATCGTGCTGTCGCTCGTTCTGGTGCCGCCGGTGATCGCGCTGCTGGTCCGGCTGGCGCGGTGGATGGAACCCGCGCCCGCCCGTTGAACCCGCGCCGCCTCACTCCGGCGCGAAAACCTTGTTCAGGAACGCCGCCAGCCGCAGCCCGCCCTTTTGCAGGCGCTCCTCCATCAGCCCCTTGAACCTGTAGTTGTATTCATAGCCCAGGTTCGGATCCTCGGGGTAGAGGCCGGGGCGCACCGCCGCGCTGTCGGCAACCCAGACCGCGGGATCGGGGCTGGCCCATTCGCGCATCTGCTGCGGGGTCAGCCTTTCGTCCAGCCAGCGCGCATATTCGCTATAGGACAGCTCCTGGCCTTCGAGCATCTGGTAGTCCCACACCGAATGCAGGTTCGTCGGCTTGCCGAACCAGGT
Source organism: uncultured Alphaproteobacteria bacterium (assembly GCA_963752785.1). Classification (GTDB taxonomy): domain Bacteria; phylum Pseudomonadota; class Alphaproteobacteria; order Sphingomonadales; family Sphingomonadaceae; genus Croceicoccus. The sequence goes on from CAVVZE010000013.1 coordinate 293,448, forward strand.
CACCTTCGCATCATTGCCGCCGCGGTCATTGCCATTGCCTGCATGCAGCGGCTGCTGAAGATCGCCGACCAGATGCACGATGAAGCGTAGCGCGGTCTGCCTGTCGGCAAGGCTGGCCTGCGGATCGCGCAGCGTATCGGCGAACCGCGCCAGCGCGGTCAGCGCATCGCCCTCGGGCGGTGGCCCCGCCTCGTCATAGCTCTGCCCGTCCGGAACCGTGACGTAGTGCCAGGGGCTGGCGGTCTTCTGCCAGAACGGGTCCGGGTCCGACCGCATGAAGTCGGGCCACGGCGCCGCCTCGGCCAATGTCTCGGTGCCCAGGATCTCCAGCATGGCGGCATGCGCCTGCGGCGAGAGATATTCCTGCGCGATGGCGCCCACGATGCGGTGGCCGTTCGCGCCCCACGCCATGGCGGGCTGGCTGGCGGCAAGCGCGGATGCGATGGCGGCAAGCGCGCACAGTCGGCGGCGGATGATGCGGCTGGTCTTCACTTTGCGGTGCACTCCGGATGCTGGGGGCAGAGGGCGTGGAGATCGCCCCCTGAATAAATGTGCCACGGAAGGCAAGTGCCTGTCCCGGCGGGCAAAGCCGACACTCTCCATTGCCTATGCGGCCATACGCGCGTTATGCGACAGCTTCATGGAAGGTCGCCGCTCGCCGAACGGCTGCCTTCCGCTAGGACGAAGCCAGTAACGGAAATGCCATGAACTACGTAGAGACGATCAACCGCGAAGTCATGGGCATGGCCGAAGGGCTGGTCGCCTCGCTGCCCAGCCTGGCCATCGGGCTGGTCATCATCCTGCTGACCTGGCTGGTCGCCAAGATCGCCGTCCGCATCACCGCGCGCCTCGCGGCCAGGGGCAATCTGCGCGAGAGCCTGCGCACGCTGATCGCCACCGTGACCAGCGTGGGCGTGTGGATCATCGGCCTGATGATCGCCTTGACCATCGTGCTGCCGGGGCTGGAACCGGCGGGCCTGATCGCGGGCCTCGGTTTCGGCACGGTCGCCATTGGCTTCGCCTTCCAGGACATCTTCGAGAATTTTCTTGCCGGCGTGCTCATCATGCTGCGCAAGAACATGGAGATCGGCGACCTGATCGAGGTCGAGGGCGTGCTGGGCAAGGTCGAGAATATCTCGCTGCGCGAGACGCATATCCGGCAGCTGACCAACGAGCTGACGATCATGCCCAATTCCATGCTGTTCAAGAACCCGGTCCAGATCCTGACCGACGCGCATGTCCGCCGCGACGAGCTGACCGTGGGCGTGTCCTACGACACCGATCTCGACCGGGCGATGGAGGTCATCAAGGGCGCGATGGTCGGGATTGACGCGATCGATACCGAAAGGCCGGTGTCCGTCTTCGCCTGGTCCTATGGCGCCAGCTCGGTCGATCTCCTGGTCCAGTGGTGGTCCGACGCCCGTCCGCGCGACCGGCGCGAGACCAAGAGCGACGTGGTGCGCGCGATCAAGCGGGCGCTGGACGATGCGGGAATCGAGATTCCTTTCCCCTATGTCACCCATACGTTCAAGGAACCCGTCCCGCTGATGCGCGACGCGGCCGAGTAAGCGGCGATGGACGGCACCACGCGCGATCGCCTCATCGCCCTCGCCCGCGCGGCGGCGGGCAAGGCGCATGCGCCCTATTCGCGCTTTCACGTCGGCTGCGCGGTCGTCGCAAGCGACGGCTCGGTCGTGACCGGCGCGAACATGGAAAACGCCTGCTACCGGCTGGGCCTGTGCGCCGAGCAATCGGCGCTGTCCGCCGCGCAGCACGCGTTCGGGCTGGCCGCGATCACCCATGTCGTGGTGGCGGGCGGCCCGATGGCTGACGGCGCCATCGCGGGCGATGACGTCATCACCCCATGCGGCGGCTGCCGCCAGGCGATTGCCGAGGCAGCCTCGCTATCGGGCCGCGACATCGTGGTGATTTCCGCCAGCGCCACCGGCAGCGAAGTGCTCGAGACGACCATCTCGCAGCTTCTGCCGCACGGGTTCGGCGCGGACGTCCTGCCCGGTTAGGCGATCCGCCGCTCTGTCCGCTGGTCGAGCAGTGCGTTGGCCTCCAGCGCGCCCATCGGACGGCCGAACAGGAAGCCTTGAATCTTCGAGCAGCCGAGCTGGCGGATACGCTCCAGCTCGCGCTCGCTTTCCACGCCCTCGGCCGTTGTTTCCATGCCCAGTGCGTCGCACATGGCGACCACGGCGCGGATAATGGCCAGCGATTCGGGGCTGTCCTTCGCCGCGCCCGTGACGAAGCTGCGGTCGATCTTGATCGTGTTGAACCGGTTGTTGCGCAGATAGCCCAGCGAGGAATAGCCGGTGCCGAAATCATCCAGCGCCAGCTTGCAACCCAGCGACTGGATCTGGTTCAGCGTCGACTGCGCCGTGCCGCCGTCGCGCAGGAAGATCGATTTCGGTCACTTCCAGTTCCAGCCTTTCGGGCGCAAGCCCGCTGGCGGCCAGCGCCGACACCACCGTGCTGGCGAAATTGGCGTCGAGCATCTGTTCCGCCGATACGTTCACCGCCACTTTCACATGGCCCGGCCAGTGCGCCGCCTCGTCACAGGCGCGGCGCAGCGCCCATTCGCCGATCGGGACGATCAGCCGCGTATCCTCGGCAATCGGGATGAACTTGGCGGGACTTACGCGGCCGAATTCCACGCTGTTCCAGCGCATCAGCGCCTCAAAGCTCAGGATCTCCTCCGTCACCGCATCGACCACCGGCTGGAAGTTCAGTTCCAGCTCGTCGCGTTCCAGCGCATGACGCAGCGCGAATTCCAGCTTGCGGCGCTCTTCGGCATGCGCGTGCATCTGCGGCTCATAGGCGAAATGGCTGCCGCCGCCCTCGTCCTTGGAGCGGTAGAGCGCCAGGTCGGCATTGCGCATCAGCGTTTCGACCGTGCGCGCATCACGCGGGCCCACGGCCGAACCCACCGATGCGCCGACGAACAGCGTGTGGTGATCGACGTCATAGGGCTTTGACAGCACGTCGATGATCGCATGCGCCATGCGGTCCACCGCCTCGCGGTCGTTGACATCGGCCATGACGACCGCGAACTCGTCCCCGCCCAGGCGGCCGCAGGTGTCATGCTGGCCCATCAACACGCGCAGGCGGCGCGAAACCTGCGCCAGCAGCTTGTCGCCGATCTGGTGGCCCAGCGTATCGTTCACCGCCTTGAACCGGTCGAGGTCGATCATCAGGAACGCACAGCGCGTGCGCCATTGTTCGGCCCGCTGCAGCGCGGTGCCCAGCGCCTCGGTCAGCATCATGCGGTTGGGAAGGCCGGTCAGCTGGTCATAGCGGGCGAGCTGCGCGATTTTCTCGGCGCTTTCGCGCTGTTCGGTGACGTCCGATCCGACGCCGCGGAAGCCGGCGAACTGCCCGTGCTCGTCATGCTTGGGCGTGCCCGACAGCTCCCACCAGCGGGTACGCCCGTTCATCGAGACGCGCACCATCATGTTGGAAAAGCTCTCGCGCCGCTTCAGCCGTTCGGCCAGGTCGCGCAGCGACGAAGGCAGCGCGCCCGTGTCCCAGCCCTCGCCCGCGATCACGCGCAGCAGCGGCTGGCCATCGGCCTCGCGCGGTTCCATGCCCAGCGCATGGGCAAAACGGGGCGACACACCGCGCACGCGGCGCGCGGCATCGACCTGCCACAGCCAGTCCGCAGAGTTTTCCTCGAACTCGTGCAGCAGCAGCGACACGGTTTCCTGCTTCTCGGCGAGGTTCGCCTCGGTCAGGCGCAGCCGCAGATACAGCCGCGACAGCGCCATTGCGCCGGCGGCAACCACCAGCCCGAATGCAACCTGCGCGACCACGCCGGCGAAATCGCCCGCCAGGATCATCGACGTCGCGCCGGAAAAGGCAAATATCGCGATAAAGGTCATCGCTGCGGTCGGCACCGCCGACAGCGCCAGCACGAACACCCCGATCAGCAGCGCCATGACCGCATATTGCGGCGCATTGCCGCTCGCCATCGCGTCGGGAAAGGCCAGCATCGGTCCGGCCCACAGCAGCCCGGCCATGCCGACCGCCGCCAGATGGGTACGCTGTTCCTCGCTCGCCAGCTGGCGCCGTTCGGCATCGATGAAGCCGCGCTCCATCCGCAGCAGTGCCGCGGCAATCAGCACGACCAGCAGGAACCAGCCGCCCGCCAGCAAAAGGCCCGAACTTCCCATCCAGAAAGTGATCGCAGGAATGCCCGCGACGACGAAAACGGCAAAGCGCAGGAAGGCGGTGCGAGCCAGCGCCGCATATTGCAGGCCCAGCAGCTTCGGCGTCTTCGCCCCCGCGATACCCATGCGCTGCATCAGCCCGCCACCCAAGGGGCCACGCCCCGACCTGGCGGAGCCCGACAGGGCGGAAACGGGCCGGTCCTCGGCCGACGATGGCCCCCTGGGGGCATTTTTCCGGGAGAGCGCAAACATCACGCTCCAAGCCTTCGCACAGCTTGGTAATCTTTTCGTTAATGCAGGCCGCACGGCGGTACGGGAAGATCAGGGCCGGATCGCCGATCCGCGGGCCAGCGTGCCGGTCATTGTTCGGCCGCCATGCCCCCCGCGCCTTCGATCTCGCTGCCGTCCGCCTGGAACCCGCCGCCCAGCGCGACATAGAGCGTGGCACCGTTCTGCAGCAGCGCGCGCCGCGTGGTCAGCAGCTGCTGCTGCGCACTGAACAGATTGCGCTCGGCATCCAGCACTTCGAGATAGTCGGTCACGCCCTCGCGGTAGCGAAGCGTGGAAATCCGGGCGATCTCCTCCTGCGCGGCGACGGTGCGTTCCAGCACCGCGACCTGTTCCGCCAGCCAGCGCCGACCCGCCAGCCCGTCGGAAACCTCGCGGAACGCGGTCTGGACCGTTCGGTCGTAACTGGCGATTTCCTCGATCTCCAGCGCCTTTGCATAGTCCAGATTGCCCTCGCGCGCGCCCCAGTCAAAGATCGGCAGGCTGATCGCCGGGCCGAAGTTCCACGACAAGCCATCGCCGCCGAACAGCCCGTCCAGCGAATCCGATGTCGTGCCCAGGCTGCCGGTCAGCGAGATCGTGGGAAAGAACGCCGCCCGCGCCGCGCCGATATTGGCCCGCGCCGCGCGCAGGTCCTGTTCCGCCGCGGCGATGTCCGGGCGCGCCAGCAGCAGATAGGACGGCGTCCCGGCATCCAGCCGCATGCCATTGCCCTGCTGGTCCAGCGGCAGACCGCCGGGCAGGTCCTGGGGCATGCGCCCGCCGATCAGCACCATCAGCTGGTTGCGCAGCCGCGCCTCGGCCAGCCGCTCGCTCGCCAGCTGCTGCTGCGCCGAGGTCAACAGCGTTTCCGCCTGCCGCATCGGCAGGGCCGATGTCACCCCGATGTCCAGCCGCCGCTTGGCGATGATCAGCGAATCGCTGCGGCTGCTGACGGTCGCCTCGGCCAACTCGATCTGATCCTGCGTCTCCAGCAGTTCGTAGTAAGTCGTCGCCACATCCGCGATCAGCGAGATGTAGAACGCGCGCTGCGCCGCGATGGTCGAGAGATATTGCGCCCGCGCCGCATCGCTGAGGTTGCGCACCCGGCCCCAGAAATCCAGCTCGAACGCGCTGACCCCCACGCCCAGCTGGAAATTGTCCCGCGTGACGGCCGACACATTGCCGCTCGGCTGCCCGGCAAAGCCGGTCAGCGGCGTGCGGCTGCGCGTGGCGCTGGCGCTGGCCACCACCTCTGGCAGGCGGCGACTGTCCTGGATGCGATATTGCGCGCGGGCCTGCTCGATCCGCGCCGTCGCCACGACCAGGTCGCGGTTGTTGCGCAGTGCCTCGGCAATCAGCGCCTCCAGCCGTGGATCGGCGAACCATTCGCGGTACGACAGGCTGGTCGCCACCACCGTCCCGTCGGGACGATAGCTGTCGTCATAGCTGGCGGGTACCGGCAGGTCGGGCGTGACATGATCCGGCGCCATGTTGACGCAGCCCGGCAGGGCCAGCGCCATGGCCAGCGCCGCCAGCGCCGCGTTGTGCCTGCTGCTCATCGTGCGCCCTCCGCTTCATCTGCTTCCGCTTCGTCCATGTGCCCCGCCGCCGACGGCTGCTTGCGGCTGAGATAGCGGCGCGTCAGCAGATAGAGCAGCGGGATCACGAACACGCCGATGGCGGTCGCCGCGATCATGCCGCCCATCACGCCCGTGCCCACCGCGATCCGGCTGGCCGCGCCCGCCCCGGTGGCCAGCACCAGCGGCACCATGCCCAGGATGAAGGCGAGCGAGGTCATCACGATCGGCCGCAGCCGCAGCCGGGCCGCCAATTCGACGGCTTCCAGCGGCGACAGCCCGCGCTCCTCCTCCTCGATCGCGAATTCGACGATCAGGATCGCGTTCTTCGCGGCCAGGCCAATGATGGTGATCAGGCCGACATTGAAATACACATCCGCCGACAACCCGCGCAGGATCGAGAACAGCACCGCGCCCAGCACGCCCATCGGCACCACCAGCAGCACCGCCAGCGGCACGGCCCAGCTTTCGTACAGCGCAGCCAGCACCAGGAACACGACCACGACCGACAGGCCCAGCAGCAGGCCGATCTGCCCGCCCGCCTGCTTCTCCTCATAGCTGAGGCCGGTCCATTCGAATTCGATGCCCCGGCGGCAGCTGCGAAGCCAGCTGCTCCATTTCCGCCAGCGCGTCGCCCGAGGACTTGCCCGGCGCCGCTGTGCCCGACAGGGTCATCGCGGGATAGCCGTTATAGCGGCCAAGGCTGGGCGGCGCGGCCGACCAGTCGGCGGTGGCAAAGGCGCTGAAGGGGACCAGCTCGCCCTGGTTGTTCGGGATCCGCAGCGACATGATGTCCTCGGGCGTCATGCGGAACGGCGCGTCGGCCTGCACCACCACCCGCAGCACGCGCCCCTGATAGCTGAAGTCGTTCACATAGGCAGAGCCATTGTTGATCGACAGCGCATTGTTCACATCGTCGATCGAAAGGCCCAGCGCGCGCGCCTGCACCCGGTCCACTTCCAGCTCCAGCTCGGGCGCGGGGGCCTGGTCCTCGGGCCGGATGTTGGCGATCAGCTCGCTTTGCGAAGCAAGCGACATCATCTGGTTGCGCGCATCGATCAGCGCCTGCCGGCCCAGCCCGCCGCGATCCTGCAGCTTCATCGTGAACCCGCTGGCCGTGCCCAGCGAACGGATCGCCGGCGGCTGGATCGGGAATACAAGCGCATTGTCCACCCCCTGGAAATGCTGGCCGTCGCGCGCTCGAGTACGGCGGAAGCCTCGCTCTCGGCATCGGTGCGTTCTTCCCAAGGCTTCAGCTTGGTGAACATCATCGCGTTGTTCTGGCCGCGCCCGAAGAAGCTGAAGCCGCGCACGACGATCAGGTCGCGCGTCTCGGGCTGCGACATCCACCATTCCGCGATCGGTTCGACCACCTCGTCGGTGCGCTCCATCGTCGCGCCCGGCGGGGTCTGCACCACCGTCATCAGATTGCCCTGATCCTCGGTCGGCAGGAACGCCGTGGGCAGGCGCATGAACAGCAGCGCGGTGACCACCGCCAGCACCGCAAACACCGCCAGCCCGCGCATCGGGCGCGACAGGATACGTTCGTTGCCGCGCGCATAGCGCTCTGTCATGCGGGCGAACCAGCGGTTGAAGCGGGCAAAGAACCGCGCCGCGCGATATCGCGCCGCCGCCAGCCTGCCGCGCCAGCCCGGCTCATCCATCGCGGCGGGCCGCAACGGTTCGCCGTGGCCCGCTTCGTCGCCATCACCGCTCCTCGACCGGCTTCAGGAAATTGGCGCACAGCGCCGGCGTCAGCGTCAGCGCCAGCAGCGCCGAGAAGAAGATCGAGACCGACAGGGTCAGCGAGAACTGGCGATAGATTCCGCCCGTCGATCCGGGAAAGAAGGCCATCGGCACGAACACCGCGATCAGCACCAGCGTGATGCCGATGATCGCGCCGGTGATCTGGTCCATCGCCTTGCGCGTGGCTTCCAGCGGCGGCAGGCCTTCCTCGCGCATGATGCGCTCGACATTCTCGATCACCACGATGGCGTCGTCGACCAGGATGCCGATCGCCAGCACCATGGCGAACAGCGACAGCACGTTGATCGAAAAGCCGAACAGCCACAGCCCCAGGCATGCGCCCATCAGCGCGATCGGCACGACCAGCGTGGGGATGATCGTCGCGCGCCAGTTCTGCAGGAACAGGAACATGACCAGGAAGACCAGCGCCATCGCCTCGATCAGCGTCTTGACCACTTCCTCGACCGAAATGCGGACGAAGGGCGTGGTGTCGTACGGGATCGCCCAGCGTGACGCCGGCCGGCAGCGCCGCGACAGCTCGTCCATGCGCTCCTCGACCGCTTCGGCGGTGGCGAGCGCATTGGCGCCGGTCGCCAGCTGGACCGCAAGGCCCGCCATCGGCTTGCCGTTCAGCGATGCGGCGAAAGCCGTAGTTCTCGGCCCCCAGCTCGACCCGCGCGACATCGCCCAGCCGCACGGTCGCGCCGCCGGTCTCGGCGCGCAGGATGATCTGGCGGAACTCCTCGGCCGACCTGAACCGGCCCTGCGTGGTGATGGTCGCGGTCAGCTGCTGGCCGTCGGCATAGGGCTGCGCGCCCAGCGATCCGCCCGCCGTCTGGCTGTTCTGTTCGCGCACCGCCGCCAGCACCGCGGTCGGCGACAGCCTGAACGAGGCCAGCTTGTCCGGATCGAGCCAGATCCGCATCGCGTAGGACGATCCGAACAGGGTGACATCGCCCACGCCCCGCACGCGGCGCAGTTCGTCGACGACCCGGTTGCTGGCGATATTGCCAAGGTCGATCGCGTCGCGCTGGCCGTCTCTGCGACAACAGCGCGACGATCATCAGGAAGCCCGCATTGGCCTGCCGCACCTGGATGCCCTGCTGGCGCACCTGCTCGGGCAGGCGCGCTTCCACGGTCGACAGCCGGTTCTGCACCTCGGTCTGCGCGATATCGATGTCGGTGCCGGATTCGAAAGTCAGCGTGATCGTCGCCGTCCCGGTCGAGGTGCTGGACGAATCCATGTAGAGGAATCCCTCCACCCCGTTCAGCGATTGTTCGATCACCTGGGTGACGTTCTGCTCCAGCGTCTCGGCATCCGCGCCGGGATAGGTGACGCTGATGCTGAGCGATGGCGGCGCGACTTCGGGATATTGCTCGATCGGCAGCGCGCGCAGCGCGATCAGCCCGGCCAGCAATATGCCGAGCGAGATGACCCAGGCAAAGATCGGCCTGTCGATGAAATAGCGGGCCATCGGCTTAGCGGGCCCCCGCGCTGCGCTTCAGTTGCCGGCTGGCTGGCAGCGGCTTCCGGCGGCGGGCTCAGTTGCGGCGGGCTGGCTGCCCGTCGGCGTGTTGGCGATCTTCACCGGCATGCCCGGCCGCAGCGTCTGCAGACTGCTGATGATCACCTCGTCGCCGGGGTTCAGCCCCTCCTCGACGATCCACTTGCCGTCCACCATCTGGCCCAGCGTCACCTTGCGCGACTGGACCATGCCGTCATCGCCCACGACATAGACGCTGCCGCCGTCCTCGGCCAGCATCACCGCGCTTTGCGGCACGGCGACCGCGTTGCGGCGCGTGCCGACGGCGATCCGGCCGCGCACGAATTCGCCGGGCAGCAGCAGGTTTTCGGGATTGGGCACTTCGGCGCGCACCTCGACGGTGCCGGTCGACTCCTGCGACCGAGAGGGCGAGGAAGTCGATCTTGCCCTGGATCGGATATTCGCTGCCGTCGGGGAACAGGATCGTCACGTCGATCGCATCGCGGCTGGGCACGTCGATCTCGCCCTCGGCCATCTGCCGCTGCAGGCGCAGCAGTTCGGTGGCGGACTGGTTGAAGGTCACATAGACGCGGTCGATCTGCTCCACCGTGGTCAGCAGCGTGGCCTCGGCCTGGCTGACCAGCGCGCCCTCGGTCACCTGGGCGCGCCCTGCCCGGCCCGAAATCGGCGCCCGGACGGTGGTATAGCCCAGCTGCAGCCCCGCCGCGCGGCGCTGCGCCTGAAGCTGCGCCACATTGGCCTCCGCCTCGCGCATGGCGGCCACCGCAGCGTCATATTCCTGCCGGCTGATGGCGTTCTCGTCGACCAGCGGGCGATAACGCTCCACCACCGCACGGGCATTGGCGGCGGTGGCTTCCGCACGGTCCAGGCTGGCCTGCGCCTGCGCATAGCTGGCCTGCATCTCGGCCGGGTCGATCCGGAACAGCGGCTGTCCCTCGCTGACGTCGGTCCCCTCGGTGAACAGGCGGCGCTGCACGATGCCGGTGACGCGGGCGCGCACCTCCGCCGTGCGGATCGCGGCCACGCGTCCGGGCAGTTCGATGATATTGGGCATGTTCACCGCCGCGACCTCATAGGTCCGCACCGGCACGGGCTGGGGCGCCGCCGCCTCCTCTCCGGATCCGCAAGCTGCAAGAGCGATGGCGGCGAAAAGAGGGATCAGTCTGAGTCGCATTAGCGGAATTCCGATTTTGCAGTTGCGAAAGCGTAATAGGTATTACACAACCGACTTCAAGTCGAAAAACGAACGACGGAGAGGAATGGGTGGAAAAACCTCAGCAGGAAAGGCTCGACAAGCGAAGGCATGCGTTTCAGCAGGCCGCGCGCGAGCTTTTCACCGAACAGGGCTATGAACAGACCTCGCTGGCCGAGGTGGTCGAGCGTGCGGGCGGTTCGCTGGCGACGCTCTACAAGCTGTTCGGCAACAAGGAAGGGCTGCTCGACGCCGTCCTGTCGCAGTCGCGCGACCTGGGGCACAGCGCGATCCTGGACGTCGCCGCGCTGCAACTGCCTCCGGCCGAGACATTGCACCGGATCGGCACCGAGCTGAGCCGGATCTATCTCGACCCCTCGAACCTTGCGGTGGTGCGGATCGTGATCGGACGCAGCATCTGCAATCTCGACTTCGCGCGGCATTTTTTCGACCAGTCGCAGATGAAGAGCAAGCTGGCGCTGCGCCAGCTGTTCGGGCAGTGGAAAGACGCGGGCATCGCGGTGAACGGCGATCCTGAGATGCTGGCCGACCTGTTCCTCAGCCTGCTGGTGTTCGATTTCCAGATCCAGGCGATCAGCCACGGCTTCCTGGCGCCGCCGACCCAGCAGCAATTGCGCGATCGTACCGATTTCTTCCTGCGCGGCGCCGGACTGGCGGCCTGAATGGCCGGACGACGGGCCCGCCGGTCGCGCCCGCAGGGTTAGACTGGCCGCCAAAGCCTGCTAGACTTGGCGAATGGAAATCGACGATCGCCAGCCCTCCTTTCTCTTCGTCTGCCTCGGCAATATCTGCCGCTCGCCCTTGGCAGAGGCCGCGCTGCGCGCCCGCCTCGCCGAAGCGGGTCTGGAGGCAAGGGTCGATTCCGCCGGCACCGGGGACTGGCACATCGGCAGCCCGCCCGATCCGCGCGCGCAGGCAATCGCGCGGCTGAACGGCCACGACATCGCCGCCTTTCGCGGGCGGCAGGTCGAAGCGGCGGATTTCGAGCGCTTCACGCATATCTTTGCGCTGGATCACGACAACCTTGCCGAGCTGAAACGGCGCGCCCCCGCCGATGCCAGGGCGCAGCTCGCCCTGCTGCTCGACCTGGTCGAGGGGCTGGAGGGCGAGCCGGTCGCCGACCCCTATTTCGGCGGAGAGGAGGGCTTCCACACCACCTGGGAGCAGGTCGACCGCGCGGCGCAGGCGCTGGTCGCTCGGCTGCAATCGTGACCATCGCCGACGCCGCCGCCCGGTTGGCCGGCGTGCAGGTCAGGGCCGCCGAGCCGATGCACGGCGGCGACCTGTCGGCGGTATGGCGGCTAGACCTCGCGGGCGGCACGCGGCTGACGGCCAAGCAGGGACCGCTGGTCGGATCGGAAGCGACCATGCTGCGCGCCATGGCTGGCGCGGGCGCGCCCGTACCTGCCGTGATCGCCTGCGAAGACGACCTGCTGCTGATGGAGTGGATCGAGCATGACGGCGGTCCCGAACAATCCTGGGACGATCTGGCGCAGGTGCTGGCCCGGCTGCATGGCAACACGGGCGAGCATTACGGCTGGGCCGAGGATTACGCGTTCGGTGAAGTGACGATTGCAAACGGGCCTTGCGAAGACTGGCCCGCCTTCTGGGGCGAGCGGCGCCTGCTTCCCTTCGTTCCGCACCTGCCCGGCGAACTGGGCGCGCGGGTGGAAACGCTGGCGCAGGCGCTTCCCGATCTCCTCCCTCGCCAGCCGCGTGCGGCGCTGCTGCACGGCGACCTGTGGGGCGGAAATGTCCTCTCGCGTGGGAGCGACATCGCGGCGCTGATCGACCCCGCCTGCTATCACGGCGACCGAGAGGTCGATGCCGCGATGCTGACCCTGTTCGACCACCCCCCGCCGCGCTTCTTCGCGGCGCTGGGGCTGGATCCGGGATGGGAGGAGCGGCAGCCAGCCTATCGTCTCTGGCCGCTGCTGGTGCACCTGCGCCTGTTCGGCGGTCATTACCGCCGCGGGGTGGAGGACTGCCTGGACCGGCTGGGCCACTGACCTGAGAAGATCAGTAACCGCGCGCCGCCTGACCTAGTTCGCGATCAGCGCCGACACCGTGCCGACACCGGCAAAGCGCGCCTCGACCGGCTGGCCCACGGTCACTCCATGCACGCCGGTGATCGCCCCGGACGATACCCAACCCGGCGCCTGCGCCATCAGCCCGCGCTGCGACAGGTTCGCCAGCAGGAAGCGCACCGCCCCGAACGGACCGTCCAGCATCGTCGCGGTGCTCGCCTTGCCGACCGTTTCGCCCGCGATGATCGTCTCGACCATGATGTCGTTGATCCCGTTCCACATCTCGCGCGGGACGACCGGGCCCAGCACCAGCCCGGCGTTGTTGCCGTGGTCGGACACGGTCACGCACGGTCCGTCCTCGTTGATGCCGGGATAGGGCGAGGACGCGATCTCGATCGCGATGCGGATCTCCTCGACCCAGTCATAGGTCCCGGCATCGTCGATCGGCAGGGCCGCGCCCTCGGGCACGCGGATGCGGATCGCGAACTCCGCCTCGGCCGCGGCGAACCCGCCCGCGAACACAGGCATCGCGATGGGGCTGCCGACCTGCTCGTAGATCGTATCGGCAAAGATCGGCCCGATCAGCCGGTTCGCGCCCAGCGCCTCGTCGCGCGGCGGCGGGATCTTGCCCACCTTCCACCCGCCGACGGACCGGTCCCACAACCGCAGCGCGATGTCCTGCACCGCATAGGCTTCGGAAAGGGTCCGGGGCCGGTCGCCCGGATAATCCAGCAAGGCTTCTCCCTCGGTGCGCGCGGTAACGAATGCCTGCGCGATGCGCTGTGCGGCGTGCCTGTCCATGAACCCCTCGACGTTTGCATTTCACTATTGGGAAACCGGTGTCATAATGGACACTGCCCGGAAAGCAAGTGCTTCCGGCGGAGAGGAACGTCCGGCAAGCCGCCGGTTCGACACCGCGAATGGCATTGATCTGTCGCGGGTTACCGCTGTCGCGGCTTTGCGCTACAGCCATGACATCAGGGGTCTGCGGAGTACGGGATGGGCAGCGAGAAAAGGGGCGAGCGACAACCGACGATCAACGATGTCGCACGGATCGCCGGAGTGTCGAAAAAGACGGTAAGCCGGGTCATCAACCGCTCGCCGCTGCTGAAGGAAGACACGCGCAGGAAGGTCGAGACGGTCATTGCCGAACTGGGCTATGTGCCCAATCCCCAGGCGCGGGCGCTGGCGCTGCGCCGCAATTTCCTGCTGGGTCTGCTGCACGACAACCCCAACGCGCAAACCGTGCTGAACTTTCAGGAAGGGGTGCTCGACGCGATCCGCCAGACCGACTTCGCGCTGGTGGTCCGCCCGGTCGACCGCCACTCGCCGGACATGCTGGCCGACGTGCGCGAGTTCCTGGAAAAGCAGCGGCTCTACGGCGTGTTCATCCTGCCCCCGATTTCCGAAAACGAGGAACTTGCCGCGCTCTGCCGCGAGCTTGACTGCGCCTATGTGCGCATGGGCTCGACCCAGCTCGACAGCCCGCAATATCTGGTCGAATCGAACGACCGCGAAATCGTCGCCAGCGCGGTCGACCATCTGGTCGAGATGGGGCACCGCCGCATCGGCTTGATCGAGGGGCCCGAAGGCTTCCGCTCCGCCTTCGAGCGGCGCGAGGGATTTCTCGACGGCATCCGCCGCCACGGGCTGGAGTACCGGGCCGAATGGCATGCGCCAGGCCAGTACACCTTCGATTCGGGGATAGAGGCGGCGGAGCGCATTCTCTCCCTTCCCGACCGCCCCAGCGCGATCTTCGTTTCGAACGACGAGATGGCGGCCGCATCGATGCATGTCGCGCGCGGCAAGGGCCTGCTGGTGCCGGAGGATCTGTCGATCATCGGTTTCGACGACAGTCCCATCGCCTCGCACATCTGGCCGCCGCTCACCACCGTGCGCTGGCCGATCCGCGAAATGGCAAGCGTCGCGGCGCACAAGCTGATCGACTCCGAAGATGCCGACAAGCTGCCCTCGCGCCTTCCGTCCCAGCTGATCCGCCGATCGTCGGTCGCACCGCCAAGGTCGAATGGGCCGGCCCGAAATCAACCGGGCTGAAAGGAACCGGGCTGAAACGGCGCGATCGAAAATCATCGCTGCTGCCGGTTGAATTACCCCCCCTGTGTCGGCTATCAAGAGTTTTGACACCGGTTACCTAACGCCCGCCCGCCACGGGCGCGGTCACGAAAATGCGGCTCGGGCAGAGCCAGAGAGCGAGGACGTCATGAAGATTGCACTGATTACCGAGAACAGCCAGGCCGCGAAGAACTGCATCATCGAGGAAGCGCTGAAGAGCACGGTCGAGCCGATGGGCCACGAGGTCGTGAACTACGGCATGTACACGCCCGAGGACAAGGCGCACCTGACCTATCCGATGAACGGCCTGCTGACCGGCATCCTGCTCAATTCCAGGGCGGTCGATTTCGTCGTCACCGGCTGCGGCACCGGCATCGGGCTCGATGCTCGCCTGCAATGCGATGCCGGGCGTGTTCTGCGGCCTTGTCATCGACCCGACCGATGCGTTCCTGTTCGCCCAGATCAACGACGGCAACGCGGTCGCGATGCCCTATGCCAAGGGCTTCGGCTGGGCGGCGGAGCTGAACCTGCAGGATTGCTACCGCAAGCTGTTCGAGAGCGAGAGCGGCGTCGGCTATCCCAGGGAGCGCGCCGCCGTCATGGCCGAGAACCGCGGCGTCCTCGCCAGGCTGAAGGAGGCCAGCTGCAAGGACATGCTGACCGTGCTCAAGAGCGTGGACCAGGACCTGCTCAAGACCGCGATCGCGGGCGAGCGCTTCGAGGAGCATTTCTACCCCGCGTCGCAAGGACGAGGCAGATCAGCGCCTATCTCAAGAGCCTGTAAGGGCCTAAACCCGCGGGGGCGGCTCGGCTGTCCCCGCACCTCACCTGACCGAATAGCCGCCCTGCCCCGGCAGGCGCCGACCGGGGCTGACATGCAGCCCGGCGGCGAGTACACCGAGAGGACGACCCGATGAACAGCCCCTTCGACCTGATCCGGCCGCGTCGCGGTCGTCACCGGCGCCAATACCGGCATCGGCCAGGGTATCGCCGTCGCGCTCGCGCAGGCCGGTGCCGATATCGCCGCCGTGGGCCGCAGCGAAGCCGACCGAAACCGCCGACAAGGTGCGCGCGCTTGGCCGCCGCTGCGAGCTGGTATCGGCCGACCTGTCCTCGATCGCTCCGGTCAAGGATGTCGGTGGACAGCGTGGTGTCCAGTCTCGGCTCGCTCGACATTCTGGTCAATAACGCGGGCATCATCCGGCGCGACGATGCGCTGGACTTCTCGGAAGAGGACTGGGATGCCGTGATGGACACCAACCTGAAGTCGCTGTTCTTCCTGTGCCAGGCCGCCGCGCGGCACATGACCGGCTGGTCCAGCCAGCAGGGCAAGCGCGGCAAGATCATCAACATCGCCTCGATGCTGACGTTTCAGGGCGGCATCCGCGTGCCCAGCTATACCGCCAGCAAGAGCGGGCGTCGGCGGGCTGACCAAGCTGATGGCGAACGAATGGGCGGCACAAGGGCATCAATGTCAACGCCATCGCGCCGGGCTATATCGCCACCAACAACACCGCGGCGCTGCAGGCGGACGAGACGCGCAACCGCCAGATCCTCGAACGCATCCCCGAAGGCCGCTGGGGCGATCCGAAGGACATCGGCGGCGCCGCGGTGTTCCTCGCCAGCAGCGCGGCTGATTACGTCCAGGGCCATATCCTTGCCGTCGACGGCGGCTGGCTTGCGAGATAAGGATCGCGCCATGACGCAGCGCCGCACGGCCCCACGGCCCCGTCGTCTGTTTCGGGGAAATGCTGCTGCGGCTCAGCCCGCAGGGACAGATCCCGCTGGCGCAGGCAGGCAGCGCTCGCCATCGACGTCGGCGGGGCAGAGGCGAATGTCGCCGCCGCGCTGGCCAGCCTGGGCGTGCCGACGCGCATGCTGTCGGTCGTTGCCGGACAATCCGCTGGGGCGCAAGGCCATCGCGGCGCTGGGCGCGGCAGGCAGTCGACACGCGCTTCATCGTGCGAAGCGGCCGGGCGCATCGGCCTCTATTTCTTCGAACCGCCCGCAGGGCCCATCGCTGGGCGCGTCACCTATGACCGCGCGGGCAGCACCTTTGCTCTGGCCGAGTCCGGCCGACATCGAATTTGCCGAGGCGCTGGAGGGCGCAAGCCTGCTGCACATGTCGGGGATCACCCCCGCGCTGGGTCCCGATGGCGTGGCGCTGGCGAAAGCCGCCGTGGACGCGGCCAGGGCAGCGGGCGTGCCGATCTGCTTCGACGGCAATTATCGCGCGCAATCTGTGGGACGCGTGGGACAGCGATCCGCGCGCCATCCTGACCGGACTGGTGGCCGAGGCCACGATGCTGATCGGCAATCACCGCGACATCTCGCTGCTGCTGGGCACCCAGTTTTCCGGCGACGGCCCCGACCGCCGCCGCGAGGCGAGCGAGGCTGCTTTCGAAGCATTTCCGAAGCTGGAGCTGATCGCCATCACCGCGCGGCATGTCGAAACCGCGCGACACGCACCGCATCGCGGCGCGCATCGACATGCGCGAGACGCACTGGCAGACCGAAGAGGTGCGGATCGAGGACATCGTCGACCGGATCGGCACCGGCGACGCCTATGCCGCGGGCATGCTGCGCAGCTGGCTCATGGGAGGGTCGGCGCAGGACATGGCGAAGTCGGGCCTTGCCCTCGCGGCGCTGAAGCATGGCATTCCGGGCGACATGATCCTGGTGACGGAGGACGACCTTGAAAACTTCGATCCGGCGAGCGGCGATGTCCGGCGCTGACGCGGTGACCCGCCGCACGGTGCTGAAGGGCGGCGCTGATCGGCAGCCGGCCTGCTGGCCACCCCCGCGTTCGGTCGAGCCGCAGCTCCCCGCGTCGGCGGGTACGAGGGGATCCGCCAGGCAGGCGTGAACGCCTTCCTCGGCATCCGCTACGCGGTGGCGGAGCGCTTCGCCCGCCCGTCCGACTGCCCTTTGCCAGCGATCCGACCCCGGCCAAGGCGTTCGGGCCGATCTGCCCGCAGCGCGGCAATCAGGACGAGCCGGTGAGCGAGGACTGCCTGTTCCTCAACGTCTGGACGCCCGATCTCGGCCCCGCCGCGAAACGCCCCGTGATGGTCTATTTCCACGGCGGCGCATATAATGGCGGCACGGTCACCGACCCGGTGACGCACGGCCAGCATCTTGCAGGGCAAGGCGACGTGGTGGTCGTCACGGTCAACCAGCGCCTCAACGTCTTCGGCTATCCGTGGCTCGCGCCGTTTGATGCGCGCTATGCCGACAGCGGCAATCTGGGGCAGCTCGACCTGATCGCGGCGCTCGAATGGGTGCGCGACCATGCGGCGAAATTCGGCGGCGACCCTGACCGCGTGATGGTGTTCGGCCAGTCCGGCGGCGGGGCAAAGATCGCAACGCTGATGGCGATGCCCGCCGCAAAGGGCCTGTTCCACTCCGCCGCGACGATGAGCGGTCAGCAGGTCACCGCAAGCGGGCCCGACGAATGCGCTGAAGCGCATCACGGCCTTCTTCGAGAAGGTCGGCGTTCCCGTCGGCGATGTCGGACGCGCTCAAGGCGCTCTCGACCGAGCAGATGGTCGCTGGCCTGCGACGCCACCGATCCGGTGCTGGGCGGCAGCCTCTATTTCGGGCCGGTGCTGGACATGATGAACCTGCCGCGCCATCCGTTCTGGCCCGATGCCGCGCCGCAGTCGCTGGCCATCCCGATGATTCTGGGCAACACCACCGACGAGACGCGGGCCTTCATCAACCCGCGCGGGCCGGTGCTGGAAGGTATCGACTGGACCAATGTCGCCGAGCGCATCCGCCCCAATATCAAGGTCGACCTGCGGCCCGACTGGGTGGTCGCGCAATATCGGCGGCATTTTCCCGACTGGTCGCCCGAACGCGTCTTCTATGCCGCCACCACCGACGGTCGCAGCTGGCCCGGCCAGTTCATCGAGGCCGACGAACGCGCGAAAGCCGGGGCGGAGACGACATGGGTCTACCAGCTCGACCGCGAATCCCCGATCGATCCGCTGCGCGGCGCGGCGCATACCGACGATTTGCCCTATGTGTTCGGCACGCTGGATGCACCCGGCAGCTATTCGGGCACCGGCAGGCGCGCGCGGGAAATCAGCGCAGCCATGATGAAGGCGTTCACCGGCCTTGCCCGCAATGGCAGGCCGGGACTGGCGGACTGGACCCCCTACACTCTGCCTGAACGCGCCACGCTGATGGTGGCCGAAGACGGCATTGCCATGGCCGACGATCCGCGCGGATGGCAGCGCGAGATGTGGTCGACCGCACCCTACATTCAGCCCGGAATCTGAGGATCGAGGTCTACCCGATGATGAAATTCGCTCTCGCCGCCGCCGCCGCAGTCGCCCTTCCCGCTGGCGCAATGGCGCAATCCGGGCCCTCACCGGCCGAAATGGCGACTGAAATCAGCACGGTGGAGGGTCTGAACAAGGTAATTCTCATCGGCGATTTTACCGCCGCCACGGGCAGCGGCTGGGGCTCGATGTTCTGCGCGAACCACACCACGCACGCCACGGCCTGCCTCAACCTTGCACGCGGCGGGCGAAGCACTTCTTCCTATCGCGCCGAGGGCATGTGGGACGTCGCGCTGAACGAGATGAAGGTGGGCGGCTATGGCACCACCTTCGTGCTGATCGGGTTCGGCCACAACGACCAGCCGGGCAAGCCGGGCCGCTCGACCGATCTGGTCACCGAATTTCCCGCCAACATGCGCCGCTACGTCGCGGAAGCCCGCGCCGCGGGCGCGGTCCCGATCCTGTTCACGCCCCTCACTCGCCGCCTGTTCACAGATGGCAAGGTGGAACGCGATCTTGATCCCTGGGCCGAGGCGATCCGCAAGATCGCGCAGGAGACCGGTACGCCGCTGGTCGACCTGAACGCGCGCAGCACGGCCATCGTGCAGGCGATGGGTCCTTCGGTCCAGAACCTGACTGCCGAGATTCCCGCCCCCGCCGAAGTGGCCGCGGCGGCCGCCATCGACGGCGCGACTCTGCCGTCCGCCACCGGCAGGCCGACGCCAGCGCCAGCGCCCGACGATCTGCGCGTAGCGCAGATGAACTGGGTCTACGACTACACTCATCTTGGCGAGTTCGGCGGCAAGCTGTTCTCCGCCGTCATGGCGGACGAGTTGGCGAGCGAAGTGCCCGCCATGCGGAAACTGCTGCGCCCCTGAACGGATCGATCCCGACGCAGCAGAACCCTATTTCGCCGCCACCGGATAGGCGATGATGATCGACAGCGGCTCGTCGCCAGTCTGCCGCATGCCTACGACAGCGCCTTCGTACAGATAGGCGGCCATGCCGGACTTCAGCGCAGTCTCGACCCCATCGGAGCTGACCACGCCCTCGCCCGCCGTGACGTAATAGACCTCGTCATGGCTGATCGGGTGCTCGCCGATCGCCGCGCCGACATCCAGCACGCGGCGGCGGAATTCCATCGTGCGCGGCTGCGGCGCGGCGTCGCTGATGCGGTACGCGGTCGACATGCCGATCGCGCCATGCGGCGGCGCCTCGCGCACCATCACATCGTTCTCGCTGACCACCACCATCGGCGGCGCAGTCACCGCGCCCGCATCGGCACCCGCCTGCCCCTGCGCGGCGGCGCAGCCACAGCAGGCCAGCGCCGCCAGCACGAGCGCGATGCGCGCCGCGATCACTGGGACCGCTCGCGCATCGCCCGGTCGCGCGTGCTCAGGAATTCCTGCGTTTCCGCGCTCTGTCCGGGATAGAGCCCCGATTTCGGCATCATCGTCGCAAGGTCCCACTGTGCCGGGACAAAGGTCGCATGCGTTTCCGGGAAGGTCGGATAGCCGCCCACCTCGTCCTGCGAATCGATGATCTCGCCGCGGCCTTCCGCGATGTAGAACAGCACGCGGATCTCTTCCTCGGTGCGGTCCCACGGGCGCGCGCCCGCGTGGCGCAGCAGCGTCGTTTCCACCTCGCTCGCGGGCATCACGTCATAGCGCGAGAGGTCGGCCATTGGCTGGTCCACCTCGATCAGCTTCGCGGCGGTCTGGCCATAGGTGCCGAACATCGGCAAAGGCTCGCCGTGCCGGTCCACCGCCACATTGTCGCGGCCGAAATATTTCAGGTCGCCCACGCCGCCCAGCATCAGGAACGGCAGGTCCTCCGACGTCGAATTGCCGCCGCGCATCACGTTGCCGACTGCGGTAATCTCGCCCGCGACATGCGGATGGCCCATCCATTCCAGATCCATCAGATTGTAATGCACCGCGCGCAGGCCCGGGTCATAGATGAAGTTGTTGACCATCAGCACCTGCGCCCCGCCCTTCACCAGCGGCGAGCGTTCGACATTATGCGCCCAGATATTGCGGTCGAACACGATGTTGGTGGCATTGTCGTGGATCAGCGACCCCTTGGAATGCTCGCCCTTGGGGTGGCTGGAATTGGCCAGTCCTTCGGCGGCGAAGTTCAGGCGAAAGGTGATGTCGTGGCTGGTGCCTTCGCGCCATTCCTCCACCGTGTCGCCGGTAAAGCGCGGCCCGCTGGCGGACATGTCCTCGTCCACCGCCCACATGAAGGTGTTGTTCTCGACCACCACATTGTGCGCCGCGACGGTGGAGAACGCGTCTGCCTCCCACCCGCTGCGCTTGGGCTGGCCGGCATCGCCCAGCATCACGCGCAGATGGCTGATCTTCACGTCGTGCGTCTTCACGTCGATCCCGCCGCGCAGGATCGTGATGCCCGGCGACGGTGCGGTCTGGCCCGCGATGGTCACGAACGGCTCGTCGATCACCAGCCCGCCGCGGTCGAGGTCGATCGCGCC
The DNA here is from genome assembly GCA_963752785.1 of uncultured Alphaproteobacteria bacterium. Taxonomy (GTDB): domain Bacteria; phylum Pseudomonadota; class Alphaproteobacteria; order Sphingomonadales; family Sphingomonadaceae; genus Croceicoccus. Next base: position 314,811 of record CAVVZE010000013.1, read on the forward strand.
GCCCACCTCGAACACGATGATGCGCGGCCCCTTCATCGCCAGCGCGGCGGCCAGGCTGCCCGGCCCGTCCTTGGCCAGCGTCGTCACGCGCACGATCCTTCCGCCCTTGCCGCCCTCTGTCGGGTCGCCGGGCTGTGCCATCGAAGGCACAGTCGTCAGTGCCAGCGCCGCGATGGCAGCGGTCAACCCACGGAAATAATTGGCTTTCGTCATTTAGCATTCTCCCATTTGCTTGTTTCTTGACAGACTGCGGCGGCGGCGGCAATACATAATGACACCGGTTACCAAAAGCCGGGTGGGAGATTCGGATTGCCAGGCCACTTCTTTTGGCCGCCCTAGGTAACCGGTGTCATCCCGCCTGGATCATGATGGGGAGGATACCATGAGGACCAACCGTAAAGTTCTGAATTTCAAGACCTCGCTGCTGATCGGCGGCGCGTTGCTGATGCCGCAGATGGCGCACGCGCAGGACACTGCCAGCGTCGAGTTGCAGGAAGCGGCCGAAGACGCCTATGAAGCTGTCGAGGACGTGACTTCGCCCGACAACGCGATCGTCGTCACCGGCTTCCGCGCCTCGCTCAATGCCGCCATCGCCGCCAAGCGCGAATTGGTCGGCCAGGTCGATGTGATCGTCGCCGAGGACATCGCCAAGTTCCCCGACACCAACCTGGCCGAATTGCTGCAGCGCATCCCCGGCGTCGCGATCGAGCGTGACGCGGGCGAAGGCCGCGCGATCACCGTTCGCGGCCTGGGCGGCGATTTCACTCGCGTTCGCGTGAACGGGATGGAAACCATCGCCACCTCGGTCAATGGCGCGTCCTATTCGAACGGCCGCGAATTCGATTTCAACGTGTTCGCTTCCGAACTGTTCAATTCGATCGTCGTCAACAAGACCGCTTCGGCCCGCCTGAACGAAGGTTCGCTCGGCGCCGTCATCGATCTGAACACCGGCAACCCGCTCGCCTATGGCGCCGGCCTCAAGCTCGTTGCATCCGCCCAGGGACGTTACAACGACCTGAATGACGATCTGTCGCCGCGCCTCGCCGGTCTGGTCGGGTGGAACAACGATGACGAGACGTTCGGCGTGAGCGCCTCCGTCGCGTGGTCCGAGTACCAGACGCCCGAGATCGGTAACAATACCGTCCGCTGGCAGGCGACCGAATTCCAATCGGTGGATGGCGTGAACTGCGCCGCAAATCCGGGCGACGCCGGATGCCAGGAGGTGGCAGGTGCCTTCCATCCGCGCATCCCGCGTTACGGCAACATCTACCACGATCGCGAGCGTCTGGGCGCAACGGCGGCGGTCCAGTTCCGTCCCTCCGACCGGACCGAGATCGAGGTCAACGGCCTGTATTCGAAGTTCGACGAGACCCGGAGCGAATACTACACCGAAGTGCTGCTGCGCTCCAACGAGGACGAGATCGACCTGTCGAACTACGTCATCGACGGCGACAACAACATCATCAGCGCTGACCTCACCAATGCCTGGATCCGCAACGAAAACTACCGCCGGGTGTCTGGCACCGAGTTCTACCAGATTTCGGGCAAGCTGGCGCAGAGCTTCGGCGACCGCTTCACCGCGACGCTGTTCGGCGGATTCTCCGAATCCGATGCAAGCATTCCGGTTGAAACGACGTTCATGTTCGACGACCGCGACGGCGAATTCAGCTACGATTATACCAACATGGAATTCCCGCTGCTGGCCTATGGTACGGACGTTGCCGATCCGACCAATTTCCAGCTTTCGGAACTGCGCGATCGCCCCTCCTATGTGAACAACAAGTTCAAGACGGCGAAGCTCGATCTAGAATATGAAGCAACCGACGGCCTGAGCTTCAGTTTCGGTCCGTTCTGGCAGGAGTTTGACTTCGAGACGAGCCGCACCATCCGCGACACCACCTATTGCGCCGGCTTTGGCGGCTGCGAAGAGGGTCAATACGGCTATTTCGTGACGCCCGACCTGGCCCAGCAGATCGAGCTTGAAGACGCCGGCGAGCCGGATGGCACGACAAGGGTATGGACGGTGGCCGACATCGGCGCCGTCGACGACCTGCTCAACTTCTACGACCGTGAGGCACGGCTGGATCTCGGCGCCACGCGCTCTGTTTCGGAGAAGGTGACCGGCGGATATTTCCAGACCAATTTCGACATTGAAACCTTCGTCCGCATGTCGGGCAATTTCGGTGTCCGCTACGCCAAGACCGACCAGGATTTCGTCGGGTTACAACAGCGGCGTTCTCGTCAACGTGAACCGCTCCTACGACGACTTCCTGCCGGCCATTAACCTGAACGTCTTCCCTACCGACAACTTCATCATTCGCGGCGCGATTGCGAAGGTCATGACGCGTCCGGGTCTGGGCGCCCTCACCCCGGGCGGTTCGGTCGACCAGTTCAACTTCGGCATCAGCTCGGGCAATCCGTTCATCGATCCGTTCCGCGCGTGGAACTATGACCTTGCGTTCGAATATTACTTCGCGCCGGGTGCGATCGCGTCGCTGGCCCTGTTCCGCAAGGACGTGGAAAGCTTCCCGATCTCCCTGCCGGAGCAGATCACCTATGCGCAGAGCGGTCTGCCGACTTCGCTGCTGACCCCGGGAACGCCCGTATATGACGCGATCGTCAACGGCACCGATCCCAATCGCCTGTTCGAAGCCCGCCGTCTGGTGAATGGCGAGGGCGCGGTCATCCAGGGTGCGGAACTGGGCCTCAACCTGCCCTTCTCCGCGTTCTCGGACTCGCTCAGCGACTTCGGCGTGCTGGGTAACGTGACCTATGTCGACAGTTCGGCGGATTACGAATTCACCGAAGCGGACGGCACCGTTCAGAACTACACCGTGCCATTTGCGGGTGTTTCCGAATGGTCGGCGAACGGAACCGTCTATTATGACAACGGCGACTTCTCGGTCCGCATGTCGGCGGCCTATCGCAGCGACTACAACACGGGTCCGAGCGGCACCGGAAACTTCCTCGAAGGGTTCGATTCCACCCTCAACCTCGATGCCGCGATCCGCTACCAGCTGAACGACCATGTCGAACTGATGCTCGACGGCAACAACCTGACCGACCAGTATCGCTATCGCTGGACCGATCTGGACGCGCGCCGCAACTATGAAAACAACCACTTCGGCCGCATCATCATGTTTGGTGCGCGCGTCGAACTGTAAGCTGCAGGGAAGGTAAGGCCCAAAGTCATGAATTCCGATCGTCGTTCGATCCTGGCCGCGGGCCTTGCCCTTTCCACCTTCCTGACTACTCGCGGTGAGGCGCAAACTGCACCGCCGAGCGCGGGAGGCCCAAGCTCTCCGGGCCTCCCGCAACCCGCTGAAACGATTGACCTGTGGCCCGGCGAGCTGTGGCCCGATGGCCCGCCCGGTTCCCCCGGCTCCCTCCCCGACGAAGCGACGACGGAGCGGTCCACCGACCCGCTCGTCACCGACCGGGCGGTCCTCGGCATTTCCGTGCCGCGCCTCGTCGTCTTCCGCCCCGACATACCCAACGGGGCGGCGCTCCTCCTCACGCCCGGCGGCGGCTACCATCATGTCGTCGTGGACAAGGAGGGGTACGAATTCGCGCGTTGGGCCACGGCGCGCGGATTCACCTGTTTCGTGCTGTTCTACCGCCTGCCCTATGAAGGCTGGGCGAACCGCGCCGATGTCCCGCTGCAGGACGCACAGCGCGCGATGCGCGTGATCCGCCAGCGCCACCGCGATTTCGCCATTGACCCCGAACGCGTCGGCGTGATGGGCTTTTCCGCCGGCGGCCATTTGTGCGCCGATCTGGGCGCGCGCTTCGCCGCGCGCATCTATGAACCCAGGGACGAGGCGGACCGGCTGTCTGCCAAGCCCTTTTGCGCCGCGCCGGTCTATCCGGTCGTCTCGATGGACCCGCAATTCGCCCATCCCGGATCACGCGACCTGCTGCTGGGCGACAATCCGTCCAAAGAGGCCGAAGCCGCCCATTCCCCCGACCGCAACGTGCCCGCCGACGCCCCGCCGCACTGGATCCTCCATGCCGAGGATGACGACGTGGTCCCGGTGGAAAACGCGCTGCTGCTGCGCGCGGCGCTGAAAGCGCGCGGTATTCTGGTCGAAACCCATCTGTTCCAGCACGGCGGCCATGGCTTCGGCCTGCGCAAGGCCGTCGGCAAGCCGGTCGACAACTGGCCCGAATTGTGGCGCGACTGGGCGCAATCGATAGGGTTCGCATGATAAAATCGGGCCGTAGAGATATCTTTCGCGGTGCCGCGGCCCTGTCGCTGACCGGCCTGATGGGCGGCGCCGGGGCGACATCGGTGCTGGCCCAGTCGGCGGTATCCCCCGCCCCGCGCGCCACCGACTGGCGCCGCGACGGCGAAGGCAAGCGGATCGCCGACCTCGGCGACGGCAGGTTCCTCAATCCGCTGATCTCGGGCGACCGGCCCGATCCGGCGGTTCTGAAGGACGGGGACGATTACTACGTCACCTTCTCCACCTTCGACGCCTATCCCGGTCTGCTGATCTGGCATTCGCGCGATCTCGTGAACTGGCAGCCGCTGAAGCCCGCGCTGCACAGGAACATCGGTTCGGTCTGGGCACCCAGCCTGCACAAGGACAGGGGCAGATACCTCCTCTACATCCCGGTGAAGGCCGAGCCGCAGAACGACATCTTCGTCGCCTGGGCAGACCGGATCGAAGGTCCGTGGAGCAATCCCATACCGCTCGGCCTGCCGGACCATATCGACCCGTGCCACGCGGTGGCCGAGGACGGATCGCGCTGGCTGTTCCTGTCGGGCGGCGACCGGGTGCGCCTGTCGGACGACAATCTCTCGCTGGCCGGAGAGGTCGAGCATGTCTACGACCCCTGGCGCTATCCCGCCGACTGGATCGTCGAGGGATTCTCGCCCGAAGGCCCCAAGATCCACCATGTCGGCGACTGGTACTACATGATCACCGCGGTCGGCGGCACGGCCGGTCCGCCGACAGGGCACATGGTGATCGCGGCACGCTCAAGATCGCTGCACGGCCCGTGGGAGGATCACCCCGGCAATCCCATCGTGCGCACCACCGATATCCGCGAGGCCTGGTGGTCGCGCGGCCATGCCTCGCTGGTGGAGGCGCCCGACGGCAGCTGGTGGTCGCTCTATCACGGGTACGAGAACGATTTCTGGACGCTGGGCCGCCAGTGCCTGATGGACCCGGTGCGCTTTACGCCCGACGGCTGGTTCGAGATGACCGGCGGCGACCTGTCGCAGCCGATCGCGGTGCCCGGCGGCGGCGCAAAGGTGCCGCACGGCATGGCGCTGTCGGACGATTTCTCGCAGCCGCTGGCGCTGGGCACCAAATGGTCGTTCTACAAGCCCGCCGACGACGAGGCTGACAGGATCAGCGTGTCGGATGGCGCGCTGCACTTCAAGGGCAAGGGCGATGCCCCCTCCTCCGGCTCGCCGCTGCTGATCACCGCGGGCGACCGCAGCTACATGTTCGAATGCGATATCCAGATCGAGCCGGGCGGCCGCGCCGGGCTGGTCCTGTTCTACGACGACAGGCTCTACGCCGGGCTGGGTTTCGACGAGGACCGCTTCGTCACGCATCAGTACGGGATAGAACGCGCCCGGCCCTTGAATCCCCACGGGCGACGCATGAGGATGCGCGTCACCAACGACCGCAACATCGTCACCTTCGACACCAGCGGCGACGGCGGCCGGACATGGCTGCGTTTCGACCGGGGGATGGAAGTGTCGGGCTATCACCACAACGTGCGCGGCGGCTTCCTGATGCTGCGCCCCGGCCTCTACGCGGCGCGCGCCGGCACCGCCAGCTTCCGCGACTTCACCTTCCGCGCCTTCGATCCGGATATCGCATGATCCAGCGCCTTGCCATTTCCCGCCGCCGCCTGATCGCGGGCGGCGCCGCTGCCGCCGGGCTGTCGCTGGCCGGATGCCAGCCGCGCCTGTCGGGCGTGTTCACCGGCGCGGACACCCACCCCGGCGACTATCCCACGGTCAAGGCGGTGGAATACATGGGCCGGCTGCTGTCCGAACGCACCGGCGGACGGCTGGGGATCAAGGTCTTCCCCGGCGCGCAGCTGGGCAACGAGCGCGACACGCTGGAGATCACCAGCTTCGGCGGCATCGACTTCAACCGCGTCAATCTCGCGCCGCTCAATTCGGTCGAGCCGATGACGATCCCGCCCTCGCTGCCCTTCATCTTCCGCTCGGTCCCGCACATGCGCCGCACGCTGGACGGCGACATCGGGGACGAGATCCTCGCCAGCTTTCGCAAGCAGGGCATGATCGGCCTTTGCTTCTACAATTCCGGCGCGCGCAGCTTCTACAACACCCGCCGCCCGATCCACACGCCCGATGACATGCGCGGGCTGAAGCTGCGCGTGCCCTCGTCCGACCTCTATCTCGCCATGGTCAACGCGCTGGGCGCCAATGCCGTCCCCATGCCCTTCGACGAGGTATATTCCGCCCTTGCCCAGGGCGTGATCGACGGGGCGGAGAACAACTGGCCCAGCTTCGAAAGCGCCCGCCACTACGAAGTCGCCCGGTTCATGAGCCTGACGCAGCACCTCTTCACCCCCGAAGTGCTGCTGATGTCGAAGGTCAGCTGGGACAGGCTGCCGCCCTCCGACCAGCAGCTGATCCGGCAGGCCGCCCGCCAGTCCGTCGATTACATGCGTACGCTTTGGGACGCGCGGGTGATGAGCAGCAAGGCCAACATCATCGCCGCGGGGGTCGAGGTGAACGAGGTCGACACTGCCCCCTTCGCCGCGCTGATGGAGCCGGTGTGGGACGACTTCCTCGTCACGCCGCAGCAGCGCGACATCGCGCAGCGCATCGTCGCCCTGGGCGAACAGATGGCCAGCGACGCAACCGCCCCTTCCGCGCCAGAGGAGACCCCATCGTGAAATTCGTCTCCGACTGGCTGGTCCGCCTCGGCTCGCTGGGGCTGGTCGTCATGACCGCCGTGGTCGGCTGGCAGGTGTTCGGCCGCTTCATCCTCGACAACAGCCCTTCGTGGACCGAACAGACGTCGCTGCTGCTGATGATCTGGTACGTCCTGTTCGCCGCCGCCGCCGGCGTGCGCGAGGGGTTTCATATCCGCATCGCCTTGCTCGACGACCTGCTGGGGACGCGGGGCACCGCCGTCCTGCACCGGGTGATCAACGCGCTGGTGGCGCTGATGGGCCTCGCCATCGCGTTCTATGGCGCGCAATTGCTGTGGGCGGTGCGCGACCACGTGATCCCCTCGCTCGGCCTCAGCCGCTGGGTCGCCTATGCGCCGCTGCCGATTTCCGGCTTGCTGATGGCGGTGTTCGCGGCCGAGAACATGGTACGCCCCCCAGCGACGACGGGCTGGAAGACGGCCCGATCCCGGGGAGCGCCGACTGATGGAACTGCTTGTCCTGTTCGGCGTGCTCTTCGCGCTGCTCGCCATCGGCGTGCCGGTGGGCTTCGCGCTGTTCGGCGCGGCGCTCGCCTGTTTCGCGGCGATCGACATCCCGCTGGTCGTCGCGGTGCAGCGCATGGCATCGGGCATCAGCGTGTTCACCTTGATGGCGATCCCCTTCTTCATCTTCGCGGGCGATCTGATGTACCGCGCCGGCATCGCCGACCGGCTGGTCAGGGTCGCCGATGCGGCGCTGGGCCGGGTGCGCGGCGGGCTGGGTCTGGTCGACGTGGGCGCATCGATGATGTTCGGCGCGGTGTCGGGCAGCGCCATCGCCAGCGCGTCGGCCATCGGGTCCAGCCTGGTGCCGCTGATGCGCGACAAGGGCTATCCCGGCGACTACGCGGTGAACGTGACGGTGACGGCGGCCATCGTCGGCCTGCTGATCCCGCCTTCGCACAACATGATCATCTATTCCGCCGCTTCGGGCATCGGCGTGTCCATCGGCGACCTGTTCGTGGCGGGCATCGTGCCGGGCATACTGACCGGGCTGATGCTGATGACCACGGCCTATGTCGTGGCGAAGCGGCGCGGCCTGCCCAAGGGCTCGTTCCCCGGCTGGCGCCAGTTCGCGGTCGCCGCGATCTACGCCATTCCCGGACTGATGACCGCGGTCATCATCATGGGCGGCATCCTGTCCGGCTATTTCACGGCCACCGAAAGCTCGGCCGTCGCGGTGATCTACACCATTGTCATCGGCGTATTCGTCTATCGCAGCCTGGGCTGGACCGCGTTCTGGGAAGCGGCGGGCAAGTCGGTGCGCACCGCCGCCATGGTGCTGTTCATCATCGCCGCCGCCACCGCCTTCGGCTTCGCGCTGGCCCTGCTGGAAGTGCCCACCGCGCTGGCCGGGCTGATCGCGGTCATTACCGACAACCCGGTGCTGACGCTGCTGATCATCAATATCATGCTGCTGCTGCTGGGCACCTTCATGGACATGGCCCCGCTGATCGTGATCACCACGCCGATCTTCCTGCCGGTCGCGATGAACATGGGCGTGGACCCGGTCCATTTCGGCATCATCATGATGCTGAACCTGGGCATCGGGCTGGTGACGCCGCCGGTGGGATCGGTGCTGTTCGTCGGTTCCGCCGTGGGCAAGATCCCGGTGACGACGCTGGTGAAGACGATCTGGCCGTTCTACGGCACGCTGATCCTGGCGCTGGCGCTGATCACCTATGTTCCATGGCTGTCGCTGGGCCTGCTGGAGTGGTGGAACTAGCGGCCCGCGCACTTGCGCCAGCGTCCTTGTGTCCGGCGGCTTCCTTGCGCTAGCGTGCGCCAGGAAAAGGAGATTGCTTCGATGCTCAAGCGCCTGCTCATCGCCTCGCTTCCGCTGCTCGCCGCCGCCTGCGTGACGGATCGCGGACCGGCCCCGCTGTCGGACAGCGCCGCCAAGGGCAGGCAATTCGCGCAGGCGAATTGCGCCGGCTGCCACGCGCTGGATGACGGCGTCTCGCCCAACCCCGACGCGCCCAGCCTGGCCCGCGCAGCCCGCCAGCTGCCGGACTGGATGGTCGCCGGATCGTTCAGGCGCGGGATCCAGGTCGGCCACACGGCCCAGATGCCCGTCTTCACCTTCGAGGACGAGGACATCAAAAACCTCCTCGCCTATTTCGAAGCGCTCAAGCGCGAGGGTTGAGCGGCGCAGCTAAACGTTAGGGATCTTGCGCAAAGAGAGCACCTGCGGCACCCCTCTCGAGCACGGGTGGCGGCGGATCGTGCCTGACGAGCGAAAGCGATTTCGATGGTGCGCGCTTCCGGAGCGCGCATGCGGCATTGATGGCGAGCCGCCTCGGCAAGCGAGGCGAATGGAGATTGTTTTGCACTGCTGACGGCGAAGGAGTATCAAGGGTCTCGGCTTCGCGGAGACCTATGATGCGGCCCGTGTTCTCTCTTGCGCTCGGCCTGCTACTTGCTGCTTGCGCCACGACCCATGCTGTCGATCCGCAGGTCGCCTCGACAAACCTGACGGATGCGCAGCTTGTGGAAGTGAAGCTGAACAACTTTGATTTCACCCCATCGACCATACGGCTGGAGGCCGGCAAAGCTTACGCGCTGCATATCGTGAACACCGCTCAAGGTGGTCATGACTTCACGGCACCGGAGTTCTTCGCCGCCTCGAAAGTGGCGCCCGAGGACGTGGCCAGCGTGCGGGATGGGCAAGTAGATCTGGGTGGCGGGCAGTCGACCGAAATCCATCTGGTGCCATCTGCCGGAACCTACGAGCTTGTGTGCACCCACACTGGCCACGCGCTGCTCGGCATGAAGGGAACCATTGTCGTAAGCTGACGCACCGAACCCGGGAAAGTTCGGTGCCGCAGCTTCATCGTTGAAAGGGCGGCACCCTCAGCCTGCGGCTCCCGCCCATGAAGCCATCCGCCCCCCCCCGCCCCGAAACCGGCCAACGCCGGACTGCCGCGCCAGTATCATCGCGCTGTCCTACACGCCTGCATCGGGGTAAAGCCGAACCGACGCCGACCTGGCGCCACGGCTCCTTGCAATCGTCTGTTTTCTCCAGCCCCCCGCGGTGTCAACCGAGGGGCCGAAACGCCAGCATTTCCGCGCCCTTCGGCCAAGCGACAGCACCTGTAGGATGTGTCGCCTGTGTCAACCGAGGATCAGAGCGTCACGCCGCGCTTCCAGATCGAGATGACGCGCTGCCCGCTGCGTTCGCTGGCGGTCTTCTCGCCGCTGGCGATGGCCAGCAGGCTGCGGGCGAAATCCTCGTCCACCTCGTGTGCTGGTTCGTTCAGCATCCGGCCCGCGTCGAAATCGATCCAGCCGGCCTTGCTGGCCGCCAGCGCCGAATTCGACGCAACCTTGACCGTCGGCACCGGAAAGCCCAGCGGCGTGCCCCGGCCCGTGGTGAACAGGATCATCGTAGCCCCCGCCGCCGCCAGCGCGGTCGAGGATACCGCATCGTTGCCCGGCGCTTCCAGCAGGGTGATGCCCGGCTTTTCCGCCGTGCCGCCGTAATCGGCCACGTCGACCAGCGGCGCCCTGCCGCCCTTCTGCACCGCGCCCAGCGATTTCTCCTCAAGCGTGGTGATCCCGCCCGCGATATTGCCGGGCGAGGGATTTTCCGAAACCGGCTGCCCCTGTTCCAGGAAATAGCGCTTGAAGCGGTTGAGCAGCGCCGCCGCCCGCTCATGCACCTCGCCCGAGGTGCTGCGCGCAAACAGCGAGGCTTCCGCCCCGAAGATCTCCGGGATCTCGGTCAGCACCAGCCGCCCGCCGCTCGCCGCGACGCGGTCGCTGAAGCGGCCCAGCAGCGGATTGGCGGTGATGCCCGACAGCGCGTCCGACCCGCCGCATTTCAGCCCGATGGCCAGCGCGGATGCAGGCGCCTCCTCGCGCTCCAGCCCGGACAGTTCCGCGACCAGGGCGTCGATCAGCGCATTGGCACGCTCATGCTCGTCACCCGGATCCTGCGCCCGCATCACCCGCAATTTGGCGCGGCTGCGTTCGGGCACATGCGCGATCAGCTCGTCCAGCTGGTTGCTCTCGCACCCCAGGCCGATCAGCACCACGCCGCCCGCATTGGGATTGTCGCACAAGGCCGCCAGCAGGGCGCGCGTCCCCGACAGATCGTCGCCCAGCTGCGAGCAGCCATGCGGATGGCCAAAGCCGACGATGCCGTCGATCCGGCCCGCCGCGATGACATCGGCATGGCGCGTTTCCGCCTCGCGGGCCAGCATCTCGCACATCGGCGCGACGCAGCCGACGGTCGGGATCAGCCAGATCTCGTTGCGCGTGGCATGGCGGCCATCGCTGCGGCGATAGCCGCGCCAGCTGCCCAGCGGCTCGGCCCCGGTCGCCCCCTGCGGCCCCGCGAAATCGCCATAGGCCATTTCGCCCGACAGGGCGGTCTTCAGATTGTGCGAATGAACGTGATCGCCCCGCGCGATGGGCGCGGTCGCCACCCCGATCCGCTCGCCATAGCGGATCACCGGATCGCCCGGCGCATGGGCCCGCAAAGCAATCTTGTGTCCCGCGCGAATGGCCGGACCGGCGGCGATCCGCTCGCCCCCCGCGTCCACCGTCTCCCCGCCCGCGATGTCACGCAGCGCCACGACGACCGTGTCGTCCACATGGCACCGCATCGCCGCCGGGGCGCGGGTCTTTTCGGTGATCTGGTCGTGCATGCCGGGTGTCTTTCCTGCCGGTGCATTTTGGCATTGGCCGGTTGATTGAACGGGATAGTCGTTGCATTACCCCATTTGACACCGGTTACCACAAGCGCCCGGCGCCGACAATCCACGCCCGGTCTGACCGGCGGGCGCCAGCAGAGCAAGGATGCCACATGACCCGACCGCTCACCCTCCACCCCGACCGCCTGCTCCCGCCCGATCCCACGGTCCGCGCCATCGCCCGCGAGCTCTACACCAGCGTGAAGGACCTGCCGATCGTCAGCCCGCACGGCCACACCGACCCGGCCTGGTTCGCCCGCAACGACAGTTTCGGCAATGCGACCGAACTGCTGCTGGCGCCCGACCATTACCTGTTCCGCATGCTCTATTCGCAGGGTGTCAGGCTGGAAGATCTGGGCATTGCGGGCCACAAGGCGGACCCGCGGGCGGCATGGCGCATCCTGGCCGAACATTACTACCTGTTCCGCGGCACGCCGTCGCGCATGTGGCTGGACTGGGTGTTTGCCGAGGCGTTCGGCATGGATGTCCAGCTGTCGGCGGATACGGCGGACCTCTATTACGACACGATCACCGACAGGCTGGCGACGGATGATTTTCGGCCCCGCGCTCTGTTCGACCGCTATGGCATAGAGGTGATCGCGACGACGGAGAGCCCGCTGGACACGCTGGAACATCACGCCGTGATCCGCGCCAGCGACTGGAACGGCAGGGTAGTCACTGCCTACCGCCCCGACCCGGTGGTCGATCCCGAATTCGAAGGGTTCAGCGCCAATCTCGACGGCTTCTCGCAGCTGACGGGCCAGGATTGCCGGACATGGCAGGGCTATCTTGACGCTCACCGCCAGCGGCGCGAATTCTTCAGGTCGGCGGGCGCGACCAGCACGGATCACGGCCACCCGACCGCCGCCACCGCAAACCTGTCGTCCGCCGAGGCCGCGATGCTGTTCGACCGGGTAAAGGACGGCAGGGCCAGCGCCCAGGATGCCGAACTTTTCCGGGCCCAGATGCTGACCGAAATGGCGGCGATGAGCATTGATGACGGGCTGGTGATGCAGATCCACCCCGGCTCTTTCCGCAACCATAATGGCTGGCTGTTCGAGAATTTCGGGCGCGACAAGGGCGCAGATATTCCGATGCGGACCGATTACGTCCACGCGCTCAAGCCGCTGCTCGACCGGTTTGGCAACAGCCGGGACCTCTCGATCATCCTCTTCACGCTGGACGAGAGCGTCTATGCCCGCGAGCTCGCGCCGCTGGCAGGACATTATCCGGTGCTGAAGCTGGGCCCCGCATGGTGGTTCCACGACAGCCCGGAGGGCATGCGCCGGTTCCGCCACAACACGACCGAAACGGCCGGTTTCTACAACACGGTGGGCTTCAACGACGACACGCGCGCCTTCCTGTCGATCCCCGCACGTCACGACGTCGCCCGCCGCGTCGATTGCGGCTTCCTGGCGCAATTGGTCGCCGAGCACCGGATCGAGGATTGGGAAGCCGCCGAACTGGCGCAGGAGCTGTCCTACAAGCTCGTGAAGAAGGCCTATAATCTGTGAGATTGTCTTCCGCCACGCTCTCCGCGCTGCCATCCGGGGTCGCGCCGCCGTCTTATGACCGCGAGGCACAGGCCATCGGCATGGTGCATTTCGGGATCGGCGCGTTCCACCGCGCGCACCAGGCTTGGTACACCGATCTCGCGCTGGATGCAGGCGAGCGCGACTGGGCCATCTGCGGCATATCGCTGCGTTCGGCCAATGTCGCTGATCAGCTCAATCCGCAGGACGGGCTTTATTCGGTCACCGCGCGCGGCGGCGGCACCTCCACCACTCGCGTCGTCGGCGCGGTACGCGAAGTGATCGTGGCGCCGCAGGAACCGGAGGCGGTGATCGCGCGCATAGCCTCGCCTGATTGCCGCATAGTCAGCTTCACCGTGACCGAGAAAGGCTATGCCCGCGCCGGCGACGGCTCGCTCGATCTCGCAGCGGCCGAAGACAGCTTCTATCCCCTGCTTGCCAAGGCGCTGGCGAAGCGCCAGGCTGGGGGGCTATCCGGCATCACCTTGCTGTCCTGCGACAATCTGGCGCAGAACGGTCAACAACTCAGCCGTCTCATGCATGATTGGCTGAAAGCGAGGGATCCGCAGCTGACTGAATGGTTTGCCCGGCACTGCACCTGCCCACAGACCATGATCGATCGCATCGTGCCAGCCACCACAGAACAGGACCGCGCTGCCCTGGAAGAAACGCTCGGCATGCGTGACGAAGGCGCCGTGCTGACGGAGGCATTCAGCCAATGGGTGATCGAGGACCGCTTCGCAGGCCCGCGCCCCACATGGGAGGATCACGGGGCGCAGATCGTGTCCGATGTCGGTCCCTACGAAACCGCCAAGCTGCGCATGCTGAACGGGGCACATTCGCTGCTGGCCTATTGCGGGCTGGAACGCGGACATACCTTTGTGCACGAGGCGATAGCCGATCCGCAGCTGCGCGACCTCGCCCATCGGCTGATGGTCGAAGAAGCCGCGCCCACCATCGACCGTGCGCCCGATCAGGATCTTTCCGCCTATGCGGACAGCCTGATCCAGCGCTTCGCCGAGCCGGCCGTGCGGCACCGGCTGGCGCAGATCGCGATGGACGGTTCACAGAAGATCCCGCAGCGCTGGCTCGACACCGTGGCGTGGCACAGCGCGCGCGGCGGCGACTGTCCAGCCATTCGCGCGGCGTTCCAGGCATGGCTGGCCCATCTCGCCGACGGCGCTCTGGTCAACGATCCGCGGGGCGACGAACTGCGCGCACTGCTTTTCGAAAAGGGTGATGAAGCGGTCGCGGACCGCATGTCGGCGGGTCGCTTTCCGGTTCATGCCGTTATCTAGGAACATGCACTCGCGGCGCACGTTGCCAATGGAGAAAATCGGCGGATTTCAGCCACATTAAGGCTGAAGCAAGGCAGAAAGCGGACCTCAATCGGGCACGGGAATTAAGCCGTTTGCAAGCCGGTCTGCGCTATGATCCGCATGATGGACGGATAAACCGCGAAACCGGACGAGCGCGGGCATTTCGACACCAGCGTCGAGCCCCCGGACGTCCCTTTCGCCCTCTGAGAGGGAGGCGCGAACAACATGGCCGCAGGCGGCTCGCAACGCAGGAGACCGCGCCGACTGGTAGCATTCGCCATCGCCGGAGCGGGCATCATCGGGTTGCTGGGTGGTGCTCTGGGCGGTGCGGCCGGAACGCTGTGGGTGCTGGAGACCGTGGGAACGCCCAAGATCACGCCTGCCGCCAAGAATGCCGTGCTGGCGTACGGCGCGATGCCAGAAGAAGGCCTGCGCCCGGTCGATGTCGCCGGGCTGCGCCGCGACGGGACACCCCTGCACCCCTGCGTGATCTCCTTCCTCGAAGAGCAGGAGCCGCTGATCGGCAAGGCCGACTGGAGCAAGGTGCGGTTTCATCCCGAATTCCGCAACGACGACATCATCAACGAGGTCGCCTTCGCGCGCGGCGTGCTCGGGATCACCCGGCAGAACGACGTCTACATCGCCGTGCCCAAGGAGCCTTCCAACCTCAACCAGCTGAACGAACGGCTGTTTTTCCATGAACTGGCCCATGTCGCGCAATACGCAGCGGGCCTGAATATCGGCGATTACGCGACCAGCGCGGCGGCAAGCTATGCCAATGGCGAAAAGCCCAGGCAGAACTTCTACGAAGAGGAGGTTCTCGCCAGGGAGCAGGCGATGCTGGATGCCTGGTATGCCAGCGACCAGCGCCGCCAATGCCACCCCGATGCGGGCAAGGACATGTCGCGCCGCGCCGCAAGCGAGCGGCCCGAGGTGCAATATGCCATTTTCGATACCGACAAGGGCGAGTACGTCATCGTCAAGCATCGCCTGCATGTCGGGAGAGGCTTCGCGTTGCCGACCCATCCTGCGCCTGCCGTGCCGGAGCAAGCTGAAGCAGGGTCGCCTCCGGACGAAGCCTGACCCCGTCTCCACCGGTTTTCCACGGCCGTTGCGATTTTTCCATGGCGAGCGCTTTGAATTCTGTCGTAAATCGACGCCCAGCACGTGCCGGATTTCTGTCGGGCGGCGGCTTCCAAGCCTTTTGCCTGAGGCGAAGTTTTCGTGCCATCCACCCTGATTTCGCGGTGAGAGAGATTGGTCAGCATGCGGGGCGGCGGAACATGCTCCCCGCCCATCGGCGCATGCGCAATCCGGATCCGCGAGCAATTTCGAAAGACTGCACTTGATGCAAAGCAGGATCAAACCGCTGGACGCCATCATCGCGACGGCGGAGAAAAACGCACTTCCCCGTTCCCTGGGTCCGGTTCAGCTGATGCTCCTGGGCATCGGAGCCATCATCGGCACCGGCATCTTCGTCCTTACCGCCGCAGCCGCGCAAAAGGCTGGACCGGGCATGATCTGGAGCTTCGTGATCGCAGGCGGCGTCTGCGCTGTCGCGGCGCTGTGCTATTCCGAACTGGCATCCATGGTGCCGGTGTCGGGCTCTGCCTATACCTATTCCTATGCGGTGGTCGGCGAATTGCTCGCCTGGATGGTCGGCTGGGCGCTGATCCTGGAATATGCCGTCGCGGCAGCGGCGGTGTGCGTTGGCTGGTCGGGCTATTTCATGGGGCTGATCGAAAGTTCGACGGGCCTCGCCCTGCCGGCGGCATTGTCGGCGGGGCCGGCGTGGTCGCTGTCGGGCGTCGATTTCAGCCACGGACTGATCAACCTGCCTGCGATCGGCGTCGCCCTTGCCGTCACCGCATTGCTGGTGGTGGGGACCAAGGAAAGCGCCACTTTCAACGCCATCCTGGTCGCCATCAAGATCGCGGCGCTGACCCTGTTCATCGCACTGACCGTCCCCGCGATGGATGGCGGCAATTTCGTTCCCTTTGCCCCCAACGGCTGGTTCGGTCCCGAGGGCACCAGCGGGCTTGGCGTCGTCGGCGCGGCGGCGTCGATCTTCTTCGCCTATGTCGGCTTCGACGCTGTCTCGACCGCGGCAGAGGAAACCCGCGATCCGCAGCGCAACGTACCGATCGGCCTGATCGGCAGCCTCGTCGTGTGTACCCTGTTCTACCTGCTGGTCACCGCCGGCGCGATCGGCACCATTGGCGCACAGCCCACCTCGCTGGGCGTGCAGCCCGGATCGGCGGAGTTCGCGCGCGAATGCGCGGCACTTGCGGCGCGCGGAGCGGAACCGCTGGTCTGTTCGGACGAGGCGCTGGCCCACGTGCTGCGCGCCATCAATTACGGCTGGGCGGGCAACCTTGTCGGCATCGCCGCCAATCTGGCGCTGCCTTCGGTCATCCTGATGATGCTTTATGGTCAGACGCGCATCTTCTTCGTGATGGCGCGTGACGGCCTGTTGCCGGAACGGCTGGCCACCATTCACCCGCGCTGGAAGACCCCGCATATTGTGACCATCATCACGGGCGTCTGCGTCGCGATTGCCGCCGCGCTGCTGCCGGTGGGCCAGCTTGCCGACATCTCGAACTCGGGAACCTTGTTCGCCTTCTTCATGGTGGCGATCGCAGTGCTGATCCTGCGCAAGCGCGATCCGGGCCGCAAGCGTCCGTTCCGCACCCCGGCGGTGTGGGTCGTGGCCCCGCTGGCCGCCGCCGGGTGCGTCGCCCTGTTCGTCAACCTGCCGTTCGAGGCGATGCTGGTCCTGCCCGTCTGGGGCGCGATCGGGCTGGCGGTCTATTTCCTGTACGGCCACCGTCACAGCCATGTCGGTCGCGGCCTGATCGAGGTGCATGAACAGGACCGGGATGCGCCCGGTCCGCCGATCGTGGAACATTGATCGAGCCGGAAATTTTTTGCGGCGAGAATGTGGCAGGAATATGGACAGCCTGTCACATTTCATCTAGATGATCGTTGCCGCCTCATTGTGATTCGGCATTCAAGGATTTTAGACATGAAGAAGATCGCTCTCGTTCTTGCTGCCAGCAGCGCCGCTTTCGCGATGACCGCCTGCTCGGAACCCGCTGAAGAAGCGACCACCGAAGAAGTTGCTCCGGTTGAAGAAACTGCTGCTCCTGTCGTTGAAGAGCCCGCTCTCGAAGGCACCGACGTCGTGACCGACGCAGCCGTCGAAG
Source organism: uncultured Alphaproteobacteria bacterium (assembly GCA_963752785.1). GTDB lineage: Bacteria > Pseudomonadota > Alphaproteobacteria > Sphingomonadales > Sphingomonadaceae > Croceicoccus. The sequence goes on from CAVVZE010000013.1 coordinate 332,494, forward strand.
CTCCGGTTGCTGAAGAAGCCACCACCGACGCTGCCGACACCGCTGTCGAAGCTGCTCCGGCCGAGTAATCGCGCCGCCGGTTTCTTCCGGTTAGAAGACGGCCCGCCTCCCACCCGGGAAGCGGGCCGTTTTTCATTGGTTCTCCAGAACGGGCGATGATTGACCAGGTCGTTTCATCGGTTACAAAGCATGCAGACTCCCTGATCCGATCAATCTCTGTTCCAAAGGGTTACGATGACCAAACTGCCCGCGCCTGGCGCGACGATCTGCGCTCTTGCGCTCGCACTCTCGTCCCAGCTTGCGCTGGCCCAGCAGCCGGCAAGCTCCCCCGCTGAGGCATCAACGGCAGCGCCGGTCTCGGCCTCCGCCATGGGAAGCGAGCGCAGCGGACCCGATCGCCGCTTTTCCGGCGCGGACCTGTTCGACCTTGCCATCGCCGCCGACCCGCAGATCAGCCCCGACGGTTCCCGGATCGCCTATGTCCGCCGATCGAACGACATCATGACCGACAGCACGCGCAGCGCGATCTGGCTGATCGACACGAGGACGGGCGAGGAAGTGCCGATCACCGGCACGATGGACGGCGCATTCTCGCCCCGCTGGTCGCCCGACGGAACCCGCCTCGCCTTCGTTTCGACCGAGGGCGGCAGCGCACAGCTGTGGGTGCGCTGGATGGAGAACGGCGAAAGCGTGCAGCTGACGGGTCTCCCTTCCAGCCCCGGCAGCATCGCCTGGTCGCCCGCGGGCGATTCCATCGCCTATAGCATGATGGTCGAAAGCAGCGGCATGCAGCTGGGCAGCCAGCCCGAAGGCAAACCCGAAGGCGCCGAATGGGCGTCGCCGCTCGAGATCTACGACCTTGTCACCTATCGTGCGGACGGCGCGGGCTATCTGAAGCCGGGGTTCGAGAAGATCTTTCTTGTGCCCGCCACGGGCGGCGCGCCGCGCCAGCTGACCTTCGGTCCCTATCACGACGGTGGCCCGCTGGCCTGGTCCAGCGATGGCAGCACGATCTATTTCGGCGCTAATCGCAACGCCGACTGGCAGACCGATCCGCTCGAGAGCGAGATCTGGGCGCTCGACATCGCCAGCGGCGCGCTGTCGCAGCTCACCACACGCGATGGACCCGACGGCAGCCCGGCGGTTTCGCCCGACGGCAGACTGATCGCCTATACCGGCTTCGACGATGCGGGCCGGGCCTACGAAAATGCCGATCTCTACGTGATGAACGCCGATGGCAGCAATGTGCGCAAGCTGACGCAGGACTGGGACTTCAGCCCCGGCGGGCTCGTCTGGGACGCGGATGGACGGGCGATCTATGCGCAATATGACGTCGGCGGCGAAACCCGTGTTGCGCGCATTGGCCTCGACGGATCGGTACGCGACGTGGCCAGCGGGCTGTCGGGAGGCGGGCTCGACCGGCCCTATACCGGCGGCAGCTTCTCCGTCTCCGACAGGGACGCAGTCGCCTTCACCGGCGGCACGGCGAACCGTCCGGCCGAGGTCAAGCTGACGAAGGGCGGCGATACCCGCACGCTGACCGACCTCAACCGCACGCTGCGCCAGGTGAAGTCGCTGGGCGAAGTGCGCAAGATCACCGCAAGCTCCAGCTTCGACGGGCAAAAGATCGACGGCTGGCTTACCCTGCCCCCCGGCTACCGCGAGGGTCAGCGCGTGCCGCTGATCCTTGAGATCCACGGCGGCCCGTTTGCCGCCTATGGTCCGCATTTCGCCACCGACAACCAGCTTTATGCGGCGGCGGGCTATGCCGTACTTTCGGCCAATCCGCGCGGTTCGACCAGCTATGGCGAGGCGTTCGCCAACGGCATCGACAAGGCCTACCCCGGCAACGATTACTTCGACCTGATGAGCATCGTCGACCGCGCCATCGAGCTGGGCATTGCGGACGAGAACGCGCTGTTCGTCACCGGCGGATCGGGCGGCGGCGCGCTGACCAGCTGGATCGTAGGCAAGACCGACCGGTTCAAGGCGGCCGCTGCGCAGAAGCCGGTTATCAACTGGACGACGCAGGCGCTGACCTCCGACGGTGCGGCCTATTTCGGCCCCTACTGGATCGGCGCCCAGCCGTGGGAGGATCCCGAAGCGTTCTGGAAAGTCTCGCCCCTGTCGCTGGTCGGCAACGTCGAGACGCCGACGCTGGTCGTCGTCGGCAGCGAGGATTACCGAACCCCCGTCAGCGAGGCCGAGCAGTATTACACCGCCCTGCGCCTGCGCGGCGTGCCGACCGCGCTGGTCAAGGTGCCGGGCGCCAGCCATGGCGGAATAGCCGCTCGCCCTTCGCAAAGCGCGGCAAAGGCTGCGGCCATACTGGCATGGTTCGACAAATATCGCGCCGGCTGGACGCCGTCCGCGGCGACTGGCACGGAATAGACGTTCGGGGGCGGGCGGAGTTGGTTGACGCCTCGCGCCCTCGGCCAACCGGTTTTGCGGTAAGCCCGACAGGAACGAGACCGCGAGCGCCAGTTTGTGCCCTGCGATGGCCTTTCTTGCGGCCAAATAGCGCCAAAGCACGCTTCATGCTCGCCGAATTCGGGGCGAAATCGGTACTCTACGCGGCGGGTGCGGATCCGGATCTGGGGGTCATCATGTCTACGAACGCCACGCCGTCATCGGGTCAGGTCGAGCATTTTCCAAAGGTGCCCGCCGATAGAGCCTTGAGCGAGCAGCTGCGCCAGCTGCGCGACATGCTCCGCAGCGAATTCCCCGATGCCGAAGGGGTATCCCTCTCCTACGACGGGCAGCTTCGCGCCCATATCGACATCCGCAAGGGCGAGGAAATCCTCTTTGTCGAGACCAAGCTGTCGTCGCTGGCCGGCGGCATGTTCGGCCACATCCAGCGCGGCCCCGCTCCGCATCATCCTTTCCTGCACCGGATCAGCGCATCGGTCGACCGCTAGGCATCGCGGCCGATCGGCCGGACCCGCCGCTGTGATGCGTGCGCAGGCTGCGTGGGAAGCTGAACATCCAGCTATTGCAACCAAAATGGAGCAAACTTGCATCTTCCATTTGCATGGCGGGTCAAGACGCTGAACAAATTGCCGCATTATTCTGTCCGCGCCTCCACAATATTTGCTCTCGTCAACTCTCCTTCCCGGTGACCGGCCGACTTCGCGTCAGGTGCCTCTGCGCCCGCTCCGCCGATCGGGAAGTTACGCACAACTCTCCCGCTGGCAAGGGAGGCAGGCTTGACCTGCAAAGAAACAAAAGGGCACATTGCTCTGCATAACAAGAATTTGTCACGAACATGCTCAGGGAAGCCACAATCGTGTTGATCCGCTACCGTGTTTTCGCGGCAACAGCTTCGATGGCTTTACTGGCGGGATGCATGGTCGGTCCTGATTACGAACCGGTGGAGGCGTCGCAGCTAGGCGTTCCGCAGGAATGGTCAGTTGCGGGGCCGGAAGCCTTGTCGCCCTCTCCGGAGGAACTGGTGGACTGGTGGCGCGAATTCGACGACCCGGTCCTGACCCGGCTGATCGAAAGAGCTATCCGGGACAATACCGATCTCGACGTGGCGCTCGCGCGCTTGCGGCAGGCAAGGGAAGCGCTGGTCGTCAGCCGTTCGGCGCTCTACCCGTCGGTGTCGGGAACCGGCGGCTACAACCGCGTCGAACCGCTGCGCGGCGGGGGTACGGCAATCACGCAGCCCGATGGCACGGTCGTCATCGCGGGCGGCAACGGGGTCGACAGCTTCTCGCTCGGCCTCGACGCCAGCTACCAGCTCGACCTGTTCGGCGGTAATCGCCGCGCCGTGCAGGCCAGCCGCGCAGAACTTGAGGCTTCGGGCTTCGACTATGCGTCCACGCTGCGCGCGGTGGAGAGCGAAGTCGCACGCAATTACATCCTCGCCCGCGCGTATCAGGCCCAGCTTGCCAATGCGCTGGCCAGCGTGGCGATCCAGGACGACAACCTTCAGATCGCGGGCTGGCGCGTCATGGCCGGCCTGGTCTCCGCCGTGGATGAAGAGCAGGCCCGCGCCAGCCGCGCGCAATCGGCCGCGACGATCCCGCAGATCCGGCAGCAGTACAACGCCGCCGTCACGCGCATCGCCGTTCTGACCGCGCAGGCGCCAGGCGCGATCAGGCCGCTGCTGGAAGAGCCTGCGCCGATCCCGCAAGGCCCCGCGAAACTGGGCGCCGACATCCCCGCCAACGTGCTGCGCCGCCGCCCCGACGTGCGCGTGGCCGAACGGCAGCTTGCCGCCGCCACCGCGCGCATCGGCGTGGCGGAGGCGCAGCTCTATCCCGGCTTGTCGATCAGCGGCAGGGTCAACACCAATGCGCCCGACCTGTCCGCCCTGTTCGACGCCATTACCGGCAACCTCTTTGCGGGGCTGACCCAATCGATCTTTGCGGGCGGCAGGCTGGCGGCGCAGGCCCGTTCGGCCGAAGCTGCCGCGGATGGGGCTTTTGCAAGCTATCGCGGTACGGTGCTCACCGCGCTGGAAGACGTCGAGAATGCAATCGTGGCGCTGCAGAGCGCCGAAGAGCGCGAAGAATATTTCACCGTGGCCCGCGACGCGGCGTTGAATTCGGCGATCTATGCGCGCTCTCAATATCGCACCGGGCTCACCGATTTCACGACCCTTAACACGCAGGAAACCGCGTTGCTTTCGGCGCGAAACGGGCTGGTACAGGCCCGCGCTGACCGGGCAATTGCGCTGATCGCGCTGTTCGACGCGCTTGGCGGGGGCTGGAACCCTGCCGGCGATTACCGCGATCCCCTGATTATTTCGCCGCTCGCCGGCGACCCGACCGAAGGGCAGAACTGACCATGGCCGACGAGAGCCTTGAAGATTTCCTGGGCGAGAAGCCGAAGCCGGTCTGGTACCGCCGTCCCAGGATCTGGGCGGCGATCATCGCAGTCGTGCTGCTCATCCTCCTGATCTCAAGCTGCCTGCGCGGTGAGGAAGAAGCCGGCTATGTCACGGTCGAGGCGCAACGGGGCCAGCTGGTCACCAGCGTTTCGGCCACCGGCAAGCTGGCTCCGACCAGCCAGGTCACCGTCGGCTCACAGCTGTCGGGGCTCGTCACGCGGGTCTTCGTCGACGTGAACGACCGGGTGGTGATCGGCCAGCCGCTGGCCGAGATCGACCCCGAACAGATCGAGGACCAGATCCGGCAGGGCGAGGCACAACTTGCCTCCAACCGGGCACAGGTGGCGCAGGCGCGCGCCACGCTGGCGCAGGCCCAGGCGCAGTACGAACGGCTGGAGGAAGTGCGCGAATTGTCGGGCGGCAAGGTGCCCTCCGCGACCGAGCTGCAGGCGGGCAAGGCGGATCTTGAGCGCGCGCAGGCGGCGCTGGGCGTGGCGCGGGCCAATGTCGCCGCGTCCGAGGCGACGCTGGCGCAAAGCCGCACTCAGCGGGAACGTGCCATCATCCGCTCCCCCGTTGCGGGCGTTGTGCTGGCGCGGCAGGTCGATCCGGGGCAGACGGTCGCGGCATCGTTCAACACGCCGACCCTGTTCGTCATTGCCGAAGATCTGTCGCAGATGAAGCTGGAAGTCGCGATCGACGAAGCCGATGTCGGAACGGTCGAACGCGGTCAGAAAGCCACCTTCACGGTCGACGCCTTTCCGAGCGAGGCTTTTCCCGCGACCATCACGCGCGTCGAGATCGGATCCAACCTCACTGCGTCGGAGGCCAGCTCGGCAGCCAGCGCAGCGCCTTCCGCGGGTGCGGGGCAGGTCGTGTCCTATGCCGCCGATCTGTCGGTCGCAAATCCCCAGCTGAAGCTGCGGCCCGGCATGACCGCCACCGCCGACATCGTCACCGCCGACCTCACCGACGTGCTGATGATCCCCAATGCAGCGCTGTCGTTCCGGCCCGAAAGCGATGAAAAGGACCCGGGCGGAATGCGGCTTGGTCCGCCGCGTCCCGACAATGGGGAGAAGACCGCCACCATCGGCCGCGGCGCGCGCCAGCTGCTCTATGTACTGGGTCCGGATGGCCAGCCCAGCCCGGTGCAGGTCGTGCTGGGCGACAGCAACGGGATGTTCACCTCGGTCGTGGCGGGCGATCTGAAGGCAGGAATGGAGGTCATCACAGGCAGGCAATCCGATACGGCGGCCGAGGAGGAATAGAGCCGCATGGACGCCCCCGCCCCGCTCCCGCTGATTTCGCTGCGCGCGATTACCAAGGTGTTCGGCAGCGGCAGCACCGCGTTTCGTGCGCTGAAGGGTGTTGATTTCGACGTGGCCGAGGGCGAGTTCGTCGCCATCATGGGACCATCCGGTTCGGGCAAGTCGACGATGATGAACATCCTCGGCTGTCTCGACGTGCCGACGGCAGGGCAATATCTGTTCCGCGGCCACCGCGTCGAGGTTCTGGACCGGGACCAGCGCGCTTTGTTGCGGCGGCGCTATCTCGGCTTCGTGTTCCAGGGCTTCAACCTGCTGGCGCGCACCACTGCGCTGGAAAATGTCGAACTTCCCCTGCTCTACCGCGGCGACAGCCGGCGCCAGCGGCGCGAGAGCGCGATGGCCGCGCTGGACAAGGTCGGTCTGGGTCCGTGGGCCGACCATAGGCCGGGCGAGTTGTCGGGGGGTCAGCAGCAGCGCGTTGCCATCGCCCGGGCGATCGTCACCAGCCCGCAACTGCTTCTGGCGGACGAGCCGACCGGCAATCTCGACAGCGAACGATCGGTCGAGATCATGGAGCTTCTGGCTGCGCTGAACCGTGACGGAATAACCGTGATGATGGTCACGCACGAAGCCGACATGGCCGAATTCGCAAGGCGCATCGTGCATTTCCGCGACGGGCTGATCGACCGTGACGAGGCCGGTTCGAACCGCCCCCACGCACAGGCGCCCGCCTGATGCTGGGAACCACCGTCTATCTCTCGCTCCGCTCGATCAAGCGTCATGCGATGCGCTCCTTGCTGACGATGCTGGGCATCGTGATCGGCGTGGCTGCGGTCGTCACCATGGTCACGCTGGGCCGCGCGACGTCGGTCGGCGTGGCGGAACAGATCTCGGCCCTGGGTTCGAACGTGCTGCAGGTGACGCCCGGCAGCGGTTTCGGACGTGGCGGCGGCGGGGCGACGCCGCGCCAGTTCAGCAATGCCGACATTACAGCGATCCGCCAGCAACTCGGCGGGGTCAAGGCCGTGGCGCCCCAGGCCTCGACCACCGCCACCGCCATTTTCGAAGGAGCCAACTGGTCGACATCGGTCACCGGCACGACCAACGACTATTTCCGGATCCAGCCCTGGCCGCTGGACGCCGGCCGCCTGTTCAGCGCAAAGGAAGAGGAAGCGGGCAAGGCGGTCTGCCTCGTCGGCTCCACGCTGAGCGAAAAGCTGTTTCGGGGCGTCGACCCGCTAGGCCAGCGTTTCCGCGTCGGCGATGTCAGCTGCGATGTCATCGGCCTGCTGTCCGCGCGCGGACAGGGCGGCGGTTTCGGCGCGGACCAGGATGATGTGGTCATCATGCCGGTCAAGACCGTGCAGCGCCGCTTCCTGGGCACCACCGACATCCGCACCATCGTGATCGGGGTCGACGACAGCTACGCCACCGATCAGGTCAAGGCGACCCTCACCCGCATCCTGCGCGAACGGCGCTATCTCGCGCCGGGCGAGGAAGACGATTTCAACATCTTCGACACCAAGCAGATTTCCGACACGCTGCAGGAAACGACCGGCATGCTGACCGCCATCGTCGCCGCCATTGCCGCGATCAGCCTGGTGGTGGGCGGGATCGGCATCATGAACATCATGCTGGTATCGGTGACCGAACGCACGCGCGAAATCGGCATCCGGCTCGCCATCGGCGCGGTCGCCAGGGAGGTGCTGACGCAGTTCCTGGTCGAAGCGGTCGTGCTGTCGTGCATCGGCGGGCTGATCGGACTGGCACTGGCGCAGGGCTTGCTGCTGCTGCTGATCCCGTTGATGGAACTGCCCTTCGTCTTTGACCTCGGCATCAATATCGCCGCGTTTCTCATCTCGGGCGCGATCGGCATCGTCTTCGGCTATTTCCCTGCGCGGCGGGCCGCGAACCTGAACCCGATTGACGCGCTGCGGCATGAGTGATCCGTCGCACGCGCACGCGTCACATTCAGGACATACCCGCGGCCTATGATGACGATGCCTCGGCCAATGGGGCTCTTTCGCGAATCATCGAAACCGTGTAACTTACACCTATGTCAGCAGACCCCTTCTCCATGCCCATCACGGTCGATCCCTCGGACATCGACTTCATGGGGCACGTGAACAATTCGCGCTACCTCGGCTGGGTGCAGGACGTGGTCCTCTCGCACTGGAAGGCGCATGCCCCCGCCGATGCAGTGGCGAGCCGCCTGTGGGTCGCGCTGAAGCACGAGATCACCTATCGCAAGCCCGCCTTCCTGGGCGACGAGGTGATCGCCCGCACGGTTCTGGAAAAGGTTCGCGGCGCGCGCGCCTATTACAGCACGATCATCGAACGCACGCTCGACAAGGGGGCCGAGATCCTGGCCGAAATCGAATCGAGCTGGTGCTGCGTCGATGCCGAAAGCCTGCGCCCCGCCCGTATTGGCGAGCAGCTGCAGAAGACCTTCAACGCCAATGCCGCAAAGGATCAGGCGGGCTGATCGGCCGGCTGGTCGCCCTGTTCGTCACGGGTCAGCTGCACGAACACATCTTCCAGGTCCGGCTCGCGCGTGGTGACGTCCACGATGGCGCAGCCCTGCTGCTGGACGAGTGACAATACTTCGCCCGCGGTCAGCTGATCCTTGTCGAAAGTGATCGCGACCGTCCTGTCATCGGTCAGTTCCGATTTCAGGAACGCCGGATGCGCAAGCGCCTTGGCGATCGGCTGGTCGATCGTCACCTCCACCACCTTCTCGCGCGCCATGGCGATCAGCTCGCGCGTCGGCTTGTCCGCGATCAGCCGGCCATGGTCGATGATGGCGATACGGTCGCACAGCTCCTCGGCCTCTTCCAGGTAGTGCGTGGTCAACACGACGGTCACGCCCTGCTTGTTCAGGTCGGTCACCAGCTCCCACAGCTGGCGGCGCAGGTCGACGTCCACGCCGGCAGTCGGCTCGTCCAGCACCAGGATCGGGGGCGAATGCACCATCGCCTTTGCGACCAGAAGGCGGCGCTTCATGCCGCCCGACAGCGACCGGGCATAGGCATGCGCCTTGTCCTCCAGCCGCACCGCCCGCAGCAGTTCCGCGCTGCGGCGCTTCGCCTTGGGCACGCCGTAATAACCCGCCATCACGTCCAGCACCTCGATCGGCGAGAAGAACGGGTCGAACACGATCTCCTGCGGCACGATGCCGATGCTGGCCTTGGCGTTGCGGCGGTCGCGGTCGATGTCGAAACCCCAGATCGAGACTTCGCCCTGGGTCTTCGACACCAGCCCCGCAAGGATATTGATCAGCGTGGACTTGCCCGCGCCATTCGGGCCGAGCAGACCATAGATCATCCCGCGCGGCACCTCGAAGCTCACATCGGTCAGCGCCTGCTTGGGCACCGTGCCCTTGCCCGTCGGGGCATAGGTCTTGGAAAGATTGCGGATGGATATGGCAGATTGCGCGAGCGGGTTCATGGCAAGGCCATGTGGGGCAGTCCGCTGCGCCCGTAAAGGGGCGCACTGGGATCGGCCGCGAAAAAGTGCCGCGCGTTTTCATCTGGAAATCGCGAAAGCGCACTGATAATCGCGGATTCATGACCGACACGCCCGAAACCGTCTATACCGATTCCACCCGCGTCAGCTGCGACGGTGCCACCGACATCCGTCCCGGCTTCGGCTATCGCCCCTCGGCGCTGGGCCATCCGCGCGTGTGGCTCGAGATTGACGAGAAGGGCTATGTCGATTGCGGCTACTGCGATCGCCGCTTCGTGCTGACCGGCGGCCCTGCGCATGACGTGACCGGAGTCGATCCCGCGCTGGGCGCGGCCCGCGAAGAGCGGATCTGATCCGGCGCCGGGGATTGTGACCCCGCGCTATCCAAACCGCTCGGGGCTGCCTATATCGGGCCGATGACCATTCCGACCGATCCCCGCTCGCTTCTTTACCGTCCCGACCAGCTCGACCCCGAGACGGCGCAGGCGCTGGCCCGCGAAACATTGTCGCGCTGCGACGATGGCGAGCTGTTCCTGCAGTTCACCGCCAGCGAGAGCTTTGCCTTTGACGACGGCCGCCTGCGCAGCGCCGACTACTCGCGCGAGGCGGGCTTTGGCCTGCGCGGCATTTCCGGCGAGACCACCGGCTTTGCCCACGCGAACGAGATTTCCGCCGGCGCGATCCGCCGCGCGGGCGAGACATTGTCGCTGCTCGATACGACCCGCCGTCCGCTTGCCGCACCGCCCGTTGCGACCAATCGCCACCTCTATACCGATGCCAGCCCGCTGGACGGGGTGGAGTTCGCGAAGAAGGTCGCGCTGCTGGAGAAGATCGACGCCGCCGCCCGCGCGCGCGATCCGCGGGTGAAGCAGGTCACCGCTTCGCTGGCAGGATCGTGGTCGGTGGTAGAGATCGTGCGCCCCGACGGCTTCGTCGCGACCGATGTGCGCCCGCTGGTCCGGCTGAACGTCGCCATCGTGGCGGAATCGAATGGACGGCGCGAAACCGGCTCGTTCGGCATGGGCGGCCGCCGCCTCTATGACGAGGTGATGGACGAGGCGAGCTGGAACCGCGCCATCGACGAGGCGCTGCGCCAGGCGCTCACCAATCTGGAAAGCGTACCCGCCCCTGCTGGCGTGTGCCCGGTGCTGCTCGGCCCCGGCTGGTGCGGCGTGCTGCTGCACGAGGCGGTCGGCCACGGGCTGGAAGGCGATTTCAACCGCAAGGGCACCAGCGCGTTTTCGGGCCGCATCGGCGAACGCGTCGCCGCGCCGGGCGTGACCGTGGTGGACGACGGATCGATCATGGACCGGCGCGGATCGCTGACCATCGACGACGAGGGCACCCCGACGCGGGAAAACGTGCTGATCGAGGACGGCATATTGAAGGGCTATATCCACGACCGGCTCAACGCCCGGCTGATGGGGGTGGAGCCGACCGGCAACGGCCGCCGCCAGTCCTATGCCCACGCGCCCATGCCGCGCATGACCAACACTTTCATGCGCAGCGGCAAGGACGATCCCGCCGAACTGATGGGCCGGATGAAGGACGGCATCTATGCCACCAGCTTCGGCGGCGGCCAGGTCGACATCGTGTCGGGCAAGTTCGTGTTCAGCTGTACCGAGGCCTACAAGGTCGAGAACGGCAAGGTGGTCGCCCCGATCAAGGGCGCGACGCTGATCGGCGACGGCCCCACCGCGCTGACCAAGGTGATCGGCATCGGCAACGACATGGCGCTCGACGAAGGGATCGGCACCTGCGGCAAGGGCGGGCAGAGCGTGCCCGCGGGCGTCGGCCAGCCCAGCCTGCTGATCGAGGGGCTGACCGTGGGCGGCACGGGCTAGGCGCAGCGATGCAGGCAAGGCGCCCGTGGGCGGCTGAAATCCTGCATGTCTGGTTTCACGTGCTGGGACCGGACGACTGGTTTCGCGGCGGCCCCGAAGTCGACGCGCTGCTGCGCCGCCGCTTCGCGCGCGAATGGCATGCGCTGCGCCGCCGCCCTGCCCGTGACTTCCTGACCGATCCGCTGACCGCCCGCGCGGCGGTGCTGCTGTTCGACCAGGTCCCCCGCAATCTTTTCCGTGATGACGCATGTGCCTTCGCCAGCGACCCGCTGGCGCGCACCATCGCGGCCGGTGCGCTGGATCGCGGGTGGGACTTAGGCCTCGACCGATCGGGGCGGCAGTTCCTGGCCATGCCGCTGATGCATAGCGAGCAAATCGCGGACCAGCGCCGATCGCTGGCAATCTTCGCCGCGATGGGCGATCCCTCCATCCTGTCCTTCGCCCGGTCGCATCACGCGATGATCGCGCGTTTCGGCCGTTTCCCGCACCGCAACCGGGTCCTGGACCGCCGTTCGACCGCGTCCGAAAAGACCGCCATCGCCGCCGGCAATGCGTGGTGAATTAAAGGTGATCGGTCAGTAAAAATTCAGGCAGGATGCCCTATATGATCGGCGAGGAGAATGAACATGACGCCTAGGAACAGATTTGCGGCGATCGCTCTTGCTTCCCTTGCCCCGGTTTTCGCGCTGACCCCGATTGCCGCGCAGGCGGCCCAAGACCAGCCGGTGACAGAAGAGATGAGCAAGGGCGAACAGCGCCTTGCCAAGGCTCTCGAAGGACGGGTGGCCGGAGAGCCCGAGAATTGCATCCAGCTCAGCCGCATTACCAGCAGCACGGTCTATGACGACACCGCCATCGTCTACCGGGTCGGCAGCACGCTTTACGTGAACCGGCCCGAGAGCGGGGCCAACTTCCTGGACAGCCGCGACATCATGGTGAATCGCTCGCCGATGGGCCAGCTGTGCGATATAGACACGGTCCAGATGATGGACCAGACCGGCTTCATGAGCGGGATCGTCTTCCTGGGCGAATTCGTGCCCTACACGAAGCCCGACAAGGAAGGCTAGTCGCGGTCCTGCGTCGCGGCACGCCTGCGCCGCGCACGCCAGTAACCGGCGACGAGGACGGGCGACATGAGCAGCGGGTGCCGCTCCCGGAACTGCGTCAGCGGGACGACGACGCCGCTGTGGCGCTCGACCTTCCACGCCAGATAGCGGGCGCCGCCCTCGAAGGTGGTGCCCGCGCGTAGCAGGCGCACCACGTTCAGCGGCTTGCCCAGCCGCCGCCGCCGCCGCCAGCGCCGGACCAGCGCCTCGCGCTCCTTGGGCAGAAGATGCGGACGTAATGTGTCCTCATCACGGTCGAACGCGATACCGGCGGCCTGCCACGCGGCGGGCAGCAGCCCGGCGAAATGATCGGCCCCGAATTCCAGGATCGACTGTTCGCGCCCGGGCTTCTCGACCCGCAGTTCGGCGCGATAGGTCGCTTTGAACAGCGCCTGCCAGTATTCGCGCTCGGTCCCCGACGGCGGTCCCAGCGCAGCGGCAAAGCGCGCCGCGGTCATGCAGGCAGCCTCGATCGCGGCGGTGACTTCGGTGCTAGCCTGCGCATCGGCCTGCCATGCCAGTGCACAAGGCTGCACGAAACGTGCCCATATGGTGGTATCCGCGTGGCGCCCCTCTGCCGCATGGCGGAACGTGGACAGCCGCATGACGGCCACCTTGGCGCGCAGGGTTTCGCCCGCGTGCTCACGCTCGTGATAGGCGACGCGCGGCCACAGGCCCTTTTCGCGCGGTCCATCGGTCAGCACATAGAAGTCGAGCACCCCGTCCAGCGAACCGCTCCGCAGGTTGGAGCCATAGAACAGCACCGCGCGGGCGCCGCAGGTTTGGGCCAGCGCGCTTGCGAAATCGCGGATTTCGGCACGCACCGGCGCGTCCAGCGCCCGGGTGACGCGGTCGTGGAGCGCCGCGCCGCCAGGTCGGACACTCACGGTGTGACGAATGCGATCGGCGCACCCTCGCGCAGGGTGTACTGGCCGCCGGGAAAAACCTCGCCATCCAGCACGAAGCCGTCCTCGACATCGATGTCGAACTGCCCGGCATCGAGGCGGAGGATCCCCGCCCTTGCCAGCCTGGCATCGTCGCTGCCGCGGATCGTGCGCCAGAAATTCAGGATGAAATGCGGGACGGGCGCTTCGGTCGCCAGCAGTTTCATCCCGCCGCGCTCGCGCCCGAACGGACGTACGCCCAGCGGCAGGCGGTGCATGGTGGAGACCAGCATGATCAGGCGATTGCGCGTGCCGACCACGTCCATGCCCTCTTCCGTTGGAGCGACGCCGGGGGCCGCGATGCTGATCCGCTTGCCCTCACGCCAGCCCGAACCGCCGAAGCCAAACGCAACATTGGCGATCGAGCCCAGCATCGACAGCGCGACGGCCAGGTTGTTGAACGCGCCGAAACGGTGCGTGGTCTGCGCCAGGTCGGTGGCGCTGACGAAAATGCCCGCGCCGAACAGGAAGCCGCGCACGGGGGCGCCGGCCTCGCCCGGTCGGCTGATCTCGATCGCAGGGCGCATGGTGAAGCGGTCGGCGTGCCATGCCTCGATCACCTCGGCCACGCTGGTCTCGGCATCGATGCCGAGATCGAAGGCCAGCGCATTGGTCTTGCCCTTGGGCAGCACGGCGATGGCGGGCGCGGTCTTCTTCCACAGCGGGCCGCCGCAGGTCAGCGCGTCGCGCACGGTTCCATCACCGCCCGCCACGACGATCAGTCCGACGCCGCGCTCCTTGAACTCGGTCAGCGTACGGCGCAGGTCGGAACGGGTGCGCGGCGACAGCACGTCGACGCCCGGCGGTACGTCCAGCCCGTTGGTCTTGACCCCGTGGCTGCGCGGATTGCAGATTACCGCGACGCGCGAGGCGTCGACGGGCGCACGGCCGACACGGCGGACGAAATCGGGCGCGTTCACCGGCGTTCGCAGTTCGTCTGCGCCGCCATCGAAGGCCAGCCGGGCAAGGCTGCTGCTGTCGTAGATCGTGCCATCCATTGCTTTGTCTTTACCGTCTTAAGCTAGTGTGGCGAGAGCCAAAATGAAGTTTTCGCGACGAAAATTGCAGTTCCGCCGACCTGTCGTACATTTCCGCAACACCCCCGGCCGGTCCGAAAACGCGTGACTTTGCCGCATTTGACAGGAACCGGATCACGAACCCTAGCAGACGAGAATGAACAATGGAGAAATTTCCCTGAAACAAGCGATCACCAGCCTCGACGTCGCGACGCCCGGCCGCGCGCTGGTCGAAATCACGCGCGAGATTGCCGGCTGGCTGCGCGAACAATCGGTCGAAACCGGATTGCTGACCGTGTTCTGCCAGCATACCTCCGCCTCGCTGCTGATCCAGGAGAATGCCGCCCGCGAGGTGCGCAGCGACATCATCAACTGGCTTGACCGCATCGCGCCCGAGGACGGCGGCTGGCAGCACGACGACGAGGGTCCAGACGATATGCCCGCTCATCTCAAGGCGGCGCTGACCGGAGTGAACCTGTCAATTCCGTGCGTGAACGGCAGGCTCGCGCTTGGCACGTGGCAGGGCATCTATCTGGCAGAGCATCGCACCCGCCCGCATCGCCGGACGGTCTTGCTGCACCTGATCGGCGAGTGATTTCCGGCATGCGCGGCTTTTATCGCGCACACCGGAAACACGGCGGCGCCGAAGCGTTAGGCCAGCGAAACCGCCCCCAACAGAAAGCCGCCCACCCATGACCATTTCGATCGAAGCACATGTTGCGTTCCGCTTCGAACAGCCGACCGATTTCCTGCTGCAGATGGAAGCGGCGGCCATACCCGAACAGCAGCTTTCCGGGCCCGGCATCTCGATCAGCGCCAGCGAGCACAACGCCCGTGTCCCGGGCGAGGACATGATCGGCGAACGGATCTGGCTGCGATGCCAGGGCGACTTCACCGCCGATTACGCCATCACCGCGGACATTGCGCGCACCATCGCGGACATCCCGGCGCTGGGCGCGCTCCCGCCCCACCGCCTGCCGGGGGAGACCGTGTCCTATCTCTTCGACTCCCGCTTCTGCCCCGCCGACCGCTTCCAGCCCTTTGTCGAGGCCGAGTTCGGCGGCACCAGCGGCGGCGAGCGGATCGAGGCGATCCGCGCGTGGGTCGCCAGCCATTTCAGCTATGCACCCGGCACCAGCGACGCGACCACGACCGCGGTGGACAGTTTCGTTGAACGACGGGGCGTGTGCCGCGACTTTGCCCATGTCGTCGTCGCCCTCGCCCGCGCGTCGGCTATCCCGGCCCGCTTTGTCAGCTGCTACGCTCCCGACGTAACTCCTCAGGACTTTCATGCTGTGGCCGAAGTGTTCCTGGCAGATCCGGGCGGAGAGGAAGACAGCATCGGCAGCTGGCACCTGGTCGACGCGACCGGCATGGCCCAGCCGGCGGAGATCGTGAAGATCGGCCTGGGCCGCGATGCCGCCGATGTCAGCTTCCTCACCTGCTACGGGATGAGCGCGCTGCAGGACAAGCGCATTAGCGTGCAGCGCCGATGACGCAAGAAAATTGCCAGAAACCGGTCTTTGCTTTTCTGATCGAGAGTTGACAGCATCGCCGTCACCATTATTGCCCCGCAAGGTGCGACCGCACCGATGATCCACCACCGCCGCCGCCTTGCAGGAGCTTGTCCGCCATGAATTTCACCGCGAACAAGCTCTTGCTGTTCGGCGCGACCGGCGATCTGTCACAGCGCATGCTGCTGCCCTCGCTCTGCGCCCTGCATTCCGAGCAGCTGCTGCCCGAAAACATGCAGATCATCTGCACGGCGCGCACCGAATATACCGACGAGGAATTCCGCGATTTCGCCCGCGATGCTCTAGCCAGGTTCCTGCCCAAGGGCCGCGATCTGAAGATCGAACCGTTCTTGGAATGCCTGACCTATCAGGACCTCGACGCCTCCACGCCCGAGGGGTTCGACACGCTGGCAAGGAAGGTCGGTCCGATCGGCAAGGGCGCCAAGGAAGGGCTTTCGATCTTCCTGTCGACCGCGCCCTTCCTGTTCGAGCCTACGATCAAGGGCCTGGCCGCGAACGGGCTGGCCACCGGCAATGTGCGCATCGGGCTGGAGAAGCCGCTGGGCACCGACCTCGGCACCAGCCAGGAAATCAACGACGCGGTCGCCTCCGCCTTCCCGGAAGAGCGGATCTTCCGCATCGACCATTATCTGGGCAAGGAAACGGTGCAGAACCTGCTGGCGCTGCGCTTTGCCAACATCATGTTCGAACCGCTGTGGAACGCCGCGCATATCGACCACGTGCAGATCACCGTCGCCGAGACCGTCGGGCTGGAATCGCGCGCGGGCTATTACGACGGCAGCGGCGCCTTACGCGACATGGTGCAGAACCACATGCTGCAGCTTCTGGCGCTGGTGGCGATGGAGCCGCCGACCAGCTTCGACGCGACCGCCATTCGTGACGAGAAGGTCAAGGTCCTGCGCGCGCTGCGCCCCGCCCTCGCGGGAGAAACGGTGACCGGCCAGTACCGCGCCGGCGCCATCAACGGCGAGGCGGTGCCCGGATATGACCAGGAACTGGGCAAGGATTCGGACACCGAGACATTCGTCGCGATCAAGGCGCATGTCGACAACTGGCGCTGGAAGGGCGTGCCGTTCTATCTGCGCACGGGCAAGCGCCTGCCGATCCGCATGACCGAGATCGTGGTGCAATTCCGCTGCATCCCCTATTCCATCTTCGAAGGGCGCGGCGCCCACACGGTGCCCAATCAGCTGGTCATCGGCATCCAGCCGCGCGAGAACATCCGCCTCTCGCTGATGAGCAAGGTGCCCGGCCTCGACCGCGAGGGGATCCGCCTGCGCGCGACCCCGCTCGACATCGCGATGCCCGATGCCTTCGCCGGGCCGCAACGGCGGATTGCGTATGAACGGCTGCTGCTCGACCTGGTGGAAGGCGACCAGACCCTGTTCGTCCGCCGCGACGAGGTGGAGGCGCAGTGGGAATGGATCGACGGCATTCGCGCCAGCTGGACCGAGAAAGAAACCAAGCCCAAGACCTACACCGCCGGCAGCTGGGGGCCCACCAGCGCCATCGCCCTGACCGAACGCAACGGCGTCACCTGGCACGAGGGCTGAACGGCGTCTTTCTCAGATCGGGCCAGAAGGTGAGCTGGCCCGGGCCGAATATCTGCAAGCAGGCCGCGGACCTGCTATGCTGCAACGCAATACGACCGCCCGGCCGATTCCCTGTCCCCGATCGGCCGCACAGGACCCAAGGAAGGCTTCATGCCCACGCTCAACGACCAGTTCGCCCGCGTCACCCAGCGCATCATCGACAACAGCCGCGACAGCCGCCGCCGCTATCTGGACCTGATGGAGCGCGAGGCGCAGCGCCAGCCCGATCGCACGCAGCTGGCCTGTTCCAACCTTGCCCATGCCATGGCGGGCAGCGGCAACGACAAGGGCGCGATCGCCAGCGGACAGTCGCCCAACCTGGCCATCGTCACCGCCTATAACGACATGCTGTCGGCGCATCAGCCCTATGGCCGTTATCCCGAGGCGATGAAGCTCTATGCTCGCGAAGTGGGCGCGACCGCGCAGGTCGCCGGCGGCACGCCTGCCATGTGCGACGGGGTGACGCAGGGGCAGGACGGCATGGAGCTGTCGTTGTTCAGCCGCGACATCATCGCGCTGGCGACCTCCGTCGCGCTCAGCCACGAAACCTACGACGGCATGGCGCTGCTGGGCATCTGCGACAAGATCGTGCCCGGCCTGCTGATGGGCGCGCTGCGGTTCGGGCACCTGCCCTGCATCCTGATCCCCGCAGGTCCGATGCCGACCGGCATCTCCAACAAGCAGAAGCAGCAGACCCGCCAGCTCTATGCCGAGGGCAAGGTGGGGCGCGACGAACTGCTGGCCAGCGAAAGCGCCAGCTATCATTCGGCGGGCACCTGCACCTTCTATGGCACCGCCAATTCCAACCAGATGATGATGGAGATGATGGGCCTGCACATCCCGGGCGCCGCCTTCATCCCGCCCAACACGCCGCTACGCACGCAGCTGACGCGCGCGGCGACGCACCAGCTCGCCCGCATTTCGCTGAGGGGCGAGGATCCACGCCCGCTGGCGAAGTGCGTCGACGAAAAGGCGATCGTGAATGCGATTGCCGGCCTGCTCGCGACCGGCGGATCGACCAATCACGTCATCCATCTGCCCGCCATCGCCCGCTGCGCCGGCATCATCATCGACTGGCAGGACATCGACGAGCTGTCGCGCGTGGTTCCGCTGATCGCGCGCGTCTATCCCAACGGATCGGGCGACGTGAACGCGTTCCACGCGGCGGGCGGCATGGGCTATGTCATTCGCGAACTGCTCGGATGCAGGGCTCGCGCATGAGGATATCATCACCGTCGGCGGCCAGTCGCTGCGCGCCTATGCGGACGAGCCTGTGCTGGAGGATGATAAGCTTGCCTGGCGCAAGCTGCCGCCCGAAAGCGGCGACGACACCATGCTGCGCCCGCCCGCCACCCCGTTCAATCCCGATGGCGGCCTGCGCCTGCTGACCGGCAATCTCGGTCGCGCCACGATCAAGACGAGCGCGGTCGACAGGGAACGCTGGGTGATCGAGGCGCCCTGCCGCGTCTTCAGCACGCAGAGCGAAGTGGCCACCGCGTTCAAGGCGGGCGAGCTCGACCGCGATGTGGTCGTCGTCGTCCGCTTTCAGGGCCCGCGCGCCAACGGCATGCCCGAACTGCACAAGCTGACGCCTCCGCTGGGCGTGTTGCAGGACCGCGGGTTCAAGGTGGCGCTGGTCACCGATGGCCGCATGTCGGGCGCATCGGGCAAGGTGCCCGCCGCCATCCACTGCACGCCCGAAGCGCTCTCGCATGGCGAGGAACAGCCCGGCCCCATCGCCTATCTGCGAGATGGCGACATCGTGCGCGTCGATGCGCGTGAACGGCACGCTTGTCGACCACTGCCGACCTGTCGGCGCGCGAGCCCGCCGCGCCGCCGCCGCCGGCCATGGGCGTGGGCCGCGAACTGTTCGCGATGATGCGTCTGGGCGCGGACGAAGCGGAAAAAGGCGGCTCGGCCATGCTGGCGCTTGCCGGGCTTTGACGACCAATATCTAGAACAGGACACGACATGGCCAATATCCGCGAATTCATGGAAGCTGCCCCCGTCATCCCCGTGCTGGTGGTGCGAGGAAATCGAGCAAGCCGTCCCGCTGGCCGAGGCGCTGGTGGCAGGCGGCTTGCCTTGCCTGGAAGTCACGCTGCGCACGCCCTGCGCGCTCGACGCTATCCGCGAGATGGCCAAGGTGCCCGGCGCGATCGTCGGCGCAGGCACGGTTCTGAACCCGGAACAGCTGGACGCCGCGGTCGAGGCTGGTGCGCAATTCATCGTCTCGCCCGGCCTGACCGAAAAGCTGGGCAAGGCCGCGATCGCCAATGACGTCGCCTTCCTGCCGGGCATCGCGACCAGCGCGCGACATCATGCGCGGGATGGACCTGGGGCTTGTCGCACTTCAAGTTCTTCCCCGCCGAGGCCAATGGCGGCCTGCCCGCGCTCAAGGCGCTGGCCGCGCCGTTCCACGAGGCGCGCTTCTGCCCCACCGGCGGCGTGTCGGCGAAGAACGCGCCCGAATATCTCGCCCATCCCTCCATCCTGTGCGTCGGCGGCAGCTGGGTTGCGCCCGGCGACGCGATGCCCGCGGGCGGCCCGGTCGACAAGGCGCGGATCGAGGCGCTCGCACGAGGAGGCCGCCGCGCTGCCGCGCTGAATAGCCAACGCTTACCACTTCCCCAACGACGATCCGGAGAACGCAATGACCCCAGAGATCGAAGAGCTGAACGAGAGGCTGCAGGTCCTGCACCGCCACACGCAGGACACGCCGATCTACAACCCGGTGTTCCAGCTGGGCCTGGAACTTTCACGCGATCTGGAAGCGGGGCGGAAGTCGCTGAAGGACGTCGACGGGCTGGTCAGCGCGCTCGAATGCGAAGGGTTGAAGGCGCGCGCGCAAAAGCTCGACCGGATGCTGACGCCGATCGACGCCGAGAAGAACCTCGCGCCCTTCGCCGTTCGCGACGGCGACGATTTCGACAGCTTCGCGCGGGCGCTGGGCGGATCCGATGATGCATGTCGTATTCACCGCGCACCCCACCTTCCTGCTGACGCCGATCCAGTCGAAGGCGGTGGCCAAGGCCGCCAGCAGCGGCGACGTGGACAGCGACACCGCCTGCGTCGCCCCGCACGAGCGCACGCAGATCACGCTGGATTCCGAACATGACGCCGCGATGCAGGCGATCAGCCGCGCGCAGGCCGCGCGCGACCGGGCGGTGCGGGCGATCCATCAGTCCGCCAGGGCGAAATGGCCAGACGAGTGGAAGACCCTGCGCCCGACGCCGGTCCGTTTCGCGACATGGGTCGGCTATGACATGGACGGCCGCACCGACATCGGCTGGAACACCTCGATCCGCTACCGCCTTGCCGAAAAGTCGGAGCGGCTGGCAAGCTATGCCGCCACGCTGGCGGGCATCGCACCCGACCTGTCGGCCAGACTGGTCAATGCGGGCGAATTCGCCGGGCGCATGGCTGCCCTGTTCGGCAAGGACATGGCCGACCCCGCCGCCCTGTCGCACGCCGCCAATTCGCTGACCGCGAACAATCCCGACAAGCTGACCAGCCTTGCGCCGATCATCTCCGAACTGGAGAGCCGCGCCCGGGACGAGAGCGATGACGATACGCGCCATCGAACTGCTGACCGCCGCCGCCGCGATGCGCGCCGATGGCCTTGGCATGGGCTGGGTGCATTTCCGCGTCAATTCCAGCCAGCTGCAGAACGCGATCCGCCGCCGCGTCGATCCGGAATCCAAGCTCGACATCGCCAGCCAGGCCGCGCTGAACGCGATCCGCTCAGGGCTTGAGGCGATCGAGCCGCTCGACGCCAATTTCGCCGCGCTCGCGATCGAGAGCAGCACCGCGATCCGCCAGTTCCTGGCGATGCAGCAGATCCTGCGACACATCGACGCGGACACGCCGATCCGCATGCTGATCGCCGAATGCGAACAGCCGCAGACCGTGCTGGCTGCGCTCTATTTCGCCAAGCTGTTCGGGGTGGAGGACAAGATCGACGTGTCCCCGCTGTTCGAGACCGAGACCGCGCTGGAACACGGCGGCCGTTTCCTCGATGCGCTGCTGGCCGAGGATGCGTTCCGCGACTACGCGAAAAAGCGCGGGCGCATCGCGATCCAGACGGGCTTTTCCGATGCGGGCCGTTTCGTCGGGCAGATCCCGGCGGCATTGGCAATCGAACGCCTGCAGGGCCGCCTGGCCGAGGCGATGGAAGCCAATGAGCTGACGGATGTCGCCGCGCTGATCTTCAACACCCACGGCGAAAGCATGGGCCGCGGCGCGCACCCGGTGTCCATGAAGGACCGGCTGGAATGGCCGCTCTCCCCATGGGCGCGCCGCCGGTTCGCCCGCCGCGGCATAAGGCTGGAGCCCGAGGTCAGCTTCCAGGGCGGCGACGGCTATCTCTGGTTCGGGACGCCCGAACTGGCGCTGGCGACGCTGGCCGGCATCGCCGCAAACCCGCCGCGCGAAGCCGATCCCGATGCGCCAACCGACATGTTCTATCGCCGCACCGATCTTTCGCTCGATTTCTACCGCGCGATCCGGCGGGTGCAGCACATGCATCTCGTGTCCGACACCTACAGCCGCGCGATCACCGCGTTCGGCCTGGGCCTGCTGAACGATACCGGCAGCCGCCGTTCGCGCCGCCAGTCCGACCTTAGTGCCGACCGCAAGATGAGCCTGCGCCAGATCCGCGCGATCCCGCACAATGCGATCCTGCAGCAGCTGGGCTATCCGGTGAACGTGATCGCGGGATTCGGTACGGCGGCCGACACGAATCGCGAGGAGATCGCCAATCTGCTGACCGAAAGCGAGCGCGGCAAGCAGATGCTGCGCCTGCTGCGCAGCGCCGATGCGCTGGCCAGCATCAAGACCGTGGCCGCCTATGGCGAGCTGTTCAATTCGGCATATTGGGCCAGCCGCCCCTATCGCGGCACCGAAGAGCACCTGACGGATGCCTGCCTGACGCTGGCCGAATATCTGACCAAGGACGACCGCGCGGGCGTGTTCCGCCGCCTCGCCAGCCGTCTGCGGGTCGATGCGCTGCACCTGCACCGCCTGCTCGACGCGACGCCGGGCAGCCGCGACGGATGGGGCACGCCGATCCCCGACCGCGAGGACAAGCGCCGTTCCATCGGCCTGCTGCAATCGCTGCGCCTGGCGCTGCTGCAGCACATGTTCCTGCGCATCGTGCAGGTGCCGGTCTTCTCGCGCTCCAACGACATCAGCCGCGAGGACGTGATGGAGATGGTCTTCACCCTGCGGATCGAGGATGCGCTGGCGCAGCTCAGGCGGGCCTTCCCGACCAATTTCCCCAGCATCGACGATTACGCCATCGACGAGCCCAGCGACTATCCCGACGGCGGCGACCGCGGGTACGAGCGCATCCGGCGCGACTATATCGAACCGATCGAGCAGGCTTACGCGCTGGTGCTGCGCATCTCGACCGCCATAGCGAACGAATTCGGCGCGCATGGCTGATCGCGTCGGCGCTGAACGACGGACGGCCGGGAATCGATTGAATCCCGCGCCCGCTCGTGCAAAGGCGCGCCCATAATGGTCGACCCGCTGAACCCCGACGACAAGGCGCTTCTCGCCAAGGCAAAGACCCTCGTGACGGCGCTTCCGTTCATGAAGCGATACGCGGGCCGTACCTTCGTGATCAAATATGGCGGCCATGCCATGGGCGATCCCGAAGCCGCGCGCGAATTTGCCGAGGATGTCGTCCTGCTGGGCGCGGTCGGGATCAATGTGGTCGTCGTCCATGGGGGCGGCCCGCAGATCGGCGCAATGCTCAAGAAGCTGGGCGTGGAATCCAGCTTCGTCGACGGGCTGCGAGTGACCGACAAGCAGACCGCCGAGATTGCCGAAATGGTGCTGTCCGGCGCGATTAACAAGGAACTGGTCGGCTGGATCAACAAGGCCGGCGGACGCGCCGTCGGCATCTCCGGCAAGGACGGCGGCATGGTCACCGCGCGCAAGGTCGAACGCACCCGCAAGATCGAGGGTAGCGCGATCGAGGAAGCGATCGACCTGGGTTTCGTGGGCGAGCCCGAGCAAGTCGACACCCGCATCATCGAGACTTCGGTCGCATCGGGCCTGATCCCCGTTATCGCACCGATCGGTGCGGACAAGGACGGACAGACCTATAACATCAACGCCGACACCATGGCGGGCGCGGTCGCTGCTGCACTGGGCGCGGCGCGCCTGCTGCTGCTGACCGACGTGCCGGGGGTGCTCGACAAGCAGGGCGGCTTGCTGACCGATCTGTTCCCCGACGATGTCGACACTCTGATCGAGGATGGCACCATCACCGGCGGCATGATACCCAAGCTCGAAACCTGCGTGCAGGCCGTGGAAGCAGGCTGCGAGGCGGCCGTCGTCCTCGACGGCCGCGTGCCCCATGCCATGCTGATCGAGATCTTCACCGAACGCGGCGCCGGCACCATCGTGCGGAGCCGGTGATGAGGCGTCGGTTCAGCTTTCCCGCACTGGTTCTTCCCGCCCTCGCCTTGCTGACGGCGAGCTGCGGCGAAAGCCGCGAGCCGGAGTTCGAGAAGCTCGAGACCGATCCCGCCAGGCCTGAGGTAGAGCCGCTGTCGATCGAACTCGACGATCCGGCGCCTGCCCCCAGGCCAGAATTCACGATGATCCTGCCCGGCCCGGAGCAGAAGGATCCGAAGTCGCTGGTAGTCCTACTGGAGCGGCGCGGTGGAGGCCGGCGACGTCGATGCCGCTCGGCGCGCATGGCGCAAGGAAGTCCGCACCGGCGGCACCGCCCCGCGCTGGGCCAATCTGTCGAACATCACCGTCACCTCCGGCGAAGGGCGGATGGAGGGGGCCGCAGGCTCGCTCTACTATACGGTACCGGTCACGCTGAACGGGCAGTCGATCGATGATGCCGATGTCGAGCTGGCCGGCACCATGACACTGCGCCGGGCCAACGACGTGCCGGGGGCCAGCGCCGACCAGCTGAGCTGGCGGATCGAGAGCATCGACTGGGACGGCTGAGGGCGTGGCCCTCCACCCCTGATACATCGCGCCGCTTGCCCTTGCTCGCCGCTCTCGGCTAGACGACGCATTCCCTGAAATATCCCGGCCCAAGGACCACAAGCCATTACCGTTTTCCTGGCCCTGCTCATCCAGATCCTCAGCTATCTGGTCGACATCATCGTCGTGCTGGTGATCGTGCAATTCGTGCTGTCGCTGCTGATCTCCTTCAACGTGGTCAACATGCACAACCAGTTCGTCGTCGGCGATCTGCACCGCGCTGAACGCGCTGCTGGAACCGATGCTGCGGCCCATCCGGCGGATCATGCCCAATACCGGCGCAATCGATTTCTCCCCACTGGTGCTGATCGTCGGGCTCAATGTTCTGATCATGATCCTGAATGCGATCTATCGCTCGGCGGTGGTGTATTGAGCCATGGCTGACATCATCGACGGAAAGGCGTTCGCCGCCCGGCTGCGCGGCGAGGTGGCCGATGGCGTGGTCGAATTCCGTAATGCTGCCGGCCGCGCGCCCGGCCTCGCCGTGGTTCTGGTGGGCGAGGATCCGGCCAGCGCGGTCTATGTGCGGTCGAAGCACAAGGCCTGCGTCGCGGCGGGCATGGAAAGCTTCGAACACCGCCTGCCCGCCGACACGGCAGAGGCCGACTTGCTGGCGCTCATCGACCGGCTGAATGCCGACGCTGCGGTCGACGGCATCCTGGTGCAATTGCCACTGCCCAGGCATATCGACGAGATGAAGGTGATCGAGGCGATCGATCCCGACAAGGACGTCGACGGCTTCCACGATCGGCAGTGCGGGCCGGCTCGCGACCGGGCAGGACGGGTTCGTCGCCTGCACGCCGCTGGGCTGCCTGATGCTGCTCAAGGACCGGCTGGGCGACCTGTCGGGCTAGAGCGCGGTGATCATCGGGCGCTCCAACATCGTCGGCAAGCCGATGGCGAATGCTGCTGCTGCGCGAAAGCTGCACCGTCACCATCGCGCACAGCCGCACGCAGGACCTGCCCGCCGTCGTGCGCGCGGGCCGACATCGTGGTCGCCGCCGTCGGCCGGCCCGAGATGGTCAAGGGCGACTGGATCAAGCCGGGCGCGACCGTCATCGACGTGGGCATCAACCGCGTGCCCGCCGCCGAGGAAGGCAAGACAAGGCTGGTCGGCGACGTCGACTTCGCAGAGGCCATGGAGGTGGCCGGCGCGATCACTCCGGTTCCCGGCGGGGTCGGGCCGATGACCATCGCCTGCCTGCTGCACAACACGCTGGAAGCGGCGAAGAGGCGCGAGAATATCTGGCTGAAGGGCGGGCATGGCTGCGCGGCGGGCTGATCGTTTCGGCGATGCTGGCGCTTGCCGCATGCAGCGGCTCGCCCGGTCGTCCGGACTATGGCCGCTATGACCGGCTGATGAAGCCGATCGCGCAGCCGGGCCAGGTCGTGGCCGCCGAGATCGCCTTTGCGCAGCGCGCCCGCGAAAAGGGCCAGTGGAGCGCGTTCCGCGAATATGCGGCCGGCGACGCGATCATGTTCGTGCCGCAGGTGGTGAATGCGCAGCAATGGCTGAAAGGCCGCTCCGGCCCGGCGCAGTCCGTCCGCTGGCAACCGCACGAGATCTGGTCGAGCTGCGACGGATCGCTCTCGATCAGCTATGGCGCGTGGCAGCGGCCCGATGGCTCGACCGGGTGGTTCAACACCGCCTGGGTCCGACAGGACGACGGCGGCTATCGCTGGGTCATGGACCAGGGCGACGAAGCGGCCGAACCTATCGCGGCGCCCGACATCATCGCCACCCATGTCGCTTCCTGCGACAGCGCACGGCCGCAGATCCCCCAGCCTCCCGCCCACTCCGATGCGCCCTTTGGCGTCAGCCGGGATGGAACCCTGCGCTGGGACGTGCTGGTCGAGGACGATTGCGCGCGCACCATCACCATTCGCATGAACCAGGGCGAGGATGGGGCGCTCCCGTCTTTACCCGCGCCATCGCCGCACCGGGCGGGGCAGACTGCACGGCCTGACATGTTCGAACTGTTCGCTTCCGCCTTCGCCACATTGTTCGTGGTGATAGACCCGCCGGGCTGCGCGCCGATCTATGCCGGCCTGACCAGCGAGCGATGCCCGGTCCGAACGCCGGGCGCATGGCGATCCGCGCCACGGTCATCGCCAGCGCCATCCTGCTCGGTGTTTGCCCTGTTCGGCGAGCAATTGCTGAACGCCCTGCATATCGAACTCGACGCGTTCCGCATCGCCGGCGGCATCATGCTGTTCCTGATCGCGCTGGAAATGGTGTTCGAAAAACGCACCGAACGCCGCGAGGAACGCGCCGACAAGGTCAGGCCACGCCCGAGATCGAGGATGTCTCGGTTTTCCCGATGGCGATGCCGATGCTGGCGGGGCCCGGCGCGATCGCGTCGATCATGCTGCTGATGGCGCGGGCCGAAGGGCATCGAGCAAACCTTGGTGATCCTGGGCGCGCTGGCATCGGTGATGGTGCTGACACTGATCGCGCTGCTGGCAGCCGGCCCGCTGATGCGGCTGCTGGGTCAGCAGTGTCGAGGCGGTCATCACCCGCCTGCTGGGCGTGTTGCTGGCGGCGCTGGCGGCGCAATATCGTGATCGACGGGATCTGCGGGCAGCTTCGGCGTTTAAGCCCGGCGCAGCGCTATTGCAGCGTCACCCGGTCATCGTCGCCGTCGCGGCGGCCGAAGAACTGCATCAGCTGCACCAGCAGTTCGCAGCGCGTCGCGCAGTGTCGTCGCGCTTCCAGCAGCGCCTGTTTCGCCGCCGCATCGAACGGGGCGATCTGCGACACGCCGTTGATCAGCGACATGTCGTCCAGCCGCGCGACCGAATCCCAGTCGACGCGAATAGCCCTGCGCATCGGCAAAGCTCTCGCGCCTCGCGCTCGAACGCCGCGCGTTCGACCGGCGCAGCGCCTCGTCGTCGTTATCCTCCAGCAGTTCGGCCTCGACCTGGCGGAATGGCGTGGTCACGTCGAGTTCGCGCATGACGCGGAACCGGCTGACTCGCCTTCCAGCACGATGTTGAAGCGGCCGTCCTCCAGCGCCTCGACCTCGCCGATCCGGCCCAGGCAGCCGACATCGAACAGCGGCGCGCCTTCCGACGGGCGCTGCGGCTGGATCATGCCGATCCGCCGGTCGCGCGCCAGCGCATCGCTGACCAGCGCGCGGTAGCGCGGCTCGAAGATGTGCAGCGGCAATTGCAGCCCGGGGAACAGGATCGCGCCGGAAAGCGGGAAGATCGAGATGCGCGTCGTTCGAGCCTGAACCCATGTCCGCTCGCTCATCCGAACAGCAGCAGCGACAGGCGGCGGCGCGTGGCGGCAACCCACGGATCTTCCAGCCCCACCGCCTCGAACATCTGCAGCAGCTTGGCCTTGGCCGCGCCCTCGTTCCATTCCGGATCGCGCTCGATCATCGCAGCAGCGTGTCGGCCGCTTCGTCGCGCGATCGCCTGCGGCAAAGGCGGCCTGCGGCGAAGGCGAACTGCGCGTCCATGTCCGCCGGACGCTCTGCCGCCGCCTTGCGCAATGCCTCCAGCTCGCCATCGTCGGGCTTGTCCTTCGCCAGCTCGAGCGCTGCCTGCGCGCGGTCGATCGGCGGGATCTCCCGCCACTTCGGGCGCCAGCTGCGCCAGGGCGGCCTCGCGCCTCTGCCACGTGCCCAGCGCCAGCCAGCGCCGGCAACAGACCCGCATGCGCCGCCGGCGTTGTCGGGCGCCATCTGCGACGATCTGCGCGAAGATGCCCGGCGCGCGCTCGGCGTCGCCGCCCGCCAGCACGTCTTCGCCCATGGCGATCAGCGGGGCGATGTCCTGCTTGCCGATCCTCGCCATCGGCGGCCTGCGGCTGCGATCGGCAGTTGCGCGAGCATCTGGTCGAGCGCCTGCTTCAGCTGCGACTCGCTGCGCGCGCTGGTCAGGTCGGCGACCGGCTGGCCCTGGAACATCGCATAGACGGTGGGGATTGATCGCACCTGGAACTGCGAGGCGATGAACTGCTCCTCGTCCACGTTGACCTTGGCCAGAATCACGCCCTTGTCGGCATATTCCGCCGCGACCTTTTCAAGCATCGGGGTCAGCGCCTTGCACGGCCCGCACCATTCCGCCCAGAAGTCGAGGATGACGAGCTTCGTCATCGAAGGTTCGACGACCTGCTGCCGGAAACGATCGACGGCTTTCTGCTCGTCGAGATTGAGACCCATGCTCGCCAAAGGTGATTCTCCTGATTTTAGCGTCCGGCGCTGCGGCGTGCGGCGGCACGCGCCTTGTGATACGGTTTAGCGGACAATGTGGGACGGTTAGTTCGGTTTTCCAAGGGCGCACCGCATCCACCCGGTGAAGGGCAGAGCGAAAGCATCCCGATTTTTCAGCTAAATGCCGAACGAGTGTATTTTCCTGTTGCGACCCCCCAGACCCCATGCTAACGGCGCGCCTCACCCCGATCGGAAGGGCTTCAAACCCACCGATGCAGGCGTTCAGAGCGGGCGTAGCTCAGGGGTAGAGCACAACCTTGCCAAGGTTGGGGTCGAGGGTTCGAATCCCTTCGCCCGCTCCATTTTCCTTCACATCACGGATGTCTGGAACGTGCCCGAAAGGGCGCGCGTGCCATCTCCGCGCGTGCGAAAAGGGCCCGTCGCTGTCACGCGGCAGGCCCGATCTCCCTTGCATCGCAACGGAATCGCAAAGGATGCGTCAGGCGACCCAGGGTCCCGTGATCGCAAAAGTCATGGCCGGACTATAGGCGTTCACGAACAGCGTTCGACCATCCGGCGAGAAACAGGCGCCCGCCAGTTCGGTCTGCATGGTAAGCCGCGCGATGGGATAGGCGGCGCCTTCGGGCGTGATGCCGCGGATATGGTTGTCGACGATGGCATCATAGCTGTCCTCGCACACCACCAGGTGCCCGTTATCGGCCACGGTCAGATTATCGCCGAAGAAGAAGTCGTGCCGATCGGTCGATTCGTAGAACAGCTCAAGCCGATCACCATCGGGACCGGGAATCAGGCGGAACACCTGCCCATATCCCGCCGCCCCGCCGCTGGTGCAGCAGAAATACGCTTCGCTGCGGCCATTGTTCTGTGGACCCATGTGGATGCCCTCGCCCCGCGCGAACAGCGCTGCCCCCCTCGCCGCGCCGCGCAGGCGCAGATCGTCCTGCGGCGCCTCCACATCGTCGAGATCGACCCAGCCCACCGCGATGGGCTCGCCAACCTTCATCGTGACATTGCCGCCCCAGTTGCGCGTATCGGCGATGCCGGTCAGCGCCTGAAGCCTGCCGCCCGCCGCCAGATTGCCCTTCTCGCTCGGGATGAAGCGATAGATCAGCCCGTCGTCGCGGTCCTCGGTCAGATAGGCATGGCCGCTGACCGGATCGACCACCGCCGCTTCGTGGTTGAAGCGGCCCATCGCCTTCAGCGGCACCGGATCGACCAGGCCCTGGTGCGCGGCAGGCACTTCGAAGACCCAGCCGTGGCCGGGCTCGGTGACTTCGCCCAGCTTCGCTTCCTCACAGGTGAGCCAGCTACCCCACGGCGTGGTGCCGCCCGCGCAATTGCGGATCGTGCCTGCCAGCGAGCGATACTGCTTTTCGACCGCCAGCGTATCGGGGTTCAGCACCAGCGTCGTGGTACCGCCTGGCAGCACCTTGCCATCCTTGCCGCGCGCAAAGCCGCTGGGCAGCACGCCCCCCGCGTCATTGCCCGGCTTCAACTCGTGATTGCGGACCAGCGCGAGGCGGCCGTCCGCAAGCGCGAAACAGCCCATGCCGTCGGCGCGGTCGGGCACGGTGCCGCCATCGTCCATCGCGTCGCCCAGCCTGCTGATCACGCGATAGGTGAAACCCTGCGGCAGGTCGAGCACGCCGCCCGGATCCTCGACAAGCGGGCCATAGACCAGCGCGCGGGGCGCCTGCGCACCGGAGCGGCTGGTGGTGCAGCCGCTCGCCGCCAGTCCCGCAAAGGCGCTGGTGGCGGCAAGAAAGCGGCGGCGGTCTAGTTGCGTGCTTGCGATCCGGGTCATGAGGCCTTCTGCTATGTCGAAATTCTTACCAACGGGTGACAGGAGCTTGCTCAATTGTCCTGTCCGCGGAAGCGTTCAAGATCCCCAGGCGTATCGATGTCCACTGCCTCGTCCGCGGGCAGATCGACCAGCACGGGCCGATTGCCGGAACCGCGGAGCAGGTCGCGCGCACCCTTGTCGCCGCCTTCTAACCAGAGCCGGCTGAACAATGACTTGCCAAAAAGGGCCGGCGGACCGGGCGGCGCGCTCTCCACCGCCAGAGCCGCCATCGCATCATCGCGGTCCGGGCAGGCGTCCAGCAGACGGCCAAGGCTTGCGGCGCGAAGCCGCGGCATATCGCCCAGCGTGACCAGCAGGAAATCGGCGCCCGACCGTTGTGCCGCGTGCGCCGCCAGTGCAAGCGAATGGCCCATTCCGCGCTCCGGCGCCTCGTTGACGATCACGGCATCAGCCATGTCGCGGCCCGCCTGCACCACGACCGCACGCGCCAGCCAATCGAACGCGTCCAGCGGCGCAAGCGCAGCGTCCAGCACACTGCCGCCCCCGTATGGCTGCGCCAGCTTGTCGGCCCCGAACCGCCTCGCCAGTCCGGCGGCCAGCGTTGCGACGAAGACGCGCCGCGCCTCGATCACGTGCCCGCCGCCTCATAGGCCGCGACGATCTCTGCCAGCACCGACAGCGCCAGCACAGCCGGATCGCGCGCCCTGGGGATCAGCCCCACCGGGCCGTGCAGGCGCCCCCGCGCGCGTTCCGCCAGCCCAAGCTCGACCAGATGCGCCACCCGCGCCTCGCGCGTCAGCGCGCCGCCCTGCGCGCCCACATAGAACGCGTCGCTCGCCACCGCCCACGGAATGATCGAACGCTCCCACTCATGGTCGTGGAACAGCACTACCACCGCGCTCCACCGGTCCAGCGGCAGATCGGGCGCAGAGCCGAGCGACAAGCCCTGCGCGACGCCGCAGCCCGCGTCCTCGCCAAACGGCCGCACAGCCTCGACAATCGCACCGTGCAGCGCCGCCAGCCTCTCGAATGCCGCCAGTTCAGGGCCGGTGCCGATCGCGACGATCCGCAGTTCGGGCCGGTAAAGCCGCTGGAACAGGCCATCGGCTGCCGGCACCGCCAGTTCCGCCTGCCGCCGCGCGTCCAGTTCGCCAACCGCCGCTTCCAGCGCGGCGCGCTGCGGAGCAGGATCGACCGTCACTGCGATGCGCGATCCGCATGGCAGGCGCAGGTCCATCGGATCGCCCGCTCCGCCGAAATGCAGGAAACGCGGGCTTGCCTGCTCTGCCGCCTCGGCCGCTTGGTGCGCCAGCGCCGCTTCCAGGCAGCCGTCCGCCATGCTGCCGGTGATCCCGCCGTCCTGGTCGATGGTCAGCTGCGCCCCCAGCCGGCGCGAGAAGCTGCCGTCGATGTGGGTGATCGTGCACAGCGCGGCATCGCCCCGCGCGGCGCGGCGCAGCGCCGCATTGTCGCTGTAGATCCCCGCGGCGATTGCGTCTGTCATCATGCACCCCATATCGCGACCGTCGCGCGCCGTCACAAGCCACTGATTGCGCGCATCCGCAGCAATGGAACACCCCGCAGGAGCGCCCCTTCATGAACGACGTCTATACTCCGCCCAAGGTCTGGACATCCGACAGCGAGAACGGCGGCAAGTTCGCCGCCATCAACCGCCCGACCGCTGGCGCGCGCGGAAGAGCGCGAGCTGCCGGTGGGCGATCACCCGTTCCAGCTCTATTCGCTGGGCACGCCCAACGGCCAGAAGGTCACGATCCTGCTTGAGGAGCTGCTGGCTGCCGAGCACGAGGGGGCGGAATATGACGCCTGGAAGATCGACATCATGGAGCAGGAGCAGTTCACCAGCGGCTTCGTCGCGGTGAACCCCAACTCCAAGATCCCCGCACTGGTGGACCGCAGCACCGATACGCCGTTTCGCGTGTTCGAATCGGGCGCGATCCTGCAGCATCTGGCCGAGAAATTCGGCGCATTTCTCCCGTCCGGAGAAGCGCAGCGTGCGGAGGCGCTGTCCTGGCTGATGTGGCAGATGGGCACAGCCCCGCTGCTGGGTGGCGGGTTCGGCCATTTCTACGCCTATGCGCCCGAAAAATACCGCTATCCGATCGACCGCTACACGATGGAGGTGAAGCGGCAGCTCGACGTGCTGGACCAGCACCTCGCCGACCGCGAATTCATGGCGGGCGACTATTCCATCGCCGACATGGCGATCTTCGCCTGGCACGGACAACTGGCGCTGGGCCGGCTGTATGACGACGCGGCGACATTCCTCGACGTCGCCAGCTACGGAAACGTGCAGCGCTGGGCGCGGGCGATTGCCGAACGTCCGGCGGTGAAGCGGGGCCTGCGCGTCAACGCCTCGCCCGAACGAGTCGACGGCGCCGTAGCAGAACGTCACTCCGCCGCCGATCTGGACTGAACCTAAAGCCGGGGCAGCGTCACCCCGCGCTGCCCCATGTACTTGCCAGTGCGGTCGGCATAGCTGACCTCGCACGGCTCGTTACCCTGCAGGAACAGGAACTGGCACGCGCCCTCGTTCGCATAGATCCGGGCGGGCAGCGGGGTGGTGTTTGAAAACTCCAGCGTCACGTGGCCCTCCCAGCCCGGCTCCAGCGGGGTGACGTTCACGATGATGCCGCAGCGCGCATAGGTGCTCTTGCCCAGGCAGATCACCAGCACGTCGCGCGGAACGCGGAAATATTCGACCGTGCGGGCCAGCGCAAAGCTGTTGGGCGGAATCACGCACACGTCGGTCTTGCGGTCGACGAAGCTGTTGGCGGCAAAGTCCTTGGGATCGACGATGGCGCTGTCGACATTGGTGAAGATCTTGAACTCGTCAGCCACCCGCGCGTCATAGCCATAGGACGACAGGCCGTACGAGATGCAGCCGTCGCGCCGCTGCGCCTCGACGAAGGGCTCGATCATGCCCGTCGCCTGTGCCTGTTCGCGGATCCACCGGTCCGAGAGAATCGCCATTTTCGCTCCAATGCTCCTTTGGCAGCCGGTCTGCCCAATGGGTCGGCGCGCGGGCAAGAGCCGCGCGCCAGCTTCCTGTGCAAAGCCCGTCAGCCCGGTTTGTCCGCAGGCTCCTGCCGCATCACCAGCCAGCCGACCGGTTCGTCCAGCTGCGGCAGGCTGAGCGAATCGTTCGCGGTCCAGATAGCCCAGTCGCCGCCGGCATAGGCAGGCTCCTCGCGGTCCTGTTCCAGCCACAGCGCCCGCTTCGACCTCGCGCCGAAGCCATAGCTTGCCTCGAACCTCGCGCTGGGTGCCAGCACCGCGCGCCGGCCTGCATGCGCCTCGATCTGGTTGAGGAAGGTGACAAGCTCGCTCTCCACCTCTGCCGCGCGTACCTTGCGCGGGCAGTCGTCGCCCAGCGCATCCAGCCGTACAGCGGGCGGCAGAAGATCCCGGTCGCGCGGGACCAGAGTGACGAAATTGGCCGATTGCCGGTCGGCGGCCACGCAGGGATCGAACACATGCACCGCGCCGAAGGGCAGGTTCGAGCGCGCCGCCCGCTCGCGCTCCTCGGCAAAACGGCCGTTGCGGCCCGAGGCACCGGTGCTGGCAGTGGCATATACGAAGCGGACAAGCGGCTTGCCGCCCTCGCCGCCCTCGGCCAGCGCCAGTACCGCGCGCGCATCGTGCCGTTCGTCCACCCAGGCGCCCTGCACCGGATAGCTGCCGTCGGCAGGCTCCCAGTGCGCGGCATGCCACCATGCGGACCCCGCGCCCGTCAGCAGCGCGCCGGCCACCACGACCGCGCCCGCGCGCCAAATGCGCTTTCCCTTCGCCATGCTGCCTGCCCCCTACCCGCGAATGTGCAAGACGCAGATCAGCGTGAAGAGACGGCGCGCGGTGGCGAAATCGGTCTCGATCTTGCCGTCCAGCCGCTCCATCAGCAGTTCGGTCGCGCGGTTGTGGATGCCGCGCCGCGCCATGTCGATCGTCTCGATCTCGGAAGCGGTCGCCTTGCGGATCGCCTGGTAATAGCTGTCGCAGATGGCGAAATATTCGCGGATCGGCCTGCGAAAGCGCGCCAGGCCCAGCAGCAACGTCTCAAGCTCGCCGCCATCCTCGTCCTTGACCGATATCGACAGCCTGCCGTCGACGACCGAAAGGGCGAGCTTGTACGGCCCCTCGTGCCCCGCCTGCCACGAGCGCAGCGGCTTGAAGCTGTTCTCCTCGATCAGGTCGAAGATGGCGACCCGGCGCTCCTGCTCGATATCGGGATTGCGCCACGTGATCGTGGCTTCGTCCAGAGTGATGTCGATGATGCGCGGGTCGGGCATAGGGCCGGTGCCATCGCAAATGGCAGCTTGCCGCACAAGCGCCAAAGGCGAGAACTGCCCCGATCACTGCGGCAGGTCCCATGCGATCCGCCGCCAACAGCTTATGAACAGGGGAACTATTATTGGTGAGCCATGTTGACGGGCACCGGGGGCAGGCGTCTATCGCTTGTGGCGGATTCGCGCCGGACGGGGTCAGGACAAAGGCCGTCGCGATCGGCAACAGAGGGACGATTTCCAAGGGCCATGTGGCGGCTGCATCATTTCGCTTTGTGTCCGTTCAGCCGCAAGCTGCGCTTGCTCATGAGCGAGAAGGGCGTGCCCTACACGCTCGAGCCCGAGAATCCTTGGGCGCTGCGCGAGGAATTCTATCTGATCAATCCGGCGGGCCGCACTCCGGCCATGCGGCATGAGGACAAGGACCTGGTGCTGGCGGACAGCCGCGCCATCGCCGAATATCTGGAAGAGACGGTCGAGAAGAACCCGATGATCAACGGCCCGGCGGCAAACCGCGCCGAGATCCGGCGACTGGTCGCCCTGTTCGACGAGAATTTCTGGGGCGACGTCACCGCCCCGCTGCTGACCGAACGCTATGCCAAGCGCGTGGTGCTGCGTCAGGCACCCGATTCGCGTGCGCTGCGCGATGCAATGCGGCTGGCGGACCAGCATCTCGATTACTGCGACTACCTGATCGACCATCGCCGCTGGCTGGCGGGCGCGACGATGAGCCTGGCGGACCTGACCGCGGCGGCACAGATCTCGGTCGTGGATTATCTGGGCGGGATCGACTGGCGCGGGCACGAATCGACGCGCGGCTGGTATTCGGTGCTGAAAAGCCGCCCCAGTTTCCAGCCGCTGCTGTCAGACCGGGTCGAAGGCGCATTGCCGCCGCGCCATTATGCGGACGTCAACGCCTAGGCGCACACCCTAAAGCTCGCGGTCGTCGCTGAAGCGGCCGTACTTGCGATAGCGCACCATCCAGCGGTCCAGGAACAGGCTCATCGGGCGAGGCTGGACCCCCAGCTTCGTCAGGCCCGGCATGTCGCCGCTGGCGGTATTGCCCTGCGCCAGCATCGCATACTGGTCCGAATTGATCGGCGCGCCGGGAATGAAGCCGGAAACGGCGGCCATGCCCGATCCCACCATGTCGGGCAGCGCGATGAAATGGCGCTTGCGGCCCTGCGCGGCGGCGATCCGCTCGTTCAGTTGCAGCATGGTCACGACTTCGGGACCGGCGATTTCGTAGGTCTTGCCGCCATGCCTGCCCGGATCCTCCAGCGCCGCCACGACCGCCTCTGCCGCATCGTCGACGTAGAGCGGCTGCAGCTTTGCATCGGGGGCGAAGACCGGAATCACCGGAAAGGACGAAATCAGCCCGCCGAACATGTTGAGGAAATTATCGTCCGATCCGAACAGGATCGAAGGGCGCAAGATCGTCGCAGCGGGGAAGGCTTCCAGCACGCGGATCTCGCCCTCACCCTTGAACTTCTGGTAATCGATGGACGATTTCGGATCGGCTCCGATGGCCGAGACATGGACCATGGCGCTGCAGCCCTTGTCCGCGGCGATGCGGGCGACATGGCCAGCGCCCTTGCCCATGATCGCGTTCAGATTGCCCGAAAACGCGCCGACCAGGTTCACCACCGCGTCCGCGCCATCGATCACCGCGTTCAGCGATGCCTCGTTCGTGATGTCGGCGCGGGCGAACTGGATCTGCCCCAGATTGGCAAGCGGCCGCAGCGAGAACGCTTCCTTGGGATTGCGCGCCGCCACGCGCAGCCGCGCACCGCGTTCCAGCAGGGCCTGCGCCACATGGGTCCCGAAAAAGCCACTGCCGCCGATCAGCGTAACCAGCCTGCCCTTCAAAACCGACATCTCGTGCCCTTTGCTTGCGCGGCCATGCGGACCGACGTTCATCACCAAGTGCGCGCCTTATGCCAAGCGCGCCCCATCCTGCAACCGGTGAAACATCAACAATATCCGCTGGCACATTGCGCGCCCGCACCGATCCCCTATGGATTAGGCCGATGAAGGCGCTTCTTCGATGACCGAACTGACCGCCGGCCAGCACCGCGCAACCCCGGCGCGGCAACCGCTTTTCGTCGCGACCATCCTCGCCGGCAGCTTCCTGCTGTTCCTGATCCAGCCGATGGCGGCGCGCTTCGCGCTGCCGGTGGTGGGCGGCGCGCCGAATGTCTGGAACAGCGCGATGCTGGTGTTCCAGCTGCTGCTGCTGGGCGGATATCTCTACAGCCATGCCATCGCGCATCAGCCGATGCGCCGCCAGATCGTGCTGCACCTCGCGCTGCTGGCCGCGGCTGCGCTGACGCTGCCCATCGCCCTGGCCGGGCTGCCGCCCGCCGCGCCGGGCTGGGAAGCGCTGTGGGTGCCGGGCCTGTTCCTGCTGTCGATCGGGCCGGTGTTCTTCATGCTCTCGTCACAGGCTTCGCTGATGCAGCGCTGGTTCGCCGCATCGCCGGAATCGGGCGATCCCTATGTGCTGTATGGCGCATCCAACCTTGGCAGTTTCGGCGGGCTGATCGCCTATCCGCTGATATTCGAGCCCACCATGCCGCTGGCGGTGCAGAGCCAGCTTTGGAGCGCGGGGTTCCTCGCGCTGATCGCGATGGTGGCGCTGGCGGGCTGGTCGCGCTGGCACGCCAGCGAGGACTTCAGCGAATATGTCTCTCCCGGCGAGCAGGAGCGCGAGGCGCCCGCGGTAACGCCGCGCCTGCTGGCGCTGTGGGTGGCACTGGCGGCGGTGCCCTCGGGCCTGATGCTGTCGACCACGACGCTGCTGACGACCGACATCATGGCGGCCCCGCTGCTGTGGGTGATCCCGCTCGGCCTCTACCTGCTCAGCTATTCGGTCGCCTTCAGCGAGGAAGGGGCGCTGGCGGATCACCTGTCTGCCATTGCGCCCGTCACCCTGCTGTTCGTCGGCGCGCTCGCGCTGTCGCCCGCGGGCCAGGCGAGCATGGAAATTGCGCTCGCCATGGCGGCGCTGCTGTTCCTGGTCGCGGTGGCGCTGCACAAAAGGCTGTTCGACCTTCGGCCCGATCCGCGCCATCTGACCTTGTTCTATCTGATGACCGCGACCGGTGGAGCCGTGGGCGGAATCTTCAGCGGGCTGATCGCGCCAGTGGTGTTCGACTGGATCTACGAACATGCCATCCTGCTGATCGCCGCCGCCATGCTGCTGCGCCCCATCCAGCTGCCGATCGTCTCCGACTTCTGGCGCCGGGGCGGCTGGCTGCCGGCGGCGGCGGGCGCGGTCCTGCTGCTGCTGGCGGCATGGCTCGCCTATCAGCTGTCGCTTGCCTCCGTCTACGGGCTGAATGCCAGGGTCGCGGGGTTCATCGCCCTGATCGCCTGCATCGGCATCGTCGCGGGATCGCAGCGCTGGATGTATGTCGCGGTGCTGGCGATGCTGATGCTTGGACACCTTGGCTGGTCGACGATCCAGTCCAGCATCGATGGCCAGCGCGCGCGCAGCTATTTCGGCGCCTATCATATCGAGAATTCCGCTGATGGCGAGCTGCGCTACCTGACCCACGGCACCACGCTGCACGGGCAACAGTTCATCGATCCTGTACGCAGGCACGATCCGACCAGCTATTACGGTCCCACTTCGGGCGTGGGCCTCGCGATGCGCCAGGCCGCCACAGATGCGCGGGTCGGGGTCGTGGGGCTGGGAGTGGGCACCCTCGCCTGCTATCGCAAGCCCGGTCAGCGCTGGACCTTCTTCGAGATCGACCGGCAGGTCGTCGCCTTTTCCAGTGCGCGGGCCTTCACCTTCCTGTCAGACTGCACGCCCGATGCGAACATCGTGATCGGAGATGCCCGCATTGCGCTGGACGATCAGCCTGCGGACAGCTTCGACCTCCTCGCGATCGATGCGTTTTCGTCCGATGCGATCCCGGTCCACCTGCTGACGCGCGAAGCGTTCGCGATCTACGGCGACGCACTGGCCGATGACGGCCTGCTGCTGGTCCATGTCTCCAACCGCTATCTCGACCTGGCGCCAATGGTTGCCGCGCTGGCGAAGCGGGGCGGCTGGCACGGCGCGATGCGGATGGACATGGACGACCTTGGCCCCGGCATCACGCCATCGCTGTGGATCGCGCTGACGCGCGACACCGAAGCGCACAACCGCCTGATCGAGCACAGCGCGGCAGGGTGGTCGCAGCTGCCGGCGGCCAGCGATCAGGCATGGACCGACGACAACGCCTCGATTCTTCCGCTCATCCGCTGGTGAAGGCACTTGACCGACGGGCCCAACGCAAGAGATAGGTTCAACCGTTACCATCTCGCTTCTGCGATGGCATAACCGGCGCTTCCCATCCTGGCGATGCGCTGCAACCCTGCCCATTCCTTCCAGGAAAGAGAGGTCGCTTTTGCCTTCCATCCGTTTCGCCACCCGGGCCGCCTTGCTGGCCTGCGCGGCCATGGCCGTGTCGGCCTGCGCCGCAGACCGGACCGGCCCGAAATCGGCGTCCGCCGCCGCGCCCTCCTCCAACCCTTATCCCTCGACTTACGCCCCCTATCCCGGCCGCCCGACGGCGCTGGTCGGCGCAACCGTGTTCGACGGCATGGGCGGTGAAATGCGCGATGCGACCGTGCTGTTCAATAACGGCAAGATCACCGCGATCGGCGATGCCTCGCTCGGCGTGCCCACCGGCTACGACCGGATCGAGGGTACCGGCAAATTCGTGACGCCCGGCGTCATCGACATCCACTCGCATCTCGGCGACTACCCCTCGCCCGAAGTCGGCGCGCACCAGGACGGGAACGAGGCGACGTCGCCGACCACGCCCGAAGTATGGGCCGAACATTCGGTCTGGCCGCAGGACCCCGGCTTTTCGCGTGCGCTGGCGAACGGGGGCGTGACCAGCCTGCAGATCCTGCCCGGTTCAGCCAACCTGATGGGCGGGCGTTCCGTCACGGTGAAGAACGTGCCCGCGCTGACGGTGCAGGGGATGAAGTTCCCCGGCGCCCCTTACGGCCTCAAGATGGCCTGCGGCGAAAACCCCAAGCGCGTCTATGGCGGCAAGGGGCAGGCACCTTCGACCCGCATGGGCAATTTCGCGGTCAATCGCCAGACTTGGATCGACGCGCAGAACTATGACGGGACCGAGCGTGATCTGGCCAAGGAAACGCTGAAGGCCGTGCTCGACGGCGACATCCAGGTCCACAACCATTGCTACCGCGCGGACGAAATGGCGCTGGTCATCGATATGGCCAAGGAGTTCGGCTACAAGGTCTCGACCTTCCATCACGCGGTCGAAAGCTACAAGATCGCCGACCTGCTGCGCGAAAACGACATATGTTCCGCAGTCTGGGCCGACTGGTGGGGATTCAAGATGGAGGCCTATGACGGCATTCTGGAAAACGCGGCGCTGATCCAGAACGCGGGCGCCTGTGTCGTCATCCACTCCGACGACCAGGACGGCATCCAGCGCCTCAATCAAGAGGCTGCGAAGGCGCAGGCCGCGGGCAGGCGCGTCGGGATCGACATTCCGGACGGAACAGTGATCGGATGGATCACCCACAACCCGGCCAAGGCAATGGGCATCGCCGACGTGACCGGCAGCCTGGAAGCCGGCAAGAACGCGGACGTCGTGCTGTGGAACGGCAATCCGCTCTCGGTCTATTCGCGGCCCGAGAAGGTGTGGATCGATGGAGCGCTGATGTTCGACGCCGACGATCCGAAACGCCGCCCCGTAAGCGATTTCGAACTCGGCCAGCCCGGCGCGGGAGACGTGAAATGAAGACTTTTGCAAGCGCGCTCGCGCTCTCCATCGCTTCCACCGCGCTGATCGGCGCGGTTCCCGCGCTGGCGCAGGACCTGGCGATCACCGGCGCCACCGTGGCCACCGGCGACGGCAGCGAACCGATCGAGAATGCCACCGTCGTCGTGCGCGGCGGCAAGGTCGTGGCGGCAGGCAGCGGCGTCGCCGTGCCCGCGGGCATGACCGTGATCGACGGAACCGGCAAATGGGTCACGCCCGGCCTGTTCTCCCCCGTCACGGACCTCGGCCTGTGGGATGTCGGCGCGGTCGAGGAAAGCGACGACCGCGAGGCGGAGGCATCGCCCTTCTCGGCATCGCTCGACATGTCGGTCGCGATCAATCCGGCCTCGCAGCACATTCTGGTCAGCCGCATGGGCGGCGTGACGCGGGCCACAGTGATCGGCCAGCCGGGCAGCTCGATCTTCTCGGGCCAGGGCGCGATCATCGATCTGGGTGCCGATCCCGACCCGGTGACCAGGGCGCGGGCGTTCCAGTTCATCAACCTGGACGAAACCGGGGCGCGCCTTGCAGGCGGCAGCCGCACCGCCGCCCATGCGCTGCTGCGCAACGCGCTGCGCGAGGCGCGCGACTATGGCAATCGTTCGGGTATCGCAGGCACCGCCTCGCGCCCGGGCGATGTTCGTACCGGTGACGACCTGCCAATCGACCCGCGACTGGTGGATAACGAAACCCAGCGCGGCGAGGACGTGCTGCTGACCCGCTTCGACGCCGCCGCACTGGTGCCGGTGGTGAACGGCTCCCAGCCGCTCTACGTGCAGGTCGACCGCGCCGCCGACATCCGCTCGGTGCTGGCGCTGAAAAAGGAGTTCCCCAAGCTCGACCTCGTTCTGGTGGGCGCGCACGAAGGCTGGCTGGTCGCCCGCGACATCGCGGCAGCGGGCGTGCCCGTGGTCGCCTTCGCGCTCGACGACCTGCCCGTCGCGTTCGAGGAGTTGGCCGCCACGCAGAGCAATATCGGCCGGATGAAGGACGCGGGCGTCACCGTCGCCATCGGACCCTTCACCGACGATTTCCAGCCACGCTTCGCCCCGCAGTTCGCGGGCAATCTGGTCGGCCTGCAGAAGGTGCCCGGCGCGACCGGCCTGACCTGGGGTGAGGCCTTCGCCGCCATCACCTCGGTGCCTGCGAAGATCGCGGGCATGGAAGGTGAGGCAGGCGTGCTCGCCCCCGGCGCACATGGCGACGTGGTGGTATGGGACGGCGATCCGCTGGAACTGTCCTCCGCACCGCAGCGCGTGTGGATCGACGGGGTGGAACAGCCGCTCGACAACCACCAGAGTGCATTGCGCAAGCGCTACCGCGACCTCGATCGCAGCGAGTTGCCCAAGGCCTACGACTGGTAGCTGACGTGCCGACCGGCGCGGTGTCTCGCCGCGCCGGTCACGCCCGGGGAGAATGAACGCCCAGCCCCGCGCGCATGTCCATGCCGCTCGGCTGCTGATACAACTGCAATCCGAATTCGGGCAGGATCGCGATCAGGTGATCGAAGATGTCCGACTGGATCGCTTCATACTCGCTCCACTCGGTCGTGTCGGTGAAGCAATAGATCTCCAGCGGCAACCCCTCCGGCTCGGGCGGTAGCTGGCGGACCATCACCGTCATGTCGCTCGCGCACGTGCGGGTGACGCTGCAGATAGGCGCCAACATAGGCGCGAAACGTGCCCATGTTGGTCAGTCGGCGGGCGTTGACCGGGCTATCCGCTGCATTCTTCGCGTTCCATTGCGCCAGTTCGGCCTGCTTCTCCTCCAGATAATCGGCCAAGATCCTGAACCGCCGCACATCGGCGCTCTCCTCGTCCGACATGAAGCGGATGGCGGTCTGGTCGATATGGATCGCGCGCTTGATCCGGCGCCCGCCCGCTTCCTTCATCCCGCGCCAGTTGCGATAGCTTTCGGTGATGATCTTGTAGGTCGGGATCGTCGTGATCGTCTTGTCGAAATTCTGCACCTTGACCGTGTGCAGCGCGATGTCGATCACGTCGCCGTCGGCGCTCATCGACGGCATCTCGATCCAGTCGCCCACGCGCAGCATGTCGTTGGTCGCGATCTGGACCGACGCCACCAGCGACAGGATCGTGTCCTTGAACACCAGCAGCAGCACCGCCGCCATCGCGCCCAGCCCCGAAAGCAGCAGCAGCGGCGATCGGTCCATCAGCGTCGCGATCGCCAGGATCACCGCCCCGCAATAGACGACGATCTTCACGACCTGCACATAGCCCTTGATCGGGCGGTTCTTCGCCTCGGGCCGGCGGGCGTAAAGCTCGTTCACATAGGACAGCGCCCCGCTGATTGCGAAGGCGATGAACACCACGATCAGCGCGTTGCACACATTGTGGACGACCACGATGACCTTGGGCGGCAGGTTCGGCACCAGATTGATGCCATTTCCGATGATCAATGCCGGAACGACATTCGCCAGCCGCGCCGCTGCCCTGTCCGCCGTTTTGGTCCGGCGGTCGAGGAACGGCGCTGCGAGGCGCAGCAGCACGTGCTTGATCA
This sequence comes from uncultured Alphaproteobacteria bacterium, assembly GCA_963752785.1. Classification (GTDB taxonomy): domain Bacteria; phylum Pseudomonadota; class Alphaproteobacteria; order Sphingomonadales; family Sphingomonadaceae; genus Croceicoccus. Next base: position 375,719 of record CAVVZE010000013.1, read on the forward strand.
GGAAATTGACGACGGCCGCCGTCAGCGCGAGCAGGGCGAGGCCTATCGCCGACTGCGCCCAGGGCGGCTGTTCGTAGAAAAGCGTGGAAAGTTCGGACATGGAGCGGGCGGATGCCCGAAACCCCGCCCGCTTCAACCCGTGCGCGGCTCCGGGCCTATTCTTCTGCCGCCTCGATCCGTGCGAGCATCGCCTCGACCTCGACCTGCCCGCCGACGCTGGCCGCAAGATCGCACACCGTACCGTCGAAGGGCGCGGTCAGGGCATGCTCCATCTTCATCGCCTCCAGCACCATCAGGCGCTGGCCTGTGGTAACGCTGTCGCCCTCAGCCACGTCGAGAGCAATAACCTTGCCCGGCATGGGGGCCAGAATCGCGCCATCGGCGGCGGAGTGGTGGCCGGTGCCCCGCTCGCGGGCAAAGCTGATTGTCGTGTCCCTGCCCGCGTTCGAAGACCAGAACCGTGCCGTCGGGCTCACTTTCCGACAAAGGGCCATGGGTGGTCGGAATTGACACCACGTCGTCGAAGTTATCGTCTCCATCGATGACAATCTTCCACCCGCCAGAATGCTCCTTGGATGGCAGGACGCTCAGCCGCTTGGGCTCGCCATCAACCGACATCGCGATTTGCGCAGCCGCACTCGGTGCATTTAAGCGAAAGCCGAAAAGTGCATCGGGACCTGCGAGTTGGTCGTCGCCAAATCGCTTCCCTTCAAATTCCTCAATCCGCCAACTTACACCCGCCAGTTCCACGGCCCGCGAAGGATGCGAAACGGTCAGCTCGTCGCCCTTGCGCGCGATCAGTCCGGTGTCGAGATCGGCAGCCTGAAACTCGGGCATTTCGAGCAGACTTACCAGGAATTGCGCGTTGCATCGCACTGGCCAGATTTCAACGTTGCCGCAGATTTCGCGCCAGTTGATCAATCGCCTCTCGCCGCGTCTCGCCATACGCGATCAGCTTGGCGATCATCGGGTCGTAGAACGGCGAGATTTCGCTGCCCTGAGTAACGCCGGACTCGATTCGGCCTTCCTCGCTCAGATCGAAATGCTCCAACCGCCCCGTGCTAGGCAAAAATCCCTTCGCCGGATCCTCCGCATAAAGCCGCGCCTCGATGGCCCAGCCGTTGATCGACAGCTCGTCCTGCTTCAGCGGGATCGGCTCGCCGCTCGCGACGCGCAGCTGCCATTCGACCAGATCGACGCCGGTGATTTCCTCCGTCACCGGGTGCTCGACCTGCAGGCGGGTGTTCATTTCCATGAAGAATATGCGGTCGGCGCGCAGGCCCTCGCTGGCGTCGGCGATGAACTCGATCGTGCCCGCGCCTTCATAGTCCACTGCCTTGGCGGCGCGAACGGCGGCGGCGCAGATCGCCTCGCGCGTGTCCGGGTCCATGCCGGGCGCGGGCGCTTCCTCGATCACCTTCTGGTGGCGGCGCTGCAAGGAGCAGTCGCGTTCGAACAGATGGACCACGTTACCGTGGCTGTCGCCGAACACCTGCACCTCGATATGGCGGGGGCTGGTGATCCATTTTTCCAGCAGCACCTCGTCGTTCGAGAAGCTGGCCTTCGCCTCGCGCCGACAGCTTTCCAGCGCGGCGGCGAAATCGGCGGGCGCGTCGACCTTGCGCATGCCCTTGCCGCCGCCGCCCGCGACCGCCTTGATCAGCACGGGATAGCCGATCTTGTCGGCCTCGGCGGCCAGGCGCTCGGCCGACTGGTCCTCGCCCTCATAGCCCGGCGTGACCGGCACGCCCGCCTCGCGCATCAGCTTCTTGGCAGCATCCTTCAGGCCCATGGCGCTGATGCTGGCATGGCTTGGGCCCGACCCAGATCAGTCCCGCATCGATCACCGCCTGCGCGAAAGCGGCGTTCTCCGACAGGAAGCCATAGCCGGGATGGATCGCCTCGGCGCCCGTCTGCTTCGCCGCGGCGATGATCTTCTCGCCCACCAGATAGCTTTCGGCGGCGGGCGACGGGCCGATATGCACCGCTTCGTCCGCCATGCGCACATGCAATGCCTTGGCATCGGCATCGGAATAGACCGCGACCGTGGCCACGCCCATTTCGCGCGCGGTGCGGATGATGCGGCAGGCGATCTCGCCGCGGTTGGCGATCAGCAGTTTCGAGATCATTCAGGGCTCTCCGGCGCGCCCAGTTCGGCGCAGCGATCGGTGGGTTCGACCGTATAGGACAGGTTGGTGACGCGCCACGCGCCCTCGGTTCGGGACAGCGAGATCGAATCGATGCCGCAATGCGTCTTCTCCCCGTCGATCCAGAATGCATAGGGTGCCCAGACATGCGCCATGTCGCCGTGCTGCAGCACGGTGGGGGTCCCCATCCTCTCGGTCAGTCGGTGCTCGTCGGGCGCCGTGCGGTCGGTCATGATGGCGTTGGAGCGCACGATCAGCTTAGGATCGGCGGGATCCATCAGATTGTGGATGAAGATGGTACCTTCTGGCGCCAGCACTTCGCGAAAGCTTTCGCCATCGGCGGTGCCGAGCCTGTCGAAAAGCGCTTCGACGGTGGCGATGATGGCGGCACGATCCTCACTCTCGTCCGGCGGCGGCACGGCGGCACTGGTGGACCACACGAGGGCAGAGGCAAGCAGGGCAAAAGTCATGGCCATCACATCCTGAACACGCCGAACGGCGCGCGTTCGGCAATGGGCGCCTCAAGCGAGGCGGCAAGCGCAAGGCCCAGCACGTCGCGCGTCTGCACCGGATCGATCACGCCGTCGTCCCACAGCCGCGCGGTCGCGTAATAGGGGTTGCCCTCGTCCTCGTATTTCTGGCGGATCGGGGTCTTGAACGCCTCGGCCTCCTCCTCGCTCCAGCTCGCGGCATCGCGGTGGACGGTGGCCAGTACGCTCGCCGCCTGCTCCCCTCCCATCACGCTGATACGGGCATTGGGCCAGGTGAACATGAAGCGCGGCGAATAGGCGCGCCCGCACATGCCGTAATTGCCCGCGCCGAAACTGCCGCCGATCACCACGGTAATCTTGGGCACCTGCGCGGTGGCGACGGCGGTGACCAGTTTTGCGCCGTGTTTGGCGATGCCCTCCGCCTCGTACTTGCCGCCGACCATGAAGCCCGAGATGTTCTGCAGGAACAGCAGCGGAATGCGGCGCTGGCAGGCAAGCTCGATGAAATGCGCGCCCTTTTGCGCGCTTTCGCTGAACAGCACGCCATTGTTGGCAAGGATCGCCACCGGCATGCCCCATACATGCGCGAAACCGCACACCAGCGTGCTGCCGTAAAGCGGCTTGAACTCGTGGAATTCGCTGCCGTCGACCAGCCGCGCGATCACCTCGTGCACGTCGTATGGCGCACGCACATCGTCGGGGATGATGGAATAGAGGTCTTCAGCGTCGAACCTGGGCGGACGGGGATCGCGGATCTCGACATGTTTCGCCGCGCCGCCATTCGCGCCAAGGTGGCTGACGATGTCGCGCACGATGGTCAGCGCATGCTCATCGTTCTCCGCCAGGTGGTCGACCACGCCCGACTTGCGCGCATGCAGGTCGCCGCCGCCCAGATCCTCGTCGCTGATCACTTCGCCCGTGGCGGCCTTCACCAGCGGAGGGCCGGCGAGGAAGATCGTGCCTTGTTCGCGCACGATCACCGTCTCGTCACTCATTGCCGGAACATAGGCGCCGCCCGCGGTGCAGCTTCCCATCACGCAGGCGATCTGCGGAATGCCCATGCCGCTCATGGTCGCCTGATTATAGAATATCCGTCCGAAATGCTCGCGGTCGGGGAATACCTCCGCCTGATAGGGCAGGTTCGCGCCGCCACTATCGACCAGATAGATGCATGGGAGGCGGTTCTCCTGTGCGATTTCCTGGGCGCGAAGATGCTTCTTCACCGTCATCGGATAGTAGGATCCGCCCTTCACGGTGGGATCGTTGGCGGCAATCATCACCTGCCGCCCGGACACGCGGCCGATGCCCGCGATCATGGATGCGCCGCTGACATCACCCTCGTACATGCCATTGGCGGCAAGCTGGCCGATCTCCAGAAAGGGTGAGCCAGGGTCCAGCAGCCGCTCGACCCTGTCGCGAGGCAGCAGCTTGCCGCGGGCGACATGCTTGTCCCGGTGGCGCTGCGGTCCGCCCTGCGCCGCCTCGGCCACCTTCTCCCGCAATTCTTCTGCCAGCTTGCGGTTATGCGCGGCGCGCTGCTGCGCCTCGGCACTTGAATGGTCGAGTTTCGACGTCAGGACTGGGGCACTCATCTAGCTCTCGCTCTCCGCTTCCTTTTTCGGCTTGCCCGCGATCAGATAGCGGTAGACCCCCACCACATTGATCACCAGCAGCCCTATGTTCTGCCAGCCGATGCCCGCGCCCTCGTCGTTCAGAAAGCCCCACAGGATCAGGGCAATCGAACTGGTGACGAAGATGACAAAGGCCCAGCCGGTCAGTTTCACGCCCAGATTAAGCGAGACCAGAAACGCGGCCAGCAAGGCCGCGGCCGCCCCGTAATACTGCAGGGCGTTCAATGTCGTCTCGCTCATGCAATGTCCTCACGATCAGCTTTTGAGTAGTTCCCGGCCGATCAACATGCGTCGTATCTCATTCGTTCCGGCACCGATGTCCAGAAGCTTGGCGTCGCGCAGATAGCGCTCCACCGGCCAGTCGAGCGTGTAGCCTGCCCCGCCCAGCGCCTGCACCGCCTCGTTCGCGGTGCGGAACGCGTTCTCGCTGGCCAGCAGGATCGCGCCCGCCGCATCGAAGCGCGTCGTCTGGCCTGCATCGCAGGCGCGCGCCACCGCATAGGAATAGGACCGCGCCGATTGCAGCGCGACATACATGTCGGCCAGCTTCGCCTGCATCAGCTGGAACGAGCCAATCGGTTTGCCGAACTGCTGCCGTTCGCGCAAATAGGGGATCACCGTGTCGAGGCAGGCCTGCATGATGCCAAGCTGCACGCCCGACAGCACCACGCGCTCGTAATCGAGGCCGCTCATCAGCACTTTGACGCCTTCGCCGACGCCCGCCATCACGTTCTCGTCGGGCACGAAGCAGTCGTCGAACACCAGTTCCGAAGTAGGGGAGCCCCGCATGCCCATCTTCGCGATCTTCTGACCGATCGAGAAGCCGTCGAAATCCTTCTCGATCAAAAAGGTCGTGATGCCGCGCGGACCGGCTTCGGGGTCTGTCTTGGCATAGACGACCAGCAAATCGGCATAGGGCGCGTTGGTGATCCAGAACTTGGTGCCGTTCAGCTTCCAGCCGCCATCGACCTTGTCGGCGCGCAGCTTCATCGACACGACATCGCTGCCTGCGCCCGCCTCGCTCATCGCCAGGCTGCCGACGTGCTCGCCGCTGACCAGCCTGGGCAGGTACTTGTCCTTCTGCGCGTCAGAGGCCCAGCGGTGGATCTGGTTCACACACAGGTTTGAATGCGCGCCATAGGACAGGCCGACCGAAGCGCTGGCGCGGGATACTTCCTCGACCGCGATCAGGTGCTCCAGATAACCAAGCCCAAGTCCGCCCCATTTTTCGCCCACCGTGATGCCGTGCAGGCCAAGCTCACCCATCGGCTCCCACAGTTCACGCGGAAAAGCATCCTCGCGGTCGATCCGCTCGGCGTGCGGCGCGATCTGCTCGTCGGCAAAGCGGGACACCGTCTCGCGGATCATGTCGGCAGTCTCGCCAAGGGCGAAATCGAAGTCGGGGGTGGCGCGCATAAGGTCCTCTCAGTGCCAGGTCAGTATGCCTGACTACGTCCGTTGTTGATCAAGTTTCAGTCGAAACCTTCGCATGCCCGCGCCCTTTAGCGCGCTGGCGCAGATAGCCACCTCGAACAAGCAGACCGGCGCCGCCGGCGCGCCGGGCAAGCTCGCAGGGACCATGCCTCGCGCGGTTAAACCGAGCCAGCCCAGGCGCTGTCGGCCCAACGCGTTTTTGCGCGCGCCAACCAGCACCTCTCTGCCTGGATCGGCGCGATTATGCAGCGATGTCAGTTCGCGAAAGGATCAGCAGCCAAAAGTTTGCCGTTCCGGACCGGGTGGCAGAATAGGCTTATCATGAGACAGTAACAATTTGATCGCGTGCATCAAAAAGCAAAGGAGCCGCCCCTCATCAAGCGATGTAGGACGACTCCCCTGCGAAGGGAACTTTCGTTCCCACCAAAGGGATAGTTCCATTGATCACACAAAACAAATGAAATTTAGTGCAGCATTCAGACTGACAATTCAGCCTCAACTCCGATGCGAATGGCTTCCGCCACGGACCTAGCATTAATCTTTTTGAATGCATTCGCTCGATGTATCTCGACAGTGCGAGGACTCAAGTCCAAAACTTTCGCACTGCTCTTGTTTGAGTGCCCTTCTATAGCCAAGGATAACACCTCACGCTCGCGTACGCTTAGGGAAGAAACCGCCTCTAATGCCGCAGCACGATCTTTTAGTTTTCTGCCCATCTTCTGCTGGATGTAATCAGCACTTTTCAGAAGGTCGGCAAGCTTGGCCACCGGAATTGGCCACTCCATGTAATCGAAAGCTCCTTCTATCATTGCCCGGACTGCACGAGGCAGTTTGGGATTTTCGAGATATAAACAAATTGGAAGACCGGTTTGTGCGATGAACTTGGCGACACCGCCATCTTCTAGGCAGGGACTAATAGTTCCGTCATTGGCGATGATAAATCCGGAAATATTAGGTCGGCTGGTAAGTTCAGATTTGCTCTCGTAGATTTCGGCGTGGGCACCAATTTCAAACAGATCCCGGGCCAATCGAGCACGTTTGGCGGGATTTGCTTCTAACACGTGAACCTTAACTTTTTCCATCATAGTTGCCCTGAACTTCTAGATTCCCAAGAGATCGGTGATCTGATTAATTAGATAACTCTGGCTTAATCGAATAATGAAAAAGACGGTTAAGTCATCTCTAAGCTCCTGATTTTCAGCCACTCTTGCGATCTCTCCGCTTCGACAGGCAAAGCCGAACCAGAAGTTTGATCGGGGGTGTCGGCGCTTATCTTCAGGACTCCGGTTGGATCAGGGCTGCGGCACACATGTTTGGGCGGCTGCTGTGATTTGCCTGATGCTGGCCTTGCCCCTAAGGCTGCCTCTTTCATCGCATTCTGCCAATGCTTCCTCGCGGGTGCAGAAAATCAGCCACTTCGACCAAGTGAGAAATGTTGAATGAAGATCACCGTTTTCGGCCTGGGTTACGTCGGCCTGTCCAACGCGGTCCTGCTGGCGCAGCACAACGAAGTGGCCGCTGTCGACATATCTGCCGATCGGGTCGCCATGCTGAACAACCGCAAGATCGCCGATCATTGATGCCGAACTGGAAGAATTCCTCGCCAGGCGCGAACTGGACCTGACCGCGACGCTGGATGCGGCGGAAGCGCTGGCGGGGGCGGATTACGTGCTGGTCGCGACCCCGACCAATTATGATGTCGAAACAAACAAGTTTGACACTTCCTCGGTCGAGGATGTCATCCGCACGGCCAGCACGCTGGCTCCGCAAGCGACGATCGTCATCAAGTCGACGATCCCGGTCGGCTTTGTCCAGGATGTGCGCAAGCGGCTCGGCACCGATCAGGTGATTTTCAGCCCCGAATTCCTGCGCGAGGGCCGCGCCCTCTGGGATAATCTCCACCCCTCGCGCATCATCGTGGGTGAACAATCAGAACGCGCGCGCATCTTTTCCGAGCTGCTGGCTCAAGGTGCGGAAAAGCAGGACATCGACATCCTGTTCACCGATCTGAACGAGGCCGAGGCGGTCAAGCTGTTCGCGAATACCTACCTCGCCATGCGGGTAGCGTTCTTCAACGAGCTGGACAGCTATGCGATCGCGGGCGGAATGGATACGCGGCAGATCATCGACGGTGTCTGCCTGGACCCCCGCATCGGCGGCCAGTACAACAACCCCAGCTTCGGCTATGGCGGCTATTGCCTGCCCAAGGACACCAAGCAGCTGCTCGCCAATTATTCCGAGGTTCCGCAGAACCTGATCCGTGCGATCGTCGATGCAAACCGCACGCGCAAGGATTTTCTTGCCGACCAGATCATCGCCCGCAAGCCGGAGAGGGTTGGCGTGTTTCGGCTGGTGATGAAGGCGGGGTCGGACAATTTCCGCCAGTCTTCGATCCAGGGGATCATGAAGCGCATCAAGGCCAAGGGAATCGAGGTGGTGGTCTATGAACCAACCATGCAAGAGGATCGCTTCTTCGGCTCGCGGGTGATCCGCGATCTGGACGAGCTGAAGCGCGAGTGCGACGTCATCATCGCCAATCGCATGAATAACGAACTGGCGGACGTTGAGGACAAGGTGTTCACCCGGGATCTGTTCGGCTCGGACTAAAGCTCCACCACATGGCCCGCCAGCCGGTCCACCTCGGACCGGTCATGGCTGACATACAGGATCGGCAGAGAAAACCGGTCGCGGATTTCCTCGACGATGCGCATGATGTCCTGGCGCCTTGCATCGTCCAGCGATGCCGTCGGCTCGTCAAGCAGCAGGAACCTGGGTGCGCGCAGCAATGCGCGGGCAATCGCGGTGCGGCGGATCTCTCCCCCCGACAATTCTCGGGGGCGACGCTGCAGCAGATGGGTGATGCCGAGCAAATCGGCGCATTCGGCGGCGTCTGCAAATGGTGCGCGGCCCGCGGAATAACGGGTGCCGAAGACCAGGTTCTGCTCGACCGAAAGATGCGGAAACAACCGGCTGTCCTGAAACACATAGCCCGCGCCGCGATGTTCGGGCGGCATGTCGAGATGCGCGGCCGCGTCGAACAGTCGTGTACCGCCCACCGCGATATGGCCGCGCGACGGGCGCAGCAGGCCCGCGATGGCGTCAAGAATGGTTGTCTTGCCCATGCCCGACGGTCCGACCAGCGCAACCAGCCTGTCGGTTGATGCAGCACGCAATTCGATTCTCCGGTCCGGACGATCGACTGCGATGTCGATGTCGAAGGCAAGCTCGCTCACAGGACCGGCCTTCCCTGCCCGTTCGTGCCTCGGCGCACCAGCCATTCCGACGCGACCAGCGCAGCCAGCGACAGCGCAATGGAAATGACTGCGAGACGGGCCACTTCGGCTTCCGCGCCCGGCACCTGCAGCGCGGTATAGATGCCCAGCGGCAGGGTGCGCGTCTCGCCCGGGATGTTCGAAGCGAAGGTAATCGTCGCTCCGAATTCGCCGATGGAGCGGGCAAAGCCCAGCACCAGCGCTGCAAATACGCCGGGCGCAGCGAGCGGCAGGGTGATACGGCGAAACACGTCCCACCGCCCCGCACCCAGCGTGCGGGCCGCGCTTTCCAGCCGCGTATCGACCGCGTCGATGGACAGGCGGATCGCCCGCACCATCAGCGGCAGCGCCATCACGGCAGCGGCGAGAGCGGCGCCTGTCCAGTGAAACGAGAAAACGATCCCGAACAGCCGCTTGAAAAGGCTGCCGATCGGCCCCTGTGGACCGAATGCAAGCAGCAGAAGGTAGCCCGTCACCACCGGCGGCAGCACAAGCGGCAGGTGCACCAGCGCGTCGACCAGCACCATGCCCGGGAAGCGTCTGCGTGCCAGCACCCAGGCCAGCGCGAATGCCAGCGGCAGGGTCGCGGCGATGGCGACAAGACTGACCTTGAGCGAGAGGACCACGATGTCCCATTCGGCGGCAGTCAGCATGCTCAATCCCGATCCGCGGCGCCGAAGCCGTGCCGCGCGAGTATCGCCATGCCTTGCCCAGAAAGCAGAAAGGCGCGGAATGCATCAGCATCCGGATGGTCGCCCGCCGCGACCAGCGCGAGCGGATAGCGGATTGGCGGGTGACTGTCGGCAGGGAACCTGCCCACGATCCTGACCGCCGGTTCCGAAGATGCATCCGTAGCATAGGTGATGCCGAGAGGCGCCGCGCCTCGCACGACGAGCTGCAAGGCTGCGCGTACATTTTCGGCCGGAGCCAGGCGGTCCGAAACATCGCTCCACACGCCCAGATTGTTCAACGCCGCCTTGGCATAGCGCCCGGCAGGGACGCTGCCGGTCTCGGCTATGGCCAGTCGCCCGTCACCCAACGCGGCACTCAGCGGAAAACCGGGTGCAGGCTCGATTTGCAGGTCGGAGCCGACGGGCGCGATCAGCACCAGCCGGTTGGTCGCCAGCACGGCGCGAGAACCGGCAACCAGCAGGCTCCGCTGTTCAAGCTCGTCCATCCACTCCTCGTCCGCCGAGACGAACAGGTCCGCAGGCGCGCCCGCCTCGACCTGGCGAGCAGCAGCGGAACTGGCGGCGAAGGACAGCACCGGCCGCGCGTGACCTTGGGCGGCCCAGGCGTCGGCGGCGTCCTCCAGCGCGTCATGCATGCTGGCCGCCGCCAGCACGACCGGCCCTGTCCGGTCACCGTCACCCGGCGGGGCCGCCAGCCATACCAACAAGGCCAACAGCGCGGCCACCGCAAGTGTCAGCGCGATTGTCTGTGGGCGGATGATATGCGACATGGCCCGCGAGTATCGTGCGGCGCGCCACAAGGGAAGCGCCTTGCGCGGCGGATGAACAAGGAGCGACATGGCGCAGCACCACGAGAACATCGATGTCGAGATCGACCCTGCCCATTTCCGGTCCGTCCTCGGAAATTATCCCACCGGAGTCTGCGTGATCACCGCCTCCCATGCAGAAGCGGGTGCTGTGGGGCTGATCGTCGGCAGTTTCGGTTCCGTATCGCTCGAACCGCCGCTAGTCGCCTTCTACGTCGGGGCCGGATCGAACAGCTGGGCGCAGATCCGCGATTGCGGCCATTTCTGCGTCAACGTGCTGGGCGAGGATCAGATGGAATTGTGCCAGCGCATCGCCAGTCGCAAGCAGGACAAGTTCCATGATGTCGCCCATCGCCAGTCCGCCAATGGCATGCCCGTTCTGGACGGCGTCGTCGCCACGATCGAATGCACGATCGAAAGCGAAACCGACGCCGGCGATCACGTTATCGTGCTGGGCCGGGTAATGAACCTGACCAGCGAACGCGAGGGTGGTCCGCTGCTGTTCTTCCGCGGCGGTTACGGCAGGTTCGAGCAACTGGACTGAAAGCGGATCAGACGCGCCCGGTGACAGGCACGCTGGCGCCGGTCACGCCGCTGGCCGCATCGGACAGCAGGAACCCGATCACCGCCGCCAGCTCCTCGCCCTTGACCCATTTGTCGGCGTCTCCCTCGCCCATGTCGGCCCGGTTGGCGGGCGTGTCGATGATCGATGGCAGCACCGCATTGACGCGAATGCCCTTGTCCTTCACCTCCTCGGCAAGCGCTTCGGTCAGGCGCGCCACGCCCGATTTGCTGGCGGTATAGGCACCCATGCCCATGCCCGCCCTTGCCGTGGCAGCCGCGCCAATGTTCACGATGGATGCGCCGGAACCCAGGTAGGCCAAGGCGGCGCGGCTGGCATTCAGCGCAGTCACGACATTCATGTCGAACATGCGCTGCCAGCTCGCCAGCGAACCATCGACCACGGTTTCCCAGGCAAAGCCGCCTGCGACATTGACCAGCCCGTGGATCGGTCCGGTCCTCGCGATCCCTTCCAAAGCCGCTTGCGTCGCCGCCTCGTCGGTCAGATCGACACCGCCGACGAAGGCGCCGGGGCCGCCCGCATCCGTGCCGATGTCGATACCGATTAGCTCGCAGCCCTGTTCGATCAGCGCGGCGATCACCGCCTTGCCAAGCGCGCCTGCCGCGCCGGTCACCACGATACGCTTGCCGCCGTTGTCCATGCCGATATTTTCCATCCGATTTGCCGGTTTCCGACGATCATCTAGCGGAGGTCATGCCCGATTGGAAACCGCTGCCGGGATCAAGCGCGGCGACGATCAGTGGCGAGGGCCCGACGGTCGCTTCGCCTTGCCCGGATGCGGTTTGCCTGCAAAGGGCTTGCCGCCCGAGTGAGGCTTGCCGCTCCTGGGCTTGTCTGATCCAGGCTTGTCGGTGCGCGGCTTGTCGGGACGGGGCTTGTCGGCACGGGGCTTTCCCCGCGGCGAGCCATCGTCGCGTTCGCCGCGCTGCTGGCCACGGTTCGGTCCGGCGTTCCTGCCGCGCGGCGGGCCGTCGCGGCGATCACGGGGATAGCCGCCGGATTTGCCGCGTACGTTCTCGCGCGCCATCTCCCGCGGCGGGCCGGACATCTCGATGTGTACGCTTTCCTCGCCGCTTTCGTCCTGAGCGGTGCGGGTCACCGCCTGGGCGAAACGATCGGCGATGGCGCGCGGCACCTGGAAATGGGTCTCGTTACCGCCAATGCGAATGGCTCCCACCTCGTTGCGGGTAATGTGACCTCGGCGGCACAGCAGCGGCAGGATCCAGCGCGGATCGGCATTCTGCCGGCGCCCGATGTCCATGCGGAACCACACCGTGTCTTCGAAACCGGGGCGGTGGCGTTCCTGCTGCGCGGCGCGGCGTGCCTCGGGGGTGTCTTCGGTGATATCCTCGGGCTGCGGCATCGCAGCACGGTGCGCGCGCACCAGCGCCGCGGCAATATCCTCGGCCGAACGCTCTTCCATCAGCTTCCGGGCGAGCGCGCGGTCCTCGTCGTCAAATTCCGCCGGTTCCAGAAGGGCTGCCAGCAGGCGGTCGCGGTCGTTGGCGCGGATCTGCTCGGGCGTGGGCGCGCCCATCCATTCCGCCTCGATCCGCGCACCGCGGAGCATGGATTCGACACGCCTGCGCCGCGGATATGGCACGATGATGACCGCAGTGCCCTTCTTTCCGGCACGCCCGGTGCGGCCCGAACGGTGCTGCAGGGTTTCGGCATCGCGCGGGATCTCGACATGGATCACCAGCGACAATGTCGGCAGGTCGATGCCGCGAGCGGCCACGTCGGTCGCGACGCACACGCGGGCGCGCCGGTCGCGCAGCGCCTGCAGCGCCTGGTTGCGCTCGCTTTGCGAATGTTCGCCCGACAGCGCGACGACGGCAAAGCCGCGCTCCTGCAAGGTGGCGTGCAGGCGGCGGACATTGTCGCGCGTGGCGCAAAACAGGATCGCGGTCTCGGCCTCGTGCAGGCGCAGCAGATTGACCACCGCCGCCTCGATCTCGGCAGGAGCGACCGTTACTGCCTTGAACGCGATGTCGCCGTGCCCGCGCGTGTCGCCTGCGGTCGAGATGCGCAGCGCATCGCGCTGATAGCGCTTGGCCAGCGCCACGATCGGTGCGGGCATGGTGGCCGAGAACAGCAGCGTGCGCCGGCTCTCGGGCGTGGCATCGAGGATCTCTTCCAGATCCTCGCGGAAACCCATGTCCAGCATCTCGTCCGCTTCGTCGAGCACCACGGCGCTGAGGCGCGAAAGGTCGAGCGCGCCGCGTTCCAGATGGTCGCGCAGGCGGCCGGGCGTGCCGACCACGACATGCGCCCCGCGCTGCAGGTTGCGGCGTTCCTTGGACGGATCCATTCCGCCGACACAGGTCGTGATCCGCGCGCCGGCCTTGGCATAGAGCCAGTCCAGCTCGCGCCCGACCTGCAGCGCCAACTCGCGCGTGGGGGCGATCACCAGCGCCAGCGGCGAGCCTGCCGCTGCGCCGAAGCTGTCCAGCAATTCGCCTGCCAGCGACAAGCCGAAGGCCACGGTCTTGCCGGATCCGGTCTGCGCCGAGACGATGAGGTCGCGGTCCTGTGCTTCGGGTGCCAGCACGGCGGCCTGCACCGAGGTGGGTGCTTCATAGCCGCGTTCGGCTAGTGCTTCGCCAAGAAGGGGCGGGAGAGTGTTGAAAGTCATGATGCCTAAAATACAGGGGCCGGTCGCTGGGGCGGCTGGCGTAATGAATGGGGGCATTGCGCGCGCGGAAGGGCCGCTGCCGGACCGCCGGAATCCGCAATGGAAGGGCCGTCATCGCGACCGTTGCGGCGCCCCATACAGGGTTTGCGGCCATTTGGCTTCATAAATCTTTTGGCCTGCCCCGCGCATGCGGCACAAAGAGTCCCGCGCATGCGGCGAAAGCAATCCGCGCATGCGGCGAACGATCACCCGGACGGGAGGACAGCCTGCAGGCTGTCGTTGATCGCGCGCTCTTCGCCGGACAGCGGCAGCCACGGGTCGCCCGAATGGTCCGCGGCGACCGGCATGGGGTTCACCCGGATCGCCTGCGTGAGGGCGTCGCCTCTGGCGTCTTCCGACAGGGCGGCGAAGGCTTCCCAGTCCCACGGCTCGCCCGCAGCGTCGCGGTGCAACCATCCCAGTTCGCGCACCCGGCGGGCGACTTCGTCGGGCTCGTTCATCCTCGCCAGCAGGTGCTCGCGCCAGTCGGCGAGGCGGCAGAACACGAAGCTGCCCCCGCCCTGCCAGCCGACCCGGCGCGAGATGCCGACACCGTCGCCCGCAACGACCTTCTTCATCCGCTCCAGCGTGATCGAGCCGGCATAATCCATCTGCTCCACGCCGATCCAGCGGCGGCCCAGCTTGTGCGCAGCGGCGCAGGTGCTGCCCGATCCGGCGAAGAAGTCGAGCACGATGTCGCCCGGATCGCTCGATGCCTCGATGATGCGCTTCAGCAGCGCCTCGGACTTCTGGCCCTTCACGTCCGGGGTGCCCAGCAGCTTCGACACGCTCTCGCCGGCATAGGAGGTGATCGCGACCGAGTTCAGCCGGTCATAGCTGCTGGCGTTCCACACGTCCTCGACCGGATAGCGAGCGGGCAGGCCGATGCCTTGCGCCGCCTTCATCACCCGGCGCACCGCCGCCTTTGCCAGTCCCTCACCTTCCAGCGTGGCGGAAAGTTCCGCCGCCTCGGCAGGCTTGAAACGCGGGGCGAAATCGTCGGCGCCCAGATAGGCCTTGTTGAACTTCATCCGCGCGGCATCGCGGCTGTAGAACAGGATCGTGTCATGATTGCGGATGAAATTGCGCGCCCGCGTCTTGAAACCCGACAGCCAGCCGATCCGCCAGATGATCTCGCGCTGGAAGTTGGACGGACCGAACACCTCGTCCATCAGCACCTTCAGGTAATGCGCTTCGTTATGGTCGATGTTCACATAGATGCTGCCACCCGGCGCCAGCAGGTCGCGCGCGTACAGCAGGCGGGCCCGCATGAAGCTGAGCCAGTCGGCGCGCGTGAACCGGTCGTGATAGGCGAAAGAGCCGCTGGCCGTGTTGTAGGGCGGGTCGATGTAGATCAGCGTGACCTGCCCGCGATAGCGGCGGCGCAGCGCCGCCAGCACCTGCAGGTTCTCGCCCTGGATCAGCAGGTTGTCCTGCGCGGTCAGCACGCCGCAGGGTGCGCCGTCCGCGCCCTCGCCCCAGCGCGTGAACCCCTGCAGCAGCTTGGGCGCCAGCAGCCGCGCCACCTCTTCCGGCTGCTTCGCCGGATCGTGATAGAGGCGGCGCTCGATCAGCCCTTCGTGCCTCATCCCGCCTTCCAGCCAAGACTCGCGGCCCGGCCATTCGAGCGATACGCTGCCGCCGCGCCCCGCCGACGCCGGCAGATCGGCCAGGAAAGCCGCCGTTTCCCGCTGCTGGTGCGCCTGCTGCATGAGCCCATCGGTGACGCCAGTGGCAGCGGCGGTCAAGCGATCGCGCTTTTTTGCCCCCGCCGGGCGGCATTGCCCGAATTCTTAACCATTGCCGCGCATGAATGCGGTCGGGTCAACTTGAAGGAGAACCGCTATGATCACTGCAATGGCCATTCTGGGCACCGGCGCCAGCTTCGTCGCTGCCGTCTGGGCAACCAAGCAGATTGCCGCTCGCGATGCGGCCAAGGCTGCTGCCTGAACCATCTTCGGGCGCCGGGCTGCGGTCCGGCGCCCCGCTACCTGCTTCATGAAGGTCCATAGCGATCGGTAAGATCGACGGTACTGACCTTCCCCAATTTGCGACCCTGCACGCGCAGCCACTCCCTGGCGGAACGCCGCCCGGCGCAATGCAGCGTCATCAGCATCCGCCACACCGGCAGCAGCTTCGTGTCCGGGTCCATGCCCGCCAGCAGCGCCTGGTCGTGAATCTCGTGAATGCGCAGCCGCTGCAGACTGCCCAGCAGGCCGCTTTCGGGCGCGAGCGGCAGGACCGCCTTCTGCATCAGGTCCAGCCCGCGCAATTCCTTGACCAGCGTCTGGTTGAAACCCAGTTCGGTAATGCGATTGGCAATTCCCGAGGTCGTCTGCGGCGTCGCATCGCGCGTGATCGGGTTGATGGTGACCAGCAGCAGATCGTCATTGGCGCTCTCCTGCACCAGCGGGATGAGCGGCGGGTTCGCGCTATATCCGCCATCCCAGTATTCCGTGCCGCAGATCGAGACCGGCGGAAACAGCAGCGGCAGACAGGCCGAGGCCAGCAACGCATCGGTGGTCAGATCATCATTGCGAAAGATATGCGCCCCGCCCGTGAGCGCATTGGTGGCGGACACGAAGATCAGCGGCGCATCGGCCGACCGGATCGCCTCGAAATCCACGAACTCCTCGATCAGGCGGCGCAGCATGTCCTGCGCGCCCCGCCCCATCTGCGGCGAGGACGGGAGAGCTACATCCCCGAAGACGGCGGTCCACCATTCGCTCATCGCTTCGAAAGCGAGGGGAAAGGCCTCCGCCATGGGTAGCAGCGGCCCGGCTTCGCGCCCTGACCGGTTAAGCGCCTTCCAGAATGCCCAAAGCCGCTTGCCTGCCGCTTCCGGGCCGCCGCGCGCCAGACCCGATGCCAGCACGGCGGCGTTCAATGCGCCCGCGCTGGCCCCGCTGACGGCACCGATGCGGATCGCCGGCTGCTCCAGCAGGAAGTCGAGCACGCCCCAGGTGTACGCACCGTGCGCGCCGCCGCCCTGAAGCGCCACGTCGAGGTCATGGACGGGTGTCGGCATGGCAGGCTCCACTGTTGCTGCAACGCGGCATAGGCGGCGGTGCAGCGGCTTGCAATCGGCAGATCGCCTAACGCACGATGGCGTCCAGCACGGCGAGCGTCCCCTCGCCGGTGTCGAGGCGCGTGCGGCCACCCGACGGCAGGCTGAGCTGGTTCGCGACATGACCGATATTGGCGCCGATGCAGGCGGGCACGCCCAATCCGCCAAGGTGATGGCGCATGACATCAGCCACCGTTACGCTGTCGCCGCCGCCGGGCGAACAATGCGTGCACTGGCCGAAGATGACGCCCGCCACGCGGTCGAGGATACCGGACAGGGTCAGCTGGCTCATCATCCGATCGATGCGGTACGGGGCTTCGCCCACATCCTCCAGGAACAGCACGGCCCCGGTCATGTCCGGCATCCACGGCGTGCCGACCAGCGCCGAAAGCACCGACAGATTGCCGCCGAGCAGCCGGCCTTCGGCAATGCCGTGGGTCAGCACCTTGAACGCGGGGCTTGGGGTGCCTGTCCTGCGGCGCAGGTTCAGCACCGGTCCTGCTCCGGCAAAGGCAAGCCACCACAGGCTGTTCCAGCTGTCGACGGGCCAGCGTCCCCCGGCATTGGGCGCATGGATCGTCGGATATCCGGCCCGTCGGGCAAAGGCGAGATGCAGCGCGGTGATGTCGCTGAAGCCGATCAGCAACTTGGGATTTGCGCGGATCAGGTCCCAGTCCAGCAGCGGCAGGATGCGTGCGCTGCCCCACCCGCCGCGCACCGCGAACAGCGCGCGGATGACGGGATCGGCATATGCCGCATTGATGGCGGCGGCCCGCTGCTCGTCGGTTCCGGCAAGGTATCCCTCCACCGCGCCGACATTGGGTGCAAGCCGCGGCACCAGCCCCATGCCCCGGATCGTCGCCATGATGTCGTCGATGCGCGAAGGATCATCCAGCGGGCTGGCCGGCTCGACAAGCGCAACGGTGTCGCCGATCCGCAATCGCGGCGGCAGCCGGCGCGACTGCGCAGCCGCGGCGGGTGCCGCGAGGCCGGCGGTGCCGGCGAGCAACCCCGTGAATGCCAGGGGCGGCACGTTCTTCAAGACGGTTCGGCGGTTCGCCCTGGACCCTTTTCCCTGCATCGGGAAGGCGTAGCACCTGCCAAGCGGCTGGCCAAAGCGGAAGGTTGCTCCACCTTGCGTACACGGGCTTTCGCGCCGGGAAGCTTGCACAGTTCGGCCAGCCAGATCATTCAGCAGGACAGCCCGGACGACGGTCAGCGCCGGAAAACGATCAGCTTGCCGCCCAGGAAATTGACAGAGGCCGAGAGCGCCGTCGCGCCCACCCAGGCCAGCCCTATCCGCCAGTCGCGCGGTAGGGGGATGAGCGTCAGCAGCAGTTCGTTGGCGATGACGTTCAGGCTCAGCGTGCCGGCATAGAGCGCCAGGAACTGCGGGATCGAGACGAGGTGATTGGACGTGCGAATGCGAAACGTGATGGTCTTGTGAGCGCCATAGGCGAAAAGGCCCACCGCGACGAAGCTGACCAGCTTGGCCGCGGATGTCGGCAGGCCCAGGGCGGCCAGCAGCAGGTAAAGCCCCAGGTCGAACATGGCGGCCACGCCGCCTACCAGCAGGAATCGCAGCAGCTCGCCGTGCAGATGCTGACCGATCAGCCGCGCGAATCCGCGCTTCTCGGTCGCGGAAGAAAGGTTCGCCTCATGCCGCATCAGATGCAGTTTGCTGCCATGGAAGCGAGGCTAGCACCGTCCGGCGGTTCGTCCAGCCCCGCGAAGATCTCGTCGTCATATCGCGCAAAACAGCGGGTGCCCACCAGCGGCTTGCCGCTGCGGATCAGGCTGTAAGCGCCGGCACGGCGCGCGGCCTCTCCATCACGTTCGACCCGGTCCCCGATCAGCACAGTCTGCGCCGGCGTCGCTTCCGCCATCGCCATCAGGCGCTGCAGTCCGCGGGGATGGGGCTTGAGCACGCCGACATCGCCAGCGCAGACCACGTGATGGGCGCGCAGTGACAGGGCGTCCAGCTTGTCCCTCGCCGGATAGTCGGACAGCACCCCGATCGTCCGGCCCGATGTGCGGATCCGCTCGAACAGCATGTCGACATGGGGAAATCGGCAGGCTGGTAGCAAGGAGAGGGGGCGTTTCTCCATCCACTCGCTGGTCAGGGTGCGGACGATGCCGGAGGCCACGCCATGGCGGCTCGCGACCGCGCTGACCAGCGCATGCTCGAAGTCTTCGGCTTCGGCCTCGGCCAGTTCCTCGCGCAGATGGCGATAGGTTTTCAGCAGGCTGGCCGAACGCAGCGAGGCGCGCATCACACAATCCAGCCCCAGACGCGCTGCCATGCGCAACCGCAGCGGCTTCTGGTCATAGAGTGTTCCATCGACGTCGAAGGCGACCAAGCGGATGCCGCGCCAGTCGAAACACTGTCCGGCAGCCTCGCCCGCCGTCCCGAGGTGCAAGCTGTAAGAGCTGCGATCCCTCACAGCGTGGATCGTGCGGGGGCCTTTGCCAGCCCGGGAAGTTCAATGAAGGTCTGCCCGGCCAATGTCTCCAGCATGGGAAGGTCTACGAAGGTCGTGACAAAGAACAGCGCGACGACCAGCCCCGCAATGGCCAGGAGGCCGTGTTCGCGGAACAGCTGCTCAGGCTTTTGCGCGGTCGATTCCGGCGCCATCGCCAGTGCCATGTACTTGCCGAACAGGAATACCAGCGCAGGCAGGACCAGCAGGAATTCAATGCGGTACTTGATCAGGAAGATCGCCATGAAGGCCATCGAGGACAGCGCATACATCAGCACCGAAGTCGTCAGGCTCACCTCGGTATAGCCGCCGAAACTGCGGCGATAGCTGACCAGCAGGTCCCTGCCGTGCGAGGCGACGATCTGGCGATATTCGGACAGGCGCTTGGCTCCCATCAGGAAAGCGCCGCCAAACCAGTACGCCAGTATGATCGACGATGGCGGCAGCGTGCCGGGATCCAGCATGGCCCAGCCGATCATCAGGCGGAAGGGATTGTTCACCGCCTCGGACAGGACATCGAGGAACGGCACGTCCTTGGTGCGCAGCGGGCGGACATTGTAGAAGATGCCTTGCGCCGTGAACAGCAGCGCGATGATCAGCATGGTCCAGGATTCCAGCCAGGCGGCGGTGAGCCCGACGAACAGCAGGCCGGCCCACTGGACCAGCACGACCGTGCCCGACATCCGGGTCTGGACAGCGGCGCGGGCGGACTTGGTGGGATGGTGCCGGTCGGATTCGCGGTCGAGAAATTCGTTGATGGTGTAGTTGGCCGATGCAATCGCGCCCGCGACGATGAAGCCCAGCGCCACCGTCAGCGGCAGGTTCTGCGTCTGCACGCCGCGCAGCAGCCATGCCAGCAGAATGCCCGGAACGACGAACACATGCTTCGTGACATGGTCCAGCCGGGCGATCGAAACATATTCGCGCCAGCTCGCGGCAGTGCCCCCGCCAGCATCCACTGCAACGCCATTCAACATCTGCATGACCCGTCCCCCCAGGGATTCCCAGCCGGACAAGTAACATCGCCGTACTGGGCGCACCATACTCCGAAGGCGTAACAACTATCCCCCCATTGCCGGAGTATCGCCCTCCCAATAGCCTGATGCCCAGCAGAAATATTATCATCGGAATACATGTGGATCCCGGGTCGCAAAAATTCTCGCTCCGCTCCGACGCGGATGGGGCGGACAATCAGCTGGCACGAAATGGTCGCGTGCGGCTGGTCGCCGCGGCGGCCGCATTGTGCATCCTGGCAGGGTTGGTCCCCGTATGGGCGGTGGACCATTTCCCCTCGGTCGACGGGCCGGTGCATGTCTATATCGTCTATCTGCTGGACCGGCTCGGCGATGGCGGGACCATCGACGCAGTATTCACCGGCAACCCGGTCGTTGAGCCCAACCTGGCCGCCTATGGCCTGATCTGGCTGTTCATGCAGGTCGCACCCTTTGCGGTGGCGGAAAAGCTGTTCGTGTCGACCTATTGGCTGATTTTTGCCGGTTCATCGCTTTACCTGCTGGGCGCGCTGGGGCGGCGGGCGATGGTGACGGGGCTGCTGATCCTGCCCTTCGGCCTTGGCTATTACTTCCATTGGGGCTTCTACAATTTCATCCTGGGCCAGGCGATCTTCCTGATGGTCGCCGGCTATGCGCTGCGCAGGATCGAGCATCTGCGATTTCCGCACCTGCTCGTCCTGTCGGGTGCGATGCTGGTGCTGGCATTCTGCCATCTTGTCGGCGTCGTCATGCTGCTGTTCTTCGTGGGCATGACCCGGATCGGCGTGGCGCTGCGCGATGGTCTGGCCGCTCCGGACCCGGTGACGGGCATGGATCGGTGGCGCGTGCCTTTGATCGCCCTTCTGCGCGACGGCGTGCTGATCACGCTGGCAGCGCTGCCGGCGCTGGTGCTGGTGGAAAGCTTCTTCATGCGCCGGGTCGTCGGCGATGCCATGGATGCGCCGGTCCTGGGGCTGGTGCAGAAGATCGTCTATATTGCGACGCTTTCGCCGATCTTCTCGATCGACAAGGCGGAAGTGCCTGCGCTGGGTGCATATGTGCTGCTACTTTGGGCCTTGGTCGGAGCCCTGATACTTGCCCTGTGGCGCGACCATGCGCTGCGGCTGCGGGCATTGCCGTTGCTGTTGCCCGCACTGGTACTTGGCCTGGTGGTGCTCGGCGGGTCGCTCGGATTTGCCGGCTTCGACGCCTTGCCGCGGCTGCTGCCCTTCACCTTCTTCATGGTGATCGTGGCGCTGGGCACGATGCGGATCGGTCCGTTGTGGCAGGGGGCGATCATGCTGACGGTGACGAGCGGCCTGCTGGCGACAAGCGCGATCCACATCGGAACCTATCGCAAGATCAATTCACTCTATGCCAGCTTCGCCCAGGATCGCCCCCCGCTGCCGAAGGGATCGGCGCTTCTGTCGTTCAACCTGTCGGAAAAGCAGCAGGAAGTTGGCGGCATCCCGACTGGCTGGCGACTGGACCTGACCGACCACTTCGCCGAGGTTCATGCGCGCGAAAATGACCTCGTGTTGCTCAACGTCGATCTGCTTGCGCCCGAGATCTTCGGCTATTTCCCGGTGAACTACCGCCGCGAAGCGCGGTTGGCAGCCGCGTGGCGCGGCAAGCTCTACCAGCCGCCGGCCTTCCCCATCAGCGCCTTCGAAAGGGATAGCGGAGTGCCGGTTGCCGAGGTGGTCCTATGGCCCGCACAGCGACGCGAAGATCTTGGCGCGGGTTCGATCGAGGAGGATCGCAAGCCCCTGCTGCGCCGCGAACTGGCACGTGCTTTTGACTTGTGGGAGTCCGGAGCGAACCCTGCCGCTCCGCTGGTCTACCGACCGCTGGGGCAGGGCATGCGAGCGCGCTGATCCCGGCGCGGTCTGGCCGCGGCGGCATCGGCGGTCGGCAAGGTAAGGCTTCTGCGCAACGAACAGAAGATCGCCAGCGACAAGGTGGGTCGAACGCAGCACTGGCTATTCCACCGCCGCTATCGCGTGGAAAAGCAGTTTCGTGCCGAACCCCTTTCCACAGTATCAGCGGCTTCGCCCCCTCCCCACACGAGTGAGTAACTCCAACCGCCCATTGCCACCACCATCTCTCGGCATAATCCTGACCGGCGGAGAGGCCGCTGATCAGGCTTCAGCAGAACCATTGACGGTGCCTTCGGCTACGTTCCCCTCTGACAGGTGCATTCAGCCGAAACCCGGTCAGCCCCAAGGGCGAACGGACTTTCGCCAGCAGGTGCGCAAGTCTTCAAGGTTATGTGCGTCCAGAAAAATTGGTGCGCGACGCGGAAGGCTCTATCCTTTGGCTGTAAGGCGGGGATTTCTGCGGCTGTCAGGGCCCTTTGCGGGCATCCGGTCTGGGGTGACGGTGCCATGCCCACGAATATGCCCCCAATTCATCTGGATTTTGGGGCATCGCGAAAAAAAATCGCGAACCGTCGGGAGATGTTACATCGCCCGAAACCTACAGAAGTCGAACCTTCAGGGAGTGTCCAGAGACAGGATGATGGTGCCGCTGCCAGGACTCGAACCTGCGACCGAAACCGGGTCAAGAATTCGGGAAAGTCGAGAAGCTTGAACGCTTGGTCAAGCCATTGACAAATAATGTTTAATTCGCCCAAGGATCACCCAAAGCACATAGCTATTCGTATATCGGCTGTGCTATAGAAAGCACTCTTATAGGCTCGTAGATCCGAATGTGACCCGCTCCAGACCCGTACATCTTCGAGGGCAATTTGCCGCCCAGTCAATGTCGGTCGTAAAGGTGACGGGGGTCATCACCTCCAACCTAAGTTGGATTGAATGAGCGCGCGTCTTCGGCGGCGCCAATATGACCCACCACGAGAGGAAAGGCACAAGCTTGACCCGACAATGATATCCTAGAAATAGACGGCGGGCGGGTCGTTTCTCGATGGAAACCCCGGTTCACTTCTAAGTTGAGATCAACACTGAGACATTGTTTCGCTCTCAATGTGAGCTAGAAGGCACATGAGCGTGCAGCAATTTTGATTGCTCGCTCTTTGCACTGCATTCTGCAGGTACTGCTTTTGCCTCGCTTTCGGCGGCATGTGAGAAATCAATCTCGAGTATCCAAATATCTTTCCAGATAGGCCCGGCGGGTGAGGCTCTCACCAATTTCCGACCCTCGTTACATAGAAACTCAAATATCCGCATGTGACAAAATATCGCAATTGTCGCAGTACGCCTGCGAGTGGGGCGGAGAATTGCCACGAACATTCGTCGCCTGCACGAAGGGCATTAGCTTGGGTTGGACTCATATGGATCGGGATGTTGTATGAATGTGATTGGGCAGTCCGAATCAAGCGTCCGGTCGAAAGTGCGCCATCCCGTTATCCCAATAATCCAGCTCGCAACCTTCATCGGATTGCTCGCGGTCATCATCTCTCAGATCGATACCGCAAAGGTGCTGGATGCGGTGTCGCAGTTTTCGGTGCTTGCCGTCACGGCAACAATCGCACTTCACATTCTTATCGTGGTTCTGCTGTCCTGTCGGTTCATGGTTCTTTTCCAAGGAAAGGGCTTTGCCGAACTTTCCGCCCTCACGGTATGCCAAGTGACGTTCGGAGCCACACTTGCCAATCTGCTCCTGCCGACCGGTTTTTTGGGAGATGCGGGTAGGGTCTGGATGATTAGAAAGCATGGTGTCGATACTAGATTGGCGGTCAATATCGGCGTTTCGGACCGGTTGGCAGGCCTGGTTGCACTAGCGCTGGCGTCTGCCACTGGCGCGCTTGCAGCCCCATTGCTGGTCCCGGGCGGTTTGGCAGTCATGGCGCTACTGCTGGCTTTTGCGCTGTCGGTCGCGCTCTGTTTCTTTCTTCCTGCTGCTGATGCCACTCGCAACCTCGGTATTTTCGTGGGCTCGCTTCTCGGACTTTCGCTGCTGGGACACCTTGGGGCGACCCTGATCGCCTATCTTCTGCTTCAGTCGGCTGGCGAACCCGTTTCCGCGATTGCGTTATTGGCCGTCTTTCCGGCCCTCTTGCTCGCGGCCGCCATTCCGGTTTCCATCGGTGGATGGGGAAGTCGTGAGCTGGCCGCAATGGTGAGCCTGCCTGTGATCGGTATCGACGAGAATATCGCCGTGGCCATGTCAATCATGTTCGGTTTGACGCAAGTGGCGGCGACACTGGTCGGCTTGGCAATGGTCACATTACTTAACAAAAGAGCATCGTGATGCACCGCGATACGATCGGTTTTGCAGGACTCGGCTTTCTCTGGCTTGTGCTGAGCTGCCTGATTCTCATCCATTTTCATGATCAGTTCTGGTGGGGACCGGACGAGGGTGTTTATGCTTATGTCGCACAGCGCTTCATGGCCGGCGACACAATCCACAAAGATCTGATCGATATCCATCCAGGCTATGGCAATTTTCTGAACATCCTGGCCTTTGCCGTTTTTGGCGAGGATCTGCTGAGCCTCAGGTACCCCTTGGTCCTGCTTACCCTGGTGCAGGGCGCAGTGGTGCTCTGGCTTCTCAGACGGCACGGGAACATAGTCGCATTCATCGGTGCCTTTGCCGTAACGGCGTTTTCCTTCATTCAGTTTCTCAACCCCAGCGCCAATTGGCACGCGCTTGCTGCCTTTTTCGCGCTTTCGCTGTGCTTGACGAAAATGCGGGTTGGATCGTCCTCGCGCCTGATGCTGGCCGCCTTTATCGTCGGCGTTGCCTTCTTCACCCGGCAATTGAATGGGGTTTTTCTCGCGATCGGATTAATCGCAGTCCTGCTGTTCGAATGCAGGGAAGACCGTTCAGTCAGCCATGTTCCGGCAATGATTCTTGGCGGCGTTCCACTTCTCGGCCTCACCTTCTACGTCATTTCCAAAGGCCATTTGTTCGGCCTGCTCTTGATTGGAATCTGGCCGCTGCTGCTGCTGTCCATCGCGACTTTCCAAGCCCGCCTCGATTGGGGCAATTTTTTCAGGCTTGCCATAACATTGGGCGCTGGCTTCTTGATGGCGGGCTTTCCGATCGCGCTTTTCATGGCCATCAACGGGGCGTTTGCAGACTGGCTTCACGATATCCTGTTCTCTGCACTCGTCATCAGTAATCAGGAGTTCATATCAGCCCGCAGCTACTTCGAAATTCTCGTGCTCGCGCTGGCGAGCCTGTTTCAGACCGGCCTCGTCGGCACCATGTCTGGCGTGGCTTGGACGGCGCTACTGCTGATCTTTCCGGTGGTGGGGTTCCTTGCCGCGATTAGATTGGGCTCTCGCATTCCTGTATCTCCAACGATCATCCTGGCGACGGTCTGGGCCTGCAGCGCCCTCCACTATCAGATCCCCGTGTACCTGATGATTGCTGTCGCTCCGGCCCTCCTGGCGCTTCTAAGCCTTTCGAACAGGCCAGCCGTGCTCGCGGGTGTCACGGCCTTGTCAGTATGGGCCGTCCTGTTTCAGGCGGCGCGGCCGATCGATCAAAATCTGGCGAGTATCGTAGCGAGCGAAGCGTACGAGCCTTACGTGGCCAGCGACCTACCGAAGGTATCTCTTCGCATAAGCAATGACAGCCGAGCCCGATACGCGCAGATCATCGATGCGATAGAACTCGAGGCCGGGGCGGGCGAACCCTTGATGACCATCCCCATGAACCCCGAAATAAACTTCATGACGGCCCGCCAATCCCCGGTCGCCTATTATGGCACTCAGTTGGGCCTCAAGACTTCGGCGGATGTCGAAGCGGCCATCGCCTCTCTGGATAAAGCTGCGCCGCTGTTCGTCGTCTACAAGCCGAACGACAAATATCTTACTCCGCTAGGCGCAGACCTTTTGAAGGCCGTTCAGGCACGTTCGCCTGCGCCTCGTCAGCTTGGATCGTTTGAACTTTATCGCTACCCTGCGCGTCGGAAAGAACCTTCGCGGGCTCATGCGCCGATGCGACCTGTCGGACGATGAAGCCGGGGCGTGATTTTACCTCTTCATAGATCTTGGCGAGATACATCCCGATAATTCCCAATCCGATCATGAGTATCGATCCGATCACGATCAGCAAGAGGATGACCGTAGCGAAACCCGGCAATGCCTGTCCGGTCCATAACAGCCACAATGTCCGGACGGAAAGGACGACCGCCATAAACCCGAACAGCCCTCCGATCACTGTCATCAGTTGCATCGGCAGGCTGCTGAAGACCAAGATCGATTCGATCGCCAGCCGTGCGAGCTTGATGAACGACCATTTCCCCTTGCCGAATTCGCGCGCCGCGACGTCAAAGTCGATGGTTTCCTGACGGAACCCCACCCAAGCCACCAGACCTCTGAAAAACCGGGCTCGTTCGGGCAACTGCTTCATGCAATCCACCACCGACCGGTCGAGCAGCTTGAAGTCGGCGGCGTTGCCGATTTCCATCCCCGCCAGCCGCGAGAAAAAGCCGAAATAGCAATGCACCAGCCAGCGCTTGAGGCTGCCTTCCTGGCCGCGGGAAAGCTTGTGCGTATTCACCACTTCGGCGCCGCCCCGCCAAAGCTTGATCATTTGCGCTATCAACTGCGGCGGATGCTGCAAGTCAGCATCCATGACTACGACCGCGTTGCCCTTTGCAGCGGACAGCCCTGCCGCGATTGCCCCCTCCTTGCCGAAATTGCGCGACAGGGAAATGCCGACGACGTCGTTGTGTGCGGCCGTCAATTCCTCGATCACCTTCCAAGTCTCGTCCGTCGAGCCATCATCGACGATAATGTATTCCCATCGGCCCAGAGGCTCGGTCTCCTGACGGATCAGATCGAACGCTGCCTTCAGTCCCGCGGCCTCGTGATAGGCGGGGATTACCAGCGAAAGGAAAGGCGAAGCATGTGTCATGAGAGATCCTGTCTGCCCATATAGCAAACCGTCGTCGCAGGCAGCTTCAGATTGAAACGCGCCGTCCAGGCGGGAGCTGGAAAACCCAGCTTTTTCAAGATCAGGGCAAGTGGAAAAGCATGCGGGTACGCCAATTGCTTGACCTGCTCGAAGCCTGCCCGCTCAAAAAGCGACCGCAAGGTTTTTCCATCATAGAATGTGACATGCTCGGGGTATTTGAACGACGGCCAGTAATTGCCCATCGCTTTGCGAAAGAAACTGCCCATGTGCGGTGCGGCGAGAACCAATGTCCCTCCAGGCGTAAGATGCTGTTTCAAGCGGGTTGTAAAGCCGACCGGATCATAGATGTGCTCGATCACATGGGTTGCTATGATGCAGTCGAATGTCTGCAACTCAAGCGCATCCAAGCTTTCATAGAGCGCCGCGCCCGAAAGCCGTGCCGCTTTCGCGCGCGCGCCCGCAGACATCTCTACGCCGCTGACGGTTTCAAAGTAATCGGCAGCCTCTGAAAGCAGATATCCAAGACCCGCCCCGACCTCCAGCAGGTCGCCGCCTGTCGCATCCGCCCGATCCAGTGTCCGCAATAATGATGCGAAGGTTTCCTTCAGCGCGTCGGCCTGTTCTTCGTAACCCGAATAGCCAATTCCCTGCTCTTCGGACTGGAAATAGGCCTGTTCGGAGTAATAGGTCATCATTTCGGACTCGGGTAGCCGGGAACTCAGGAACCAGAGGCGGCACTCCTTGCATCGCCGTACAGCGAACGGCTCCCTCATGTACGGCGTCGCCGTACTTTCGGCGTTTCCGCACATCGGACAGCCAGCCTGTTCGAGTGCCAGTTCGCACTCAGTGATTCTTCCCAGTATCATCCGTGAGGAATACTTTCATATCTTGCTGAAGCATTTTGCGGGTACATCATTTTCATCTTCAGGATCTTGATGGCCGTCGAAACCGTCAGTCCGAAACCGCGTTCTCGGTCAGGGCAACATCGCATACGCTTGCCTCTTCCTTGCTGATCTCCCGAGGTCTGAAAGGATAAAAGAGGGATCCGAGGAATGTCTTCGGCACCGGATCGTTCACGCCATATCTTTCCGGGCCTTCGTCCTGTTTCATGATGGCGGTGCCGAACAAAAGATCCCAGACGGGAAGCTGGCCAGCGAAGTTCTTGTCATAGGCCTCTTCGACATTGGCGTGATGCCAGTGGTGAAAGGTAGGCGTAAGATATAGCCAGCGCAAAGGCCCCCAATTGACCGAAACATTCGAATGTTTCAGCAGCGAATGCCAGGAAAACTGAACGCCGAAGACAAGCATTGCCAACGCGCCGAAGTCGAACAAAAGTGCGATAAGGAACGCTCCCGAGTTCGTGATCGCGGTGTCTATCGGATGTGTTCGGTGCGCCGCGATCCAGTCCATGTCCTCGATCGAATGATGAACGGCATGGAAATTCCACAATGACGGGAACGTATGAAACAGGCGGTGGACCCAGTAATAATACAAATCGCCGAAAATGATCAGCATCAGGGCCTGCGACAGAAATCCCTGTGATCGAACAAAGGACCGGGCCGATTCCGGTACGAGCGGATCGAGGAGCAAGACCGCCACGGTAATGAATACGGCTGAAAGCAGCATCGTCGCGATCGCGCCGAGCAACATGTAGGTGACGTCAAGCTTAAGGTTCTCGCGCATCCAGCCCTGCCGCTTGACCCGCGGAAATACGCGTTCGAGCGGAATGAAGACCATGGCCGCACTGATCAGGAAAACAAGCTTGTCGAGATAGTTGTCGAAAAAGTTCATCATTCGCAAACTCCGGTCCCTGCCGACGGTGTGCCCTTGTCAATCTTCAATACCCGTTTGCAGCCAGCTACACGAGATGCGCTTTCCAGGGTGAAGAGCCGCCGAGACGCGAATTGAGAAAGGGTGAGAACTTGCCTCTGGTGCGCCAATCTGCGCCACTACCAATGCGACTTATGCCAAACGCAGTGGAAAAAGACATTTTCAACGTCGCCCTCAGCACGCCATATCCAGCTTTTTACGACGGTCCCTATAATCCGCAGACGGGTTTCGGTTTGCACCATGTAGCGGCAATCTTAAAAGCGGGTAAATTGACTAAAAATTGGCCGATAGAGAATCATATACATGGCAATTATCTGTCAGAATACGGTTGGAGATCTCGAAGAACCCGAGGTTTCGGGCATGATGGCGGCGGGAGGGGGCTGATGACAGGCTTCGAGGCGTGAGGGTGGCCTTTCTGACCTTTCTTCCTGAGTTTTCTGGGCTGGAGCGCCACTCGGCACCCCGTTTTCCGCGTTATGCGGGCGCACCTCGCCCCTCGAGCCATGCGAGCCGCTGGAAGTTTAGGCTATGTTCGCCATACCGATCTTGATCCGCGCACGGGCGATGCCGATCGTGCGGATGAAAAGGGCCATGCGGTGCTTCTGGCCCGCGAACACGTGCTCGACCCCCGCAGACAGCGGAGCGCCTGGCACTGGCCTGCGCGATGTGCTCGGGCATCGGCCGGCGCGGCATCCGCCGCTGGTGGATATTGCTCATGAACATGCCACGTTCGAGGAACGCCTCGTTCTTCTTCGACCGACAGGCCGTGTCCGCCCATACGCCTGAGCCAGTGGTCTGCTTGCTGATCAGCTCGGGCAGTCGCGCACCATCATGGGCATTGGCAGCACTGGCATCCCACGTGCGGATCAGCCCATGGGCCCGGTCGATACCGACGTGGTTCTTGTAGCCGAACATCTGGATGGCAAGAGATTGACCGGCTTGAAGCCCTTGGGGTCGCCGCCCTCCTTCACCTTGACTTTGGAGTATTTGACCATCCAGCGCGCATCGCGATTGTTCTGCCGGACTTTGGCAGGCCTGGCCTTGAAGCCTTCGGGGATCTTGCCCTCCTTTATAACCGCCTGCTCGTCCTCGCTATTGCGCTGTTTGGGAGCCGGCACCACGGTCGCATAAATGATCTGCCCGCCCATCGCCAGATAGGTGGCCAAAATGGTGGCGGAATTGAATGGCCACTTTCAGCCAAAACCAGTCGTTTAAGAGAGCGATTTAGCGTTGCGCGTTAAGGTTTGCCCGCTCAAAGCACACCCAGCCCCAACCCAACCCGCTCTAAAGGCGAACTGCCTTTCGCCAGCAATAGCCAAGGACTCTAAGGTTAAGTGGCTTTGGAAAGGATGGTGCCGCTTACAGGACTCGAACCTGTGACCCCCGCATTACGAATGCGATGCTCTACCAACTGAGCTAAAGCGGCAATCCGGCGTCCCGTTAGCCGCAGGCTTTGCCCGCCGCAAGACGCAAAAATGCCGTACACGACATTGGAGGCCCGAGCCGGAATCGAACCGGCGTGCGCGGATTTGCAGTCCGCTGCGTCACCACTCCGCCATCGGGCCCCATGTGGTGTAGGCAAGCGCCACTAGCGCCCTTCGAACCGTCTGGCAATCGGGGAAAAGGGCGCCTGGAACATTTGCCGCCGGGTCAGACGTTCATCCCCATCGACCGGAACCAGCGCTTGATGTTGCGTGCAGCCTGGCGGAGCCGCTGCTCGTTCTCGACCATGGCGATCCGCACGAAGCCCTCGCCCTGCTCGCCATAGCCGACGCCGGGCGCGACCGCGACTTCTGCGTGGGTAAGCAGTTGCTTGGAAAACTCCAGGCTCCCCATCTCGCGCAGCGCGGGCGGCAGCGGTGCCCATGCGAACATCGAGGCGGGCGGCGGCGGAATTTCCCAGCCGGCGCGGCCGAACGCCTCGACCATGACGTCGCGGCGTGCCTGGTAGAGATTGCGGTTCTTCTCGACGATGTCCTGCGGCCCGTTCAGCGCCGCGCAGGCCGCTGCCTGGATCGGCGTGAATGCGCCGTAATCCAGATAGCTCTTCACACGCGTCAGCGCTGCGATCAGCTCGCGGTTGCCGACGGCGAAACCCATGCGCCAGCCCGCCATGGAATAGGTCTTGGACATCGACGTGAACTCGACCGCCACGTCCTTGGCGCCCGGCACTTCCAGGATAGAGCGCGTGGGTTTGCCGTCATAATACAGCTCGGAATAGGCGAGGTCGGAGACGATCCAGACCTTGTTCTCCTTTGCCCAGGCGACCAGCCGTTCGTAGAAGGCCAGGTCGACCGTCTCGGCAGTCGGGTTCGACGGATAGTTGACGATCAGCATGGTCGGACGCGGCACGGTGTGGCGCATCGCGGATTCCAGCGCCTTCCAGTAACGCTCGTCGGGGGTGGTCGGTACCTCGCGGATGGTCGCGCCCGCGATAATGAAACCGAAGGTGTGGATCGGATACGAGGGATTGGGCGCCAGCACCACGTCGCCGGGCGCGGTGACGGCGGTGGCCAGACTGGCCAGCCCTTCCTTGGACCCCATGGTCACGACGATCTCGCGCTCAGGGTCCAGTTCCACGTTGAAGCGCTTGGCGTAATAGTTCGCCTGTGCGCGGCGCAGGCCGGGAATCCCCTTGGACTGCGAATAGCCATGCGCGTCGGCCTTGCGCGCAACCTCGCACAGCTTGTCGATCACGTGCTGCGGCGGCGGCAGGTCGGGATTGCCCATGCCGAGATCGATGATGTCCCTGCCCGCTCGCCGCGCCGCGGCCCGCATGTCGTTCACTTCAGCGATGACATATGGGGGAAGGCGCTTGATGCGGTAGAAGTCCTGACTCATCTCTCTCTTATCCATTGGCGTGAAGGCGCGGGCGACAATCCGCCGTTTCAGGCAGAGCCCGCGTAGCCTGCCCATGCTTGCAGAATATGCCCATCGCAAGGCAAATCGCGCCGCGATGTTTCAGAAGGCCATGATCCAGTTGCCATTTTGCTGCGCAAGCACCACGATAAAGGCGACATCCAGCTCGGCGCGCAAGACGGAACAACTCATGGCCACCAGACAGCAAAACGGCACAGGCAGCGGCAAGACCAACGGGCATTCGCCGGACGAACCGAAAACTGCGAAGTCGCCCGATGCCCTGCCTCCATCGCTGTTCGCCGGCCCCTTCGCGCCGCTGATGCAGGGGCCGATGCGCGACATGATCGCGCTGCAGTCGCAGGCTGCACAGCAGATGATGGATGCGTTCTTTCCATCGCAAGCAGCTGACGAGGCAGGTGACAGCCAGGAAAGCCATGGTGGAGACACCGATTGGGACGATATCGTCACCCGGCTGACGCAAATGTGGCAGGATTTCGCGCGCGAGAATCCCGCCACGGCGGCCAGCGGCTTCGCCGATCCGTCGCGCTGGATGGAGCTGGCCGGGCAATGGATGGCGCGTTTCACACCAGCGGAAAGCGATGCCGCGAACAGGGCATTCAGCGACACGCTGGCCTTGTGGGAAACCATGATCGGCCAGTTCATGGCGGCCGGTTCCGGCCCGGACAAATTGGTGGGGACGTTGCCCCTCCCCGGTCCGACCGGCGATTTGCCGATCCGCAATGGCGCGACAATCCGCTGTTCGCGATGCTGCACCAGGCCTATCTGATCGCCGCGGATCAGATCATGGACGCGGCGGCCAAGGCCGAGGGACTGCCCGAGGATCGCAGGATGCAGCTGTCGTTCTTCACGCGCCTGCTGACCGAAGCCATGTCGCCTGCGCATTTCCCGCTGACCAATCCGGTGATCATCGCGCGCACGCTGGAGACGGGCGGCGAGAACCTGATCAAGGGCATGTCGCATTTCCTCGCCGATCTCCGGGCTGGGCAGCTGACCCATACCGACAAGACCGCCTTCACCATTGGCGAGAATATTGCCGCGACCCCCGGCAAGGTGGTCTATGAGACGCCGCTGTTCCAGCTGATCCACTATACGCCGACGACCGAGAAGGTGCTGTCGGTGCCGCTGGTGATCTTCCCTCCATGGATCAACCGGTTCTACATTCTTGACCTCACGCCGAAGAAAAGCTTCGTGAAGTACTGCCTCGACAACGGGATCAGCACGTTCATGGTCAGCTGGAAATCGGCTGATCCTTCGATGGCCGGGATCGGCTGGGAGGATTACGCCGCCGCCCAGATCGAGGCGATCGACGTGGTGCGCGAGCGGCTGGGCGTGCCGGCGGTCCACGCGATCGGCTATTGCGTGGCGGGCACCACGCTCGCGGCGACACTGGCGATGCTGGCCCGGCGCGGAGAGGCGGACAAGGTCGCATCGGCCACCTATTTTACCGCGCAGGTCGATTTTTCCGAAGCGGGCGAGCTGAAAGCGTTCATCGACGAGCAGCAGATGGCGGCGGTGGATTCGCTGGCGAGCGAGGGCTTTGTCGACGGGCGCTATCTCAGCCTGGCATTCAACCTGCTGCGCAGCCCCGACCTGCTGTGGGCCTATGTGATCAACAACTATTTGCTGGGTGAAGACTACAAGCCGTTCGACCTGCTCTACTGGAACGGGCACGGCACCAACCTGCCCGCGCGGTTCCACCGCGAATATCTGCGCAAGCTGTATCACGAGAACCTGCTGGTCGTGCCCGACGCGATCACGCTGGACGGCACGCCGATCGACCTGCGCAAGGTGAAGACACCCAGCTTCATCCAGGCAGGCCGGGAGGATCACATCGCTCCGGCGCGCAGCGTATGGAAGCTGACCCAGCAGTTTTCCGGACCGATGGAATTCATGCTGGCAGGGTCAGGGCATATCGCGGGAGTGGTGAACCCGCCCGATGCGAAGAAATACCAGTTCTGGAGCCAGCCGCGGACGGACGAAGGGGCCAAGGCGCCGAAGCTGCCCGATAGCCTCGAATCCTTCATCGAGCAGGCGGTGGAGACGCCGGGCAGCTGGTGGGATCACTGGCTGTCGTGGATTCGCGAAATCGATGCCAGCGAAGTGAAGGTGAGCGGCAAGCGCAAGCCCGGCGGACGCGGCGACAAGATCATCGAAGATGCCCCGGGCCGCTATGTAAAGAGCTGAAATGCCGAAGGATAGTTCTGAAATTCGAAGCACTTTCCAGGATAAATGCTGCAGCTTCGGCATCCGTATTGTGCGCTGCACAAAAATTCTTTGACGATCCCTGTCATATTCATTATTGTGCACCGCAACATCGACGTGGGAATCGCGCGATGAACGTGCCGGGCTTCAGCCAACTCTCCGGATCGGCACGAGGGAGACAAGTCCCCCGGACAGAGAGCGCGAGGTGTTTGCCATGGCAGACGACAAGCAGAACAAGAACGCCGCGAAGGCTGCGGCTGCAAGAAATTCGTCCGGCAAGGGTGCCGGACCGAAGGCGTCCGCGCGGAAGGCTTCGGGCGGAAAGCCCGTTGCAAACAAGCCCACCGGACCCAAGCCCACTGAACCCCGGCCGACTGAACCCAGGCCGACTGAACCCAGGCCGACAGGCCTCAAGGCCGACGCTGCGAAGTCGCCGGCTGAGAAGCTGGAGGCCGGGACGCGCAAGTCGAAGCCGCTTGAGCAGGCGGCGGCGAAATTTGCCGAGGCAGCCGGGCAGCCCGACGAACTGCCTGCGCCCGATACGGACGCACTGAACGTCGAGGCGTCAGCCCAGGCGATCGCGGCGGCCAGAGATGCAGCGCCTGCCGAACCGTCGGCAGCCCAGACCGAAGCGGCCAATCCGAAAGAGCGCGCCGCCGAAACCAAGTCCCGGCCCGAGGATGAGGCGCCGCTGGCCGCCGAGACCGTGGCCGCCCCGGCCCCCAAACGGCCGGACCCGCATAGTTCGACCAAGCCTTCCTCTGTCCCGCCAGCAAAAAAACCAAATATCACGCAGGAGTTCGTAATGATGACCGACGCTGAAATGATGACGAAGTCGTTCCAGAGTGCCATGGCCGAAATGACCGCCAAGTCGCAGGACGCCTACAAGAAGAGCAGTGAAATGTTCAAGGAAGCCGGCGAGTTCACCAAGGGCAACTTTGAAGCCATGATGGAAGCGACGAAGATCTTCGCTGCCGGCATGCAGGAAATGGGCAAGGCAGCTGTCGCCGACAGCAAGTCCGAGTTCGAGGCCCTGACTGCCGAGGCGAAGGAAATGGCGTCGGTTAAATCGCCGACCGATTTCTTCCAGATGCAGAGCGCGCTGCTCCGCAAGAACTTTGACAAGGCCGTTGCGCTGTCTTCGAAGAACACCGAAGCCATGCTGAAGCTGGCCAATGAGGCATCGCAGCCGCTGTCGACGCGCATGAGTCTCGCCATGGAAAAGATCAAGGCCGCCTGATCGCGGATTTTCCAAGGCAGGAATTTGCGCCCTCGGCGCACAAGATCGGGCCGGACACGCATGACGTATCCGGCCCTTTCACTTGCCATCGGGCGAAGCACGCCCGGCGCCCGGCATCACTGCCGATATAGCCGCCCCTTGTATGGGAGGCACCCGATACGATATTCTGCCCGATGATGATGCCTTTCCGAACCGATTCCTCTCCGGCCGACCGGACTGCGGCTGCCGACGGTAGACTGGCCGACCTTGGGGCGCACGCCGATGTGCGGTTCATCCCCGTCTGCAACGATGAAGACGGCGACGACCCGTCCGGCGGTGGCAAGGGCGGCGCAGGCCAGGTCGGCATCGCCACCCGCACGCGCGCCAAGCCGAAGAAGCCCAGCCAGTTCAAGGTGCTGATGCTTAACGACGATTACACGCCGATGGAATTCGTCGTCATGGTGCTCAAGCGCTATTTCCGCATGGACATGGAGCAGGCGACCCGCGTGATGCTTCACGTGCACCAGCGCGGCGTGGGGGTATGCGGCGTCTATCCGTATGAAATTGCCGAGACCAAGGTGAATCAGGTGATGGATTTCGCCCGCGCAAATCAGCATCCGCTGCAATGCACCCTGGAAAAGGATTGAATGCTTCCAACAGGGTGACGCCGGGGGCGTGACCTTCCGGCCCGATGCGACTATGGCGGGCGCAATCTTCATGGCTTGATGGGCCGCCTGCCAACGCCGAAAGCTCGACCGGACTTGTTCAAGAACTTCATCACCGACGTCGATCGCTATATCTTCAAGCTCGTGCTGATGCCGATGCTGGGAACGCTGGCGCTCGCCGCATCGCTGCTGATCCTCGACAAGATGCTCCGCCTGTTCGAGGTGGTCGCCGACGAAGGCGGACCGATCGGCGTGATCTTCCGCATGCTGGCCAACCTGCTGCCCGAATACATGAGCCTGGCGATCCCGCTGGGCCTGATGCTGGGCATATTGTTCGCGTTCCGCAAGCTGGCTACCAGTTCGGAACTGGACGTGATGCGGGCGGTGGGGCTTGGCTACACGCGGCTGCTGCGCGTGCCCTATCTGATCACGCTGGCGCTGGTCGGGCTGAACTTCGTGCTGGTCTATTTCGTCCAGCCGGTCGCGCGCTATGACTATTCGCGGCTGACCTTCGAACTGCAATCGGGCGCGCTGGGTGCGTCGATCAAGGTGGGCGAGTTCACCACGCTGGAGGACCGCACCGCCCTTCGTATCGAGGAAAGCCGCGACAACGGGCGCGAATTGTCGGGCATCTTCGCGCGCGTGACGCAGCCAGACGGCGACATGCTGTCGATCTCGGCCCGGCAGGGGCAATTCCTGGCGAACGAGGATGAGCCCAACACGATCATCCTGCGCCTGACCGATGGCACCATCGTGCAGGACCAGCGTTCCATTCCCACGCCCCGCGTTCTCAGCTTCGCCAGCTACGACCTGCCCATCGACCTGCCTGAGATCGAGCGTTTCCGCACCCGCGGCGGGGCGGAGAAGGAATACATCCTCCCCGAACTGCTCAACCTGGGCTGGAACAAGGACATTCCCGAGGAGCTGCGCAACCAGACGCTGGCCAGCCTGAACTTCCGGCTGGTCGAGGTGGTGATGATGCTGCTGCTGCCGCTGCTGGCGGTGGCGCTTGCGATCCCGCCCAAACGGTCCAGCTCCACGCTGGGCGTGTTCGTGTCGATCGTGATGGTCGTCGCTTATCACAAGGTGAACCAGTACGGCGAGGACGTGGCTGCGCTCGGCCTCGTCAGCCCGCTGGTGTCGCTGTGGGTGCCCTTCGCGCTGTTCTCTGCGCTGATCGTGTGGATGTACTGGCGGGTCGCCTATGTGCCGGGCGGACAGGCGATCGGCTGGCTGGAAAAGGGCGCCGCCATCGTGGCCAAGCGCTTCAAGGTGATTGTCCGCCTGCTGAGGTTCACCGGCAACCGCGAGCTGGCGGCCCGGGCCCGCGCCGCGCGCGATGCGGAGCAATCGCGTGCAGCTTGATTTCTTCCCGTCCAAACGGCTGACGATCTACCTCGCCAAGATGTTCGCGGTGCGCATCTTTGCGGTGCTGGCCATGCTGGTGCTGGTGCTGCAGATGCTGGACCTGCTGGGCACCAGCGGCGACATCCTGGCCGCGCCCGGAAACGGCCAGGGCGAGTTGTGGACCTATGTTTCTCTGCGCGCCCCGCAGCTGGTGGCGCGCTTCCTGCCCTATTCCGTCCTGCTGGCGACAATCATCACGCTCGCGACGCTGAACCAGAACAGCGAGGTTATCGCGATGAAGGCCGCCGGGCTTTCTGCGCACCAGATCCTGGCGCCACTGGTGGCGACCGCCGCGCTCGTCTCGCTCGCCAGCTTTGCGTTCAACGAGCGTGTCGTCACCCGCGCCACTGCGACGCTGTCCGCGTGGGAGGATGCCGAATACGGCCCCATCCCGACCGGCGGCAAGACGCGGAGCAATATCTATCTGGCCGAAGGGGACGCGATCCTGTCGGCGCGGTCCGCCGTGGGCACGGGCGACGCGATGCAGCTGGTCGGCGTCACCTGGTATCGCCGCGATCCGCAGCTGATGCTGTCCGAGCAATGGCGCGCCGACCGCGCGACCTATGCCAATCCGGGCTGGCGGCTGGACAAGCCGGTGCGCTTCAACATCGCCACCGCGGAGCAGGAGACCCTGCCCTCCGCCGTCGTTGCCCAAGGCATCAGCCCGCGCGAGATCGCGATCAGCAAGGTCGATGCCCGGTCGCAGACCCTGTTCGAGCTGAGCGAATCGATCGACGCCCTGAATGCGGCGGGGCGGCGCACGCAGGAGATCCGCGGCGAATGGTGGCACAAGATTTCCGGCCCGCTGTCGGCGCTGCTGATGCCCCTGCTGGGTGCGGTGGCGGCCTTCGGCCTGGCGCGGTCGGGCCAGCTGTTCGTGCGCGCCGTGATCGGCATGGCGCTGGGCTTTGCCTATTTCGTCGTCGACAATGCCGCCATCGCGGTCGGAAATTTTGGCGGCTATCCGCCGTTCCTGGCCGCCTGGGCGCCTTTCCTGCTGTTCGCGCTGATCGGCGAAACGGTCCTGCTCAAGACCGAGGAGTAGCCGCCTCCCCTGCAGCCCGGCCCTGCAGCCCGGCGGAACCTTTGTGCCGGATCGCGCGTCTACGCCACAATCGCGCCATAATCGACGGAGATGCGCCATGACGAATTTCGTACTGCCCGCCCTCGCCTCGGCGGTGCTGTTCGGCCTCTCGGCCTGCGGCGAACCTGCCGAGCCGGTTGGGGAGGACGAGACCATGAGCGAACCGGCGATGACCGATCCCGCCATGACCGAACCGGTCGTTCCCGCTCCCGGCCAGGCTGAACAAGGCCGCAGCATGATGGTCGACCGGACGGGCAGGCATGACGCGATGCCCAATGAGGGCACCACCACGACAGAAAACACCGACGCGAACCCGTCCATGGCGGTCGACAGCAACTGACCGGATGACCGGCCCGTGACCAGGGGTTTGGACCTGCCCCGACGGTCAGTTGATATTCAGCCGTTGCATCTTAGTTACGCCTGGCGTCTCTTGCACCGGTGCAGCGTTCGGCCTTGCTGGCCAGCGGCCCGCACCCTGTGTTAAGGGCCGCACGTTCCGGGACGATTGCGATGTCGCGTCGCAAGTCCGCCATAAAGCATTTTAGACATGGCCAATAGCACCACATCCGCCTCTCCCTCGCAGGGAGGCACCGAAAAGCTCCCCTTCTGGAAGCGTTCGCATTATCTGGACCGGATGACGCTGCGTCAGCTGATCGTCGCCTATTTCCAGCATTACACGATCGTCGCCTATCTGGGCCTGGCGGCGCTGTGCGCGGTGGCGTTCGCCTTGTATCCGACCAGCGCCCTGCGCGCGGCGGCTTCGTTCGGGGTTGCGCTGATCGTCTATCCGCTGGTGTGGCACCTGCTGCACCAGTATGTCCTGCACGGACAGTGGATGTACAAGATCAAGCCGCTGGCCTCGACGTGGAAGCGGATCCATTACGACCACCATCAGGATCCCAACCACCTGGAAGTGCTGTTCGGCGCGCTGCACACGACCATTCCCACGATCTTCCTGGCGACCGCCCCGATCGGCTATGCCATCGGCGGCATCGGCGGCGCGGCGGCGGCCTTTGCGGGCGGCCTGCTGACGACCTGCTATTACGAGTTCATGCACTGCATCCAGCACCTGGCGTTCAAGCCGAAGTGGAAATGGGTGCAGACGATGAAGCAGCGCCACGTCGAGCATCATTATTTCGACGAGGACGGCAACTACGGCATCACGAACTATTTCTGGGACCGGGTCTTGGGCACCTATTACGAAAAGAAGGACCGCCCCAAGCGTTCGCCGACCGTCTTCAATCTCGGCTATGACGAGGCGGTGGCCGAACGCTGGCCTTTCGTGAAGGATCTGTCGGGCGGGATCGCCTCGGGCCATCCGCGCCGCCGCGTGCGCGGCAAGGAAGGCTTCGATCCGAACGCCTCCAAGAACACCGCAGCTTAAGGACACTCCCGATATATGGGTGAGATCACCGTCGCGCCGGTGGCCAGCAGGGCTGAGCGCAAGCAATTCGTCGATCTCGCCTACAGGCTGAATGCCGACGACCCGAACTGGATCCCGCCGCTTCGCTCCGTTGCGGCGGAGATGGTCGACCCGGCGAAGAACCCGTTCTTTCAGCACGCCGACGTGCAGCTTTTCCTCGCGCGGCGCGATGGCCGCATCGTGGGGCGCATTTCGGCCCATATCGACCGGGTTGCGCTCGACATGCCGGCTGCGCAGGGCTTCGGCCCCGGCTGCGGCCAGTGGGGCCTGCTCGAGGCTGAGGATGAGGCCGTCTGCACCGCGCTGATCGACCGAGCCGAGAATTGGCTGCGCGACAAGGGCATGACCCGGGTGCTTGCGCCGATCTCGCTGTCGATCTGGGAGGAGCCGGGCCTGCTGACCATGGGCCACGATCATCCGCCGATGGTGATGATGGGCCACCACAAGGCGCATTATCAGCCCTGGATCGAGAAGCAGGGATACGAGGCGGCCAAGACGCTGCGCACCTATGACCTCGACGTGCGGGTCGAATACCCGAAGCTGATCCAGCGCATCATTTCGTCCGGCGAGAAGAACGACAAGATCCGCATCCGCAAGGTGGACAAGAGCCGCTTCGACGAGGAAGCGGCGCTGATCCTCGACATCCTGAACGATGCATGGTCGGGCAACTGGGGTTTCGTTCCCATTACCGATGCCGAGGTTGCGCACACCGGCAAGAAGCTGAAGCCGCTGGTGTTTGAGGACCTGATCCGCATCGCCGAATACGAAGGCGAGCCGGTGGCTTTCATGATGACGCTCCCCAACCTCAACCGGCCGATCCGCGAAATCGGCGGCAGGCTGTTTCCGTTCGGCTGGATCAAGCTGCTGCGCTGGCTGCGCAGGCCCTATCCCGCGGACATGCGCGTGCCGCTGATGGGGGTGCGCAAGCATCTGCAAAGCTCGCGGCTCGCCAGCCAGCTGGCCTTCATGATGATCGAATATATTCGCCGCGCAGCCGTGTCGGAATATGGGGCGGTGCGCGGCGAAATCGGCTGGATCCTGGACGACAACCAGGGGATGAACGCAATTGCCGAGGCGATCGACGCCAAGGTCAATCGCGAATACGTCATCTATGGGAAGTCGCTGGCCCGCTAGCCCTTCTGCGCCGGTGCCGCCGGGAACTTCCGGCCCGCAGCGCGCGTTTTTGGCTTTGCGGAGGCAGAACGCGGCGGATTGCCGTCTTCGGATCGTCCATCGAAAATGCACCAGCCGCCACCATCAAGGGCCGCGAGAGCGGCCATGTTCAGGGAACTGCCAGGAATGCCGACGACCCCTCCCAAGGAGACCGATTACCGGATCGGGACCGCCTTGGTTGTTGAGGACGATCCCATCCTGGCGCTCTCCCTGGAAGACATCCTGCTGGGCGGCGGCTCGCCCGAAGTGACCGTGTGTTCCAGCACGCGTCAGGCGCTTGCCGCGCTGGAACGCAAGCGGCCCGATGTGCTGATCCTCGACGTGCATCTGGTCGACCGGGACGATGGCTGGGCCGTGGCCGAACTCGTCAACGAACTGGGTCCGCAAGTGCCGCGGATCGTGTTCTCTACCGGGAACCCTCAGGCCATTCCCGCCGGCATCAAGGAAATGGGCAAGGTGCTGGTCAAGCCCTATGCGCCCGAGGCACTGCTTGAAGCGGTGCGCGATAGCCGGCGAACGGGGCTGTTCCAGCGCCTGCGCGGCGCCATCTCGCACGACTGATCCTGTCAAGAATTCCGATCCGATGCGACCGGCGTCCTCTCGCCGGCCGTTCCCCGGCGCGCGGCTTCCAATCCGAT
The DNA here is from genome assembly GCA_963752785.1 of uncultured Alphaproteobacteria bacterium. Classification (GTDB taxonomy): domain Bacteria; phylum Pseudomonadota; class Alphaproteobacteria; order Sphingomonadales; family Sphingomonadaceae; genus Croceicoccus. The sequence continues at coordinate 417,340 of CAVVZE010000013.1, forward strand.
CGATTGACAAAAGTAAAAAGGCCTCCGCCCCCTTGGGTGGGGCGAAGGCCTTTCGGGATCGTATCACCAACCGCTTTGGACGGGAGGGGGTCTCGGTGGGTGACAAGCCTATAATGAACTGCCGACCAAGCGGTTCCTGAGCCCGACGAATTTTTTTCGGAAGCTCGGAAACGCGGTCGAATCCTGTCTGGCTGCGCCTGTCTTCCCTCCTTATCTAAAGATAGGGACGAGCGCCGAACAGGCCCGGATCATAGCGGACATACTGGCTGACCGCCTCGGGATCCGGGATCTCGATCGCGTTCAGCGACCACCGGACCAGACCCTCGCGCCGCAAAGATTGCATCGAGCGGTTGGTATGGACCAGCGACAGGCCAAGCATGTCAGCCACCTGCCCCTGCGTGACCGAAATCTCCACTCGCCCGTCGCTGGCGAGACATGTGCCCTCCGCGCGCTTGACGATGAACAGGGCGAGATAGGCGATCCGCTCGCGCGCGTTGCGCTGGCCAAGGGCGACCAGATGTTCCTCCAGCGCCAATTCCTCCTTGGCCGCCAGCCAGATAACATCGTAACCCATGTCCGGATTGCGGCCGACGAACTCGATGAAGCCGTCGCGCGGGAATATGCACAGCCGCGCCGGGGTCAGCGCCTCCACCCCGTGCGTCATCGGCTCGTCCAGCATCGCCTGAAGCCCTACCAGATCGCCGGGGAACAGGAAGTTTATGATCTGGCGGCGGCCATCCTCCATCAGGCGAAAGCGGATCAGCACGCCCGATAGCACCGTATAGATCTCGTTGCCGCGCGTTCCCTGCGTCAGCAGCTGACCGCCGCGTTCCAGCGCGACCTCACCCTGCTTGAACTCTTCGACTTCCAGCCGCCGCTCCAGCGCCATCTGCTTCAGGCCCGGGCAGTCCAGCAAGGGGCAGCCCGTGCATGGTGTCATCGCTTCGCCCGTCCTCATGAATTTCAGATCCCCTCGCTCGCGTAATCCACGACTGGCCGCCTGCCCGTGGCACTTTTCGCTTATCTCCATATTGTTTCCGTGCTTAACCGCAATAACTTATGGCATCACGCCGGTTAGGCCGATTGCTTCGGGAACCGACGCGTGGCGAGAACGTTGATGCCGGAACTGCCAAATAGGGAAGGGTTTTCATGTCACTTGGGGCCAAGGTCGCCGCCAATCTTCCATATCTGCGGCGCTACGCGCGCGCATTGTCCGGATCGCAGAATACGGGTGACGCCTTCGTGCGCGCCACGCTCGAAGCGATCCTTGCCGATCCCGAACTGAAGGAAAGCCTTGCCGAAGGCGGGCGAGTGCCGCTGTACCGCGCCTTCAGCAAGCTGTGGTCGAGCGCGTTCCTGCAGGTCGCCGACGGCGACGACATGATCGGCGATCACGAGACCGCTGCTCAGGAACGTCTCGCGGTCATCACGCCGCTCAATCGCCAGGCGCTGCTGCTGACCACGCTCGAGGATTTCTCGATCCCGCAAGCGGCCGAGATCATGGATCTGTCCGAAAGCGACGTCGAAGGTCTGGTGCAGGAAGCGGTGAGCGAGATCGATCGCGAATCGTCGACCAACGTCCTCATCATCGAGGACGAGCCGCTGATCTCGATGCAGCTTGAGGATCTGGTCCGCTCGCTGGGTCACGAGATCTGCGGGACAGCCGCCACGCGCACGCAGGCGCAAGCCGTTATTGCAGAGCGGATGCCTGGGCTCGTTCTGGCGGATATCCAGCTTGCCGACGGGTCTTCGGGCCTCGACGCGGTGGACGATATTCTGGCGATCGATTCAGTTCCGGTGATCTTCATCACCGCCTATCCCGAACGGCTGCTGACGGGCGACCGCCCCGAACCGACCTATCTGGTCACCAAGCCGTTCCAGGAAAGCACGGTTCGCGCCGCGATCAGCCAGGCGCTGTTCTTCGGATCGAGCCGGCCGCTGCCCTGACGTCAATAGCCGATCTACGCCCGACGCCCGGAGCCTCACGGCTTCCGGGCGTTTTTCTTTGGACTGCCGCTGGCCCCTGACACGGATCGATCTCTGCGTCTGACCGGGATCTCAGTCTTCAGGGGTGATGCGCGCCCGGTCCAGGCGCTGCTTCATGCGCTTGGCGCGCAGCATGAATTCGCCGGGAGAACGTACGGGTATCAGCATGGTGCAGCGCACCCCTGACGGCTCGAACATCAGCTCGACCGGGTTGCGCAGTTCGTGGGCCACGATCTTCTCGATCAGGTCGGTACCAAAACCACGCTTGCGGACCTGCTGCACCTCTGGCCCTCCACTTTCGCGCCAGCGCACGCGGACGAGGTCGTCGGAGACCAGCTCCCAAAGAACCTCGACCTTTCCCTCGGCGGTCGACAACGCGCCATATTTCGCCGCATTGGTGGCCAGTTCATGGATGGCGAGGCCCATGGACAGCGCATCGTTCGGCGCAAGTTCGACATGCGGCCCGTCCATCTCGACCACGGAATCGCGGCCCTGCGCATAGGGGGCCATCTCAACCTCGATCACCGCGCGAACCGGCGTCGTGCCCCACTCCGACTGGGTCAGCAGGTCATGCGTGGCCGACAAGGCCCGAATACGCCCGTCGAGAGATTCCGCGAAACTGTCGATGCTGTCGGCCCGCCTGCGCGTGAGCGAGACGATCGACAGTACATTGGCCAGCGTGTTCTTGACCCTGTGGTTCAATTCGCGCGTCAGCGAATTGCGGATCGCCGCCTGCTCTTCCAGCAGTTCGATCACCTGCCGCGCCTCGACCGCCTGCCGCGTCAGCAGCCACGCTATCGCCAGCGCGAGCGTGGAGCAGACCAGCCCGGCGATGAGCGCGATCATTGACAAGCGGCTGAGCGCGGCCGGCTGAAGAGACTGCAGCACCATCACCCATTCGCGATTGGCGATCTCCACCCGCTTGACCACGCTTTCGCCCCCGGGCTGTCCGGTCATGCGCGAGGCCATCAGCCTGTCCGGAGCGACCGCCCGGTCGTAGATCGCCAGCTGTACCGGGCGATTCTCCAGCCCTTCCAGCGCGGATTCCACGAAATCCTGTGCGTTGAACGGGCTGTATATAAAGCCCTTGAGCTCCCGCGTGCCGCTCGCTCCCGCCTGAAATACAGGCATGTACACGAGGAAGCCTGCAGCATCGCGGTCGCCCTCCTGCTTCAGAACGACCTTGCCCGAAGCGGTGGGCCTTGCGGTCTGCTCGGCCTCGATCATTGCGGCGCGGCGAACGGGTTCGGAAAACATGTTATAGCCGATGGCGAGCCGGTTACGTGCCGTCTCTGGCTGAATGTTGGTGACCGGAACGGCATATACCTGATCGGCCCGGGGCATCGGCGAAACCGAGAAATCCAGCACTCCGGATTCGTCCATTTCGCGCTCGAAGGCCGGGATGTCGGCCGCATCCACCCGCGCGGCCCAGCCGATGCCGTCGGCTGCGCGAAAATTTGAATCGAGCCGCAGCTGGCCGATGAAGGTCTGGAACATCGAGGCCGCCACATTCTCCTGCGTCGCGAACAGCGCGGCACCCGAGCGCAGATAGGCGGCATTGGCATTGGCCCGGCGTTCCAGCGCGGCGGAGGCCTCCACGGCCAGCTGCTCGAGATCTGCGCGGCGAGCCTCGCTCTCGGCACGCTCGATCGCCCATACGCCCAGCAGCGTCATGGTGAAGATCGTCAGGAAGATGGCAAGCGGCAGTGCCCGCGGAAAACGCGAGAACCATCGCAAAGTCCCCCCCAGGCGCCGGTCCGTCCGCGGCAACTGCATCGCTTGCCCGCCTGACCCCATGTTCATTTTATCGGCGATTGAAACGCCCCTTGATCACCCGGTCGGCAGATCGTGCCGCAACCGTACGTCCTTCGAAAGCCGTTCTTCTTCCAGCCGATGGGACACGCCAGCGCCTCGTGCATGCCGAAATAGAACAATGTGTGCAAAGTTAGTTCAGACGGGAACAATCGTTCCCTGCTTTCGTTCCCATCTGCAGCCCCATTCGCAAACGGGCGGTTAAGCCTGCCGCTTCCGCTCTGGCGGCGTGCAGCATCCGGGAGCCTGAAACAATCCGGTTGGCTCCATTGAAAGGTCGGGATTGCCTTTGACGAGAAGAAAGTGGAAGGCGGGCTTATCCGCACCTAAGATTTAGCATGACAGGTCACAACAGGGTGAAACAGGAACACATGTCTGACGAACCGATGCGCAGCCGCAAGCGCCCGGAATGGGCCGCTGGACTGCGTCAGTTGTACAATTCGGTCGTCGAGGAACCCCTGCCGGACAGCTTTGACGATCTCTTGTCCCGGTTCGACGATAATGGCGATGGCGCCGCCGACGACGCAGACAGCCAGACAGCCGCTTCGAAAAAGACGCCGCCCAAGGGCAAGAGCGCTTGATGGCAAATCGTTCCGACGCTGCAAAAGGCAGCGATGATGACAAAGCGAACGACAGCGCCAGCGACACCCAGAGCAGTGCACCGAAGATGAGCGAAGCGAAACGCGCGCGCGAGTTCAAGCGCGAGTTGACCGAGGTGATTCCGCACCTGCGCGCCTTTGCCCGCGGCCTTTGCGGCCGCCCGGATCTGGCCGACGATCTGGTTCAGGAAGCCCTGATGAAGGCGTGGGCCGCGCAGGAGCGTTTCCAGCCCGGCACGTCGATGCGTGCCTGGACCTTCGTAATCCTGCGCAACGCCTATCTGACCGACATGCGCCGCAACCGTTTTCGCGCCGACTATGACGAGACGGTGGCCGAGCGCATCCTGACGGCCCCTGCCGGCCAGGAAGGTCCGCTGCACCTGTCGGACATGCACCGCGCGCTGCTGACCCTCCCGCCCGAGCGGCGCGAAGCGCTGTTGCTGGTGGGCGCGGGCGGCTTCAGCTATGAGGAAGCGGCCGAGATCTGCGGCTGCGCTGTCGGCACGATCAAGAGCCGCGTTGGCCGTGCCCGTTCGGCGCTGAACGCCATGCTGGATGATGGAGACATCCCCCAGCGCTCCACCGATGATGCAGTTGCGCACAACGCAATCATGGGCGAACTCGACGAAATGGCTGAACCGCAGGTAAACGGAAACAACTGATTCGCGTTTCCCTGATGGGATTTCAGCCGGCCGGGGGCCGCCATGGACAATTCTGCCGAACCCAAGACCGACACGCTGCGCGATGGCGCCCCCGACGGCACCGACGCCGAACCGATCCTGATCGACCGTTTCGAGTTGGATGACGATGGCGACGGTGCTGCCAGCCGCACCGTGATCTGGGTTTCGCGCGATCTAAACCGTCTGGCCTCGGCGTTGTTGCTGATTCTGGGCGTGGGCCTGTTTCTGGCGCTCCCCTTCGTGCTGTCGATCGGTGCGGTGCTGTTCCTGCCATTGGTGACCGCGCTGGTGCTGACGATCGTGCTGTCACCGCTGGCCGACAGCCTTTCGCGCATGGGCCTGCCCAACATCATCGCCTCGTTCCTTGCGGTGATCGTGTTCATCGCCATCGTGGTGATCGCGCTGGCCACCATCCTCAATCCCGCCATCGCGCTGTTCGATCGGGTGCCGCAGCTGGTCGCCTCCATCGACGAGACATTCACGCAGTTTCGCGGACAGCTCGACTGGATCAACGATCTCAACCGGCGGCTGGGACAGCTGGCCGGCCGGACCAGCGCGCGCGAGGTCGTGCTGGCGACGCCTTCGATGGTTGAGCGCGTGGCGCTGGCGACCCCGATGCTGGTGCTGGAAACGCTGCTGACTTTCCTGATGGCGTTCTTCATGATCGAGGCGCGGGTTCGCCTGCGCCGCCGCCTGCTGCTCGAACGGGCGGAGTTCACCTCCTCGCTGCGCGCCGCCCGCGCCATCCGCGACGTGCAGGACCGGGTGGCGAGCTATATCCTGACCGTCGGCCTCATCAATGCGGGGGTTGGCGTGGTGGCCGCGCTAGGCGCCTGGGCGCTCGGCCTCGATGCGCCGGTGATGTGGGGCGGGCTGGCCGCGCTGCTCAATTTTCTGCCCTATGTCGGGCCGCTGATCATGACCGGCATCCTGCTGCTGGTCGGCATGGGCACGGCAGAGACGCTGTTCCTGGGGCTGGTGCCCGCAGGCGCCTATCTTGCGCTGCACGCGGTTGAGGCAAATATCGTGACCCCTGCAATTCTGGGCAAGCGCTTTACCGTCAATCCGGTTCTGATCCTGATCGCGATCAGCTATTTCACCTGGATCTGGGGCGTGCTGGGCGCGCTGCTGTCGGTGCCGATCCTGATCACGCTGATCGCGATCTTTCAGCACCTTGGCCATCCCAACATCGTCGGCTTCCTGTTCGGAGAACCGCTGTTCGTCCAGCCGGACGAAGAAGAGCCCGACTGAAAAAGATAAGGCCGGACGTTTCCGCCCGGCCCTTCTTCACCATCGCTGATGCACTTCCTCAGGAAGGATACTTCCAGGTGCTGCCGCGTGCATAGTTCTTCGCCGCGAAGTCCCAGTTGATGTGCTTCGTCGAGACGGTCTTCAGATAGTCGGGACGCACGTTCTTGTAATCGAGGTAATAGGCGTGCTCCCACACGTCGAGCGTGAGCAGCGGGTTCTTGTCGCCGATGGCGAGCGTGCCCGCGTCATGCGTTTCCTCGATCGAAAGCTTGCCGCTGGAATCGGCGGCGAGCCACACCCAGCCGCTGGCGAAGTGGCCTGCGCCCGCGCTCTGCAGCTTTTCCAGCAGCGCGTCGAGCGAACCGAATGCGCTGTCGATCGCGCTTGCCAGATCGCCCGAGGGCTTGCCGCCGCTCGGCGCCATCGAGTGCCAGTAGAAGGCGTGGTTCCAGCTCTGCGCGGAATTGTTGAACAGGCCCGAGTTGCCCTTCGAATCGGCGCTGGCGATAATCTCTTCCAGCGAGGCATCGGCCATGTCGGTGCCCTCGATCGCGGCGTTGGTCTTGTCGACATAGGCCTTGTGATGCTTGCCGTGGTGCGTCTTCAGCGTCTCGTCCGAGATCGCCGGGCTCAGCGCATCGTGTGAATAGGGAAGGTCGGGAAAGGCAATTGCCATGTGTTTTCTCCTGTTGATCTCGCGGGAAAGGACTTGGGGCTCGTCCTATCAATCCACAAGAGCCGATCGGGTTGCGAAAACGGTATTTCGGGCAGGATTTTGAAATCAAACTGCGTGATCGGGCGCTCCGGCGGGCGCATGGCGATCGATTGCGCTGGTGACCGCAACATTCATCGTGACATTGGCGATGGTGCGCATGATGTCGGGCAGCACTTCCACCGCGACCAGAATGGCCAGCGGCGCGACCGGCAGGCCCATCGCGATCGAGATCGGGCCGATCGCGGACACGAAGCTGATCGAACCGGGCAGGGATGCCGAGCCCAGCGTGGTGAGCGAGGCCACGACGATCCCCGCGAACAAGGCCGCCGCCCCCAGCTCGACCCCCAGCAGATGCGCGGTATAGATCGCCACCGCCAGGTTCATCGCGGGGCCGGTCGCGCGGAACACGGTCACCGCCATCGGCAGGACGAAATCCGCCGTGTCCTCTGCAATGCCCAGCCGCCGCGCCGCCGCCAGCATCGGCGGCAGGCTGGCGAGCGAGCTTTGCGTCGACAGCGCAACCGCCTGCGAGGGCAGGACAGCGCGAGCAAAGGCGGGCAACCCAGCTCGCGCCTTGATCGCGGCGATCAGATAGGCCGCCGCGAAGATCACCAGTCCGATGAACGACACGACCAGTATGTAATGGCCCAGCGTGGCCACCGCGCTCAGCCCCACATTCGCCCCCAGCCGGGCCCCCAGCGCGAAGACGCCAATCGGCGCGACCCGCAGCACCCAGCCGATGATCACCAGCATGGCATTGGCGATGCTGGCGAAGAACAGGGCGATCGCATCCCGCTGCACCGGCCCCAGCCGCGTTGCCGCCACGGCCAGGGCGGCAGCGAAGATCACGACCGGTATCATCGCGGTTTCGGCGGCGGCGGCAATGATGTTGGTGGGAATGAACGACGTCAGGAAATCGCCGAAGGCGGGCAGCGGCCCCGCATCGACATTGGCGAGATCGGCGGCGAAACCCTGGGCCACGCCCGCCGGCACCGGAAAGGCCGCCAGGATCGCGGGCGTCAGAAACGCGGCCATCACCGCGCCGGCCACCAGGATTGCCGCGAAGGTGCCCAGCGTCAGCGCGGCCATCCGCCCCGCCTGCGCTGCGCGGGCCATGTGCATCATGCCGGTGATCACCAGCGAGGCGACCAGCGGCACGATCGTGATCTGCAGCGCGTTCAGCCACAATGTGCCGATCGGGCTCAGTACCAGCTCGATCCAGCCCTCTCCGCCCGTGCGCCGCGAAACCGTCCCCAGCACGATGCCAGCCAGCAATCCGCCCAGCGTCAGCCAGGTCGGCATGCGGATGTCGGGCGTCTCCAGCGTGGCCGAATGGCGCGGTCTTGCGTCCGGCTGGTGCTGCGCGGTGTTGTCCTGAATGATGGTCCCCCTTCCCTGCGGCGCCCGCAGGTGACATGAAGCATTTTCCATGGAGGCGCGCGGCCCCGCGCGCAATACGCTTGATCCGATCTGAAGGCATTCGACTTGGGACGTAAATATTTCGGCACCGACGGTATTCGCGGCCGCACCAACACCGGCAACATGACCGCCAGCATGGCGATGAAGGTGGGCCAGGCGGCGGGCACCTATTTCCTGCGCGGCGATCACAAGCACCGCGTGGTCATCGGCAAGGATACCCGCCTGTCGGGCTACATGATGGAAAGCGCGATGGTGGCGGGCTTTACCAGCGTGGGCATGGACGTGGTGCTGCTGGGCCCGATGCCCACGCCCGCGGTTGCGCTGCTGGCGCGTTCGATGCGCGCGGATCTGGGCGTGATGATCTCGGCCAGCCACAATCTGTTCGAGGATAACGGCATCAAGCTGTTCGGCCCCGACGGCTTCAAGCTGTCGGACGAAGACGAGCTGGCGGTCGAGATCATGCTGGACCAGGAACAATTGCTGGTGCCGTCCAAGGACATCGGGCGCGCGCGGCGGATCGACGATGCGCGCGGGCGCTATATCCATGCGGTGAAGAATTCGCTTGCGACCGACATGCGGCTCGACGGGCTGAAGATCGTGGTCGATTGCGCCAATGGCGCAGCCTATGACGTGACGCCCCCCGCCCTGTGGGAACTGGGCGCCGAAGTGATCGCGATGGGGGTCGAGCCCGATGGCCTCAACATCAACGATGGCGTCGGTTCGACCAGCCCAAGGGCTTTGCAGGAACGCGTCGTGGCCGAGGGGGCGGATATCGGCATCGCGCTCGACGGCGATGCCGACCGGCTGATCGTGGTCGACGAAAAGGGCCGCACCGTCGACGGCGACCAGATCATGGCGCTGATCGGGCGCGACTGGAACCGCGACGGGCGGCTGCGCGGCGGCGGCGTGGTGGCCACGGTGATGAGCAATCTGGGGCTGGAACGCTTCCTCGAGGGCGAGGGTCTCTCGCTGATCCGCACGGCCGTGGGCGACCGCTATGTGCTCGAAAAGATGCGCAGCGGCGGCTTCAACGTTGGCGGGGAGCAATCGGGCCACATGATCCTGCTCGACCATGCGACGACCGGCGACGGCACGGTCGCGGCGCTGCAGGTGCTGGCGGCCCTGGTCGCATCGGGCAAGCGGGCGAGCGAGATGCTGCACCTGTTCGACCCGGTACCACAGGTGCTGAAGAACGTGCGCTTTGCGGGCAATCCGCTGGAGACCGACGCGGTTCGCAGGCTGATCGCCGATGCCGAGGCGCAGCTGGAAGGCCGCGGGCGGCTCGTGATCCGCAAGTCGGGCACCGAACCCGTCATCCGCGTCATGGCCGAAGGCGACGACGAGGGCGAGGTGAACAGCGTGGTCGACGCGATCTGCGACGCGGTAGGAGCGAGCTGATGCTGGAAATGCGCGTATCCTGCGAACGCTGCGGCGAGGCTTTGCCCGCCGAGGCGCATGGCGCGTTCATCTGCAGCCTGGAATGCACGTTCTGCGCGCCCTGCGCCGAGGGGCTGGACGACACCTGCCCCAATTGCGACGGCGAACTGACCGACCGCCCCACCCGCAGCAAGCATGTGCAGGAGCATCTGGCCCGCAAATGAGCATCCTCGAATGAAAACCGCGCGTATTCTCGTCATCGCCGGGTCCGACAGCTCGGGCGGGGCGGGCATCCAGGCCGACATCAAGACGATCACCATGCTGGGCGGCCACGCGATGACCGCCATAACTGCCATTACCGCGCAGAACACGCTGGGCGTTCAGGCTGTGGAAGTCCTGCCGCCCGAGATGGTGATCGCGCAGGCGCGAAGCTGCGTCGACGACATCGGCGTGGACGCGGTAAAGATCGGCATGCTGGGATCGCCAGCAATCGCCGAAGCAGTCGCCGACCTGCTGCAGGAAATTGACGCGCCGGTGGTGTTCGATCCGGTGATGGTGGCCACCAGCGGTTCGGTGCTGGCGGACGAGGCCACCGTAGCGGCGTTCGAGCGGCTGATGGAGCTGGCCACGCTGACCACGCCCAACGTGCCCGAACTGGATGCGCTGGGCGGCGCGCAGGCGCTGACGAACAGGAACATCGCCTTCCTTGCCAAGGGCGGCGATGCGCCGGACGATCCGGTGACCGATACGCTGCATCGGCCCGGACACGATCCGCTGTCATGGCAGAGCCCGCGCATCGAAACGCGCCATACACACGGCACCGGCTGCACGCTGGCAAGCGCGATCGCGACGGGTCTTGGCGCGGGCCTCGGCCTTGTCGCGGCGGTCGAACAGGCGCGCGCCTTCACCCGCGCCGCCATGCTGGCCGCGCCCGGACTTGGCCGGGGGAGCGGCCCGCTGGGGCAACAGGCGGTGCGGCTCTAGACCGCCATCTTCTCCGGGATCGGGATCGTCACCGGGCACGACAGCTTGTAGAAGCCGACGACCCGCTCCCACGCTTCTTCCGCCGTCTCGACGATGCGGAACAGTTTCAGGTCCTCGCGGCTGATCACCCCCTCGTCGGCCAGCGCGTCGAAATCGACGACCTTGTTCCAGAAGTCCTTGCCGAACAGAAAGATCGGGATCGGCTTCATCTTGCCGGTCTGGATCAGGGTGATCAGTTCGAAGAATTCGTCGAACGTGCCGAAGCCGCCGGGAAACACCGCCACCGCGCGGGCGCGCAGCAGGAAATGCATCTTGCGCAGCGCGAAATAATGGAACTGGAACGACAGGCGCGGGGTGACATATTCGTTGGGCGCCTGCTCGTGCGGCAGCACGATGTTAAGGCCGATGCTCTCGGCCCCCGCCTCGCCCGCGCCGCGATTGGCGGCTTCCATGATGGCGGGCCCGCCGCCCGAGGTGACGACGAACTGGCGCTGCCCGTCCTCGATCACCGCGCACGAACTGGCCATGAAGGCAAGGCGCCGGGCCTCGTCGTAATACTTCGCCTTGGCGACCAGGTTCTCGACCACCTTGCGGCCGCGCGGGTCCTGGTCGGCGGCGGCCAGCATCTCGTCCACCCGCTCGGGCGAGGGAATCCGGGCGGAGCCATAGATCACCAGCGTCGATCCGACGCCCGCCTCCTCCAGCATGGTTTCCGCCTTCAGCAATTCCAGCTGAAAGCGGACGGGGCGCAGATCCTCGCGCAGCAGGAAATCAGTATCCTGGAACGCCAGCCGATAGGCCGGGTGCCGGGTCTGCACCGTGTCATTGGGCGAGGCTTCGCTGAAAGCGGCTTCGTCTTCTGCGCGGTAGAACTTGCGGGGGGTCAGTTCGCGGTCGGCGTTTTCAGGCTTGCCGTGCGGGCCGGGTTTGCCCGGCTCGACCGGCGGTTCCTTGCGATCGGTCATTCTATCTCCATCATCCGCCGCGGACGCTTGCCGGCCCCGGCGGTCTCTTGCCTCTGGCGTCTGCCACGCCAGCCGCGCCGCGCCAAGAGCGCAGAGAACGCCCTGCACGAAATGGCGGCCGCGCCCTGACGTTGCCGCCGGTTTCAGATTGCTGTTGAAATCCATTATCATTAGCGTTAGGCGCGCCTCGCAATCAGTGGAGGACATATGCGCATTTCGACTTTCCTGGCCATGGGCGTGGCCAGCCTGGCCATGACCCATGCAGCCCATGCCCAGTCGCGCAATGCCCCATCGGCTTCCGTCCAGCCGGAAGAAACCGGCGACGGGGACATCGTCGTGTCCGCCGCGCGCACTCGCTTGCCGGCCAACGCCCTTCCCCTCACCATCGACGTGATCGATACCGAAGCGCTCGATCGCCAGCTCGTCATCTCCGGCTCGACAGTGGATGCGGTCTCGGCCCTGCTGCCTTCCTTTTCGCCCACTCGCGAAAAGCTGAGCGGCGCGGGCGAAAGCCTGCGCGGCCGCCAGCCGCTGTATGCCGTCAACGGGATTCCGCAATCGACGCCGATCCGCGACGGGTCGCGCGACGGATATACCATCGATCCCTTCTTCATCGATCGGGTGGAGGTGATCTACGGCGCCAACGCCCTGCAGGGGATCGGAGCGACTGGCGGCATCGTCAACCAGGTCACGATCCCGGCGCCAGTCACGGACGGCGCCATCGTCCGCACGCTGATGCAGGGCACGGCGGCCGACGGATTCCATGGCGAATTGCTGGGCGGCAAGGCGGCGGCGCTTCTCGGCTGGCGCGCGGGCGCGCTCGACGCATCGATCGGCGGTGCGTTCGAACGGCGCGGCGCGTTCATCGACGGGCGCGGCAACCGCATCGGCGTCGATGGCACGCAGGGCGAGATCCAGGACAGCGACAGCTGGTCGGTATTCGGGCGCTTCGGCTATCAGCTGTCCAGTGACGCGCGGTTCGAATTGATCGCCAACCATTTCGAACTGGAAGGCAACAACAATTACGTCATCGTGCCGGGCGACCGCGCTGCAGGCGTCCCCGCGTCCAGCGAAAAGGGCGAGACGCCGGGCGATCCCCCGTCGAACGAGGCGGACATGATCTCGGCATCGTTCACCCATGGCGACCTCGGCGGCGGCGTGCTGGCGCTGCAGGGCTTCTACAACCGCACCAGCGACGTGTTCGGCGGCGGCGTGTTCTCCACGTTTCAGGACAGCGCGATCGATCCCACGGGCCAGCTGTTCGACCAGTCGGCCAACAAGTCGCGCAAGCTGGGCGGCAAGATCAGCTATGAACGCGCGGTGCCGGGCTATGACGACCTGATCGTGACGCTGGGCTTCGACGCGCTGTTCGACACGACCGAACAGACCCTGTCGCAAACCGGCCGCGCCTGGGTGCCCGAGACCGAGTTCCGCAGCCTGGCCCCGTTTGCGCAGGCGAACTGGAAGCTGCTGGACGGCGTGCTGCGCCTTGCCGGCGGCATGAGGCACGAGGATGTCAGGCTGACGGTCGGCGACTACACCACGCTGGCGTCCTATGGCGCCAATCTGGTGCAGGGCGGCAGCCCGTCGTTCAACAAGACGCTGCTGAACGGCGGCGTCATTGTCGAACCGGTGGACGGCGTGCGCGGCTATGGCAGCTATGCGCAGGGATATACCATCGCCGATGTCGGCCGCATCCTGCGCGGCATTACCGACGAAGGCGTGGACATCGACGATTACGTCTCGCTCGAACCGGTCATCTCGAACAATCGCGAACTGGGGGTCGAGGTGGATCGCGGCCCGCTCACCGCCAGTGCCAGCTATTTCTGGTCGACAAGCACGCTCGGTTCGCGGCTGGTGCTGAGCAGCGACGGCATCTTCGAAGTGGTCCGCGCGCCCATCGATATCGAGGGGCTGGAGCTGAGCATCGCCACACTGACGCCGGTTCCGGGACTGGAAATGTCGGTCGCCTACAGCCATCAGACCGGGCGCACCGACGACAATGGCGACGGCGTGCTCGAAGCCGACCTCGACGGTGCCAATATCGCGCCCGACCGCGTCAATGTGGCGGCGGATTATGCCTCCGGGCGGTTCAGCGCACGCGCGCAGGCGCGCTTCTACCTCGCACGCAGCTTCGAGGGGCAGCCCGCCGATGCCGCTTTCGAGGGCTATGCGCTGCTCGACGCCTATGTCGGCTATCGCACGGGTTTTGGCCTGCTGTCGCTGGGTGTCCAGAACGCACTCGACGAATATTACCTGACCTATGACAGCGATACGGTACGGATCAATGACGACAGCCGCTACTTCGCGGGCCGGGGGCGGACGATGACGCTCTCGCTGCAAAGCGCCTTCTGAGGGCGCGCGGCGATGCGCTTGCTGATCCGGCTGCATCGCTGGCTGGGCGGAGTGCTGGGGCTGGTGCTGGTCGCACTGGCCCTGTCAGGCACCGCGCTGCTATGGGAGGACGCGTGGATCGGCCTGCCCGGCGCGGATGATGCGCCGGCCATCGAACCGGGTGAACTTGCCCGGGCGGTCGAGGTGGCACGCGATCACGGACAAGGTCTCGACCGCATCACCTTTGCCGGCGATACGCTTGGGCTGCATCAGGCGGCCTACACCGATGGCAGCGGCGCCTATATCGACGGCAGCGGGCAGATTGTCGATAGTTGGCAAAGCGTGTGGGGTCGGCCCGAATTGTGGCTGTTCGATCTCCACCATTACCTGCTGGCGGGCGAAGCGGGCGAGATCGCTGCGGGGCTGGCGGGACTGGCAGGGCTGTTCTTCACGATCTCCGGGGCGATCATCTGGTGGCGCACGCGCCGAACCTTTACCTTGCGCCCATGGCCGCGCCGTTTCAGCCGCAGCGCCATCATCCGCCACCACCGGGACCTGGGCATCGTGGCAGCGCCTTTGCTTGTTCTGGTGTTCCTGACGGGCGCCGCCATGATTTTCGAACCCGTCAGGAGCGCGCTGACCGTCCCGTTCGGCGGCAGACCGCCCGCGCAGCATGCCCTCGCCCCTCGCATCGCACCGGGCGATGTCGAAGAATTGCTGGCGGAGGCACAGGCCATCTATCCCGCGGCGCAGCCGCGGCGGCTGCAGTTCACCGCAGGCGGTCTGGTTCTTCGGTCAAGGCAACCCTTTGAATGGACCCCCAACGGGCGCACCTATCTGCGCGAACGGGACGGGCAGATCGCCATCGACGCGCCGGACGGCACGTTCGACAAGGATGCCATGTCGGAAAAATTCTATCCGGTCCATGCGGGCAAGGTCGGGGGCACTGCGTGGAAGCTGGCCCTCACCTTCGCGGGGATGGCGCTCGCCCTGCTCGGCCTGTTCACGACCTTCAGCTTCTGGCGCAATCCGCGCGCCCGGCCGGTGCACGGCAATGGCAGAGCGCCGTTTGGCCCGCGCTTGATTCCGCCGCCAATCGTTAAGCCGGACCGAATCTCGCTAGGCGTCAACGCTAAGACCGCGCAGCACGCCCTGTTAACAATCTTGCCGCATTGAAGCCTCTTTGACCCGGAGTGCTTCGCTGTGCGTCCACAGGACGATCCTTTCCCCTATCGGCAGATCGAGGCCGGACTTCCCGCTGAATCGACCGGCGGGTCGCCGGACAAACACGGACGTGCGGGTTCGGGCGTGATCGGCTGGCTGCGCAGCTGTTACGACTTCAAGGTCGAGGTCGCCATCTTCGTGGTCGTCATCATCAGCTTTGCGGCGGTGCTTTGGGGCGATTCCATTCGTGAGCAGCAGCTGTCGATCACCGGTCAGGCCGCGCATTTCTATCCATATCACTACAGCGACAGCGACGAAGGCGGCGCCAGCAGCGTGGAACCGCACCCCGCCGGCAAGTGGGCCTGGACCTGCAATGTCAGGGCGGGCGTCCCGTACCCCTATTGCGGATATGGTCTGCAACTCGAAGGTTCGGAGCAGGCGGAAAAGGCGATCGATCTTTCGCGCTTCGATCGTGTGACGCTCTCGCTCGTCTACCACGGCCCTCCGAACCGGCTGAAGCTGACGCTCAAGAATTTCGACCCGGCATACAGCACCCAGGCGCTGGGCCAGAGCACGATGCCGGTCATCGCCGAGTTCGAGGTGAAGGAAGGGCTCAACACGATCGATCTCAAGCTTGAACAGCTTGTCATCGATCGCTGGTGGCTGGATCAGCGCAAGTCTGCCGGTGGAGAGCTGGAACCGGACCTGCGGCATGTGGTCGCCATCGATTTCGTCTCCGGCGCGAATGTCGCTCCCGGCCAGTTTACGGTCGCGATCAAATCGCTCGTCTTCAGCGGGATCGCGCTGACGAATGCGCAATGGTACCTGCTGATCCTGGGGATGTGGCTGGTCCTGACCGGCCTTTTCCTGCTTTACCGCTTCTTCTCGGTAAAGCGCGGTTATGAAATACGGCACCGTGCCCAGACGCGCGAAGGCCTGGCCCTTGCCCACGCAAGATCGGCGGCGGAAACGGCCAGCGCCGCAAAATCGCAGTTCCTTGCAAACATGAGCCATGAGCTGCGCACGCCGCTGAACGCCATCCTTGGCTATGCACAGCTGCTCGACCGCGAAGCCCTGACCGATCGGCAGCGGGCCGCGGTTCAGACCATCGACCAGAGCGGGCGGCATCTGCTGACGCTCATCACCGACATACTAGACCTGTCGAAGATCGAGGCAGGCAAACTCGACCTGCTTCCGGCAACCTTTGACCTGCACGCCTGCGTCGGCAACGTGGCCAACATGATCCGCCTCCGCACGGAGGAGAAGGGCCTGGATTTCACGGTACACCTCGCCGACGACCTGCCGCGCCAGCTGGTCGGCGACGCCAAGCGGATCCGGCAGGTCCTGCTCAACCTGCTGGGCAATGCGGTCAAGTTCACCACGACCGGAGAGGTTCGCCTGGACGTCTCGGCAGCTCCCGGTATCGGACCGGACGCAGACGACCAGGTGCGTATCCGGCTGGAAGTCGCCGACACCGGCGACGGCATCCAGCAGGACCAGATCGAGCGCTTGTTCGAACCCTTCGAGCAGGCCGGCACAGCCATCGACCGCAGCGGCGGGACCGGTCTCGGCCTCAGCATCACGCGCCAGCTGGTCAGGGCCATGGACGGCGAGATCATGGTCGAGAGCACCGTCGGCCAGGGATCGCGCTTCATCGCCGAGATCATCTGTTCGCGCGCCGGGGCGGAGAGCGAAAGCAGGCACGAGCACTCACCGTTGCCCGCTACCTTCCGCGTGCTGGTTGTCGACGATGACCAGGCTACCTGCGAATATCTGTGCCACGCGCTTGCCGCGCTGGGAGCTTCGGCTGCAACGGCGGCGGACGGCGCCGGCGCACTCGAGGCATGCGCCCATATGCGCCCCGACCTCGTGCTCATGGACCTGAAGATGCCGGGGATGAACGGTCTGGATGCCATCCGGCGGATGAAGATGAACTGTGCGCTGCGCGACGTTCCTATCGTCGCGATGACGGGCGCCACCGGCAAGACGAACGAGGCCGACGCGCTGGCTGCCGGTGCGGTTCGCCTGCTGCCGAAACCCGGTCGACATCGATACGCTGGCCGAATGCCTGGCTGCCTGCGCGGCGCCGCCTGCCGAACCGGCCGAGGACATCCGCAGCGCGGCGGAATTCGCCATCCCGCCGGTGCAGCAGATGCAGCAATTGCTGATCCTGGCGCGGGCCGGAAACATGCGCGGCGTGCGGATCGAGGCGGCGCAGATCGCCGAACGGGATCCGCAATTCAGGCCGTTCGCGGATCGGCTGTGCGAACTTGCCGCCGCCTATCAATCCCCCGCCGTCCTGAGGCTGGTGGAACAGAACATATACGGGAGAGACGCGGCGTGACGAATGCAACCGAAGCCGGTCAGCCGACCATCCTCATCGTCGACGACAATCCCGTCAATCTGGGTGTCGTCGTCGATCATCTGGAACAGGCCGGCTATGATGTCCTCGTGGCGCTGGGCGGCATGGAAGCGCTCGACCGGGTCCGCTTCGCGGAGCCCGATCTGATCCTGCTGGACGTCATGATGCCGGACATGAGCGGCTTCGACGTGTGCCGCAATCTGCGCAGCGATCCGCACTATCGCGACATTCCGGTGATCTTCATGACGGCGTTGTCCGACGTGCAGGACAAGCTGACCGCCTTCGAGGCGGGCGGCGTCGATTTCGTCACCAAGCCGTTCCAGATCGAGGAATTGCTCGCCCGGGTCCAGACCCATATGGCGCTGCGCAAGGCGCGGGCCGACCTGGAAGCGCACAGCCGCGCGCTCGAGGCAGAGGTCGAGGCGCGCCGTTCGGCCGAGCGCCTGCTGCGCGAATCCGAAATCAGGCACCGCCGCCTGTTCGAAGCCGCCGGAGACGCAATCCTCGTCATCGACTGCGCGGACGAGAAGGTCGTCGACCTCAACGAGAGATGCGCGGAGCTCCTTGGTCTTTCCGGGGATCGCTGCGTGGACATGCCGATCGGCGAACTCGCCTGCTTCTCCGAAAAGCTGAGTGCACAGGAAGTCCTGGCGGCCCTGCGGGAAGAACGGCAGATGAAATGGCCCGAATGGTCGTGGCGGCGATTCGACGGCGAACTCATCCATGCCGAAGTGATCGGCAACACCTATGAAGCAGCCGGCCGCCTGCTTGCCCAGTGCACCCTGCGCGACATCCGCGTGCGCAAGGAAGCCGAGGCGCGCGTTCGCTACCTCGCGCTGCACGATTCGCTGACGGGCCTGCCCAATCGCACGATGCTGATGGACCGCTTGCAGCAGGCGATCGGGCACGCACGGCGGCATCAGGAACAGATCGGATTGCTCCTGCTCGACCTCGATCATTTCAAGCATATCAACGACAGCCTGGGACATTTCATCGGCGACGAACTGCTGGAGCAGGTCGCCCGCCGCCTGCGATCGGTACTGAACGAGGGCGATATTGCCGCGCGGCTGGGTGGCGACGAGTTCGTCGTGGTTGCCACCGGGGTGCGCGGACCGCATGACGCCGAGCAACTCGCCCGCCGCATTTCGGACAATCTGCTCGAGCCGTTCCTTGTGCAAGGGCGCCGCCTTCATGCCGGCGCCAGCATCGGCATCTGCCTGTTCCCGGGCGACGGCGACAGCCCCGCCGCCCTGCTGCAGGCCGCCGACACCGCCATGTACCAGGCCAAGAAGCGCGGCCGCGGCAATTACCGCCTGTTCAGCGCCGATCTCAGCATGGCGGCAGACCGCTGGCACACGCTGTCCAGCGACCTGCACGGCGCGTGCGAGCGCAACGAGTTCGTCCTGCACTACCAGCCGCAGGTCTCGGTCGAGACCGGCAGTGTCATCGGGCTCGAGACCTTGCTGCGCTGGCATCACCCGGTCCAGGGCCTGATCGCCCCCGGCCTGTTCATTCCGCTGCTGGAGGAACACGGCAAGATGGTGGAGGTCGGGCGCTGGGTGCTGAAACAGGCGTGCCTGCAGAACGCGGCGTGGCAGGCGCAGGGCTATCCGCCCGTGCGGATCGGCGTCAATCTCTCGGCCCAGCAGTTCTATCGCGGCGACATCGTCCGGACGGTCAGGGACGCGCTGAACGAATCGGGTCTGGACCCCCGGTGGCTTGAGCTTGAGCTGACCGAGAGCCTGACCCTGGACGATACCGAGGCGACGCTTCGCATCATGCGCGAGCTGAAGGCGCTGGGCGTGATGCTCTCGCTCGACGATTTCGGCACCGGCTGGTCGGCACTCGGCTATCTCAGCCGCTTTCCGCTCGACCGCATCAAGATCGATCGCTCCTTCGTGCGCGACCTGATCAACAACTCCAGCACGGCGGCGATCGTGAACAGCATCCTCGACCTGGCCCGGCAGCTCAACCTGGACTGCGTGGCCGAAGGCGTGGAAACCGCCGCGCAGCTCGAACATCTGCGCCAGAATCGCTGTCCCGGGATCCAGGGATTCTACTTCAGCCAGGGCGTCGAGATGGAGAACGTGCCGGCAATCCTGCAGGATGCGATGCCGCGCGCGCCGCTGCTGACCTCTCTGTCGCAAAAACGCTGCGCCTAGGCGCTGGCAACGGGAAAAGGTAGTACCGACCTCAGGAACGGAGCCTGGCCTCACAGGTTGCTTTTCTTGAATGGCTGCAGCCTGATCTGATCGGTTCTGCAAGCCATCCGGGAGACGACAGGAGCAACATGATGACGCTGGAAATGCCCGCGGCGGGTGCAGTTGCCATATCGGCCCATGCAAATTCAGCGCGCGTGGAATGCTCGCCTCATGCCGTTTTCGCGGGTCACTCTCTCCCGGCGGCGCATCATCCTTTCTAATGCGCGTGCCCTGCCTCATCCGTATTCTTGTCCTCCTCGGACTGCTCACCGCCTTGCCGTCGCAGGCGCTTGCCCAGCTGCCGATTGGAGACGCGAGCGAGGCGGCCGCCGAACCGGCTGACCCGCTGGAGCGGGAGACACCGCGCTCGGCCGTGACAGCCCTCATCAGCGCGCTCGCCAAGCAGGACTATGAGCTTGCAGGCAACTACTTTGCTCTGGACAATGATGATCCGGTGGAGGGCGCCCGGCTGGCCCGGGCGCTCCAGGCATCGCTGGACGCAGGCGGTCAGCTTGTCCCTTTTGCCGAGTTGTCGAACGAAAAGGCGGGTGTGATCCAGGACGGCCTTGCACCCGATCTGGAGCGGATCGGTACGCTCGGCGGTGCCGAGCAGGTTCCGATCCTGCTATCGCGTTCGCAGCCCGGGACCGATGCGAATGCAGAACCCGCCGCAGCGCCGGAACAGCCGGGCGTGTGGCGCATCTCCGAACAGACAAGCGCGCAGCTGAAGGACCGAGCGAGCCAGCTTGGCGAGCCGCTGGCCCGTGACGCTCTGCTGATCGCCGGGGCACCGCTGTCCGATTGGGTGGTACTGCTGGGGCTGCTTGTGGCGGTCTTCCTGCTGTTCTGGCTGCTGTCTGCCGCGATCCTGTTCATATTGCGCCGCCTGTTCGCCCACCACGAGGAGAACGGCGTCTATCGGTTCCTCTATGCCGCCCTTCCACCCTTCAGCCTGCTGCTGGCGGTTATCTGCTTTCGCGTCTGGGGCAGCGAAGCACCGGTCGCCATTGTCGCGCGCCAGATCATGCTGCGCTATATCGGGATCCTCGCCTGGATTGCGCTGGCATGGTTCGCCATCCGGCTGGTCGATGCGATCGCGCGCAGGCTTACCAGGAGGCTGGACGCGCGCGAGCGCCGGCAGGCGGCTTCCGCGGTCAGCCTGGCGCGGCGGGCCACCAAGCTCGTCATCCTGGCGATTGCCGCGGTCGCGATCCTCGATACCGTGGGCATTGATATAACGACGGGCCTGGCGGCGCTTGGCATCGGCGGTATCGCCCTTGCGCTGGGGGCGCAGAAAACTGTCGAGAATCTGGTCGGCAGCGTCACCGTCGTCGCGGACCGGCCGATCCAGGTCGGCGATTTTTGCCAGGTGGGCGATGTACTGGGAACGGTGGAGGATATCGGCATCCGCTCGACGCGCATCCGCACGCTTGCCCGCACGATCGTCACCATTCCCAACGGGGATTTTTCCTCGCGCCAGATCGAGAATTACTCGCGGCGCGATCGCTTTCTCTTCAATCCGAGGATCGGGCTGGAATACGGGATCTCCGCCGCGCAACTCCGCAACGCCGTTTCCATCATCGAGGACATTCTCGTCGAACATCCGCTGATCGCCGAGGATCCGCGCCGCGCCCGGCTGGATAATTTCGGTGCCAGCTCGCTCGACATCGAGGTCTTCGCCTATATCGAGGTCGCTGATTACGCCGAAAGCCTGAACTATCGCCAGGAGTTGCTGATGACGATCGTGGAGCGGCTGGAAGAGGCCGGGCTGTCGATCGCCTATCCCACGCAGACGCTTTATCTACGACCCGGAGACGGCGCTCGGCACTAGGAGCATCACGTTCGTTGACCCCCGATCGCAAGGACTTGCGCGGACGCAAGGGACGCGGCAATCGCTTGGCATGCGGATAGCTCTCTTCGAACCCGAGATCGCGGGAAATGTGGGCGCGGTCCTGCGCCTGGGCGCTTGCTTCGGCGTGGCGGTGGATCTGATCGAGCCGATGGGCTTCGCATGGGATGACCGGCGTGTCCGCCGCGCCGCCATGGATTACATCGACCATGTGGAGGTGACGCGGCATCAGGGTTTCGAGGCTTTCCGCAACACGCTGCGCACGGAAAGGCTGGTGCTGTTCACCACCAGGAGCCGCGTATCCGCCTATGAGTTTCGCTTTCGCCGCGACGATGTCCTGCTGTTCGGCAAGGAGAGCGCAGGAGTTCCGTCCGCCATCGCAGAGGCTTGCAATGCACGCCTGCGCATCCCGATCCGCCCCGAAGTTCGTTCGATGAACCTCGCCATGGCATCGGCCCTGGCCTTGGGCGAGGGCCTGCGACAGACTGCCGCCCTGCCCGACTGATGCGGGGACACGCGGGCGGGCCGGCTGTGCCGGCCGGTGCCCTCAAGGCTCCCTATCCTCTGTGACAGCTTGCAGAGGATCATCGCGGGTCGCAAGCTGCCTTACAGAACAAAGACCGCAAGAGGATCGCCATGGGCAAGCACGAGCGCAGTGCGCCAAGTCGCAAGCCATGCCCTGCGGCCGGGCCAGAGGGATGGCGATGAACCCCCTCTCGCTCGCTTCGGGCGTGATGCCTGATGCACATGCGCCGGACGTCATAAGGGCTGCGGCAGCCGGTGGTTTCGACATGGTCGGGCTTTGGGTCGAACCCGGAGAGTGGAGCGCGGCAGACACCCGAAATGCGCGCGCCGCGCTGGCATCGACGGACATGCCGGTCCTCGACGTCGAGGTGATCTGGCTCAAACCCGATCTCTCGCTGGACGATCACCGGAGAGTGCTGGACGTCGGAGCCGAACTGGGCGCGGCCAATGCTCTGTGCGTCTCGTCGCTGGTCGATCCGCTCGGCACCGCCAGACAGCTGCGCGCGCTGTGCGAACATGCCGAGGGGGCGGGAATGCGGATCGCGCTGGAGTTCGGCATCTTCACCGAAGTATGCACCGGTGCCGACGCCATGGCCATTATCGATGCAGTCGACCATCCGCTTGCCGCGCTGCTGGTCGATCCGATCCATGTCGACCGGTCCGAAACGCCGGTCGAGCTGATCCGCTCCCTCGATCCACACCTCCTGCCCTATGCGCAGTTCTGCGATGCGCGCGCCGAACGTCCGCCCGCCGATGATCTGGACGCGGTCATCATCGACGCCATCGACCTGCGCGAGCAATGTGGGGCGGGCGCCCTGCCACTGCATGACGTTTATGACGCGCTGCCCCCGGACATCCCGCTCAGCATCGAACTGCGATCACGCCAGCTGCGCGAGGGCTATCCCGACCTGAACGAACGGGCACGCGCCGTCGCGACGGCCACGCGCCAATGGCTGGACCGTAATGGCCAGCAGAAACTGAGGAACGAAGCCAGATGACAGTGATGGAACGTCCTGCGGATTTGCAACCGGACCGCGTGGTCGACGCCGACATCTACGATCTCCCCGGCATGGAGTTTGGCTTTCATGATGCGTGGAAGCGGCTGCAGGATGAAAACCCCGACATCGTCTGGACCGACCGCAACGAAGGGCACTGGATCGCGCTGCGCGGAGAGATGGTGTCCGATATCCTGTCGGACCATGAACGTTTTTCCTCGCGCATCATCATCCTGCCCCGCTCTGCCGGGGAGGAACATTCCGGGCTGATCCCCACCACCATCGATCCGCCCGAACATCGCTGGTATCGCAAGCAGCTGAACGAGAACCTGTCGCTCAAGTTCGTGCGCGAGCTTGAGCCCGACATTCGCGCACTTGCGGGCGAGCTGATCGACGCTTTCGTGGACCAGGGCGAAATCGACTTCATCCAGAGTTACAGCGCGATCCTGCCGATCCGCATCTTCCTGCAGCTGATCGATCTGCCGCAAGCGGATGCGCTCCGCCTCAAATATCTGACCGACATGATGACCAATCCCGGCTCGGAAATGACGATGGCCGAAGCGCGCGACGAGATGGCCGCCTATCTTCTGCCGGTCGTGACGCAGCGCATGGCAAAGCCAGGCGACGACATGATCAGCCGCATGGTCGGACGTCCGTTCGAAGGCCGCAGCATGACGGCCGAGGAAGCACTGGTGCTGACGCTGCAGGTGCTGGTCGCCGGCATGGACACGGTGGTCAATTTCCTGGGCTTCGCGATGCTGCATCTGGCGAGCGACGACGACATGCGAGCGCGGCTCGTCACCGATCCCGACCTTGCCCCGCGGGCGGTGGCCGAGCTGTTTCGCCGCTATGGGTCGGTGACGATCGCGCGGCTGGTGCGCGAGGACATGGACTATCACGGCATCCGCTTGCGCGCGGGCGATCTTGTCGCCTGCCCAACCGTAGTGCACGGACTGGACGAGCGGGAGAACGACGACCCGCTGACCGTGGATATCGACAGGGCGCGGCCACGCCACTCGGCGTTCGGACAGGGCGCGCATCGCTGCCCCGGTCAGGAACTGGCCCGCAGCGAGGTGGCGATCACCCTTCAGGAATGGCTGCGGCGCATATCCGATTTCGAAGTCGCCAATGCGGGTGAGCTGCGGCAGGCCGGCGGCATCAACGCGCATATCGACCGGCTGGTGCTACGCTGGCCCGTTCCCTGAGCCTGCGCCGCCATGTCGTCGCCCCATGATCACCCGGTAACCAAGACGCTGCTCCTGCTGAAGGCTGCAGGAGAGCGGGGTGCCGCCCGCGCCGATCTTCTGAATATTTTCGCAAGCGAAGGCGCTGTTTGGGAAGCGCTTCCTTCCTCTGTACTCGGCCATAGCCCGCAGGCTGAAGGTGGCGATGACAGCCCCTCCTTCGACTTCGCGGTCGAACTGGCGGGGAGTGGGCTGCTGTCGGTACCGGGCGGCAGATCCTTGCCCCGCTCCATCCAGCGAACGCTCAGTACTGCAGTCGCCGGGACCGAGCACCATATCATGCCCGGCGCCGGAGAAGTGGCCCTGTTCTGCCCGCTGCGCCGCAAAAGCCATCTGTCCGGGCCGCAATTTCGAGACTACTGGCTCAACCGCCATGCCGATCACGGCCGCAGGAACCCCGCCAACCGGTATCGCCAGTTGCATCCCGACCTGGCATTGCAGAACCGGCTCTGCCGGGCGCTGGGCCTTGCGGATCTTGCCATCGATGGAGTGGCCGAGGCGTATTTCGACGATGTCGAGCAATTGCGCGCCAGGCTCGGCTCTCCCGACATTGCCGGCGATGCGTTCGAGGATGAACAGCGCTTCATCGACCATTCCCGCTCCGCCTTCGCTCCTTTCGAGCGGCTGCGCTGATCGGGAAACCGACACCGGCCGAGAGCACCCGAGGTTTACAAGCGAGCGGCAACGCAGCACTGAGCCGAGCGGCGACGTTTCGGCTTCGCCCGTTTCCCTCATATTACCTTCGGAGAGCAGATGCAGTTGCAGTTACCGCCCGGGCTGTACACGTCCGACACCTTCGCCTCGATCGCGCTGATCCTCGCCCTCATGGCGATGCGGGTGGTGGCGGGCCGCGCATTGCGGCGGCGCGAAAACCTGACCGACACCGTCAGTCGGCGATGGTCGGCCAATGTTCGCAACCTGCTCGTCCTTGTCGCCGTGATCGGCCTCATCATGATCTGGGCGCCGCAGCTGCGTACCTTTGCACTATCGCTGACCGCTGTGGCCGTCGCCATCGTTGTGGCGACCAAGGAACTGATCCTGTGCCTTTCCGGAGCGGCGTTCCGGACATTTACCAGAGCGTTTTCAGTCGGCGACATCGTCGAGATCGGCACGTCGAAGGGGGAAGTGGTCGATCTCAACCTGCTCGCCCTGCGTCTGAAGGAATTCGATGATCGCGACGGATCGATCGTGCCGACCGGACGAACCCTGATCCTCCCTTACAGCCTGCTGTTTTCCTCACCCGCGAAGGTCATGCCGCACGCCGCCACCGGACCTGCCCACAGCTTCACGCTGACCTTTGATCCCGATGCCGACATATATCGCGCTGCGCCCTGACCTGGAGGCGGTCGCCGCAAAGGCGCTGGAGGACACCGAACCTCGCAGGTCTGCCGCAGCGGGTGCAAGGGCCGCGCGCATCCTCTTGCAATTCCGGACCAGCGACATCGGCAAATACAGGGTGGAGGTCACCGTCACGGGATGCGCGAATCCGCAACAGGCCGAGAATGCGGTCAGTTGCGCGATCGGCTCACTCGTCCACTCGCGGATCGATGCCGCCGGCTCTGGAGCATCAGCAGCCGCTCCCGCGCCCGCGCCTCCTGACCGGCCGGGCGGCAAGCCGAAGAAGGCGCGCCCTTCCAGTTCAAAGCTGGCTCCATGCCGATTATGGTAGCGCTACCTCTTGACCATGCGGGCGCTGCAGGGCACTCATCCACGCAAGAATAATCGACGGCATCCTGGCCGCCAGTGGAGAGTTAGCCCCGTGAATCATCGTCTCGCACGTTTCGCCGTGCCCATGGTCCTGAGCC
The DNA here is from genome assembly GCA_963752785.1 of uncultured Alphaproteobacteria bacterium. Lineage (GTDB taxonomy): Bacteria > Pseudomonadota > Alphaproteobacteria > Sphingomonadales > Sphingomonadaceae > Croceicoccus. The sequence goes on from CAVVZE010000013.1 coordinate 443,607, forward strand.
TGACGGCGCTGGCCGCAGGTTGCGCTACGCCCATGGGGCAGGAGCAGGCCGCCTCTGCGCCCACCCGCGCCGGCCCGCCCCCCTATCTCGACACCTCGCTCGATTTCGAAACGCGGGCCAGGGACCTCGTCTCGCGCATGACACTTGAGGAAAAGGCACGGCAGGCCGGGCACACCGCGCCCGCCATCCCGCGGCTCAAGGTTCCCGGCTACAACTGGTGGAACGAGGGGCTGCACGGCGTGGCCCGCGCGGGCATCGCCACCGTGTTCCCGCAGGCGATCGGCATGGCCGCGACCTGGGACACCGATCGCATGCACGAAAGCGCAACGGTCATTTCCGACGAGTTCCGCGCCAAGTATCTCGACACGCTGCAGCCCGACGGGTCCAGCGGGTTCTATCAGGGGCTGACCGTGTGGTCCCCCAACATCAACATCTTTCGCGATCCGCGCTGGGGCCGCGGACAGGAAACCTATGGCGAAGACCCGCTGCTGACCGGAGAGGTCGCAAAGGCATTCATCGGCGGGCTGCAGGGCGACGATCCGAAATATTACAAGACGATCGCCACGTCGAAGCACTACGCCGTGCACTCGGGGCCCGGAACAGGGCCGCCACCAACAGGATTTCCATCCCAGCGCCAGGGATCTTGAGGAAACCTATCTTCCCGCGTTCCGCACCACCGTGATCGACGGCAAAGTTGGATCGATCATGTGCGCCTATAACGCGCTGTACGGCATCCCCGCCTGCGCCAGCGAGTTTCTGATGGAGGAGCGGCTTAGGAACGACTGGGGATTCGACGGCTATGTCGTCACCGATTGCGGCGGCGCGGCCAATATCTACCGCGATGACGCGCTGGCTTATGAGCGGGACCGCGTGAAAGGCGTCGCGCTGGGCTTCAAGGCTGGCATGGACGTCATCTGCGGCGATTATCGCAACCAGCTGAGCACCGAGCCGGAGCAGATCGTCGAAGGCGTGCAGAGCGGCGTCCTGCCGGTCGAGGTACTCGATCGTGCGCTCGTCCGCCTGTTCACCGCCCGGATGAAGCTGGGCATGTTCGATCCCTACGAAACGCTGCCTTGGGCCGACATCACTGCGCAGGATTTCGATACGCCGGAACACCGCGCAAAGTCGCTCGAGATGGCGAAAGCCTCGATGGTGCTGCTGAAGAACGAGGGTAACCTGCTGCCGCTGAAGTCCGCGCCGCGCCGCATTGCCGTGGTCGGGCCGAATGCGGACAGCTTCGATACGCTGGTCGGCAACTACTACGGCACGCCGAGCGATCCGGTGACCGTCCTCGATGGGCTACGGGCGCGTTTCCCGGATAGCCAGATCGAATATGTGCAAGGCACCGGCCTGATCGGCGCGCCCGAATCCGATGTCGATGCATCGGTCCTGTGCGCCGACGCGGCCTGCACGCGTCCGGGCCTGACCGCAGAGCATTTCGACAACCGCGAATTGCAGGGCACGCCGACCGAAACCTCGATCGAGGAGCGGCCCTATGTCCAGTGGCGCAGCGACGGGCGCGAAAGCTCCATTCGCTGGACTGGCTTTATCAAGGCGCCCGAGACCGGCACCTACACCTTCCGCTTCGCCTCCGAAAACGGATACCGCGTGTTTGTCGACGGCAAGCCGGTGGTCGAGGAATGGGGCGTCGGCGATGCGCCTTCGATCCTGTCGGGCACCACCGTGCTCGAAGCGGGCAAGACCTACCCGATCCGGGTCGAGGCGTGGCAACGCGGACAGCGGGGCGAGCAGTTCCTCGTCTGGAACCGCCCCGGCGACACTGGTGCGCGCGCGATCGAAGCGGCGCGCAACGCCGATCTGGTGATCTTCGTCGGCGGGCTGTCGGCCCGGATCGAGGGCGAGGAAATGAAGGTCGAGGCCGACGGCTTCATCGGCGGCGACCGGACCAAGATCGACCTGCCCAAGCCGCAGCAGGACCTGCTCGAGCAGGTGGCGGGCGTGGGCAAGCCAACGGTGCTGGTACTGATGAACGGCAGCGCGCTGGCGGTGAACTGGGCGGACGAGAACGTGCCCGCGATCGTCGAGGCGTGGTATCCCGGCGGCAGCGGCGGCCATGCCGTGGCGCAGCTGATCGCGGGCGACTACAGCCCTGCAGGGCGCCTGCCGGTGACGTTCTATCGCAACCTGGACGACCTGCCGGGCTTCACCGATTATTCGATGCGCAACCGCACCTACAAGTATCACGAAGGCGAGGTGCTGTATCCGTTCGGTCATGGGCTCAGCTACACCAGCTTTGCCTATTCCAACCCTGTCGCCAGGGTAAACCAGGACGGCACGGTCACGGTTGTGGCGGAGGTCGCCAATACCGGCGGGATGGACAGCGACGAGGTCGTGCAGCTTTATCTATCGCACCCCGACATGCCCGATCAGCCGATCCGCAGCCTGGCGGCCTTCGACCGTATCCGGCTGGCAAAGGGCGAGAAGCGCACCGTCAGCTTCACGCTGGATGAGCGTGCGCTGAGCACTGTCGACGCACAGGGCGTGCGCGCAGTGCGTCCTGGAAAGGTCGAATTGTGGATTGGCGGTGGCCAGCCCGTGTCCCGCCCCGGCCTTTCCGCCGCACCGGGCGCAGCAAGCAGCTTTTCCCTCACCGGTCCGGTGCGGGTCCTGCCGAAGTGAGGCCGATGACGGTCTGATCCCGGCATCGTGACTGCAGGCGCGCGCAGCCGCCACAACAAGCAAAAGGCCTGACGGCCAGACGGAGAGGGTGCAAAATGATGAAGCAGGGTATGGCGCTGGTAAGCGCGCTGGGACTGGCCGCCTGTGCGACGGTTCCGTCCGCGGAACTCGATGACGAACACGGTCGCCACCAGCGGCTTCGCACCGGATTGTGCGGCGATCAGCCGGTTTCTCGACGATGCGACTGCGCAAGGCCGCACGATCGGGGCATCCGCCCTCGTCTGGAAGGACGGACGTGAAGTCTGCTTCGACAGCGCCGGGATTGGCGTCGCGCGAGGACGATCGCCCGTTCGCGCGCGACACGCTCGTCCAGATCTTTTCCATGACCAAGCCGGTGACCGGCATCGCGTTGATGCAGCTTTGGGAGCAGGGCAAGTTCGGGCTGGACGATCCGCTGTACTGGCACCTTCCCGAATACAAGGACCTGAAGGTCGCGACCGGGAGTGGCCCCGATGGCAGGCCGGTGCTGCGCGATCCTTCGCGTCCGCCGACGATCCGCGACGTGATGCGCCATACAGCCGGGTTCACCTATGGCGGGTCGGACGAACCGGCGGATGTGGTCTGGGCGCAGCTGCAACCGCTGTCGCCCGACAACACACTGGCCCAGTTTTCCGCAAAGATGGCACAGGTGCCCCTGCTGGCGGATCCGGGCAAGCGGTGGAACTATTCCGCCGGTGTCGACGTGCAGGCGCGCCTCGTCGAGGCCTCTCGGGAATGGCATTCGACGATTATGTCGACGCCAACATCTTCTACTCCGCTGGGCATGAACGACAGCGCCTGGAAGCGCGAGAGCAGCGATCTCGCGCGTCTTGCGCGGATCTATGTCGCGGATGAGGACGGTGCACTCCAGCCCATGCCGCGCGAGGCATGGCTTGAGCCGAACTTCGCCGGAAAGCCGCTGACGATGGGCGGATCGGGCATCGTCACCACTGTCGACGATTACATGCGCTTTGCCCGCATGCTGCTGAACGAGGGTGAGCTTGACGGCCGGCGCATCGTTCAGCCGGAAACGATCCGCATCATGTCCACCGACATGCTGGACCCGCGCATCGGGACCGAAGACCGCATGTGGCTGCCCAGCAAGGGAACGGGCGGCTTCGGCCTCGACTTTTTCGTCCGCACCGCACCGCCCCTCTCGCCGGAAGAGAACAGGGGAACGGTCGGCGAATTCTTCTGGGACGGTTTCCCCTCCATGCTGTTCTGGGTCGATCCGGCGCAGGACATGGCGGTGGTCTTCGCGACGCAGAAGGTGCCGTTCGACAATGCTTTGCACCACGATTTCCGCAATGCGGTCTACGGCGCGGACTATGCGGGTGTTCCGCCCGAGTAAGCCATATGCCGGAGGGCGGTGTCCACACGCCGCCGTCCCATCAATGCCGTCGCTGCGCTGCGCCGGCGCAGCTCAGTCGGTCGGCACCGCCTTGCCCCCGTAAAGCGCGTCTGCGGCCAGGGCCAGGAACATGTAGTTCGTCGCCCCGCCCCCCATCACATATTCGCCCTGCTGCCAGAAATAGGGCCACTCCTTGAGCTCGGGCAGGTCCGGCCGCACCAGATTGGTGCCCGAGATCACGCCGCCCGGAATATACGACCAGTCGGCCCGGTTGACGCCATAGGCCACAGTGGCGGATTGGGAGCCGACGCCCGGAAACGAAGCTGCGCGGTTTTCCCCGGGATGTACGCCGAGGACGAAGTTCAGCGCGTTGAGGAAACTGTCCTGCGGAGGTGGCCTCGGGCCAGCCTTTGCGGAAGAACCACTGGCGGACACCCAGCGACTGGATGGTCCAGCCAGCGCCCCAGATCTCGGGTTCGTAGGGTACACCGTAGGGGCTGTCGCTCTGCGCGCGCGCTCCTCTATTCGCGCTGGTAATCGCGACTGCTACCGCCAGCCGTCGGCGAAAACCTGCGGGAAGAGCGATCCTGGATCGAAGCAAGCCGCCAGCCGCTATTGTCCACATCGGCGACGATCGCCTTTTCCATCGCGGCAAGCTGTGCGATATAGGCTCTGTCGCCGGTCGCCTGTGCAAGCTCGGCCAGTGCAAAAGTCTTGTTGCGACACGTTGTCGGAACGGCCCATCGCCTGTTCGGTCAGATCCCGCGCGGCCGTCGATCGCTTCCTCGCCTAGCGGCGACCCTTGGCGCGCATCACCCGCCCGGCGCGGCCAGCCCGCCCGCCACATAGAGTTCGCGGTCGGGATTATCCTCGGTGAAAGACCCAGCGATCGTCCCAGCGAATAGGGTTGCCATTGGTGTCGAGACCCAGTCCATCGACCGGTTTCTTCGGAGATATTGTCGGTATGGTTGGCCGCGTCGCCCAGCATCACATAGGCGCGCAGGCTGGGCGTGATGATGCCGCGGTAAAGCCGTCCCAGCGACCGGTAGCCGCCGAGCACGCTGAGCAGGCCGTGCTCGATTTGCTGAACCGCGTCGTTGACCCCGTCGGGGTCGCGAATTTCGACCAGCCGCGTTCCTTGGTCGATCGTGGTCGCATCATAGTCGAGATCGAATTCCTCGACCATCTTGGCGAGCATCCAGGTCGTGCCGATCTGCGACTTCGACGCGCAGATCGTAGTCGCCCGCATCGTGCCAGCCCCCCGGTCGAGCCCGGGCACCATGTCGCCGGGCGCATATTGGTCAGGGTGGACGTCCCCTGCACATAACCGTCGATATGATTGAGCCCGGTCGGCGCCATCAGCGCATCGTCGAGATGGTCAAGGCCGTGCCATACCCGGTATTTCTCGTTCACGCGCATGTGGCACATCTGGACCGGCAGGAAATATTCCAGCGTCGGCTGCCATGCGTGCCGGGCGTAGACCTGCCGGATCGATGCGAAACGCGTTTGAGGTCGCGCCGCCATACGCGATCTCGTAGAGGCCGGGTATCTGACGCGCTGAAATCAAGCAGCGCATAGTCATATCGCAGGAAGTCGCCCCAAGTTTCGGGAGCGGCCGACAGCACCGGTTCGCGCCCTTCGCCGTAAGGCGGTAAAGTGTCGCCTCTCCCTGTTGGCGCTGCCGGCGGCAGTTTCGATCACTGCTCGCTTGGGCTGCGCGGGCGCATAGCCAAGCTGCGAAACCTGGATCACGGGCTCATAGCTCCAGTCCGCCACCGTGTTCGGCGTGACGATCCACTCCACTGCATTCTTCGTCGCGCCGGCGGGGATCGGCGTGCGAACAATGTACCAGCCATTGTTATGCGCCGATCGTCCGTCGATCAGTTGCAGCTCGCCCGGGCCGACATTCGCGAAAGCTGATGCGCTGCAGAGCACTTTCGGGCGCGACGGTAAGCAATTGCCCGCTTGCCAGCGGAGCGGCGAGCGCCTGCCCGTTCGGGTCCTGGACCGGTCCGTTCGCCTGCACGTTGAGCGGGACAGGAACCGCCCCGCCGCTTGCCGTGACCATCGGGCCTTCGGGCTGGCGGTTGAACAGCCCGGCGGCTTCATCCATCAACCATGCCTTGCCGAACAGCTCGCCCGGAAAGAGTTCCATGTTGAAGCCGACACGGCCAACCCATTCCGCGGCAGCGGCTTGTCGAGATCCACGGAGATGCGAAACGCCCCGCCCTCGACCGGTGTGACCGAAACCGCATAGGCAAGATCGAGATCAGGATAGAAGATGGGATTGAAGCCGTGCCCGTCCTTGGCCGGATCGGGGTAGGACAGCCTCTGCCGGATTGTGCCCGTTCGCCGATCGATCGTGCGCTTCCCGGCGGAAACCGGCATGGGCGACCATTGTCCGGGCTCCGCCTCAAGCCGTACGTCTCCATTCGCGGCGACCCTGCGCCCGTGCTGGACGATGGTGACGCCGGTCTGGTGACCATCGGGATAGATGTCGTCGAACACGATCACGTCGAGAGCGTGTGCGGTCAGATATCCCTTGTCTTCGTCGAGCTTGAGGTCCCGGTCTTCATCGGGGCCGGCCGCCAGAAGTAGCGGTGCCGCTGTCAACAGCAGAAGCTTGCGATATTCCATCGTACATCCCCCCGATAGCCTTGCGCCCGCCCCGGTGCTGCGATCCGCAGCTTGTCATCGCGACGAGCCTTGCCCTTTGTTTAACGAAATCAGTGTTGCGGAACAAAAAAGTTTTCCATCCTAGCACGCAAGTGTGAGGGTTTTGGCATCATGTTTGACAGAAAAGTTTCGTCAAAAGTCAGAACAAAGCGGGCCCGGTCGGCTTGCATCGAAGTGGACTTCACCAATGTGTGACAAAAGAGATTTTCTATCTCTGGCCCTTCGAACTGCAGATTTCCGATATTCTCCCATCTTTGCACCGCTTTTGAATGCCGGCACATTCCAGCGATCACGCTCAATGCTATTTGGCCCATGTGAAATGCAATCTTGTTAGAGCAACGAGTATGACGGCTTCGAAAATGATGAGTTTGAACGCTTATTGCTATTAGCTGGAGTTCGTGGATGAACGCTGCTCTCGCCATCAATCGAAAGGATTGGAGTTGGTGTAGCGCTCCTTGATGAAGCGCGTGTTGTCAGCAAAGGCATCGAGATCGTGCTGCGCGAGATTGCCCATGATGTCATCGATCTTGGACTGCGTCTGCTCAAGTTCTTCCTTCCATCGGAGTTACCTGGGCGGAGATCGCCTTAGTTCTCCTTCACGCAGGTTCCACTTCAACGCGAAGACCCGCAAGCGCGTGAAGGGTGTTGTTCAGGCGGCGCTCCGACCGCCCTAGTGGCTTTATCGAAGCAGCATGCCGAACGAGCGCCTTGGCGACCAGTTCCCCCCCAGCCGAGCAACCATCTGGCCAAGACATTGATGGATGCCGAAACCAAAGCCCACCCGTCCGCTCGCCGTTCGCTCGATCTCAAAGCGATCCGGTTCGTTCCACTGCGCAGGGTCACGATTTGCCGCCGCTAGGAAGAGAAGAACTTTCACGCCCTCAGGCAACAAGATACCGTCCACCTCGACATCCCGCGTGGTGGTGCGGAAAAATGTCTGCACGGTGGAATCCCAGCGTAGGCTCTCTTCAAAGGCTCTCTTCGCCAAGTCGGGTTTGGCCCTCAACTTCGCGAACTGGTCGGGATGCTGCGACAGCGCGAGCATAAGATGACCGGTGCCGTTGACCGTTGTATCGACACCGGCAGTCAAGAATGATCGGACGAGGCGTTCCGCTTCCTCGCTGGAGCACTCACCGCGATCCGCGGCATCGAAAACCGCCATTCCCCAACCGCCGGGCTTCAAGTTTTCCCGTTTGCAAGCAGCGGCAACCCAAGCCATGGCCGCTTCCTTACCGCGATTACCCTCTTCGAAAATCTTGTTTCGAGGGCCGAAAGCGTTGAAAACGATAGTCGCGTAGTCAAGCAGATGCTCGCGCCCCTCGTCCATCAGCCCGATCGTATCGGGAAACACCATCATCGGATATATCTCGGCAAGCTCGGTGACCGCATCGAACCGCTTTTTCTCGACGAGTGCCTGGACCAGATCATCGGCCTTTTGCTGCCACCAAGGCCGCAACTCCTTCAGCGCCTTGAGCGATACGATCCTCGCCATCAAATGGCGGGTCCTGTCGTGAAGCGGTGGATCGGCTTCCAGCAGGAGGGAAGGTGGCCGGAACGGCTCCTCCCGCGCGAAGTCGGCAAGCCCCACGCCGCGTGACGAGCAGAAAGTCTCATGATTCAGAAGCGCCGCGCGAACGGTTTCGTGTCGAGCCATGCCAAATGCCCCGACTGAGGGCAGCCAGAAGACAGACCCTGCTTCTCGCAGTTACTCATGGAAAGCGTACGGATCGTGGAGAAATTCGTCGGTGAAGGGGTCGACATCGATCGATATGGCGTTGCGCTTCACTTTTTACTCCACCCCCTCAAAGCACGATCGGCGAAAGCGATCTGCATGGCATTCGTGGTTTCTTAATCGAGTCGATCGGTATCGCGTCCGTGGCGGGCTTTCAGCGATGTTGCTTCGATTCAAAGCCGCGCGGAAAGATTGTCCGCGCGAGAAGTCTTTAGAAAGATCGGCTTGCTGCTGTTCGATGGCTTCACTGTTGTTTTCCACTGAGAGCTGACCCGGGGGTTTGCACCGAGAATTGACCCGGGTGGGTATTATGTCCCGCTGTGGGGGCGGTGGGTCAAGCGGGTGATTTTTCCTTTTTGGATTTGGGCGCTGCCGAGCTGGCTCGGAGCCGGAAGCTGTCGTTCCCGGTCTCGAGGATGTGGCAATGGTGAGCGAGCCGATCGAGTAGCGCGGTCGTCATTTTCTTATCCCCGAACACGCCAGCCCATGCGCTGGAGCTGGGGTTGGTGGTGATAATGACGCTGGTGTGCTCATAGTGCTTGCTGAGCAGGTGGAAGAGGAGCGCACCGCCTGACGGGCTGAACGGCAGATAGCTGATGCATCAGCTCGTGCGATAGAATGTCCGCTACCACGTTATCGCGCCCTAAACTCTGCCGTTCCGGCTCATCCGACTTCTCGATCATCCCCGCTTCTCAAGGGCTATGTCCGCTTTCAGGCAACAGACAGACCGCCTCTCATGACCGCAACGGGGCTCATAGCTGCCATCGGTTGACAGCATGCAGCACCTCTCCATTTCGAACCCGTCGGTGTAATTGCAGTTTCTTATGCCTGCATCGGCATGTCGGAAATCGAAGGCTTTAGACAGTTTTTGCGAGCACCTCGCAAAACGGGTTTGATCAAAAACCGCAGAACTCCGACAGAAATCACGATTTCTGACGGAAAGTCTTTTTTGTCAAAACCGCCAAACTGGAAAGACTTTATTGTCTCACAACATCAGCCGTTTCGCCAGAGCATACCTATTCGACCGTGACCGATTTGGCGAGGTTGCGCGGCTGGTCGACGTCGGTCCCCTTGGCGACGGCGACGTGATAGGCCAGCAGTTGCACCGGCACTGCATAGACCAGCGGCGCGATGAGCGGGTGGACGCGGGGCATCTCGATCGTTGCGAGGCAGCCCTCGCCTGCTTCCTCGATGCCTTTTGCATCGCTGATCAGCACGATCTTGCCGCCGCGCGCCCGCACTTCCTGCATGTTGGACACGGTCTTTTCGAACAGCGGACCCGACGGGGCCAGCACCACAACCGGCACCAGATCGTCGATCAGCGCGATCGGCCCATGCTTCATCTCGCCGCTGGCATAGCCCTCGGCGTGGATATAGCTGATTTCCTTCAACTTCAGCGCCCCTTCCAGCGCCAGCGGATAGTCCGGCCCACGCCCCATGTAGAGCACGTCGCGCGCTGGCGCGATCAGGTGCGCCATGGCCGCGATGTCGTCGTCGTGATCAAGCGCGGCGTTCAGACATGCCGGCGCCTCGAGCAGATGATCTACGATCTGCCGTTCCTCCGCTTCGCTCAGGCGGCCCTTCTTCACCGCGAAATGGGCGGCCAGCGCAGCTAGAACGGCCAGCTGGCAGGTGAACGCCTTAGTGGAAGCGACGCCGATTTCCGGCCCTGCATGAGTCGGCAGCAGCAGGTCCGCCTCTCGCGCCATGGAACTGGTCGGCACGTTGACCACAACGGCAATGGTCTGTCCGGCCTGCTTGCAATGGCGCAATGCGGCCAGCGTGTCGGCCGTCTCGCCGCTCTGCGAGATGAACAGCGCCAGCCCGCCGGGTTCCAGCACCGGGTCGCGATAGCGGAATTCGGAAGCCACATCGATGTCGACGGGCACCCGGGCGAAGTTCTCGAACCAGTATTTTGCGACCATGCCGGCGTAGAAGCTGGTGCCGCACGCGACGATGGTGATGCGATTGATCCGGCTGATGTCGAAGTCGAACTGCGGCAGGGCGACGGTGCGCTCCAACTGGCGGACATAGCTGCGCAGGGTCTGCGCCACCACGGTCGGCTGCTCGAAGATCTCCTTCTGCATGAAATGGCGGTAATTGCCCTTCTCGATCGCCGTGGCGCTGGCGCCCGACCTTGTGACGGGCCGCTCCACCCGGTTGCCATCGGCATCGAAGATCTGCGCGCCTTCGCGGGTGACGATCACCCAGTCACCTTCTTCCAGATAGGTGATGTCCTGCGTCAGCGGCGCCAAGGCCAGCGCGTCCGAACCAAGATAGGTTTCGCCGTCGCCATAGCCGAGGACAAGCGGCGAACCGAGCCGTGCGCCGATCAGCATGTCGGGCCAGCGGCGGAACGCCATCGCGAGGGCAAAGGCCCCGCGCAGCATCGGCAGCACCTCGCGCACCGCCTCTTCGGGCGACATGCCCTGTTCGATCCGCAGCGACAGAAGGTGCACGACGACTTCGCTGTCAGTCTCACTCTCAAACGTGCGGCCCTGCCCGCGCAGTTCCTCGCGCAGCGGCTTGAAGTTCTCGATGATGCCATTGTGCACCAGCGCCACCTCCGCCGTTGCGTGCGGGTGAGCGTTGGCCTCGGTCGGCGCGCCATGGGTAGCCCAGCGCGTGTGCGCGATCCCGACATCGCCCGCGGCCGGCCTGGCAGCCACTTCGCGCGCCAGATTGGCGAGCTTGCCTTCAGCGCGCCTGCGGATCAGATCTCCGTCATGGATCGTGCAGATGCCGGCGCTGTCATAGCCGCGATATTCCATGCGCTTCAGCCCGTCGACCAGGCGCTCCGCCACAGGCTGCGAACCGACAATTCCGATGATACCGCACATTGCTGATGTATTCCTTCTGTCCCGTCAGTGCGGGAAATGCGTGTCGACGAAATGCCGCGTGAATTCGCGCGGATCGGGCGGCGTGCCGCCATTCGCCTTCATGAATTTGAGAGCGCCCTTGTCCCACACTTCGCGGATCGCCTGCGGCATGCCGGGGCGAAACTTCATGCGCTGCTCCACGATCGACTTCCAGTCACCCTCCAGCGCATAGGCCTTGCGAAGCTGCGGCTCCATGTCCTTAAGCGCCTGCTCCGCATCGGCGTGCATGCATCCGGTCGCGGCCAGCACATAGCTGTCGAGCAGCCGCAGGAACGGCTTGCCCGTGTAGCGGTCCGTCACTTGGCTTCCTTCTGCTTCTTCTTCATCGCGTCATGGAAGCGGTCGGCCCAGCCCGGCTTGACCAGCTGTTCGCCGCGAACCAGGCGAAGCTCGCCGTCGCCGACGTCGCGGGTGACCGCGCTGCCCGCCGCGACGATTGCGTCCGCACCGATCCTGAGCGGGGCGATCAGCGCCGAGTTGGAGCCGATGAAGGCACGCTCGCCGATCTCGGTCCGGTGCTTGAAATAGCCGTCGTAATTGCAGGTGATCGTGCCGGCCCCGATATTGGCGCCCGCGCCCACCGTGGCATCACCCAGATAGGTGAGGTGGTTGGCCTTGGCCCCCTTGCCCAGCGTGCTGTTCTTGACCTCGACGAAATTGCCGACCTTGGCGCCCTGTTCCAGCACCGCGCCTGGACGCAGGCGGGCATAGGGTCCGACCTCGCAGCCCTCGCCGATGGTGGCGCCTTCCAGATGGCTGAAGGCGCGGATGCGGGCATTGGCGGCCACCGTGACGCCAGGTCCGAACACGACATTGGGTTCGACCACCACGTCCTCGCCCAGCACCGTGTCCCAGCTGAAGAACACGGTATCGGGCGCCCGCAGGGTCACGCCGCCCTCCATCGCCTCTGCCCGGCGGAAGTCCTGCCACTGGGCCTCGGCATCGGCGAGTTCGCCGCGGCTGTTGATGCCCGCGACTTCGCCCGGCTCGTCCGTTTCGACGACGGCGCACGCCTGTCCGTCCGCGGTCGCCAGGTTGACGATGTCGGGCAGGTAATATTCGCCCTGGGCATTGTCGTTGCCCACACGCTCCAGCAGAGCGAACAGCGCCTCGCCGCGCACCGCCATCACGCCTGAATTGCACAATGTGCAGGCGCGCTCCTCGTCGGTTGCGTCCTTGTGCTCGACCATTTTCGCGATGCGGCCGTCGCCGTCCGCGATGATGCGGCCATAGGTCCGCGTGTCGGCGGGGCGGAAGCCCAGCACCACGGCGGGCGGCGCGTCCCCGGCATGAAGCCGCCGCTGCATCGCCTGCATCGTGGCGCTGCGCAGGAAGGGCACGTCGCCGTAGAGGATCAGCACGTCGCCCGTAAAATCGGCCAGAGCCTCACGCGCCTGCAGCACCGCATGGCCTGTGCCCAGCTGCCGGTCCTGCACCGCGAATTCGGCCTTGCCCTTCAGCGCGCCCTCGACTTGTTCGCGCAGGTCGCCGGTGACGACGATGAAGCGCGAGGGGTTCAGCGCCGCGGCGCTGGCCATCAGATGCTCGATCATCGGCCTGCCCGCGATCGGGTGCAGCACCTTGTGCAATGCGCTTTTCATGCGCGTGCCCTTGCCCGCGGCAAGGATGATGACGGCAAGCTCTTTCGTTTCTGTCACGGCGGTCCCGGTAATTCGATGGGCGGTAGGTTCGCGGGCAGGCTTGCCAGCAAATGGTTGCGGTTTCCATATGTGCAAGCCATGCGCACACAGGCAATGTCCGAACGCTCGATCCCCCCTGTCCGTTTCTCTGCCATTCGCTTTGGCGTCATCGGTTTCGACCTCGACGGCACGCTGCTCGATACCGCGCCCGATATCGCGCGTGCCCTGAACCACGCCTTGCAAATGGCGGGTCGGCCCGCGCTGCCGCTGGAGGACGTGCGCCCGATGATCGGCGGCGGGGCGAAAAAGCTGCTGGCCAGGGCACTGGGCGGCGGAGCCCGCGTGCCTGCGGACGAGCTGGACCCGCTCTATGCCGAACTGCTCGATCATTACCGCGCCAATCTCGCGGTCGAGACGCGCGCCTTCGACGGAATGGAGCGGGCGCTGGACGATCTGGCGGCGCGCGGCATAAGGCTGGGAGTGGCGACCAACAAGCTGGAGGCGCTTGCCGCCGATCTGCTGGAGCAGATGGGCCTCGCCAGCCGGTTCGACTGCGTGGTGGGCGGCGATACGCTGGGCACCGACCGGGCGAAGCCCGAACCCGACTTGCTGCATCATCTGGCGCAGCGCTGCGGCGGCGGCGCGATGGCTTTTGTCGGCGATTCCGCTTTCGACGTGAAGGCGGCGCGGGCGGCGGGCATGCCCGCCATCGCGGTCAGCTTCGGCTATCCGGGGATGCCGGTCGGGGAGCTGCGCGCAGACCGGGTGATCGACCACTACGACGAATTATTACCCGCTCTCGCATCATTATAGCGGTTCGGTTGACACAGGCGACAATTCCTACACATGCTGTCACCTGCCCCGGCGCCGCGGAAATGCGCGGTTTTCACGCCCCCGGTTGACACCATGGCGTGCGGCGAAGAATTCACGGGAATGAAAGAGCGCGCGCGCCGGAACGCATGCGTGATCTGATGGCACCGGCACTGCCTGTAGGACAGTCTGTTTCAGCCGTAGTGGCGACGCGCGAAGGGGCCGTTCAGCCGGACGATCGTCCAGTTCAGTATGGCGGCAAAGCTGACCCAGGCGAGATAGGGCACGATCAGCCAGCTGGCGAGCAACGACCAGTCGCGCAGGAACACGCATAGCGACAGCACCGAGAGCCAGAGGAACGGCACCTCGATCAATGCCCAGTCGGGCCGCCGCAGGTTGAAGAACAGGGGCGACCACAGGAAATGGCACACCCCGTTGACAAGATAGAGCGCGATCAGGAACCCCGTCTGCCCGCTGGCCGCCGCGGCGTCCCAGCTAAGCACGAACGCCCAGGCCGCCAGCCCCAGGATCACCGTCCAGGCGGGGCCGAACAGCCAGTCGGGCGGCTGCCAGCGCGGCTTGTTCAATGCGCGGTACCAGTCGCCGATGGTCGTCAGCAGCCCGCCGCCGATCAGGAGGACAAGCGCCCAGATGACGGCGAACGAGATCGGAAAGGCCATGCCCGATCATAGGTCGGACCCGCCCCCATGGCAAACTTGCTGTGGCAGGCGCGCTCTGGCAGCCGAAGCCCTGCATTCGCGCGCGGGGCGCTAGTCCTCGACCACCTTGAGCAGGCGGCGTTCGAGCAGCGAGAGCACGCCCGCCAGGTCGTGACCGCGTTTCAGCACCTGCCCCGCCTCGCCGAACAGGGTCCACATGCCCTGGCGACCCCGCAGCGCGGGGCATTTCTCGATCCGGACCTGCGGGCGTTCGGCGGCGCGGCGAAAGGCGCAGAAGCTGGCGGCGTCCTTGCCGAAATCCATCGCATAGTCGCGCCACTGGCCCGCCGCGACCATGCGGCCATAGAGGTCGAGGATGCGGTTCAGTTCAAGCCGGTCGAACCCGATCTGCTGCACGGCGGAGCGATGGGAGCGGTGCGGAAGGGGGACGACATTGTTCACGCCGCGCTCCCGCCGGGAAGACGCCTGAAGGCTTCACTCATCCGTTGCCGACCTCGTCATGCCGATCCTCGCGGCCATTTTCGCGCGCGGCATGCCCGGGTGCGGGCGCATGCTTGCGCGGCAGGGGCAGCGGCCCCTGCCCCTCGGCGGCGCGCAGGCGGTCGATCTCGGCCTTGAGCGCGGCGATCTGCTCCTCCAGCTCGTCCACGCGCGGCACCACCGGCTCGCACGGGTCCTTGCAGGGCGTGCCATAGGGCATGAACTGTCGCTGGTAGGTTTCCGCCGCGACCAGCGTCGAGCGAGCCTTCTGCCCGATCATCGTCGCGCCTTCGGGCACATCCTCGATCACCACGGCCGCCGCGCCGATGCGCGCGCGTTCGCCAATGGTGACGGGGCCGATGATCTGCGCGCCCGAACCGACGATCACCCCGTCGAGCAGCGTGGGATGCCGCTTGCCGGGAATGCCGTTGGTGGGATTGGTGCCGCCCAGCGTGACGCATTGATAGATCGTGACATTGTCGCCGATCTCCGCCGTCTCGCCAATTACGGAAAAGCCGTGGTCGATGAAGAAATTGCGCCCGATCTTCGCGCCCGGATGGATGTCGATCGCGGTCAGGAAGCGCGCGGTATGGTTCACGACGCGCGCCAGGAAATACATTCCCCCGCCATACAGCCAGTGCGCGATGCGATGCATGCCGAGCGCGAGGACACCGGGATAGAGCAGCACTTCCCAGCGCGAGCGGGGCGAGGGATCGCGGTCCGCCACGGAATCGAGATAGGCGATCAGCCGTTCAAACATCGCATCATACTCGCACTTGCAGCGCCCCGTCGCAAGAAGGGCCTGTTTCGTCCCCGCCTAGAGCAGGTCGCCCTGCTCGCCCATGCCGCTGCCGCCCAGAATGTCCAGCGCCTCGCGCCAGACGGCCAGGGTCGCGGGGATCTTGCGTTCGAGGCTGATGCGGTCGATTTCCGCGACCAGCGCCTCTACCCCCGCAAAGCTGCGCGGTGCGCGCGGTACCAGATAGGTGGTGGCCCCGTCGGCCAATGCAAGTCCGCGCGCCTCGGCATGCGCCTCGATCAGCCCTTCGATCATCGTGTCGTCGGGGGCGTCGATGCGCAGGTTCAGCGCCGCGCCCAGCCGCGAGGCGAGGTCGGGGAGCGCGACTTGCCAGCTACCCGGAACAGGCGGCCCCACGATCAGCAGCGGGCGGCGCGCTTCCTGTGCGCGGTTCCAGCGGTGGAAGATCGCGTCCTCGTCCATCGCCTGCGCATCGTCGATCGCATCGCCCAGGCCGCTTGCCGCGAACCAGCGCGCGATCAGCGATTTGCCGGAACGCGGTTCGCCCCACAGCAGCGCCGTTCGGAACGGCCAGCCGCCTGCCTGACGGCAGGCGTCCAGCACGGCTTCGTTCGCCGGGGCGACCACGATTCGCGCGGCGCCGCCCTGCCGCGTCAGCGGGAGCGGGATCTGCCGTGCAGGAGGAATTGCCGGTACCGGGCATCGCCGCCTAGCGCGAGATCCTGAGCGCGTCGGCCCCTTGCGTCACCTGCCAGCCGCGGGCGCGCAGAGCCTGTGCAAGCGCGTCGAGATCGCCGGCATAGCCGACCTGCAGCACCGAGGTGCCGCCGATGGCGAGGCTGCCGACCGCGGTGCCCGACACGCCCGGCGTGCCGTTGATCCCGGTCAGCGCGGCATCCAGCGCCGCCGGATCGGGCGTGGCGACCTGCACGGTAAAGCGCGCGGCGCTGGGCGCCGGAGGCGGCGCGGTCGGCTGCGGCGCAGGGGTCGCGGTGCCCGGCTGCGGCGCGGTGTCCGCAGGCGCGGCAGGTGCGGATTCGCGGGTCAGCGCCTCGAGCAGGGCGGGGTCGATGGTCGCTTCCTCGACATCCAGCGTATTGTCGACGCGCAGCCGCCCGCTGGCCATGGCATCGGCATAGAGCCGGTCCATGCGCAGCACCGCGCGGTCGAGCATGTCGGCGAGCTTCGTATCGTCCTCTGCCGTCATGGTGAAGCTGCCGAGGAATTCGTTGTCGGGCCCGTGGCGCGCGGTGAAGGTGCCGACCACCGGGCCGCCCGGCCACTGGCGTTCCAGCCGCGCCATCGGGATCAGCACGTCGGCCGCGCCGAATTCGTCCAGGATGTTGCGCCACCAGCTGCGGCTGCGGCGGCCCGCCTGCCCCGCGTTCAGCAGCAGCAATTCGCCGCCCGCGCCGAAGGGACGCACGTAATCGACCGGGCTGGAGCCGGTGCGGAACTGCGCCCAGGCGCGCTGCCACGGGGTGCGATGTTCATAAAGCTGCGCGACGCCGCCCGAAAAGGTGACGGGCAGCACCAGCATGGGCGCGGAGCGGACCAGCGCATCGCTCTGCCCGAACAGCTCGCCCGCCCGCGCGCGGTCGAAGATCACGCCCAGCCTGGCCACATAGCGGCGCGGGCCGATCTCCTCGCGCTCCACCACCACGGCGGAGACCATCTGCGACAGGCGCGAAGTCGGGCACTTCGGGCGCTTCGGCCCCGCCGTGGGTGCGGGCGTAGAGCACTTCCCACGCCTTGCGCTGTGCCTGCAGCCAGCCGTTGGTGCGCGCTTCCTCGGCCGTCTTGCCGGTGGCGTTGACGCTGATCCCGTCCACCTCGAAATCGCCGCTGCTGGCGATGGGGGCGATGCCGCGCTCGCCCTCTACCTGCGCGGCGACGCGCCAGCCCGCCAGCGCCAGCGCCGCCAGCAGCAGGGCGGCGAACAGAGCGCGCAGGGGCAGGGCGCGAAGGGGCAGCGCGCGAAGGGGCAGGGCGCGAAGGGGCCGGCCGCGAAAGGGTGCAAGCCGCACACGAAGCGAGCGCCGGACCGGAATCGAGGGGGAAACGGACATATCGGAAGAGGGCTTAGGGCGGCCTAGCGGCTGCGCACAAGAAGCTTGTTGGCGTTCATGCCCGCTTCTTTGCCGAAATGGCCGTGGAAATCCAAGCCGGAAAGCGATAGGCGCTGCCGCTTGACCGGTGCGCCGCTGCCCTGCAGCCGCATCTGACGCCAGATCTGGGACATGCGATGAACGACAAGAGCGACGGCCCTAAGAGCTATAGTTACGAACAGGCAGGCGTGTCGATCGCCGCGGGCAATGCGCTGGTGAAGGCGATCGCCCCGCTGGCGAAGTCGACCGCGCGCCCCGGTGCGACCAGCGAGCTGGGCGGGTTCGGCGGGTTCTTCGATCCCAGGGCGGCGGGCTATGCCGATCCGCTGCTGGTCGCCGCGAACGACGGCGTGGGCACCAAGGTGAAGCTGGCCATCGACCATGACCGGCACGATCATATCGGCATCGACCTGGTCGCCATGTGCGTCAACGATTTGATCGTGCAGGGCGCGGAGCCTTTGTTCTTTCTCGACTATTTCGCCACCGGCAAGCTTGAGAACGGCGTCGCGACCCGCGTGGTCGCGGGCATCGCCGAGGGCTGCAAGCAGGCCGGCTGCGCGCTGATCGGGGGCGAGACGGCGGAAATGCCCGGCATGTATGCGCCCGGCGATTACGACCTTGCGGGCTTCTGCGTCGGCGCGGTGGAACGCGGCGAGCAGCTGACCGGCGACAAGGTGGCCGAGGGCGACGTGCTGCTGGGCCTTGCGAGTTCCGGGGTGCATTCCAACGGCTATTCGCTGGTCCGGCGGCTGGCGGCGGACAAGGGCTGGAAGCTCGACCGCCCGGCGCTGTTCGACCATGACACGCTGCTGATCGACGCGCTGATCGCGCCGACCCGGATCTATGTGAAGACGCTGCTGGAGCCGATCCGTGCGGGCCGGATCCATGCGCTTGCGCATATCACCGGCGGCGGCCTGCTCGAAAACGTGCCGCGCGTGCTGCCCGAGGGGCTGCATGCCCATATCGACGCGGGCGCTTGGGAGCAGCCGCGGCTGATGGCGTTCCTGCAGGCGCAGGGGCATATCGAGCCGGAGGAAATGGCGCGCACCTTCAATTGCGGCATCGGCATGGTGCTGGCGGTCGCGCCGGACGAGGCCGAGGCGCTGGCCGCGGACCTTCGGGCGGCGGGCGAGACCGTGTTCAGGATCGGCGCGATACGCGCCGGTACGCGCGGTTGCACCGTGTCGGGCAAGGCGGGCGAATGGTCGGCCAAGGCCGACTGGAGCGCCGCGCACACGCAATAGGGCTGATCCGGCGCCGCAGCGCTGTCAATCGGTCCGCTCCTTGACCGGCCGGGGCACGCCCTCGACATCCTCGCCCAGCGTGTCGCGCAGATAGATCTCGCGCACGCCGACGAACAGCACGACCAGCAACGCGCCCGCGAAGAACAGGCCATAGACGCCGAACACCGCGCCCGCGCCCAGGATTACGAACAGGGTCAGCGCAGGCGGGATGCTGACCACTTCGCGGTTGACCAGCGGGGTCAGCATCCAGGCCTCGACCACGCGCACCACGACGAAGGCGATCAGCGCATAGGTCAGCACGTCGCCGCCCTGCGCCGCGGCAATGCCGATGGCTGGCAGCATCGCCAGCGCGGGCCCGACATAGGGCACGAATTCGCTGATCCCGCCCAGCAGGCCCAGCGCGATGTAATTGTCGACACCCGCGACCCACAGCGAAAAGCCGATCAGCACCGCCATCACGCTCATCGTCAGGATCTTGGCCTTGAGCCACAGGCGCAGCGCCAGGCTCATCTCGCCGATGGCGCGGCGCATCGCGGGCCGCGCGCCTGGCGGGGTCAGCAGCAGGATGCCGCGCTTGTACGGACCGGTGTCGGCCGCGATGAACATCGCGCCGATCAGCACGATCAGGAAATTGAGGAAGACCTCTCCCGCGCCGGCGGCCAGATCGCCCAGCCGGTCGGCGATGGTACTGCCCGCCATGGCGGCCTGCGCGGCGCGCACCACCGCCTCGCCCACTGCGGTCTTGGACAGCGCAGCCTCTATCGCGGCGATGGTCTGGGGCAGGTTGTCGATCATGCCGGCCAGCTGCGCGCCGAACTGCACCGTCAGCAGATAGCCCATCACCCCCAGCACGCCCAGGCAGGTCAGGATGCCGAGCCCCAGCGACAGGCCGCGGTGCCGCACGCCGATCCGGCGATAGAGCGCCGCGGTCGCGCGAAACGCCGCCGCGCCCAGCAGCGATCCGAACGCCAGCATCAGCAGATGGCCCGCGCGCCAGAAGATGATCAGCAGCGCCGCGACCGCGATCAGATAGGCCAGCCGGCGCAGGAACGCATGATCCTCGGGCCGGGGGCGGAAAATCGGGCTCTTCACCGCGATGGTACCGCCAGCGTCGTCGAAAGCGAGCGGGAGGGCGCTTGCCCCGGTCCGCGCGCGGCAATAGGGAGGGGCGGCGCGCATGGCGCGGTTCTGGGTTCGGACAGCAGCATTGTTTCAGCAAATGATCTTAGGCGGCAGGCCGTTCCTGTCCATGGGCAAATGAACGAAGCCGCCATCCGGCCAAGGGCGCGCGTCGCGGTGCTGATCAGCGGCACGGGCAGCAACATGGCCGCGCTGCTGTATGCCAGCCGCCGCGCGGACTGTCCGTACGAGATCGTGCTGGTCGCCTCGAACAATCCCGATGCCGGGGGGCTGGCGCTGGCCCGCGCCGAGGGCATCCCGACCTTTGTCCTGCCGCACAAGGGGATGAAGCGGCCCGAGCATGATGCCGCGATGGACGCCGCGCTGCGCGAGGCGGGTGCGGACTATGTCGCGCTGGCGGGCTACATGCGGATCCTGACGGGCGACTTCGTGGGGAAATGGGAAGGCCGCATGGTCAACATCCACCCCTCGCTGCTGCCGAAATACAAGGGGCTGGACACCCATGCCCGCGCGATTCAGGCGGGTGACAGCCATGGCGGCTGTTCGGTGCACCTGGTCACGGCGGAACTGGACGACGGGCCGATCCTGGGGCAGATCCCGGTCGCGATCCTGCCGGATGACACGCCCGAGACGCTGGCGGCGCGCGTGCTGTTTGCCGAGCATCAGCTTTACGCCCGCGCGCTGGAGGAGCTGGTCAGCCGTCCGTATCGCGCGGACTGGCTGCTGGAGCGGGTGAACGCCATCGCGCTGGCCCTGCCCGAGGCGGAGCGGCGCGAATCGCATGGCAGCCCGGCCTGGAACACCGGGGGAAAGAGCGGGAAGTTCTTTGCCTATTTCAATGACCAGCATCACGGCGAGCCGCATGTCGCGGTGCTGGTCAAGACATCCGGACCCGACGAACTGGCCGCAATGGTCGCGCGCGATCCCGAGGTCTGGTTCCGCCCCGCCTATTACGGCGCGGCCGGATGGGCCGGGCTGATCCTCAACCGCCCCGGCCTCGACTGGGACCACGTGGCCGAATGGGTGGAGCGCAGCTGGCGCGCGGCGGCGCCGAAACGGCTGGTCGCCTTGCGCGGCGCGGCGGACGAGTTCTGAACGCGGCGGGCGGCGGGCGTTCAGCGACTGCCGACGCTGTCGGCGAGCCAGCTGAGCAGCCCGAAATTGACCAGCAGCGATCCGATCCAGACCAGCAGGTGCATCGCGTGGTGTTCGGGCGCGGTCATGCGGACCAGGAACGATCCGGGTACCGTCATCGCGTTCAGCACCTGGGGCACCAGCGGATCGGTCCAGGCCAGCGTGCCGATCAGGTGCAGGCCCAGCACTGCCGCAAGGGCGATGCCGACGATCAGGTACACCAGTGCCAGTGTGCGCAACACGACAAAGCCCCCTCCGATGCCATCGACCCGTTCCGGGTAAAACGATAGCAAAGCGAGGGGGCCTGCATCATGACAAAGCCCGTTCGAAAGTTGAACGCACCCCGTCGGAAGTCGATTGTCCCGAAACGGGAAGATCAGCCGACGATCTCTTCAGGCTTGAAGAAGAAGTCGATCTCGATCTTCGCATTCTCTTCGCTGTCGCTGCCGTGGACCGAGTTGGCTTCGATCGATTTCGGCATAGGCCTTGCGGATCGTGCCTTCGGCCGCGTCGGCGGGATTGGTCGCGCCCATCACGTCGCGGTTGCGCTTCACGGCGTCCTCGCCTTCCAGCACCTGCACCACGACGGGGCCGCTGATCATGAATTCGACCAGCTCGCCGAAGAAGGGGCGTTCCTTGTGGACCGCGTAGAAGCCTTCGGCCTGTTCGCGGGTCATCTGGATGCGCTTTGACGCGACGACGCGCAGGCCGGCTTCCTCCAGCATCTTGGTGACCGCGCCGGTCAGGTTGCGGCGCGTGGCATCGGGCTTGATGATCGAAAAGGTGCGGGTGACCGCCATGGTATATTCCTTTGCGTGAAATCCGTGCGCGCCCGCCGACCGGCATGCATTTCCGGCCGGGCATTTCCGGTCGGGCGCGCGATGCCCGCGCCTCTAGCCGGGCGGGCACGGGGCACAAGCCCCTCGCTGCCGGTCGGGTCCGTCGGCGAACCGAGGGGCTGTCCGCGACGGGCCGTTCAGTCATGTTGCAATGCGGCAACAGTTTGCAACTGCTTGCCTATTTCGCCGGAACGAGCGCGCCGTCCAGCGATTGTCGCGGGTGATGGGGGAACATCACCACCAATAAGCAGGAATTGAAAATGAATACCAGGACAGCCCTTTTGATCGCCAGCGGCGCGCTCCTCTTCCCGGCGCAGGCCTTTGCGCAGGAAGCACCCGACGGCAGCGACGCGTTCGGTTTCGAACCCTATGTCGCGGTCGGCGGCGGCTATGACGTCTATGACCGCAACGACGAGATCCGCGAATACGGCATCGACGATACGACCGAAGGCGCGCTGATCACCGGCACCGTGGGCGCGAACGTGCCGCTCGGCCCGCTGTTCGTGGGCGCCGAAGGCTTCGGCTCCTATGGCTTTGGCGACATCGACTGGGAATATGGCGCCGCGGGCCGTTTCGGCGCGCGCATGGGCGAAACCGGCATGATCTTCGGCCGCGTCGGCTATATGTGGGTCGAGGGCGAGAACAACATCGACGATGATTTCATCGACACCGATGCCGGGCCCAGCACGCGCGACCGCGACGGCATGATCTATGGCATCGGCGCCGAGATGGGCACCAAGGACATCGGCCTGGGCGGCATCACCGGCGAAAGCGGCGTGCGCCTGCGCTTTGGCGTCGACACGTTCAAGGACTTCGAATTGTTCCGTCCCAATGCGGCGGTCGTCTTCCAGTTCTGATCGCTGTCACCAGCCAGCAGATGCGGCCCGCATGTCACATGGCATGCGGGCCGCATCTTTTTGGTTCGGGCACCGGTCCAGGCGGCGGCTCAGGGACCTTCGCGCCAGCGGCCCGAGCCGTCCTGGCTCCAGTAATGGCACTCGACCTCGTCGCGCGCGGCCAGCGCGCGCCAGCAGTCGCGCGCACCCGCGATCGTCGTCTCGGAAAACAGCAGCAGCGTGCGGTCGAAGCCCAGCGCCTCCTCCCGCCACTCTCCATCCGCCAGCGCGACGATCCCGGCTCCGTTGGCCCCCGCAGGCGCGTCGCCGATCAGCACCGGCTGGCGCGCGTCGTCCTTGCCCCCTGCCTCGCCATTGGCGAGGAAGCCGGGCGCTTCCCACAAGCGGCGCGAGATCGCCGTGCGCTGGGCAGGATCGCGGCTGACCACCATCATGCGCTGACCCGCGCCAAGCGCCTTGCCCGCCAGCATGGCGAGCGCGGCCTCGGCGCTGTCGCGCGTCAGATGGTAGAAATCGACCCGCGCCACGGCCGAACGGTCCCCCCTGCCCGGATCAGCCGTTCAGCGTGTCGCGCACGAGCCGGTCGAGCAGGCGCACGCCATAGCCGGTCGCGCCCTTGTCCCAGGTTGCGCCGGGCTTGTCGGCCCAGACCATGCCCGCGATGTCGAGATGCGCCCAGGGCGTGTCGTTCTCGATGAAGCGCTGCAGGAACTGCGCTGCGGTGATCGAGCCGCCGAAACGCGGGCCGACGTTCTTCATGTCGGCGATCTGCGATTTCGAGCAGCTTGTCGTATTCGGTCGCCAGCGGGAAGCGCCACAACTTGTCGCCCACCGTCCTTGCCCGCGGCGGTCAGCGCATCGGACAGCTCGTCATTGTTCGAGAACAGGCCGCGCATATTCCTTGCCCAGCGAGATCATGATCGCGCCGGTCAGCGTGGCGAGGTCGACGATCGCGCGCGGGCTTGTAGGTCTCGCTGCACCCAGGTCAGCGCGTCGCACAGCACCAGCCGGCCTTCGGCGTCGGTGTTGATCACCTCGATCGTCTGGCCCGACATGCGAGGTCACCACGTCGCCGGGGCGCTGGGCGTTGCCGTCGGGCATGTTCTCGACCAGGCCGCAGACGCCGACGACATTCGCCTTGGCCTTGCGCGTGGCGAGCGCCAGCATCGTGCCCGCGACCGCGCCCGCGCCGCCCATGTCCCACTTCATGTCTTCCATGCCGGCGGCCGGCTTGATGCAGATGCCGCCGGAATCGAAGGTCACGCCCTTGCCGACGAACGCGAGCGGCTGCCTCGCCCGCCTGCCGCCTTCCAGTCGCATCGCGAGGAGCGCGCGGCCGGCCGTGCGCGAGCCCTGCGCGACGCCGAGCAGCGCGCCCATGCCGAGCTCGGTCATCTGCTCGACTCGTCGAGCACGTGCAATCTCGATCCCGGTGCCTTCCAACCGCTGCGCGGCAGCGTTCGACGAAGCTTTCGGGATAGATCTTGTTGGCCGGCTCGGTCACCAGTTCGCGCGTGAACTCGACGCCGGCGGCGACTGCCTCGGCATCGCTCCAGGCCGCGTCGGTGCCCGAGGGCGCGCCGGTGACGGCGATGTCGGTGAGCGAGGGCTTCTGCTCGTCCTTCAGCCTGGTGCGATAGGTGTCATCCGCCAGCGCGCAGCCGCAGGCCCAGCAGGAACGACGCCGCGCCCGCCGCATCGACATCCGCGCCCGAAAAATCGACGCCCAGCGACGTCTCGCCCGAAGTCAGGAATTTCGCCGCCAGCGCCGCGCCCGCCTTTTCCAGCGCGCCCATGCGGTCCTTGGCGTCCACCTTGCCGGTGCCGACCAGCACCAGGTGGCGCGGCTTGCCGTCCATCTCGACGAAGCCGTCGAAGATCTGCCCCGGCTTGCCCTTGAAGCGGCTGGACTGCGCGCCTTCGCGGATAACGGCGGGCAGGTCGGCGGGCATGGACCCCTCGCTGACCGGCAGCACGACCGCGTTGATGTCCTGGGCGAGCGAATCGACGAAGCTGATTTTCATGGAGAGAAGGCCCTATCCTGTGTCTTGTGTTCTGCTGTTCCTGCGCCCCGCGCGCTGCCGCCAGCTTGCTGCCGCCCCGGTACTGCCGGCGATGCATCCCGCGCGGTGATCGGCGCATGGCTCTGACAGCGGCTGGGGCAGCGACGGGTTTTACGCGATTGCAGTTAGGGAGCGGCGATGCGATAGGCAAGCCATGCCGCCCGGCCCGGCCCCTGCAATCGAACCTGCAATCCGGCGTCGTTCCCTGTAGACCCTGTCCAAGCCCTTGGTATTGCGCGTTGCCCAGCTCACCCGGATTACCGAGAACTCCAGAAGATCGAGCATCAGCGTCCCATGCGAACAGCCGCGAACGGCCCGGCCCCTTACCATCTGCCGCAGATGCCTTCCCTGGCGGCGCGGCTGCTGGCGTGCGCCGCGCTGACCGCCGCCGCCGTGCCCGCGCTTGCCGTGGATGCGCTGGCACAGGACCGCCCCGCCGCGATCCAGCCCGAGGGGCAGCAGGAAACCCCGCCCGAACTGGAAGACGCCGATCCCGGCGTGCCCGAGGGTCCGTTCTTCTGGGACGAGATCGACGAGGCGCTCTATCCGCAAGCGGTCGAGGAAGTGCCCGCGCCGCCCGCCGGTACGCCCGAATCGCCCTTTGCGATCGACCCGCCCGCCGATCCGAACCAGATCGCGTTCGAGGCGGACGAGCTGGGCTATGGCACCAGTGACGATACCGTCGTCGCGGCGGGCAATGTCGTGCTGCGCAGGCAGGACCAGCAATTGCGCGCGGACGAGGTGCGCTGGAATCGCTCGACCGGCGAGATCGTGGCCACGGCGACATCCGCCTGGTCGATGACGCGGGCAACGTCCTCTATACCGACCGGCTGGAGCTGACCGACGAACTGCGCGCGGGCGCGATGCAGAACATGCTGCTGGTGCTGCGCCAGGGCGGGCGGCTGGCCGCCCGGCGCGGCTTGCGGACCGACGACGAGCGGATCGTGCTGATCGACAGCGCCTACACCGCCTGCGCCGTCGAGACGGCAGAAGGCTGCGCGCAGGACCCGAGCTGGCGCATCACCGCCGACGGCGTGTCCTATGATCCCGACACGCAGATGATCCGCTTCGCGGCGCGCGGCTGGAGCTGTTCGGCCTGTCGCTGGTGCCGCTGCCTGGATGCAGATCCGCGCCGACGGGCAGCCGGTCTCGGGCCTCGTCACTCCGGACCTGCGGTTTTCCGCGTCGAACGGGGTGGAGGTCAGGCGGGATATTACTGGCGCATCGCCCGCAACCGCGACCTGACGATCGAGGGTACATCTACACCGAGGCGCTGCCGATGCTTCGGCGCAATATCCCGCGCTGACCGGACAATGGCGCCTATCAGGTGACGGGCTACCTTACCTCGACCCGCGCATGCCGATCGGCGATGCCGCCGCCATCGCCCCGCAGGCGGAACGCGACCTGCGCGGCTATTTCGATCGCCAACGGCCGCTTCCAGCTCGAGCGAGCACTGGAGCGTGACCAGCTCGATCCGGCGTGGCGAGCGACCGCACCTTCCTGCGCCGCTACGACATCAGCCGCGACGACCGGTTGCGCTCGATGGTCGAACGTGGAGCGGATCGACGAAGAACAGCTACTTGTCCCTCGCTGGCTGGGCGACGCAGACGCTGCGCGTGCGGCGAGGAGCAGGGGCTGGTGCCGATGGCGCTGCCGCGTCATCGACTACCGCCACCGGATCGACGATCCGCTGCTGGGCGGAAAGATCATGCTGCAGGCCAACAGCGCTGGCGCTGCTGCGCACCGACGGTCAGGACACGCAGCGCGCCTTCGCCAAGGCGCGAATGGAGCCTGCGGCGGTTCACCCCGTTGGGCCAGGTGGTCGAACTGACCGCGCTGGTGCGGGGTGACGCCTATCATTCGGACGAGAACCTGCTGACCGATATCGAGCGCTATCGCGGCGAGACCGGCTGGCAGGGCCGCGCCATCGCGCTGGGCGCGGTGGACGTGACCTATCCGCTGATCGGCGGCTTCATGGGCGGGACGCAGGTGCTGACCCCGCATATCCAGCTGGTCGGGACGCCCGATATCAAGAACCTGGCCGTGCCGAACGAGGATGCGCGCGCCATCGACCTGGAAGACACCAATCTCTTCTCGCTCAACCGCTTTCCGGGATACGACCGGTTCGAGGAAGGTCTGCGCTTTACCTATGGGTTCGACTGGCGCTGGATGGCACCGGGCTGGCGCATAGATGCCAGCCTGGGGCAGAGCTATCGCCTGACCGACGCGCCCGCGCTGTTTCCCGACGGCACCGGGCTGACCGGGCGGACGTCGGACATCACCGGGCGGCTGGACGTGCGCTGGCGCGACTTCGTGCGCTATACCCATCGCTTCCGGCTGGACAAGGACACGCTGGCGGTCCGCCGCAATGAATGGGACATGGCGGTCGGCACGCGCCGGACCTATGTGGAAGCGGGCTATCTGCGGCTGAACCGCGACATTCCGCTGGTGCTGGAAGACCTGCGCGACCGCGAGGAAATCCGCCTGGCGGGCCGCGTCGCCTTTCTCGACCACATGTCGGTATTCGGCTCGGCGGTGGTCAACCTGACCGACCGGGCGGAGGATCCCGGCAGCTCGTCGGACGGCTTCGAACCTTTGCGCACGCGGCTGGGCCTCGCCTATGAGGATGAGTGCATCGAGCTGGGCGTGACCTGGCGGCGCGACACCCGCAGCACCGGCGACGCGCAGGCGGGCGATACATTCCTGCTGCGCTTCCGGCTGAAGGGAATCGGCTTCGACTGACGGTTTGCCCCGACTGCCTGGTTCCGATGGCTTGGCAATTCGGCTCAGCCGTGGTTAAGCCGCGCACGGACACATGGGGCGGCATGGACAGGATCGGGCGTGCCAGAGATCCGGCAGGCGGCGGTGCTGCCAAGGCTTCGGGGCTCTGGAATTTTACCGCGCCGGTACGGAACGCCGGCCATGCGCGGCAAGGGATGAACAGATGACGAGATTTGCGATGATTGCCGGACTGCAGCGTGCCGCGGGCGGCGTTTGTGCCGCCGCGCTGATGGCGGCCGGGATGACGGCCATCCCTGCCGCTGCGCAGGGGCAGAGCGCCTCGCCCTCGATCGGCATGCTCGACAATGCCGCGCAGACCGGTGCCGATTCGACGACCGGTGCCGCTTCCAACGTGCGTACCGCCAGCGCCAAGGTGAACGGCGAGATCATCACCCAGACCGACATCGACCAGCGCGTCGCGTGGCTGGAGGCGACGAACCAGCGCCGCCTCGCCCCGCAGGAGCGCGAGCAGGTGGTGCAGGCGCTGGTGGACGAGCTGATCCAGATCCAGAACGCGCGCGAGGCGGAAATCACCATCACCTCGGAAGAGGTGGCGCAGATGTACGACCGCTATGCGCAGCGCGAGCTGGGCATCACCGCGGCGGAACTGGACCAGCTGGCAAGGTCGGTCGGTTCCTCGCCCGCGTCGCTGCAGCGCATGTTGCTGGCGCAGACCGCGTGGCAGCAATTGCTGCGCCGCAATGTCGCGCCGCTGGTCAATGTCTCCGCGCGCGAGGTGAACGAGCAGATCGACCGGATGAAGGCCGACAAGGGCACCAACGAATACCGCCTGGGCGAGATCTATGTCGCGGCCCCGGCCGGTGCCGACGCACAGGTCGAGCAGCGGATGCAGGCAATCATGCAGCAGCTGCAGGAAACCGGCGATTTCGCGTCGGTCGCGGCGCAATATTCGCAGGCGTCCACCGCGGCGCGCGGCGGCGACCTGGGCTTCGTGCGGCTCGACCGCCTGCCGCCGGAGCTGGCGACCGTCGTGCCCGCGATGGAAGTCGGTGAGCTGCAGGGCCCGATTCCGTGCTGCGGCGGTTATTCGATCCTCTACATGCGCGACAAGCGGCAGGTGATGGTCGCCGATCCGCGCGACGGGCTGGTCAGCCTGGCGCAGATCACGATCAACATGCCCGCGGGCCTGTCGATGAACGACATGAACCAGTTCGCCGCCGAATTCGGCCAGCAGACGCAGGGTTTCACCGGCGGCTGTGCCAGTGTCGAGGCCGAGGCGAAGAAGATCGGCGCCGAGGCGGTGCTGGTCGACCAGATCTCGATCCGGCAGCTGCCCAGCCAGCTTCAGGACATGGTGCTGGCCACGCCCGACGGCGGCGTGACCCGCCCCTATGGCGTGGCGGCGAGCGAGGCAAGCCAGCCGCTGCGCGCGATGATGGTGTGCGGACGTTCCGATCCGCCGATGCTCGACGGGCCGACCTTCGACGAGGTGATGAGCCAGATCGAGAACGAGCGGATCGAGCGCCGCGCCCAGAACTACATGCGCGACCTGCGCCGCGACGCCATCGTCGAATACAACTGATCGGCGGCGGGCGCCCGGTGGCCGGACAGCTGCCTGCGGGGCTGGTCGTCTCGATCGGCGATCCGGCCGGGATCGGCCCAGAGCTGATCGCGCGGCTGTGGGCCGTGCGGCGCGAGGAGGCGATGCCGGTCTTCGCCTGCGTCGGCAGCGCCAGCCTGCTGCAGGCGGCCGCCGCGCGTGGCGGCTTTGACCTGCCGGTGGCTCGCATCGCTTCGATGGCAGAGGCGGCGGGCGCCTTTGCCGATGCCCTGCCGGTGATCGACCTTGGCGATGTGCCTTACCTCCCCGGCCGGCCCGATGCCGCCGGCGCAGCGCTGGGCCTCGCCAGCCTGACCCGCGCTGCCGCGCTGGCGGCCTCGGGCGAGGCGGCCGCGCTGGTCACCGCCCCCATCGCCAAGGCGGAACTGGCGAAAGTGGGCTTCACGCATCCGGGGCAGACCGAATTCGTGGCCGAAGCCTGCGGTGTTGAGCCGGACGATGCGGTGATGATGCTGGCGGGGCCGCGCTGCGCGCCGTGCCGGTGACGGTGCATGTGCCGCTGGCCGCGTGCCGCAGCTCCTCAGCGCCGAGCTGATCGCCGCCGGGCCGCGATCACCGCGCGCGCACTGCAGCGCGATTTCGGCATCGCCGCGCCGCGCCTCGCCATTGCCGGGCTCAACCCCCATGCGGGCGAGGACGGGCGAGATGGGGCGCGAGGACAGCGCGATCATCGCGCCGGCCATCGCGACTACTGCGCGCCGAAGGGCTCGACGTCGCCGGGCCGCATCCCGCCGACACCATGTTCATGCCCGCGCGCGCGCGCGACCTACGACGTGGCGGTGTGCATGTATCACGACCAGGCGCTGATCCCGCTGAAAACGCTCGATTTCGACGCAGGGGTCAATGTCACGCTGGGCCTGCCGATCATCCGCACCTCGCCCGATCACGGCACGGCTTTCGACATCGCGGGCAAGGGCGTGGCCGATCCCGGCGCGATGCATCGCCGCGATCCGCATGGCGGGCGAACGCAGCCGGCGCGCACGCGCGCAGCGCTGCTCGCCGCAGGGTAGAGGCGGCATGCACGCCTGCCGCCCGCTGCGCGAGGTGATCGCCCGCACGGCTCAGCGGCGTCCAAGGCGCTGGGCCAGAATTTCCTGTTCGACGAACAATTGCTCGACCGCATCGCCGCGCATGCCCGGGCGATCTGCGCGGACGAGCGCGTGCTGAAGTCGGCCCCGGCCCCGGCGGCCTGACCCGCGCCCTGCTGCGCGCCGGCGCCCGCGTGACCGCGATCGAGATGGACCGCCGCTGCCTGCCCGCGCTGGCCGAACTGGCGGAAGCCTTTCCCGGCCAGCTGACGCGTGATCGAGGGCGATGCGCTGGCGATCGACCACGGCGAGCTGATGCGGCGAGCCCTTCGCGGTGCGTGCCAACCTGCCCTAAAATCGGCACTGCGCTGTTCGTCCGCTGGCTGGCGGCGAGGACTGGCCGCCGCGATGGACCTCCCTGACGCTGATGTTCCAGCAGGAAGTGGCGCAGCGATCGTCGCCGCGCCCGGCGGCTCCGCCTTACGGGCGGCTGGCCGTGCTGGCCCAGTGGCGGCCGACGGCGCGGCTGGCGATGAAGGTCCATCGCAGCGCCTTCACCCCGCCGCCCAAGGTGATGAGCGCCATCGTCCATGTCACCCCTGCCGCCATGCCGGCAGGGGTCTCGCGCGCGGCCGGCTCGAAACGATCACCGCCGCCGCGTTCGGCCAGCGGCGCAAGATGCTGCGGCAGAGCCTCAAGGGCGTGCCCGCCGGGCGCGCTGGCGGCCTGGAGCCTTGCGGGCATCGATCCGTCGCGCCGCGGCGAGAAACGCTGTCGATTGCTGAATTCTCGCCGTGGCCCGCGCCCTTTCGGTGATTTTTGTCCATGGGTGGTATTCCGCCGCCGCCTGAACACCTTTGTTGCATATGAAACGAGAGGACACATCGCCGATCGGCGCCGAACAGGCCGCATGCTGGGGGCGCATCGACCCCGGCGGCATTGCCGCTGAAGCGCCCGGCTCCATGGAGCGCGAGAACGCGGGACCCGGCAATCTGGAGGGGCTGGCGCGGCAGGCCGCCCGCCTGCTCGCCGACTGTTTGCCCAGCTTCCGGGCGAGGTGCGGCTGGAGGATCCTGCCCCTGTCAGCGCCATCGACGCGGCGGGCCGGGAAGTCGCGCTGGAACGCGGGCAGCATCTGGTGCTGTCGGTTCGCCCCGATGCGGCACGGCGCTGTCGCTGCTGACCG